>DASRFB010000091.1:0-12236 GCA_035651815.1 Burkholderiales bacterium | reverse complement strand
CGCGTGCCTGTTCGCGACGATCAGGTCGATCGCTTCCGTCACCGTCGGCGCGCCCGGCTCTATCCCCGCGGTCGGATAGCAATGGAACGTCGGCGGGCTCTGCATCCCCAGCGCGGCGAAGCAGCTCGTGAACCCGGCGCGGCCGAGCACGCGCTGCGGGTGGTACGCGTCGTTCATGTCGCCCATGAAGAAGGCGGCCTCGCCCTCGCGCACCAGGCGCCCGAGCTCCTCGGCGATGCGCTTCAGCTGCTTCACCCGCGGCGACACGCCGGTCTCGCCTTCGTCGGCGTGCTTGGGACCGGTGAGATGCGCGGTCGAGACGAAGACCGACCGCTTCGAGGATTTGACGCGCAGCCGCGCCCAGAACAGGCGCCGCTCGGGCTCGAGATGGCCGACCTCCTCGGTTCCGTGCTCCGCTTCCTCCAGCATCGCACCATTCCAATAGATATTGCTCTCGTTCGTCCAGCCGGGAAGCGGATCGCGCACGCGCGCGTGCCCCTTCAGCACGCGGTCGAGAAACTCCTGCGTCGGCCGCTGCAGCTCCTGGACGCAGAGGATGTCCGGCGCGAACAGCGAGAGGAACCGCTCGAGCGCGGCCGCGCGCGCGGGCCAGCGCTCGGTGAGCCAGAGGTTGTAGGTGACGATGGAGAGTCGGGTCGGGATCATTTCAACCCCTGCCGAGTCCCGGGCTGTCAGGAATCGTCACCGAACTCGGGATGTTCGCGCAGACGTGCGCATATGAAATCGACGATGTTGGACGGCACTTCCGCTGCCAGCTTTTGGAATTGCTCGATGACCTTCCCTGCGGGGAATATCCCGTCCGCGACGAGCAGAGGCAGCTCTCTGCCGTACACGCCGGTGTCGACCTTATAGTGCTCGAAACCGACTCCGGTCTTCCACCGGATTGCGTGTTCCTCGCGATACTTCCCGTACGCCAGCTGAAACGCAAATGGCATACCGTCTTCGCCGAACCAGACCAGCAAATCCGCCTCGTGCGAAAAGAACCAACGACGCGGCTTCTCGCCCGCGATCTGCTGGACATTTTTGATCTCGCGCAGCATCCAATACACCTAACGTCGCCCATGAGCGGCCGAGCAAACGGGCGAAGCCCGCTTGCGAAGGTCCGACTCGATGGGCAGGTTAGGTTTCTTCATTTCTGCACTGTCGCGGACATGGGCACAAACGACCGAAGAAGCTCGTTAAACGATGGCTGAGCCTGTTCGAGCGCCTTGAGGTTGCGCGCGGACAGCACGAGTATGAAATACGCAGTTGGGCCTTCGACGTAGGTTATGCGCTCAACGTTTCCTCCAGGGTCTCCACTTGCGGAGAAGTGTAGCGCCCGTAGCTTTGGTGTCACTTCGATAGGTTGCAACGGCACGAACACTACATTTGGTGCTCGCTGTCGAAACAGGCTCTGAGAAAACGTCACAAATTCCGGCAGGGAGGGCTCGTCCTTCGCGCTGACATTGACGTACATGACCGCCGCGGAATCTGCGAATGTAGAACCTACCGGCCAAAAGACGACCGGTGCGCCGACTACCCGGTCCGCGCCACAGAGTGACGACCAATTGGCGGGCGTAGAAAAAACGAACGCCCAATACTTTCCGTAAACGATACCGCAGTCGGACTGTGCGTACGTCGGCGCAACGGCAGAGATGAGAGCGGGAGACTATTCTTTAGCATGTGATGGCCCAAGAAACCTAACGTCCAATAGTCGGCAAATCTGCCGGATAACAAGGTACGGTCGGGACTCCGCTCGCGTCAACTGTCAATTCCTTCAGTGGCTTGCGGCTCCGGCTTGGGGTCGACGGATGTGTTATCCGGCGCCGCGCGGATCAAGCGGTTGATTCCTCTGGCGAACTGCGCGGAGCACGCCGGCTCTTCTGTGCGAGGCCCCGGACAGGCGGCTAGGCGACGCCCGCTTCGTGCGCCTGGCGGTCGGCGTGGTAGCTGGAGCGCACCATCGGCCCGACGGCGGCGTGTTGGAAGCCGAGCCGCCCGGCTTCGCGCTCGAGCTGCTCGAACAATTCGAGCCCGGCGTAGCGCATGACGGGATGATGGTGCGCCGAAGGCTGGAGATACTGTCCGATGGTGATCATGTCGACTTCGTGCGCGCGCAGATCGCGCATGACGTGAATGATCTCGTCGTCGGTCTCGCCCAGCCCGATCATCAGGCCGGACTTCGTGGGGATGCCGGGATATCGCGCCTTGAAATCGCGCAGCAGCGCGAGCGATTGCGCGTAGTCCGCGCCGGGACGCGCCTGCCTGTAGAGCCGCGGCACGGTCTCGAGGTTGTGGTTCATGATGTCGGGCAACGCGGTGCCGAGGGTGTCGAGCGCGAGCGCGGCGCGCTTCCTGAAGTCGGGAACGAGGATCTCGATCTTCGTGTGGGGCGAGCGCTCGCGCACGGCGCGGATGCAGTCGGCGAAGTGCTGCGCGCCGCCGTCCTTCAGGTCGTCGCGGTCGACGCTGGTGATGACGACGTACGAGAGCCCGAGCGCCGCGATGGTCTCGGCGAGGTGCGCGGGCTCGTCCGCGTCGGGCGGCCGCGGCACGCCGTGCGCGACGTCGCAGAACGGGCAGCGCCGCGTGCACAGGTCGCCGAGAATCATGAAGGTCGCGGTGCCCTTGCCGAAGCACTCGCCGATGTTGGGGCAGCTCGCTTCCTCGCAGACGGTGTGCAGCGACTTCTCGCGCAGGATGCGCTTGATGTCGTGGAAGCGCGAGCCTTCGGAGGCGGCCTTGACGCGGATCCACCCGGGCTTCTTCAGCTTCGCGGCCGGGACGAGCGGGATGGTGCGGCGAAGGATCTTCGCGGCGCCCTTTTCCCGGGTGGCGCTCATCGCGGCGGCTCCAGGAGCGACGCGATGCGCCGCGCGAGCGCCTCGCCCAGCGCGTCGGTGCTCCCCGGGACGCCGAGCGCGGACGTCTGCGTGACCGCGAGGCCCGGGTAGCCGCACGGATCGATGTCGCCGAAAGGCGAGAGGTCCATGTCGACGTTCAGGGCGACGCCGTGGTACGCGCATCCTCGCCGCACGCGCAGGCCGAGCGCCGCGATCTTCGCGCCGCGCACATACACGCCGGGCGCGCCGGCCTTGCGGTCGGCCGCGACGCCGTGCCCGGCGAGCAGGTCGATGACCGCCTGCTCGATCAGGCGCACGAGACCGCGCACGGTGATGGCGCGCCGGTGCAGGTCGACGAGCGTGTAGACGATCGCCTGGCCGGGACCGTGATACGTGATCTGACCGCCCCGATCGATGCGCTCGAGCGGAATGGTCGATCCCCGCGGCAGGTGCTGCGGCCGCCCGGCGAGGCCGACGGTATACACGGGCGGGTGCTGCAGCACCCAGAGCTCGTCGGGCGTCGCGGCGTCGCGCGCGTCGGTGAAGCGGCGCATCGCCTCGTAGGTGGCGACGTATCGGGCGACGCCCAGGCGCCGCACGCGCATCCCCGGCGCGGCGCGCGAGGTCGCGGCTTCGGGAGCGAGAGCGGTGAGGCTCATTCAGAGCACCATGGTCACCATGGGATGATCGCACAGCTCGCGGTAGAGCGCGTCGAGCTGCTCGCGCGACACGGCGCGAATGGTGCACGTGAGCGAGAGATACTTGCCCTCGCGCGAGGGACGCATCTCCATCGTCGCGGGATCGAAGTCGGGCGCGTGCCGGGCGACGACCTCGATCACCGACTGCGCGAAGCCTTTCTGCGTGAGCCCCATGATCTTGATCGGGAACTCGCAGGGGAAGGCGAGCAGCGGCGCGTCTGGCTCAGGCATGAACCGGGGCGCGCATCACCTTCGCCTTGTACTGCTGGTAGAGCGCGTAGACGCGCGCGAACACCGGGCCCGGGCGGCCGGCGTGCTCGCCGCGGCCGACGGCCTTGCCGTCCAGCGTGGTGATGGCCATGACTTCGCGCGAGGAGGACGTGACCCAGATCTCGTCGGCGGCGCGCAGCTCGCTCTCCGCCACGGGCCGCACCGCGTGCGGCACGCCGTTTCCGGCGAGCAGCTCGAGCACGACGTCGTACGTGATGCCGGGCAGCATGAGATGGGACTTGGGCGGCGCGAGCACGGTTCCGTCCTTCACGACGAAGACGTTGCTCGCCGAGGCCTCGGTGAGGAAGCCCTCGCGCACCAGGATCGCCTCGGTGCAGCCCGCGTCCGCCGCCTCGGTGCGCAGCATGCAGTTGCCGAGGAGCGAGGTGGTCTTGATGTCGCAGCGCAGCCAGCGGAAGTCCGGCCGCACGATCGCCGCGCCGCCGTTCTTCACCACGTCGGCCGACGGCGTCACCAGCGGATTGGACATGATGAACACCGTGGGGGCTACCCCGCGAACGAACGTGTGGTCGCGCTTGGCGACGCCGCGCGTCACCTGGAGGTACACCGCCTGGTCCTCCCACGGATTCTCGGCGACGATGCGCTCGATCAGCTCGCGCCACTTCTCGCCCGCGTGCGGGTTCTCGATCGAGATCGCGTCCAGGCTCGCCTGCAGCCGCGCCAGGTGCCCGGGCAGGCGGAACGCGCGCCGCGAGTACACCGGGATCACCTCGTAGACCCCGTCGCCGAAGATGAAGCCGCGGTCGAGAACGGGAATCCTCGCCTGCTCGAGCGGCATGAAATCCCCGTTGAGATAGATCATCGCGACCTCCCGTTTATTTGAACATCAACCGCAAGCTGTCCCACGCCCGGCCCAGCCAGCCCGCGATCCCGACCGACTCGAGCGCGACCACCGGATAGTCCGCGAGCGGCTTGCCGTCGAGCGTGACGTGCAGCGTGCCGACCTTCTGCCCCTGCGCGATCGGCGCGATCAGCGGCTGCTCCGACAGGAGCTCCGCCTTCAGCTTGGACGCGTCGCCCTTCGGCACCGTCACGAAGAGGTCGCGCAGCACGCCCGCGTGCAGGCGCGAGGCGCTGCCCTTCCAGACCTCGAGCGTGCTGATCGGGTGCTCCTTCTGGTACAGGCGCACGCTGTCGAAGAACTGGAAGCCGTAGTTGAGCAGCTTCTGGCTCTCCTGCGCTCGCAGCGTCTCGGACGCGGTGCCGAGCACCACCGACATCAGGCGCCGCGGTCCGCGCCTCGCCGAGGCGACCAGGCAGTAGCCCGCGCTCTCGGTGTGTCCGGTCTTCACGCCGTCGACGTTGGGATCGAGCCACAGCAGCCGGTTGCGGTTCAGCTGCGTGATGTTGTTGTAGCGGTACTCGCGCACCGAGTAGATCTTGTAGTACTCGGGGAAGTCGCGGATCAGCGCCGCCGTCAACAGCGCCAGGTCGTTCGCGGTCGAGTAGTGCCTCGGATCCGGCAGGCCGCTGACGTTGGTGAAGTTGGTATTGTTCATGCCGAGGCGCTGCGCCTCGCGGTTCATCATCAGTACGAACGCTTCCTCGGATCCCGCGATGGCCTCGGCGAGCGCGATGCAGGCGTCGTTGCCCGAGTCGACGATCATGCCGTAGAGCAGCTCCTCGACCGTCACCTTCTTGTTCGGCTGGATGAACATGCGCGAGCCGCCCACGCGCCACGCGCGCACCGACACCGGCACCGCCTGGTCGATCGCGACGGTCTTCTGCCGGATCGCGGAGAAGGCGACGTACGCGGTCATCAGCTTGGTGAGCGAAGCCGGCTCCATGCGCTCGTCGGCGTTGCGGGTGGCGATCGGCTCGCCGCTCGACACGTCCATGAGCACCCACGCGCGCGCGGCGATCGCGGGCGGCTGGGGAGCTTGGGCGGCGGCGGCGCCGCAAAGGGAGACGAAGAGAAAAAAAAGCGAGACGACTCGGAAGCGTGACATCGATGCTGCGTCGGAAGAAAAGAGAATTATACCGGCGCTCTAGCGCTCGATGACCACCGGCTTGAGATCCAGGGCCTCGCGGATGCGCACGGCGACGCCGTCCGCCTCGCCGCGGTCGCGATACGGCCCGAGGCGCACCCGGAACAGGCCCTCGACGGGCATCACGTCGAACGAGCGATCGACCCACGACAGCTCGCGCTCGAGGCGCGCGCGCAGCGCGTCGGCGTTGTCGCGCGCGGAGAACGCGCCGAGCTGGAGATAGACGCCCTTCGCGTCGGGCGTGGCGGGGATGGCCTCGACGGGGAGCGGACGCGCTTCCGCGCCCGGCGGCACCGCGGCCGCGACCGGCGGCGGCGGCTCGACGGGCGCCGCGCGCGCGGCGCGCTGCTCCTCCGCGACCCGCGACATGTCGCCCGGCAGCAGCGCCTCGACCTCGACCGGCGCGCTGCCCGCGTTGACGTAGCCGAGCTTGGCCGCGGCCGCGTACGAGAGATCGATGATGCGGCCCGAGTGGAACGGGCCGCGGTCGTTGATGCGCACGACGACGCTGCGGCCGTTCTTGAGGTTGGTGACGCGCGCGTAGCTCGGGATCGGCAGCGTCGTGTGCGCGGCGGTCAGCTTGTACATGTCGTAGCGCTCGCCGCTCGAGGTCATCTGGCCGTGGAACTTCTTTCCGTACCAGCTGGCGATGCCGCGCTCCTTGTAGGGCCGCAGGCTCTTCGCGGGGACGTAATGGCGGCCGAAGACGGTGTACGGGTTGTTCGCGCTCTTGTGCAGCGGCTCGACGCGGGGCGTCGGCTCGGGGACCGATTCGACGTTCCTCGGCGGCGACGCGCCGGGCCCGTCGTCCTTGTAATAGCCGCCGGGGCGCTTCGGCGAGGTGCCGCAGGCCGCGAGCAGCGCGACGACGGCGACGGCGACGAGCGCCCCGCGAGCTCCGCCGGCTCGCCCCGCGATCACGTCTGCACCAGGGTGCGGTGGTTCTGGATGCTCATCAGCATCCCGATCGCGATGAAGAGCGTCACGAGCGCCGTCCCGCCGTAGGAGATGAACGGCAGCGGCACGCCGACCACGGGCAGCAGGCCGCTCACCATCCCCATGTTGACGAAGGCGTAGGTGAAGAGCGTGAGCGTGAGCGACCCGGCGAGCAGGCGCGCGAAGAAGGTCGGCGCGTTCGCCGCGATCATGAGTCCGCGCGTGACGAGCGAGAGGTACAGGACGAGCAGCAGGCCGTTCCCCAGCAGCCCGAACTCCTCGGAGAACACCGCGAAGATGAAGTCGGTCGAGCGCTCGGGGATGAACTCGAGGTGCGTCTGCGTGCCCTTCAGCCAGCCCTTGCCGACCAGGCCGCCCGAGCCGACCGCGATCGTCGCCTGGATGATGTGGTAGCCGGCGCCGAGCGGATCCTGGCTGGGATCGAGCAGCGTCAGGACGCGCTTGCGCTGGTAGTCGTGCAGCATGCCCCAGAGCAGCGGCATCGCGCCGAGGATCGCGAGCCCGCCGCCGACGATGATCCTCCACGAGAGCCCCGCGAGGAAGATCACGAAGAACCCGGCGGCGGTCACGAGCATCGCCGTGCCGAGGTCGGGCTGGCGCACGATCAGCGCCACCGGCACGGCGAGCAGGATCATAGCGACCAGGTAGTCGCGCAAGCGCAGCGCCGCCTCGTGCCGGTGGAAGTACCAGGCGAGCATGAGCGGCATCGCGATCTTCATCAGCTCCGAGGGCTGCACGCTGCCGAAGCCGAACGAGAGCCAGCGCCGGGCGCCGTTGCGCACGTCGCCGAACAAGGCCACCGCCACGAGGAGCAGCAGCCCGAGCATGTAGACCGGAAGCGCGAAGCGCATCAGCGTCTGCGGCGACACCTGCGCGATCACCCACATCAGCGCGAACGCGACGAGGATGTTCACGACCTGCGCGGTCACCCGCGCCGGGTTCTCGTTGGAGGCGCTGTACAGCGTCAGCAGCCCGAGCGCGAGCAGCGCGAAGGCGATGCCGAGCAGCGGGCCGTCGAGGCGGCCGGTGAGCCGCCGCACGAGGTTGTCAATCGCTCTCATCGTCGTCGTTCTGGGGAGTCGGGGCCGCTTCGGCGGGCTTGCCCTTGCGCTTGCCGAGCAGGTAGTAATCGAGCACCTGGCGCGCGATGGGCGCGGCGGCGCGCGCGCCGAAGCCCGCGTTCTCGACCACGACCGCGAGCGCGATCTTGGGGTTCTCGACCGGCGCAAAGGCGATGAACAGCGCGTGGTCGCGGTGGCGCTCGGCGGTGCGCTTCTCGTCGTATTTCTCGGTCTGCTTGATCGCGATCACCTGCGCCGTGCCGGTCTTGCCGCCGCTCGTGTACTCGGCGCCCCGGAACGCCGCCGCCCCGGTGCCCTCCTTGTTCACGCCGACCATCGCGCGCTTGATGAACTGGATGTTCTGCGGCTTCAGCTTGATGGTCTTCACCGGCTCGGGCTCGACGTAGGTGCGCTCGCCGGTCTTCGCGCTCTCGATGTAGTTCACGAAGTGCGGCCGGTACATGACGCCGTTGTTCGCGAGCGTCGCGACCGCCTGCGCGAGCTGCAGCGGCGTGTACGAGTTGTAGCCCTGGCCGATCGCCACGCTGATCGTCTCGCCCGCGTACCACTTCTGCTGCTCCGGGCGGCGGAAGCGCTTCAGCTTCCACTCCTGCGAGGGCAGCACGCCGATCGCCTCGCCCTCGACGTCGACGCCGGTGCGCTGGCCGAAGCCGAACTGGCCGATGAAGCGCGCCATGGTGTCGATGCCGAGGTCGTTGCCGAGGATGTAGTAGTAGGTGTCGCACGACTCGACGATCGACTTGTACATGTCGACGTAGCCGTGCCCGCCCGCCTTGTCGTCGCGGAAGCGGTGGCCGCCGAAGTTGAAGTAGCCCGGGTCGAAGATCGCCTGCGTCGGCGTGCGCTTGCCCACCTCGAGCGCGGTGAGGGCCATGTACGGCTTGAACGTCGACCCCGGCGGGTACAGGCCCGCGAGCGCGCGGTTGTTGAGCGGCAGGTCGGGCGAGTTGTTCAGCTCGTCCCAGTTCGCGGGGTCGATGCCGTCGACGAAGAGGTTCGGGTCGAACCCGGGCTTGGAGACGAACGCGAGGATGCCGCCGGTCGAGGGCTCGATCGCCACCAGCGCCCCGCGCCGGTCGCCGAACGCCTCGTCGGCGACCTGCTGCAGCCGGATGTCGAGCGTGAGCGTGAGGTTGTTGCCCGAGATGGGCGCGGTGCGCGACAGCGTGCGCACGCCGTGCCCGCCGGCGTCGATCTCGACCTGCTCGAAGCCGGTCGTTCCGTGCAGCTCCTGCTCGTAGCTCTGCTCGAGACCGGTCTTGCCGATGTGGTCGGTGCCCTTGTAGTTCGCATCGAGCCCCGCCTCCTCGATGCGCTCGAGGTCGCGATCGGTGATGCGGTTGATGTAGCCGGTGACGTGCGAGGCGAGCTCGGCGAGCGGGTACTGTCGGAACAGGCGCGCCTTCACGTCGACGCCCGGCAGCCGGTACTTGAGCACGGTGATCTTCGCGACCTCTTCGTCGGTCAGCCGGATGCGGATCGGGATCGAGTCGAGCGTCTTGCTCTCCTCCATCATCTTCTGGAAGCGGCGGCGGTCCTTGGGCTGGATGTCGACGATGCCGGCGAGCTCGTCGATCGTCGCCCTGAGATTCGCGACCTTGCTCGGGCTGATCTCGAGCGTGTACGCGGCGTAGTTGCGCGCCAGCACGACGTCGTTGCGGTCGACGATCAGCCCGCGGTTGGGCAGCACGGGGACGATCGAGATGCGGTTGTCCTCGGCCTTGGTGTGATAGTAGTCGTGCTGGATGACCTGCAGGTAGAAGAAGCGCGCGAACAGCAGGCCGAACGCGATCACCACCGCCATCCCGGCGAAGCCCACGCGCAGCTGGAAGTAATGCAGCTCGCGCTGCGTGTTCTTGAGCTCGGCGATCCTCATATCGAGCGCGGCTCGTCGGAATGGCGCGGCCGGCGCTGCGGGATGAGCAGCACGTACGTCGCCACCGGCCACAGCGCCCCCGCGATCACCGGACCGATGAAATAGGCGAGCCCCGGGTACGCGCCGCCCGCCGCCATGCGCACGAGCAGCATCAGCAGCTCGCTCGCGACGAGGAGAATGAGCACGTGCGCCGCCTGCGCCCACGCGGAGAACCACAGGATGCGCCGGTGCAGCGCGATCGCGCCGAACGCGAGGATCGCGTACGCGAACGCGTGCTGCCCCATGAGCGCGCCGTTGCCCGCGTCCATGAGCAGGCCGAGCGCCCAGGCGAAGCCGATGCCCATCTTGCGCGGCTCGTGCACGCACCAGAAGGCGATGACCAGCGCGAGCAGGTCGGGCAGCCCGACCACGTCGCTCCACGGCAGCAGGTTGAACAGCATCGCGGCCGCCGCGGTGAGCGCCATGAAGCCGACGTTCACCGGCCGCGGGATGCCCTGGAAGCGGGGATCAAAGGCCATGATCCGCCTTCCTCACGGCCGCCTCGGGCGCTTCGCCTTCGCCGCGGGCTTCGCTTCCTGATCCGCGGCCTGCGGCGGAGCCGGCGGCTGCTTCCAGTCGTACGCGAGCACCAGGACCTGCCGGTGGCGGTCGGGGCCGGTGGTCGCGACGCACGACACTTTCGCGAACGCGTACGCGGCGTCGCGCTCGATCTTCACGACCTTGGCGACCGGCAGCCCTTCGGGGTAGGTGCCGTCGATGCCCGAGGTGACGAGCGTGTCCCCGTTCTGGATGTCCGCGTTGGTCGGCATGTAGCGCAGCTCGAGGGTGCCGGGCTCGCTTCCGCCGTAGACGACGGCGCGCAGGCCGTTCCTCACGATCTGCGCGGGGATCGCCTGCTCGCGGTCGGTGACGAGAGTTACTTCGGAGAGGAGCGGGTAGACGCGCGTCACCTGGCCGATGACGCCGACGTCGTCGATCACGGCCTGCCCGGTCTGGAGGCCCTGCTGGCTGCCCTTGTCGATGACGACCTTGCGCGAGAACGGATCGCGGCTCGTGTACAGGATCTCGGCGAAGGTCGCCTTGCGCGGCAGCTGCTCCTGCGCGTCGAGCAGGCGCCGCAGCTGCACGTTCTCGGCGCGCAGCGCCTCCAGCGTGAGCAGGTCGTTCGCCGACTCGAGCTGGCGCGTCTTGAGCTGCTCGTTCTCCTGCTTCAGCGTCACTAGGCTCGTGAAGTAGCCGGCCGCGCCGTTCGCGAGGTCGACGGGCAGCAGCGCCAGGCGCTGCAGCGGGTAGACGACGATCGCGGCCACCTGGCGCAGCGACTCGGTATAGCGGAAGCGCGCGTCGAGCACCATCAGCAGGACGGCGAGCGAAATGAAGAACATCAGGCGTACCAGCGGTGCGGGCCCACGGCTGAAGAACGGCGGCGGCTGGTAGTCCATCAGGGGGGCGGAAAGCGTAAAGCGGTAGAGGGACGCGCGAGGCGCGCCGGTGCGCCGGCGCTCTTCACGCGCTCAAGCATGCATGCAGCGGGGTTCCGTCATTCGTTGGCGAAGATGCTCCCGAGCTTTTCCATCTTTTCGAGCGCCTTGCCCGAGCCGCGCACGACGCACGTGAGCGGATCGTCGGCGACGATCACGGGCAGCCCCGTCTCTTCCATGAGCAGGCGGTCCAGGTCGCGCAGCAGCGCGCCGCCGCCGGTCAGCACCATGCCTTTTTCCGCGATGTCGGCGCCGAGCTCGGGCGGCGTCTGCTCGAGCGCGGACTTCACCGCGCCGACGATCTGGTTGAGCGGCTCGGTGAGCGCCTCCAGGATCTCGTTCGAGCTGATGGTGAAGCTGCGCGGAATGCCCTCGGCGAGGTTGCGCCCCTTCACCTCCATCTCGCGCACTTCCGACCCCGGGAACGCCGAGCCGATCTCCTTCTTGATCGTCTCGGCGGTCGTCTCGCCGATCAGCATGCCGTAGTTGCGGCGGATGTAGTTGATGATCGCCTCGTCGAACTTGTCGCCGCCGACGCGCACCGAGCCGGAGTACACCATGCCGCCGAGCGAGATGACGCCCACCTCGGTGGTGCCGCCGCCGATGTCGACGACCATCGAGCCCGTGGCATCGGCCACCGGAAGATCGGCGCCGATGGCCGCGGCCATCGGCTCCTCGATCAGGTAGACCTGGCCGGCGCCCGCGCCGATCGCGCTCTCGCGGATGGCGCGCCGCTCGACCTGCGTCGAGCCGCAGGGCACGCAGATGATGATGCGCGGGCTGGGCGAGAAGAGCTTGTTGTCGTGCACCTTCTTGATGAACTGCTTGAGCATCTGCTCGGTGACGGTGAAGTCGGCGATCACGCCGTCCTTCATCGGGCGGATGGCGATGATGTTGCCCGGCGTCTTGCCGAGCATCTGCTTCGCTTCCTTGCCGACCGCCTGGATGGTCTTCTTGCCGCTCGGCCCCGCTTCCTGGCGGATCGCGACCACCGAAGGTTCGTCGAGCACGATGCCCTTG
>DASRFB010000090.1:0-28277 GCA_035651815.1 Burkholderiales bacterium | reverse complement strand
CAACCGTCTTGATCGTGAAACACCGCAGAACGCAACAACCCACCATCAAGGAGCTCACATGAGACGTCCAGCGATCGGAGCTGTCATCGGTGTCGCAACCATCGGGATTGCCATGTTTGTCGGATTTGGAGCGGGCATCGGCGAGCGAGCAAGCGCGCAAGCGGCCGATACGGCCCAACACGGGAAGCGGCTCCCCGAGAATGATCGCGAGATCAAAGCGCACGCGGAACGGATGCTCGAAGAGGGCAGAAACATCTTCCGTTTCGACACCTACGGCTCGGAGGCCTTCTTCGGCGACGCCCTGCAGCTGCACCGCGCCATCGCGGGGGCGGCGAACGGCGGCGTCGGACCGGGGGTCAGCCCGAAGACCGCGCTCGCGGTCGGCCTCAAGGTCGACGTGGACGCTTTGCCCGCTCCTCTGGTGGCCCAGCTGAAGGCGGGCAAGGTCAACCTCGACGATCCTGCAACCACCCTCGCCCTGCTCAAGCTCAATGCCGTGCTCGGACTGACCGGCAGGTTCGACGACGCGGGCCGGATCACGTCCCTGGGGACCCAATGCGCCCTGTGCCATTCGAAGGTGGACGACTCGTTCGCGCCCGGCATCGGCAAGCGGCTGGACGGGTGGGCCAACCGCGACCTGAACGTCGGCGTGATCGTCTCGCTCTCTCCGAACCTCAGGCCGTTCACCGATCTTCTCCGCGTCGACGAGGCGACGGTGAAGAAGGTGCTCACGAGCTGGGGCCCCGGCTGCTACGACGCGTGGCTCGACAAGGACGGCAAAGCCTTCACGCCGGATGGGGGGCGGGCGTGCACGCTGATTCCGCCCGCGTTCGGTCTCGCCGGGGTGAACCTGCACACCTGGACCGGCTCGGGCTCGGTGCCGTACTGGAACGCCTACGTGGCCGTGACCCAGCAGCACGGCTCGGGCGTCTTCTTCGACGCGCGCCTGGGCAACAAGGACCAGTATCCGGTCTCTGCGCGGAGCGGCTCCTTCAATACCCGCGGCACTCCCGATCTCGTCACGTCGAAGCTGGGCCCGCTGCACTTCTACCAGCTCGCCATCCCGGCGCCGACGCCGCCCGCGGGCAGCTTCGACAAGGCAGCGGCCGCGCGCGGCAAAGAGGTCTTCAACGGACGGGCGCAGTGCTCGACCTGCCACGTCCCGCCCCTCTACACCGAGCCGGGGCACAACCTGCACGCGCCGGCCGAGATCGGCATCGATTCGTTCCAGGCCGACCGGTCGCCGACGCACATGTACCGGACCGCCCCGCTCGCGGGACTGTGGACCCACCAGAAGGGTGGCTTCTACCACGACGGGCGTTTCGCGACGCTCCAGGCCGTGATCGAGCATTACGACGGCACCTTGAAGCTCGGGTTGAACGCGCAGGAAAAAAACGAGCTGGTCGAATACCTGAAGTCGCTGTAGAACACAGGCCCTCCCCGGCCGGGCTCGCTCGAGCGTATCGGGCGGCCCGGCCGTCTCCTTGGGCAGCTGGGGACGCTCGTGGCATAGCCGGAGCCCGCGAATCACCCGTCCACGACGCAAGAAGCCGGGAGGCGGACCGTAAAGAGGGTTCCTCGGTCCGGCGCGCTCTCGACGTCGATCAAGCCGCCCATCACGCCCACCAGACGCCGGCAAATGGCCAAGCCCAGCCCCCAGCCTTTGTTGCTGTCGCGCTCCGGATTTCCGAGCTGCCCGTATTCGTCGAAGATGTGTTCGAGGCCTTCCGCGGTCATGCCGACGCCGGTGTCTTTGACGCGAATCAGCACCGCGCGCTCCGGCGTGAGAAGGGCGGACACCGCGATGCTGCCAGTCTCGGTGAACTTGATCGCATTGCCGACGAGGTTGCTCAAGACCCGGGACAGCTTGATCCGGTCGGTTTGCAGTGAAAGCGGAGGGTCGGGCGCTTCGATCGTGAGCCACAAGTTTTTTGCCCGGGCGAGCGGCACCAGGCGTTCGCCCTCCTGCGAGAGCAAATCGTTCAGACGGAACACACTGTTCTGAAGCGGGATTCGGCCGGCGTCGAGCGATGAAATGTCGACCAGGGCGGAAACCAGGTCGGCCAGGGAGCGCGCATTGCTCATCAGGCGCTTGACCAGCACCTCCGCCGGCGGCGCGGCATCTCCTGCGTTGCGCATGAGATTCGCGGTCATTTCGATAATGGATAAGGGACTGCGGATGTCGTGCGCCACGGAGGCAAGCAACTGTGTCTTGCGACCGCTGGCCTCTTCGGCAGCTTGGCGCAAACGCTCGAGCTCATGGTTCTGCTCGCTCACCGCGCGGCTCTGCGCCGCCAGGGCGTCCGCGGCGACGATCCAAGCGTGAACCATGCCTGCCGTGAGCGCGAGCGTCACGGCCGACAACACGCGGTTGATGAAATACGGCTCGTGAAAGGAAAACGCGCCCGAAGGGATTTGTGCGGCATAGACAGCGAACGTCATGGCCACGAGGCACAGCGCCAAGCTCCACAGCAGGCGCCGGTTCCTCGCCACGGCGACCAGCACCAGCGGCACGCTGTATAGAGCTGACACGTCGAGATCGACCCAAGTCGCCCAATCGACCAATATCTCGGCCAGAGCCAGCAAAACCGCCAAGGTGCCCGCCAGTGCGCGCGGGTTGTCGAGCAAGACATTGAACAAACTCTTTTTTTCTTCCATCGGTCACCCCCTGCCCGTGCCCTGATAGGCAGGGGCATTGGCGCCGATGCGCGGGCCGGACGAACTGGTCGAGTCGCTTGCGTTCTAACGCGAACGCGCCGCGCCTAATATATCGGCAGCAGGATTTTATCGATTCTAACGGCATCTCAAATCCGCGGGGCTTCCAGCGGCTCAATCTATCATCGGTGGAAGGGGTTCTCCCATGGAAAAGCCCAGCATGCGCGTCGCCGTGATCATGCAGCGCCGCGCCGTCGACAATCCGTGGCAGAGCGAGGTGTGGGAGCCGGCGGGCGTGATCGCCGGATATGAAGGCGCCCTCGGGCCGCGCGTGATCGTCGAGGAGCGGGGCACCACCCAGTGGCTGTACCCGGGCTTCGACATCGTGCTGCATCAAGCCGAAGCCGAGGGGTACTTCCACAACGTGTCGGCCGCCGCGCCGAATGTGTTCGTGTTGTGGCGCATGGAGGAGGACCGGGCGGTGCCGCACTACGTGACGGCAAGCTACGACGAGGCGAGCCGCTGGATGGATGGCGGCGCGCAGGTCGATCCGGTCGCCATGCCGGCGGCGATGCGGGACTGGGTACGCGGGTTCGTCGAGCAGCACTACCGCCCGGAGCCGAAGAAGCGGATCAGGCCGCAGTCGTTTCTCTCGCCGAAGGACCGCGGGAGCGGCTGACGCCGCGGCATGCGCTCTCGATTATTTATCCGATGGCGCGAACGCTGTCGGACGGCGGTAGGTTTGTCTCCGATGCGGAATCGCGCAATGTGCGATAGCGAACAGACCGCCGGCGTCGAGGGGCGGACAATCGGACAATGAATCGTGGCCAAGTCGGCGACATCCACGAGTCGGCGACATCCACGAGTGGCGACGCTTCGCTACATATTCTTGGAACGCGATTTCGAACTCGAGACATTTAGCTGGTGTTGCAGCCATGGTCGAGCGGACGCACCATCTTTCTCGCCGTAATTTCCTCTTGACGGTAGGCGCCGGCGGCGTGGCCGCCGCCGCGATCGTAGTGAAAAATCCGGCGCCTCCCAGGCCGCCGGTATCCGATCAGAGCAAGCGCGCGACGCGCGGCTACCAAGCGACCGCGCACGTGAACCACTACTACCGCACCGCGAAGGTCTGAGGAGGTCCCCATGCAACTCACCAGAAAAGCGGGTTCCGGCGCCGCTTCGCAGTCACGCGCGCGCCTCGCGCGCGGCCTTTCGGGCGCGCTGGCGAAGACGATGGACCGTCGTGCCTTCCTGAAGCACACCGGCGTCGCAGCCGGGGCGGGGGCGTTCGCGACCCAGCTGCCTTTCAACATGATCGGCAGGGCCGAGGCGCAGGCCAGGGCCGCCGACGCGAACGTCGAGGTGAAACGCACCGTGTGCACGCACTGCTCGGTCGGCTGCGCCATCGACGCGGTGGTGGAAAACGGCGTCTGGGTGCGCCAGGAGCCGGTGTTCGACTCGCCGTTCAACCTCGGCGCGCACTGCGCGAAGGGCGCGTCGATCCGCGAGCACGGCGTCACCCATGACTCGCGCCGCCTCAAGACGCCCGTGAAGCTCGAGGGCGGCAAATGGAGGCGCGTCTCGTGGGACGCGGCGTACGACGAGATCTCGCGGAAGCTGCTGCAGATCAGGCAGGAAAGCGGCGCCGACGCGACCTTCTGGATCGGCTCCTCCAAGCACAACAACGAGCAATCGTACCTGCTGTGCAAGTGGGTGCGGCTCTTCGGCACGAACAACACCGACCACCAGGCGCGCATCTGCCACTCGACCACGGTGGCCGGCATCGCCAACACCTGGGGCTACGGGGCGATGACCAACTCGTACAACGACGAGCTGAACTCGAAGTGCTTGCTCTTCTTCGGCTCGAACGCCGCCGAGGCGCACCCGGTCTCGATGCTGCATACGCTGCACGCGAAGGAGGGCGGCTGCAAGGTCATCGTCGCCGATCCGCGCTTCACCCGCACCGCGGCAAAGGCCGACAAGTACGTGCGCGTGCGCTCCGGAACGGATGTCGCGTTCCTTTTCGGTCTCCTGTACCACGTCTTCAACAACGGCTGGGAGGACAAGAAGTACATCCGCGACCGCGTCTACGGCATGGACAAGGTGCGCCAGGAGGTGATGGCCAAGTACACCCCCGCGGCGGTCGAAGCGGTCACGGGCGTGCCGGAGAAGGAGATGTACGACGTCGCCAAGATCCTCGCGGACAACCGGCCGGGCATGATCGTCTGGTCGATGGGGCAGACGCAGCACAGCAACGGCAACGCCGGCGTGCGCGCGAACGCGGTGCTGATGCTCGCGCTCGGCAACGTCGGCAAGGCGGGCGGCGGCTGCAACATCTACCGCGGCCACGACAACGTGCAGGGCGCGACCGACATCGGGCCGAACCCGGATTCGCTGCCGGGCTACTACGGCGTGGCGCCGGGCGCGTACGCGCACTGGGCGCGGGTCTGGAACGTCGATTTGAAATGGCTCGAGTCGCGGTTCCCGGCGGGCACGATGTACAAGCCCGGCATCACGGTGTCGCGCTGGATCGACGCCGTGACCGAGAAGAACGAGAACATCGACCAGGGCCCGAACGTGCGGGCGGTGATCTATTGGGGCCACGCGCCCAACTCGCAGAGCCGCGGCCTGGAAATGGCCGAGGCGATGAAGAAGCTCGACCTCCTCGTGGTGATCGATCCGTATCCGTCGGCGACGGCGGCGATGTTCGCGATGGTGCGCAAGGACGGCGCCTACCTGCTGCCGGCGGCGACGCAGCTCGAAGGCCCGGGCAGCGTCACCGCGTCCAACCGCTCGCTGCAATGGCGCGAGAAGGTGATCGACCCGCTGTTCGACTCGCGCACCGACCAGATGATCATGTACCAGCTCGCGCAGAAGCTCGGCTTCGCCGACCAGCTCCTCGGCAAGAGGGACGGCAAGCAGAACATCAGGCTCGTGAAGGCCAAGGCCGGCATGGAAGAGCCCGACGTCGAGGACATCACGCGCGAGTTCAACCGCGGCTGCTGGACCATCGGCTATACCGGTCAGTCGCCCGAGCGCCTGCAGGCGCACATGCGCAACATGCACGTGTTCGACGTGAAGACGCTGCGTGCAGTGGGCGGCAAGGACGCCAAGACGGGCTACGACCTGACCGGAGACTATTTCGGGCTGCCGTGGCCGTGCTACGGCACCGCGGCCATCAAGCACCCGGGCTCGCCCAACCTGTACGACACCACGCGCCACGTCATGGACGGCGGCAACACGTTCCGCGCCAACTTCGGCATCGAGAAGGACGGAGTGAATCTGCTCGCGGAAGACGGGGTGTATTCGAAAGGCTCCGAGATCACCACCGGATATCCCGAGTTCGACCACGTGCTCCTCAAGAAGCTCGGCTGGTGGGACGAGCTGACCGCGGAGGAGAAGAAGGAGGCCGAGGGCAAGAACTGGAAGACCGACCTCTCCGGGGGCATCCAGCGCGTCTCGATGAAGCACGGCTGCTCGCCTTTCGGCAACGCCAAGGCGCGGGCCGTGGTGTGGAACTTCCCCGACGGCGTTCCGCTGCACCGCGAGCCGCTGTACTCGCCGAAACCGGACATGGTGGCGAAGTGGCCGACGCACGACGACGTCAAGGTGTTGTGGCGCCTGCCGACCTTGTTCAAGAGCGTGCAGCAAAAGGCGATCGCCGACAGGGCGTACGAGAAATTCCCGCTGATCCTCACCAGCGGGCGGCTGGTCGAGTTCGAGGGCGGGGGCGACGAAACGCGCTCCAATCCCTGGCTCGCGGAGCTGCAGCAGGACTGCTTCGTCGAGATCAACCCGAAGGCGGCGGCCGACCGCGGCGTGCGCAACGGCGAGTATGTCTGGGTGAGCACGCCTTCCGGGGCGAAGCTCAAGGTCAAGGCGCAGGTCACCGAGCGCGTCGGCCCCGACACCTGCTTCATTCCGTTCCACTTCGCGGGCTGGTGGCAGGGCAAGGACATGCTGCCCTACTACCCGGAGGGCGCGGCGCCGTTCGTGCGCGGCGAGGCGGTCAACACCGCGACGACGTATGGATACGACCGGGTCACGCTGATGCAGGAAACCAAGACCACGCTTTGCCAGGTGGCCAGGTTCCAGGCCTGAGGAGACTCCGCCATGGCGAGAATGAAATTCCTCTGCGACGCCGAGCGCTGCATCGAGTGCAACGGCTGCGTGACGGCGTGCAAGCAGGAGAACGAGGTTCCCTGGGGCGTGAACCGGCGCCGCGTGGTCACGATCAACGACGGCATCGTCGGGGCCGAGAAGTCGATCTCCGTCGCGTGCATGCACTGCTCGGACGCGCCGTGCATGGCCGTGTGCCCCGTCGACTGCTTCTACCGCACCGACGACGGCGTCGTGCTGCACGACAAGGACCTGTGCATCGGATGCGGCTACTGCTTCTACGCCTGCCCGTTCGGCGCGCCGCAGTTCCCGCAGACGGGCGCCTTCGGACTGCGCGGCAAGATGGACAAGTGCACCTTCTGCGCCGGCGGGCCCGAGCCCGACAGAAGCGACGCCGAGTTCAAGAAGTACGGCCGCAACCGCCTCTCCGAGGGCAGGCTTCCGGCCTGCGCCGAGATGTGCTCGACCAAGGCGCTGCTGGGCGGCGACGGCGACGTGATCGCGGACATCTACCGCGAGCGCGTGTTCCGCCGGGGCAAGGGCTCCGAAGTGTGGGGCTGGGGCACTGCCTATGGCCCGGGCAGGCCCGGGGCGTCCCCGCCGCAGCCGGCGCGCAAATCATGAAAAGACTCTCTTCGTTTGTGGCCACCGCGCTTGCGCTCGCGTTCGGCCTGGCGGCTTGCGGCGAGCGCGAGCAGGTCGTCGTCTACAAGCAGGGTAAGTACCAGGGCAAGCCCGACGCGAAGCCTTGGGACAGCGAGCCGCTCGCCATGGCCGGCAGCGGCAAGTGGACCAAGGGCGATCGGGTGAGCTGGGAAAACCAGATCAAGGAGCGCCAGATGAACCAGCACGAAGGTACACGCGAGTAGGGCGGGCCGCGGCGTGGAGACGTGAATGAAGCGGTTTTCGCGGTCCTTGCGCTTGTCGTTGTTGCTCGTCGCTGTTTCAGCGGCGGGCGCTGCTCGGGCGCAATATGAAGTCCCGATGCCCGGCGACCCGGACGTCCAGGCGCAGCAGAAGCGCGAGGAGAGCCAGCCGGGCAACAACGCGCCTGTCTGGCGCGACGCCCGCTCGGGCCAGACCGGGTTTACCTCCCTCCCTGGCCGCGAAATGGGCGTGCTGATCCAGTCCGGCGGCGAAACGTGGCGGCAGATCCGCAACGGCCCGGTAATGTTCTACGGCGGCTGGCTGGTGCTGCTGACTCTGATCGCCATCCTGGCGTTCTACTTCTGGAAGGGCCCGGTCAGGGTGCACGCGCCTCCGACCGGTCGCCTGATTCACCGCTTCAACGCCGTCGAGCGGGTGGTGCACTGGTCCACCGCGCTCAGCTTCTGCCTGCTCGGCGTTACGGGCCTGATCATGTTCTTCGGCAAGCACGTGCTGTTGCCGTGGCTCGGCTACACGCTGTTCGCCTGGCTCGCCACGGCCGCCAAGGCCTTCCACAACTTCATCGCGCCGCTGTTCATCGTTTCGGTGCTCGCGATGATCGTTCTGTTCATCAAGGACAACTTTCCCCGGCTGTACGACCTGAGGTGGTTCGCCCGCGCCTGGGCGGTCATGGCGCGCGGCGAGCATGTGCCGACGGGCCGGTTCAATGCGGGCGAGAAGGGCTGGTTCTGGTTCGGCGTGGTGGGTTTGTCCATCGTGGTGAGCTGGAGCGGGCTCCTCCTGCTGTTCCCGAACTTCGACCAGACGCGCGCCGTGATGCAACAGGCCTGGATCTGGCACGCTACCGCGGCGCTGCTCTACATCGCCATCGCGCTCGGCCACATCTACCTGGGGACGATCGGCCTGGAAGGGTCCTACCAGGCGATGCGCACGGGCTACGTCGACGAGACCTGGGCGAAAGAGCACCACGAGTACTGGTACAACGAGGTGAAGTCGCGCAAGGGCGCGGCGCCGGGCGGCGCGGTCCCGGCGGGCGCTCCGCATATGAAGGAGAAATCATGAAGAGGATTCTTGCGGCGCTCGTCGCAGGGCTGATGGTCGGCGCGATCGCGGCCGCGCATGCCACGCTGCCGCCCGGGCCGGCGAAGAGCGCGGACGAGAAGGCCGCCGAGGCGCGGAAGGCGGCGGCGGAGAAAGCAAAGGAAGCGGACCTCCTCGACAAGGCCCAGGACAAGGCCGTCGCCAACCATAAGAAGAACGGCGGCGCCTCCATGCGCGCGGGGAAGCGCAAGATTGAAGGAGCTTCCGTGGACACCGATAAGCAAGCGGCCGCGGCGCCGACGCCGGGGCCGAACGCCTCCAACGGGCCCGGCGCGGACCACGCCGAGGAGATTTCTCCTCGGCACGAGCCCACGCGGGAGCAGGAAGCGACGGCCATGCCGCTCCCGGGGCAGGCGACGGGTGAGCTGTAAACGACACGATCGGTCGGAGACGACCGACGTCGGCATCTTTTGCCGCCGCGACGCGGCGGTGTCAATCACATCCATGGTCACCGAAAGAGCAGCGCGATGGAATCGCTCGACGCCCTGTTGCCGGCACGCATCCAGTTCGCGTTCACGCTCAGCGCCCACATCATCTTCCCGGCCTTCTCGATCGGACTGGCGAGCTATCTCGCGGTACTGAACGGCCTGTGGCTGTTTTCCGGCCGCGGCGTGTTCCTGAGCCTGTTCGATTATTGGAAAAAAATATTCGCGGTCGTCTTCGGCATGGGCGTGGTGTCGGGCGTGGTGATGACCTACCAGTTCGGCACGAACTGGAGCGTTTTCTCCGACAGGACCGGGCCGGTATTGGGGCCGCTGATGGCCTACGAGGTGCTGGCGGCGTTTTTCCTCGAAGCCGGCTTTCTCGGCATCATGCTGTTCGGCCGGGAGCGGGTGGGCCGCAAGCTCCACTTCTTCGCCACCCTGATGGTTGCGCTGGGCACGCTGCTGTCGGCGTTCTGGATCCTCGCGGCCAACAGCTGGATGCACACTCCCGCCGGCTACGCCTTGAACGACGCCGGGCAGTTCGTCGTCACCGACTGGTGGGCGGTCGTCTTCAATCCGTCGTTCCCGTACCGGCTGGTGCACATGGTGCTCGCTTCCTACCTGACGACCGCGTTCGTGGTGGGTGCCGTCGGGGCGTATCACTTGCTGAAAGGCCGTACCACCGGGCAGGACGACTCCGGCGCCGCCACGATGTTCTCCATGGCGATGTGGATGGCCGCTCTGGTGGCGCCGCTCCAGATCCTGGCCGGCGACCTGCACGGCCTGAACACGCTCGAGCACCAGCCCGCCAAGATCGCGGCCATGGAAGGTCATTTCGAGACCCGCGCGGGCGCGCCCCTGATTTTGTTCGGCATCCCGAACGCGGCCGAAGAGCGCACTGACTACGCCCTCGGCATCCCGAAGCTCGGCAGCCTCATCCTGACCCACGACCCGAACGGCGTGGTCCGGGGCCTGAAGGAGTGGCCGGAACAGGAGCGTCCCCCGGTGGGGATCGTGTTCTGGAGCTTCCGCATCATGATGGGCATCGGCTTCGCGATGCTCGGCATCGGGGCGTGGAGCCTGTTCCTGCGCTACAAGCGCCGGTTGTACGGATCGCGATGGATGCACCGCGCCGCCGTATTGATGGGACCCTCCGGCTTCGCCGCGCTGCTCGCCGGCTGGTTCACCACCGAGATCGGCCGTCAGCCGTATACCGTCTATGGTCTGATGACGACCGCGGAATCCGTCTCCGCGATCGACGCCGCGGCCGTCGGCGCCTCGCTGGTCACCTTCATCGCGGTGTATTTCGCGATCTTCGGCTCGGGCACTTTCTACATCCTGCGGCTGATGCACAAGCCGCCCGAGCCCGCCGAGCCGGGCTTGCCGGCCGATGAGCCGATTCAGGCCGCCGGTCTGATGCCCGGCCCGGTATTGAGCCGGGAGAAAAACGAAGCCCCCGCATGACGCTCGATCTCCCTCTGGTCTGGGCGGGGCTGATCGCCCTTTCGGTGCTGGTCTACGTGATCCTCGACGGCTTCGACCTGGGCATCGGAATACTGTTTCCTTTCGTCGACAGCGAGGCCGGCCGCGACCAGATGATGAACTCGGTCGCTCCCGTATGGGACGGCAACCAGACCTGGCTGGTGCTGGGCGGCGGCGGTCTTTTCGCGGTGTTTCCTCTGGCGTACGCGGTCATCATGCCGGCGCTGTACGCGCCGATCATCGTCATGCTGCTCGCCTTGATCTTCCGCGGCGTCGCGTTCGAATACCGTTTCAAAACACGTCGCGCCAAGTTCCTGTGGGGCGGGTCGTTTGCCGGCGGATCGATGGTCGCTACTTTCGCGCAAGGCGTTGCGCTGGGCGCGCTGGTGCACGGCATCCCGGTCGCCGGCCGCGCCTACGCCGGCGGCGGGTGGGACTGGCTGACGGCGTTCAGCGTGCTGACCGGAATCGCGCTGATGGTGGGCTACGCGCTGCTGGGAGCAACCTGGCTGATCTACAAGACCCAAGGCGAATTGCAGCGCGCGGCATACCGGTTCGCCTGGATCACGGGGACCGGGACGCTGGCGCTGATCGGCGTCGTCAGCCTGTGGACGCCGTTTCTGAACGCGAGCTACATGGCGCGCTGGTTCGGCTGGCCGCAGATACTCTACGTCGTTCCCGTGCCGCTGCTGGTCGTCGCATGCGCCGTCGCCCTGTACCGCGGCCTGTCGACCCGGCGGGAGCTGATGCCGTTCCTGGCATCGCTCGGTCTGTTCGTTCTCTCGTTCGTGGGGCTGCTGATCAGCTTCTATCCTTACATCGTGCCGTCCTCGATCACGGTCTGGAGCGCCGCCGCTCCGGACGAGAGCCTGTCCTTCATCCTGATCGGCGCGGCGGTACTTTTTCCGTTGATCCTGCTCTACACCGTCCACGCGTACTGGGTGTTTCGCGGCAAGGTGGGCGCGACCGGGGGGTACCACTGAAGCGCATCGCGTGGTTCGCGGCCTTGTGGCTCGCCGGCGTGATGACGACGGCTGCCGTCGCCTACCTCATTCGCTGGGCGATCGGTCCCTGATTCGAGGGCGCCCCGAGCACATAGCCCAGCATGCTGAAATAGAGCATTCCGCGAAGCGGCGCGAAGCGGGCGGCGAACCGCACGGCGGCCGGCGGTTCCATGACACGCCCCAGGATCCGGCCGAGCGTGCGCGCGGCGCCGACGTCTCCCGCCGGGAAGACATCGAGCCGGCCGAGCCCGCGGAGCAGCACATAGTCGGCGGTCCACGGACCGATTCCCGGCAGCTCGAGCAGCCGTGCTCTGGCCTCTTCGTCGGGGAGCGCGATCAGCTCGTGCTCGAAGCGCTCGAGCGGCAAGCGTGCGAGCTCGCGCAGCTGTGCGGCGCGGCGGCCGGACAGGCCCGCCTGCCGGAGCGCCGAAAGCGGCGCGCGTGCGACGAGGCCGGCCTCCGGCGGACCGATCCGCGTTCCGTCCTGCGTCCGCGCGCCGAAGCGCTCGGCCAGGTGGCCCAGGCGCGTCATGCCGGCGGCGAGCGAGAGCTGCTGGCAGCAGATGCCGTTCGCCAGCGCCTCGAACAGCGTCGGGAAACGCTGCGGGCGCAGCCCGGCGCAGCGGCGAGCCAGCTCGGCGAAGCCGGGCTCGCGCCGCGCGCGGCGCCAGAACGGAGCGACGTCGACATCGAGCGCGAACAGCCGCGTGACCAGCGCTTCGATCGCGCGCCGGTCCGCGGCGCCGGCCGGCGCGGCGTCGAATGCGATCTCCGCTCCGCGTTGCGCACCGCGCACGAGCGCCGGCCCGCGGGAGAGAACGACCACGCGCGTCCAGGTCCCATCCTCCTCCACGCGATCGACCAGGTTTCGGATGGAGCGGCGCAGCACGCGCGCCGTCAGCGCGAAATCCGCATGAGGCGAAGGCTGGAGGGTGACGCGTACATTACGCATGAGCTGCGGCCGGAAAATATCGGCTATAGACTCAAGAAACAGCCGGCCGGTCGAGCGTTTCGACGCGAACCGACACCAGCCGGCGCAGTCCTAGAGAAGCCCGATGCTGCCATGATTCGGATCAAGCGTGTCTACGAGCCTCGCGCGCGGGGGGACGGCCGGCGAATCCTCGTCGAACGCCTCTGGCCGCGAGGGATGAAGAAGGAGTCTCTCGCGGGCGATGCGTGGTTGAAGGAGGTCGCGCCCAGCACGGAGCTCCGGAAGTGGTTCGACCACCGCGTGGAGCGCTGGGAGGAGTTCCGCAGGCGATACCGGGAAGAGCTCGACGCGAATCCGGCGGCCTGGGAACCCGTCCTCGACGCGGAAGTACGCGGCACTGTGACCCTGCTCTACAGCGCGCACGACACCCTTCACAACGGCGCGGTGGTCCTGCGCGATTTTCTGGCGGAGCGGGAGGCGGGAAGCGCCCGCGGCGGCGCCCGAAGACGAGCCCGGTCATCGGACAAGCCGCGGGCGTGAAAGCGGCAGCCGCGCTGCGTCATGTCACGGCTATTATCGGTCAACGTCGGTCTTCCAAGGGATATCGCCTGGCACGGGCGGACCGTCCACACCGCGGTCTGGAAGCGCGCTGTCCCGGGCCCGCGCAAGGCGCGGCGGCTCAATCTCGAGGGCGACGGACAGGGAGACCTGGTCGGCCACGGCGGCGAACATCGGGCCGTCTTCGTGTACCAGGTCGAGTGCTATCGCTATTGGCAGCGCGAGCTTCGCCGGGATGACTTCAGCTTCGGGCAGTTCGGCGAGAACTTCACCATCGACGGCCTGCCCGACGACGAGGTGTGCATCGGCGATCGCTACCGGATCGGGAGCGCGCTGTTCGAAGTGACGCAGCCGCGCGTGACCTGCTACCGCGTCGGCATCCGGATGAACGAGCCCAGGATGCCCGCGCTGCTCGTCTCGCACGGCAGGCCCGGCTTTTACTTCCGCGTGCTCGAGGAGGGCGAGGTCGAGGCGGGCGGGGAGATCGTCAAGGTCGCCTCGGGCGCGGAGCAGATGACGGTCGCGCAAGCCAATGCGCTGCTCTACCTACCCGGCCATCGCCGCGAAGAGCTCGAGCGCGCGCTGCGCATTCCGGCGCTCAGCCCGGGATGGGCGGGCTCGTTCCGGGCTCTGCTTCGGCAAGAGCAGGGCGCCGGCCCGTCGAGCGGGAACCCGGGGCTCGCGCCGTCGGACGTCTCGCTCCCGCCGCCCGCCTGGCGCGGCTTCCGTCCAATGCGCGTCGCCGCAAAGGCGCGCGAGAGCGCCGATGTGATTTCACTCGCGCTCGAACCGGCGGACGCGCTGCCGCTCGCCAGACCGCTGCCCGGCCAGTTTATCGTGCTGCGCCTGAAGCCGCAGCGCGAAGCGCCGCCGCTCCTGCGCAGCTACTCGCTCTCGGGCGCGCCCGATTCGGCGCAGTACCGTCTGGGCATCAAGTGCGAGCCCGGCGGTGCTGGCGGCAGTTATCTCGACCGCGAGATTCACATCGGCGATACGCTGGAGGCGAGCGCGCCGCGCGGCAGCTTCACGCTCGAACCAAGCGAGCGGGCGCTCGTGCTGGCGAGCGCCGGCATCGGCCTCACGCCGGTGCTCGCGATCCTGTACGCGCTGGCGGCGCAGCGCTCGACGAGGGAAATCTGGTGGCTTTACGGCACCCGGAACGGTGCGCACCATCCTTTTGCCGCCGAATCGCGCACGCTGCTGCACCTGCTGCCCCATGCCCGCAGCCGCATCTGGTACAGCAGGCCCGCGCCCGAGGATCGGCGCGGCGCCGATTTCGATGCCCGCGGCCATGTGGCGGTCGAGAGCTTCGACGAGCTGGGAGTTCCGCGCGAGGCCGATTTCTACCTGTGCGGTCCGCCCGCATTCATGCGCTCGCTGCGTGCGGATCTTGCCGCCCGGGGCGTTGTCCCCGCACGCATCCATACCGAAGTGTTCGGCTCGGGCGAATCGAGCACGCCCGGTATCGCCAGTCCCCATGGCCTTCCTCCGCATTTGCCCGCGGGGCCTGCGGGGACCGGGCCGCTCGTCTCGTTCGCACGCAGCAATCTCTCGACGTCCTGGGATCCGAAGTATCCGAGCCTGCTGGAGCTTGCCGAAGCTTGCGATGTTCCCGTGAGATGGTCGTGCCGCACCGGGGTTTGCCACCGCTGCGAAAGCGGGCTCGTGTCCGGAGCGGTCGACTACCGGCCCGATCCGCTCGAATCCCCCGCCGAGGGCAACGTGCTCATCTGCTGCTCCCAACCCCGCGGCGACGTGGTCATCGATCTCTGAGCAATCAACCCGAAAGGAACTGCCATGCCGACACGCAAGGCGCACGCACGCTGGGAAGGAAGCATCAAGGAAGGCCGGGGAAAGGTCGATTTCGGCAACGGGGCGTTCCAGGCGGCGTACTCGTTCGCCTCGCGCTTCGAGGACGGCAAGGGGAC
Organism: Burkholderiales bacterium; assembly: GCA_035651815.1. Classification (GTDB taxonomy): domain Bacteria; phylum Pseudomonadota; class Gammaproteobacteria; order Burkholderiales; family SG8-39; genus VBDM01. Next base: position 13,186 of record DASRFB010000090.1, on the reverse strand, counting down.
CAATCCCGAAGAGCTGCTGGGCGCGGCCCATGCGGGCTGCTTCGCAATGGCGCTGTTGCTGATACTGGGCAAGGCGGGTTTCAAGCCCGATTACGTCGACGCCACCGCGCACGTCACGATTTCGCCGCAGGGCGAGGGTTTCAAGATCACGAAGAGTCGCCTCGTCTGCGAGGCCGGAGTGCCCGGCATCGACCCCGCGACCTTCATGCGGCATGCGGAGTCCGCCAAGGCGGGCTGCCCGGTATCGCAGGCGCTCGCCGGCACCGAGATCACGCTCGAGGCCAGGCTCGCGGGCGGCTGACCCTGCGCAGCGCAATTTCGAAGGACATCCGGAATGAAGAAAATGTACGCGCACATCTTGATTCCGACCGACGGTTCCTCGCTCGCCGCGAGGGGCGCCAGGGCGGGCGTGCAGCTGGCCAAGGCGCTGGGCGCGAAGTGCTGGCGCACTCCAGGATCCCGGTCCTCGTCATCCGCTAGCGCGCCGGCTCTTCGCGAGGATGATCATTCCGGGAGGGTGTAGCGCGCTTCGACGGCTGCCCGCACCAGCGCGCGCGTCTGCGCAGGGCCGAGGTCGCCGCGTTGCTCGATGTCCTGGACCGCCGCGGCGAGATCCCGGTTCTTGATCACGTCGCGCATCCAGCGCGAATAGTCGTGGCGGCGCAGGTGGAACATCCACGTCTCCTCGCCGATTCCCTCGGCGATCTGGCAGAACACGTTCAGATTCTGCGCCTTGAGGTTGTGCTTGCCCGCCGGGCCGCGGAAATAGAAGCTCTTATAGCGCACGTCGCCCTCGGCATACTTCCGGTGATGGCGGATGCGCTCCGCCTGTCCCGGTATGACATGCATCGCAAAGGGAGCTTCTCCGGAGCGCACGAACCAGCAGGCGACGCAATCCTTCGCCGTGCACGGACCGGGCAGCTCGACCGGCGGCAGCCCGCGGGTGGCGGTGAACTCGCGCAACGTCCTGTCCGGCGAGCTGCCGACCGCGACGACCACGTCGATCGAGGCGAGGACCGAACGCGCGAGGCGATCGGGATGCACCGTCAGGAAGAGGCTTTCGCTCAGGAGCTGCGGAGTATGGCCCCAGTGCCCGGGGAGAAGGTGATGCGCTTCGTCGACCACCAGCCAATGCGGCCGTCCGGTGCGGATTCGCATCGCCTGCAGATGCGGAATCAGGTCCGCAAAGTACGCGGGACGATCGGCCAGGGGGATACCGAGCAGGCTGGCATTCGCGTGCACGTAAGGATCGCGCAGCACCGCCATGATCTCGGCGACGGCGGGGGCGCGATGCTGATCGCCGATCGTGACCAGCGTCTGCAGGTTCACGTAATCGCCTTCCGGGTCGATCACGCATACCTGGTAGAGCTGCTCGGCGAAGCGCTCGATGAGGCCGGTGGCCAAGGTCGACTTGCCGCTGCCCGAGGCCCCCGCCACCAGAACGTTTTGGCCGTAGGGCGGCAGCCACACCGTCCCGCCGTCGAGCCGCGTTCCGAGCGCGATATAGCGCCGCATGAGCCGTACATCGACGTGCTCGAGATCATCGGCGATCAACTGATCGATCAGCTCCGCCACTCCGTCGCCCGCCTCGGCTGCCGTCACGAACGCCGCGATCTCCTTGATCGAATCGACGGCGTTGGCGACCGCCACCGGGCATTCGACCAGGCGCAGGAGCGAATGATCGTTCTCCGCGTCGCCCACCCCGACGGCCTCGTGCGGCGACATGCCGAGCTTGCGCAGCGCGAGCTTCAACCCGGAGGCCTTGTTGACGCCCGCGGGCAATACCATCACCGCGCCGCGGTTGAAGATCACCTGCAGCTCCAGGCCGAGCCCGCGTATCGCCTCGATCACCTGCGCTGCATGCGGCGCATGCGTTGCGACGATCGCCTTGCCCAGCTCGAGGGGCTGCACGCCCAGGCGGCGCAGCGCCTCGACGAACCGCTCGGGCGGGGGCTCGGCGAGCGGCGTGATCTCGCGGCGTTGCGGCTCATAGAGGAGAGCGCCGTTCTCGGCGATCACGTAATCGAAAAGATTGCAGCACTCGCAAACGCGCAACAGGTCATCGAGCCTGCGCCCGGTCACCAGTATGGCGCGCCGGCCGGACGCGCGCAGCCTGTCGAGCGCGGCGCTCGCGGCGACGGCGACGCGGCCGTCCGATGCCAGCGTGTTGTCGTAGTCGGTCGCCAGCGCAAGGTAGCGCATCGCTACGGCTTCGACGGCTTCCTCGCCGTGGCGAGGGCACCCAGTATCTCGCGCCGCTCGTCGCTGACGATCGCGAAGGCGAGCTCGACATAAATCTTGCCGCCGTCCTTGTGCGTGGCGCGGGTGAGCATCGGCTTACCGTCCGAGCGGGTCTGCCCGGCGTCGATCGCCTGGCGGTATCCACGCCAATGCGCGGCGCGCAGATGCGGTGGGATGATGAGATCGAGACTCTTGCCGATCGCCTCGCTCGCGGCATGTCCGAAGAGCGCTTCCGCCCGGGCGTTCCAGACGCGAATCGTGCCCTCGCGATCGGCGAAGATCACGGCGTCGGGCGCCTGCTCGACGACAGCCCGCAGCAATTCCAGCTCGGACGGCTGTGCCGGGGCGACAGGGGAATTTCCGCTCATGGATCCGGTTCGACAATTCCGCGCGCTTCGGGTTTAAGGCGATCGCAGGCGGACGGAAGGAAAATCAATGCTCTCTCAGGTAGTCGAGATCGAGCGCGTCGCGGACCATCGTCATCGTTTCCCGGGCGACGGCGCGGCTGCGGCTCGTCCCGTGCTCGAGCGCCTCGCGAACCCGCGACGGGTTCGATTCGTACCCGGCGCGCCGTTCCCGCATGGGCTCGAGCAGCTCGTTCAGGACCGTCGTCAGCCGATCCTTCAGCTCCTTGTTGCTCACGCCGATGCGCTCGTAACGCTCTTTCAGGTCCCGCACCCGGGCCGTGTCCGGGTCGAACGCGTCGAGGTATAAAAAGACCGGATTCTGCTCGACCTTGCCGCGCTCGTTCACGCCTCGCGGAGGGCCGGCGTACATGCCGCGCACCTTCGTTGCCACGGTCTTGGCGCTGTCCTTGAGGTCGATCGTGTTGCCGCGCGATTTGCTCATCTTGGCATGGCCGTCCGTGCCCACGAGGCGCGGCACCCGTCCCAAGAGCGCCTTCGGCTCCGGGAAGATCGGCGCGAGCGCCCGGTTGAAGCGCCGGGCCGCCTGCCGCGCCAGCTCGATGTGCGGCAGCTGGTCTTCGCCCACCGGTACGACGTGCGCACGCGGCAGGAGGATGTTCGCGGCCTGCATCACCGGGTAGATGTAGAACGCCACGGGAACCGACTTCGGTTTTGTCGTCGCGTCGCCGGGGCGTTCGATCGTCTCCATCTCGGCCTTCAGCGTGGGGTTGCGCTCGAGCATGCCGACGGGAAGAAACCACGCAAGCCACATGGTCAACTCCGCATGCTCCGGCACCAGGCTTTCGACGACGAAGCTGCCGCGTTCGGGATCGAGCCCCACCGCGAGCCAATCGAGCGCGACTTCCCAGACGGCATCGCGCACGCGCGCCAAGTCGCGCATGTAGTCCGAGACCTGGTAGTCTGCGATCAGGAAATGGCAGTCGTACTCGCGCTGCAGCGCCACCCAGTTTTCGAGCGCACCGGCATAGTGGCCGAGATGCAAAGGCCCGGTCGGCCGGATTCCGGTAACAAGGCGCTTCGCCATTGAAAAACCTCCGTTCGCCCCACATTAAACCAAGAAGTGGCCAGCCGAACGCGCGACCCCCGGGATGGTCGAAACGACATGCACAGTCTTACCGTTAGCCTGAGCGACGGCGAGCGCCTTCTCGACGCGCTCCTGAAGAACGGCGCCGCGATCGCGCACGACTGCGGCGGAACGCTCGCCTGCGCGAGCTGCTGCGTCATCGTGCGCGACGGGCTGGACACCCTTACCGCGCCGAGCGCCGACGAGGTCGACATGCTGGATCGCGCTTGCGTCGCGGAGCCGGGCGCGCGCCTGGCGTGCCAGGCGGTCGGGTCCGGGGAGATCGTCGTCGAGATACCGCGGGCCGAGGCGCCGTCGCACGAAAAGATCCTGCCCGTCGTAGCGACTCCGCGGGCCGCGAAATTCCTCGCGCTGCAGCTCGCGAAGCATCCCGGAGCCGTGGCAGTCAGGCTCGCAGTCGAGCCCGCCGGCTGCTCGGGCTTCGGCTACCGCCTGGACCCGGTCGGCAGTGTCCGCGAAGACGACAAGGTCTTCGAAAGTGGCGGCGTGCGCATCGTGGTCGACCTCGCGAGCCTGCCGCGCGTCCAGGGCACGACCGTGGACCTGGTGCAGGAAGGGCTCGCCCGGCGGTTGCGCTTCGACAATCCCAACGCCCGCCAAAGCTGCGGCTGCGGCGAGAGCTTCGGCACGTGACATGCAGAGTCAGGAAGACAAGCTCGACGAGGCTCTGAAGCAGACGTTTCCGGCGAGCGACGCGTTCTACCTGCCGCCGGACGACGCGGTCATGCGCACGGACATCGAACAGAAGAAAAGCGCCAAGCAATTGAGCAAACCCGGCGAGCGATGTTCCTGAACTTGCAGGACGTGCTGGAGCACTACAACGTAATTTCAAGCTCGGGCTGGCCGACCGGGAAAAAGGCGATCTCGTAGAGTGCTCGAAGTCGCTATAGAAAAAAGCACGGCGCAATACCCGAGGCCAACCGCCCTTCAAAAGTTGTTGGCCTCTTCGCTTATGGATTCGCCCCACCGGTCAAAGCGAATGCGCGGTCATCATCAGCCTGATCTTCTCGATCGCGCGCGACGGCGCCAGGCCTTTGGGACAGACCTCGGTGCAATTCATGATCGAGCGGCAGCGGAACAGGCGGTAGGGATCGTTCAAATCGTCGAGGCGCGCCTGCGTCGCGCGGTCGCGGCTGTCGACGATGAAGCGATAGGCCTGCAACAAGCCCGCCGGCCCGACGAACTTGTCCGGGTTCCACCACGAAGGCGGGCACTGGCTCGTGCAGCACGCGCACAGGATGCATTCGTACAAACCGTTCAGCTTTTCGCGCTCTTCGGGGGGGCTGCAGGCGCTCCTTTTCCGGCGCAGGCTCGTCGTTGATCAGATAAGGCTTGATCGAGTGGTACTGGATGAAGAAGCGGGTCATGTCCACGATCAGGTCGCGAATGACGGGGAAGCTCGGCAAGGGGCGCAACACGACCGGTTCTTTCAGCCCGGCAACCGGCGTGATGCAGGCCAGCCCGTTGCGGCCGTTGATGTTGATCGCATCGGATCCGCACACGCCCTCTCGGCAGGACTTCCGGATCGCGAGCGAATCGTCCCGCATCCTGATGCGCAGGATGACATCCAGCAGCATGCGGTCCTCGGGCTCGGGATCGAGCTCGTAATCCTGCATATAGGGCTTCCCATCCCGGTCGGGGTTGTAACGAAAAATCGATAATTTCATTTGCAAGCTCCGGAGAGAGGGCCGGGCAGTGTCGGGCCGCCTCAGGGCCGTACTTGCACCAAGATGCGCGCGACCCACGCCGCGATCGCAACAAGGCCGAAACCCAGTACCGTGAGCGCGCAGACGCGTAAGGCGAGCGGGTGAACGTAATCCATGACCACGTCGCGGACGCCGACCCATGCATGCGACAACAACGCGGCAAAAAAGACGGACGTGGCGATACCGATGCCCGGAGTCGCCATCCAATCGCGCCAAGCCGGGTAGGAGCGGGGCGGATCGAAAAGGAAATGGGCCAGAAAAAACGCGATGAGCAACAGCATGCAGACCGCGCTGACCCGCTGCACCAGCCAGGCGCGCAGTCCGCTCACGGCTTTCCTCACAGCAAGGCCGCGGCGGCGAGCAGCGTCAAGGCGAGGCCCGCGAGATTCACGATCCAGGCGCTGGCACGCGCGGCCGGCAAAAGGGAACCCATGTCGATGTCCATCAGCAGATGGCGCGTCCCGGCCAGCAGATGGTAGGCCAGCGACCACACGAGCGCGACCGCCGCGATTCTGAGAGCGAAATTGTCGAACCAGGCGACCGCCTGGGCGTACCCCTGCGGGCCTTGCAGCGATAAATCGAGAACGTAGACAGCGAAAGGAATGCCGAGCGCCAGAAAGACGCCCGTCACCCGATGCGTGATGGAAGTCCACGCTCCCACCGGCATCTGGATCTGGAGCAGATTGAAAAATACCGGTCTTCGTCTGTTCGCGTGCGCCATGAATGACAATCGGCCGGCGCGCTCGGCGCCGCGCGTCAACCGCGCACCTTTGTCAGCGCGGAGCCCTTGTGCATCGCGATGTGATCGGTCCGATCGCTCTTGATTTCGTATTGCGGATCGTCCTTGCTCGCGTGGTGCGTATAGCCCTTGTAATCGAAGTCCTCCGTGTGCACCTTGGCGATCCTGCCGCTGACGCGCCCCGCCTCGGAGTTCCAGCGCACGCGGTCGCCGACTTCAAACCTGCGCGCCATGGCGATCCGCGCCGGCCGTCGCCGTCCCGGATTCTCCAGCGCGAAGTATCGGCTGCGCGGCCGCGATGGCGCGCTCGAGCCCGGCTTCGGCGCGCAAGCCCTCGAAGTCCCGCCCGATGACCGCCACCGCCAGCGTCCTGCCGCCGCGGCGGTACGTGATCGTGCAGTTCCGCGCCTCGAGCTGCCCGTCGATCTCGACCTGGTCCCAGCGCTCGGCGTGGCCGACATAGTTGAGGACGAAATCGTACTGCTCGGTCCAGAAGAACGGCACCGCATCGAAGCGCTCGCGCCGCCCGAGCATGTTGCGCGCGGCCGTCTGCCCCTGGCGCTCGGCGACCACCCAGTGCTCGACGCGGATCCGCTCGCCGGTGAGTCGATCGGGCCAGCGCGCGATGTCGCCCGCGGCGAAGACCCCCGGGACGCTGGTCTCCAGGTGCTCGTCCACCGCGACACCGCGGTCCATCGCGAGGCCGGCCTGCTCGGCGAGCGAGGTCGCCGGGCGCACGCCGATGCCGATGACGACAAGATCGGCGGGAAGCGTTTCTCCGTTCGCGAGCGCAACGCTGCGCTCGTCTATGCGCACGGCGGTCGTGCCGAAATGAAACGTTACTCCGTGCTGCTCGTGCAGCTTGCGGATGAAATCGCCGACTTCGGCTCCCAGGATAGGCTCCATGGGGCGCGTCTCCCGTCCGACCACGTGCACCTCGACGTCGCGCGCCCGGAGTGAGGCGGCAACCTCGAGGCCGATGAAGCTCGCGCCGATCACCACGGCGCGCTTCGAGGCCGCGGCCCTGGCGGCGAGCGCGCGGCTGTCGGACAGCGTGCGCAGATAGTGCACGTGCGGCAGCTCCGCGCCGGGCACCGGCAGGCGAACCGGCTCGGCCCCGGTGGCGAGCAGGAGCGCGTCGTAGCCGATCCCGCCGCCATCGGCGAGCCCCACCAGCCGGCGAGCGGTGTCGAGCGCGGCTGCGCGCGCGTTCAGCCTCAAGTCGATGTCTTGCTCTTTGTAGAATTCCGCCGGCCGCAGCGGAATCCACTCTTCGGGCGCACTGCCCGCGAGGTATCCCTTCGACAGATTGGGGCGGTCGTAGGGCGAAGCGGCATCGGCGCTCAGCATCGTGACGCGGCCGGCGTAGCCCTCCCGGCGGAGCATTTCCGCCGCTGCGTTGCCTGCCGCGCCGCCGCCCAGGATGACGACCGATTGCGGCATTCGCGCCGCGCCCGGCACCGGCGGCCCGGGCGCTTCGGCTTTTTCTCGGACATACACCTTGCCGTCCCGCTGCTCGAGCCGCCAGCAGGAAACCGGATTCAGCGCGGGCGGGCGCAGCGCCTCGCCCGTGCGCAGGCTGAAGCAGGCATGGTGCCACGGGCAACGAACCGTATCGTCGACGAGGAGCCCCTGCTCGAGCGGACCGCCGTAGTGCGTGCACAGGGCGCCGATCGCGAACAGCTCGCCGCCGCGGCGCGCGACCAGCACCGGCTCGCCGTGCGCATGCCCCAGCAGCATCCCGGCGTCGGTGATGGCCGAAGCCGGGACGCCTCGGGCGAGATCGGGGCCCCGCAGGCCTGGTTTCTCTTCACTCATCTCAGTCTCCTCTGGCTCCATCACTCTCGAAAGCCGCGTAAGAGCGGCCGATGCCATTCTCTTCGCTCTTCGGAGCTCTCCTCTCACACGCCTGGGCGAGACCGGCACAAGCGTTGCGTTATTGAAGGGCGCTACTTCACCATCTCGAACGGATCCGGCACGACATGCCGGTTCGCGTTGTTCCAGAAGTTCTGCAGCACGAAGCCGTACTCGGAGAGGTTCTGAACGAAGGGCTCGAGCATGTCGTTGGATGTCGGAAGCTTCCAGTCCGCCTGGAGCTCGCACGCGAGCGCGAAGGTCGTGACCGGCTCCGCGCCGGCCCGGGCCATGCGCGCCGTCGCCGCCTCGGTCTCGTAACGGTTCCACCCGCCGCATGCATCGATCACGGGAAACACCTTGTAGCCGTCGTTCAACATGGCGAGCGTGGGAAAGGCGCAGCAGGTGCCGATCGTGACGCCGGCGACGATGACGTGACGGCGCCCGGTCTTGTCGACCAGCGCCTGGAAGGCGCGGCGGAAGGTCGGATCCTCGTACGCGTTGATGATGCCGGTGCGCCGGTAGATCGGCTGATCCGAGAAGATCTCTTTCAATTCCGGCAGCGTGTCCCCGTTCTGCCAGTGCGCGTTCGACGACGAGATCATCACCGGGATCTTGAGAGCCTTTGCGACCCGCGCGAGGCCGATGACGTTGCTCTTGTATTCCTCGAGAGAGGCGAAGTCCCGCACGCCCGCCATCAGGCCGATTTGATGATCGATAAAGAGCATGATGGCGTTGTCCGGCGTTGGCTTCTCGTAAGCGAAGCGCCCTTTGCTTCGAGCCTCCTCCGGCGTGTATTTGAGGGGCAGGATCTGCTCCTGGATCGAGCTGGTGATGTCTGCGGGACGGGCCGTCATGGCGGGACTCCTCGATTCGTGCGGCAAGGTCCATAAGACAGAAGCGTTGATCGGGCGTTCCACTGGCGAGGAACCGTCGAGCGCACACGGACGGAATCGGGTCGCGAGCGGCCTAGCGGCGTGCATCGTCCAAGCATGGGTAGCGCGCGCCCTCCAAGTCGATCTCCGAGGGTCGGCGGCTGCCGTCGCCGCCCGCGATCGTGGATGCGCCGTAGGGCGAGTTGCCCATGACCTCCGCGTGTCCCATCTGGCCCTGGAAGGCGTAAGGGAGGCCGACAATCAGGAAGCCGAGGTGCAGGAGCACCGGATGGAACGTCACGATGGTCGATTCCTGCCCGCCGTGCTGCGTCGCCGATGACGTGAAGACGCCCGCCACTTTGCCGACGAGCGCCCCGCGCATCCACAGCGCGCCGGCCTGATCGATGAAGTTCTTCATCTGGCCGGCCATGTTGCCGAAGCGCGTCGGCGTGCCGAAGATGATCGCGTCGTAGTCGGCGAGTTCGTCCACCGTGGCCACGGGCGCCTTCTGGTCGAGCTTGAAGCAGTGCCGGAGAATTGCGCAGTCGACCAACGACTTAGCGCACTCCCGAGGTCTCGCGGCGGGCGCCGGAAACCCCCTTCTTTTCAGGGGACGCGCCATCCAATCGGCGGCCCGACTTAACGAATCGGTACAAACGCGGACTACTTGTATCAGCGCCGCAGCGCTTGGCAGCGTTGGATCGGCGCACCGTACCCAGGAGGCACCATGAAACCGAAAGAGGCTCCGAGAATCGAAATGGCCACCGCCGACTACCTTCCCCAGGTGGATACGATGTGTCATCACTTCCCGAGTGGTCACGTCGTCTACCTGTTTCACGCGCTGGGAAAGGGCTATTTCAGGGACGAGGGCCTGCTGCCCGTGTTCGCGCGCACCAACCACAGCCCGAAGGTGATCGAGGCGCTCGCCGCGAACATCTGCCCGATCGGCACGGCCACCGCGGCCTCGGTCATCCTGGCGACCGCGGCGCACACGGAAAAAGGCGGCGATCCGGCGAGCTACCCGGTCAAGATCGTCTACCAGGCGGACCAGAACTATTCGGCGGCCTACTATTCGCTCAGCAACGAGTATCGCGCGAGCCTCGGGCTTCCGCTCTATCCGAAGAACATCACGACACCTCGGGACCTGATCGGCAAGATCCTGAGGACCGGCGGCGGAACGCCCAGCGTGCTCTTCGAGATCATGGCGAAGAAGCACGGCCTGGCGGACAAGGTCAACCGCGACATGGAGGCGAACGGCTACCACGCGGACGCGATCAACCTCACCTGGGTCGAGGAGTTCGACGTCAAGACCTACAGCAACCTGATGCTCCAGGGGCAGCTCGACGTCTACAGCAAGCCGACGTTCGGGCACGGCCAGTTCCTCGGCCGGGCCGAGACTTCGCAGCAGGGCCTTCAGTATTGCTCGTTCAGCACCATCGACGCGGGGATCGAGCCGATCTACGCCGTCGGGATCGTCGCCAATCTGGAATTCATCAACGAGCACTCCGACATGCTGAAGTCGTACCTGCGAGCGGTCGATCGCGCGATGCCGGAATGCGTCGCGGACCACATGGTCGGCGTGAAAGCGATGAACCAGATGCGGGGCTACGGCGAGCAATACGACGTCATCGAGGGCATCAAGGCGGCCATCACCGTGGGCCGCCACCCCGAGATCACGGGCAAAGGGGGCTTCTACGCCAACGGCGACACCGAGAAGCACGGCTACGGACACATCAATCCGGCCAAGCTCCAGTCGCTCATCGACATCCTGTTCGAGACGGGGCTGCTCAAGCGGCGCATCCGTCCCGAGGATGTGTACGTCGAAGTCGATTTCCGCGCCGGAGCCGACGCCTCGCCGCAAAGACGGCTCGCCGAAGCGCTGAGCTGAGGGAGGCGGCAAAAGAAAAAGGGCGGCAGCCTTTGCGCTGCCGCCCCGAGTCGCCTTGCATCAGCGCCGCTTCGCACCCCCCACGGATACGCGGCGTTCTTTACGTTCCCCCCGCCGGCCCAACTTGTTCAGTGCTCCGTCTCCGAGCCTTTCCTGCGCTTGCCCTTAGCCGCGCGCCGCAGCGTCTGGTAGAGCTGCGGGTCGGTCGACTTCAGGTGCTCGATGATCTCGAAATCTTCCTTGCGCACGCGCGCGAGGTCGACCCGCTCGACATGAACCAGGCGCAGCAGCTCGCGCACCGGCTTCGGCATGTTCCGCCCGCTCTCGTAGCGGGAGCCGCCGCTCTGGGTGACGCCGATCTTGGTCCAGAACTCCTGTTGGTTGAGTCCCAGCCGCCGACGTATCTCCCGCGGGTTCATGATCTCCATGAATTTCATGCGCCTCACATCCCTCCCCGAGATGGTGGAGGTCTCCTCGGCGGGGACATTCAGCAGGTTGCATGCCAGGCGAGCGCGGACGCCAGCGGCCGGTGCGCGGGCCGCGCCCGGACGCCGCAAAGGGGTCGCGTAGGCAGAAAAATTGCTCTAAAATTCAACGCTTTTCGCGGATGCTCGATGGCTCTGATCGTACAAAAATACGGCGGCACCTCGGTCGGCACGACCGAGCGCATCAAGAACGTCGCCGCCCGGATCGCGCGCTTCAAGGCGGCGGGTCATCAACTCGTTGTCGTAGTTTCGGCAATGAGTGGAGAAACCAACAGGCTGGTCGCGCTGGCGAAGGAATTCCAGCCCGATCCCGATCCCCGCGAGTTCGACGTCGTCGTGTCCACCGGCGAGCAGGTGACGATCGGCCTGCTGTGCATGGCGCTCATCGCGCGCGGCCTCAAGGCGAAGAGCTACACGGGCGGCCAGGTGCGCATCCTCACCGACAGCGCGCACACGAAGGCGCGCATCCGCAGGATCGACGAGGAGAACATGCGGCGCGACCTCGCCGACGGGTGCATCGTCGTGGTCGCCGGTTTCCAGGGCGTCGACGAGAACGGCAACGTCACCACCCTCGGCCGCGGCGGCTCGGACACCACGGGCGTTGCGCTCGCGGCCGCGCTGCGCGCCGACGAGTGCCAAATCTACACCGACGTCGACGGCGTCTACACGACCGACCCGCGCATCGTGCCGGAAGCGCGGCGGCTGAAGACGGTCACCTTCGAGGAGATGCTCGAGATGGCGAGCCTCGGCTCGAAGGTGCTGCAGATCCGCTCGGTGGAGTTCGCCGGCAAGTACCGCGTACGGCTGCGCGTGCTGTCCTCGTTCGAGGAGGACGGCGAAGGCACACTGATCACGTTCGAGGAAGACGAAAAGATGGAACAGGCGATTATTTCGGGCATCGCGTTCAACCGCGACGAGGCCAAGATCACCGTGGTCGGCGTGCCCGACCGTCCGGGCATCGCCTACGCGATCCTCGGACCGATCGGCGATGCGAACATCGACGTCGACATGATCATCCAGAACGCCGGCGTCGACGGGACCACCGACCTGTCGTTCACCGTCCACCGCAACGAGTACCAGAAGGCGCTCGACGTCCTGAACAAGCAGGTGAAGAGCCACATCAAGGCGTCCGACGTCCGCGGCGACAACAAGATCTGCAAGGTGTCGATGGTCGGCGTCGGCATGCGCACGCACGCCGGCATCGCCAGCCAGATGTTCCGCACGCTCGCCGAGGAGGGCATCAACATCCAGATGATCTCCACCTCGGAGATCAAGATCTCGGTCGTGCTCGACGAGAAGTACATGGAGCTCGCCGTCCGGGCCCTGCATAAGGCGTTCGGACTGGATCAGCCGGCGTAGCCGCAACGCGGCGGTGTCAAGCCGCTGTGCTATAGTCGGCCGGACAGGAGAGATGCCCGAGTGGCCGAAGGGGGCGCCCTGCTAAGGCGTTATACGGGCAAAACCCGTATCGAGGGTTCGAATCCCTCTCTCTCCGCCAGAACCCTTCCCAGCAAGTCCCGGAACGTCCCGCGCTAGCCGATTTCCCTCTATGAAAACAGACCGGAGGTCTTGACGCGTCCGTTCCGGTCCGGCAAAGTCCTACCTCGGAGTGTGGGTAGAAACGGGGGTAGGGAGAATGGGCCGCGAAGTGCACCGGCTATCAGCCAAGACAGTCGAGAACGCGAAGCAGCCGGGCTATTACTGCGACGGCGGCGGGCTTTACCTCCAGGTGAGCCCGACGATCAGCAAGAGCTGGATCTTCCGCTACGCCCGGCACGGGAAGTCGCACGAAATGGGGCTGGGCTCGGAACGCGACGTGACGCTGGCCGAGGCGCGCGCCAAGGCTTCGGACGCGCGACGGCAGCTCGCCGAAGGAGTCGATCCCA
>DASRFB010000089.1:0-76366 GCA_035651815.1 Burkholderiales bacterium | reverse complement strand
ACGATGGACGAAGACGTAAAATTCCCCTCAAGTGAACTCAGGGGTAGCCGGTGATCACATTTCCGGGCGGATTCGTACGCTTGGCGATAGACCCCGACAAGGGTCCGGAGGACGCCGCGCAAGCGCTCGAGCATCTGTTGTCGGTATGTCGCCTGAATCGATTGCGGCGTGCGCTGATCGCGTGCGCGTCCGAAAGCGACGCCCGTCATTGTCATGCCGCGCTGCGAGAGGCTCTCAGGTTTTCGGCGCCGGGAAGCATGACCGGGACACGGATGGGCCTGGTCGTTCCGATGCCGGGCGCTGTTCTGCCGCAGGAATTGCAGAAGAGCGCCATCGCCGCCGGATTGGAGTGCAAGCAATTTTCCGATGAAGCCGCCGCCGTCAGGTGGCTCAAAGCGGAGGTGGCTTCTTAATGTGGGTAGCAACGTGGGTACAGGCAGGGGCTCAACAAGAATTCCTTGCATGTCATAATGTTGGATAGCCCAACAGCGGACTCTCTCTCCGCCAGTCTCGTGCTAACCACCCTTTTGTTTCTGCCGGAAATCCGGCTGAATCAGCGTTCTCCGCTCGGTTTGCCCGCAGCTCGCGCTTTCCGAGTTCCTCGTCCGCGCTGGAACCGTGTCTCGCCATCATTGAAGCACAGCGCCAAGGGTTTACCCCGATGCGCTGCCCCCGGCTCTCGTCAGCCAAACGTCATCCAATCGCAAGGTATCTTGCGATGCGCTGACCTAACATTTTTTGACCGCGAAATTTAACAGCGGTGAGTGCGGCGGCGGGGGAGGCGATCGGAATTCTTCTTGCGCGCCGTTGATGCCATGTGGAAAGAGAGGAGACGCGTATGAAGACCAGATGGGGAGCAACGGCCGTTGCGCTTGCGCTCGGCTCGACAGGCGGCATGTTCGCGGGTGGCGCGCTCGCGCAGTCGGTCACGGCGCCCACCAACATCGAAATATACGGCCACCTCGATCTGTCGATCGATGATGCGACCAAGGGCATCGCCGGGCACCTCGACGGCAACGGAGCGCCGCTGCAGGGCAAGCTGGGCTGGCAACCGGATATCTCGAGCAACCTGTCTCGCCTCGGCATCCGAGGCGGGCACGACCTCGGCGAAAACGGATTAAGAGCGGTGTTCCAGATCGAAACCCAGGTCGACGTCTCCGCCACGCCGGGCACCGCGTCGTCGAACTCCTCCGCCGACAACAACGTCAAGGGCGCCTTTGCGTCGCGCAACAGCTTTCTCGGATTGGCGGGCGGCTTCGGCGCGGCCAAGCTGGGCAAGACCGACGCGCCGTACAAGCTGTCGACTTCACGCATGGATCCGTTCTCGGCGACGGTGGGCGACTACAACAGCATCATGGGCAACAGCGGCGGGGACAACCGAGCCGAATTCGACACCCGACTGTCGCACGCGGCGTGGTACGAGTCGCCCAAGCTCGGCGCTTTCTCGTTCAGCGCGTTGTTCGCGCCCGGGCAGAATCGCTCCAGCGACAACAGCATCCAACCGAGCGGCGAGCCGGATTGCGCCGGCGGGAACAATCCCGACTCCAACCTGGGTTGCACGGACGGCTCTTTCGGCAACGTTTACAGCATTGCGGGCGTATACAACGCCGGGCCCCTGTACGCGATCGCCGCGTATGAGAGGCACAAGAACGTCAACCGCACCGGCGACGAAGACGGCACCATCGTCATGCCGGGGCAGGTGGGCATCGCCGACGAGTCCGCGGGGAAATTGGGCGTTCAGTATCGGCTCGCCGCGACCACGATCAACGCCATCTACGAGCGGCTCACCCGAAAGGCTCCGGTCGCTGAGTTCAACGAGCGCCAGCGCAACGGCTACTGGCTCGCGCTCACGCAGAAGCTGAGCCCGGAGGACGACGTGAACCTGGGCTGGGGACACGCTGGCAAGACCCCGGGGTCGCCCGCGGCCGCCCACCTGCCGGACGGGACGCCGAACGCCGGTTCGCTGGACAATGCGTCGAACCTGTATTCGCTTGGCTACAAGCACCATTTCGAGGACAAGCGCACGACTTGGTACCTGGTCTATGCGCGGCAGGCGAACCACAACGCCGCGCACTTCGACCTGGGCGCGAGCGGCCACGGGATCACGACCGACTGCCACGATGGCGCAATCGATGCGACCTGCTCCACGGGCGGCACGGTGCAGGCGATCTCGCTCGGAATGACCTACGACTTCTGAAGTCGAGCAGGTTCTTTTCGTTGTAGGATGGCGGGCGTCTTCGGATGCCCGCCTTTCATTCGTGGAGTGGTGAAGTGAAGCGTCTGCTCGCGTTGCCCGCGATTTGCGGCGCGTTGCTTTTTTCCGGTACCGCCGTGTCGGCGGTGATCAAGATCGGCGATACCGTTTACGTGGACGGCAAGGAATACACGTGGGCGGAATGGAAGAAGCTCCGCGACGCCCCCGAGCTTCAGAAGCAAGCCTCGCCCGCGGCGTCTCAAGGCGTCTCGACACCGGCGCGCGCGCCTGCGGCCGTGCGCGGCGCGCGCGCCGCGAGCTGCACGACGCCGGTCTACTACGATGAATTCCCCAAAGAGGGCGACGAGTTCGAATGCACCGGCGGGCTCGGCTCGTTGACGCGCGAACAGCTCCTCGATCAAGGCTGGAAAGTGGATTTTGTGGAGAAGCTGCCGCCGCCCGTGGGACAACCGACGACTTCGCCGCGCGGGTTGCCGCTGAACCTGTACAAGCTCGTGATCTCGCGCTAAGCGAAGAAGGGACACACCATGCGCAACGTCGTGCTGCTGGCCGCGCTGCTCGCCGCGGCTTGCGGTTCCGCGCCATCCGCGAACCGCACGGACGCGCAAGCGAAGGCGTCGAACCGGCCTGTCGACACGCTTTGCATGCAGGATTGCATGGCCGACCAAGCCGGCGAGGAGTTTTGCGAGGACCGCTGTTCCTTCTAGAGCACTCCGCGTCAATCCGCCTTCACCCCCGCCTGCTTCACGACCGACGCGTAGCGGTCGTTCTGCTTCTTCATGAACTCGGCGAATTCGGCCGGCGTGTTGCCCGCGGGCTCGAGCCCGGCATTGAAGAAGCGCTGCTTGAGCTCGGGATCCTGCATGATCTTGCGCGTCTCCCCCGAAAGCTTATCGATGACGTTCTTCGGCGTCCCGGCCGGCGCCATGAAGCCGATCCACCCGAACATTTCATAGCCCGGGAGGCTGTCGCCGATCGTCGGCACGTCGGGGAGCGCCTGGGCGCGCTTGCTGCTCGTGACGGCCAGCATGCGCAGCTTGCCCGCCTTCGCCAGGCCCGCGACGGCGGGAACGGTCTCGATCGTGTACGCGATCTGGCCGTTGACGACGTCGGTGACCGATTGCGAGCTGCCTTTGTACGGAACGTGCACGGCGTTCACGCCGGCCATCGAGTTGAACAGCACCGACATCAGGTGGCTCGTGGCCCCGGACCCCGAGGAGGCGAACGAATACTTGCCGGGGTTGGCCTTGAGCAGCGCGATCAGCTCCTTCACGTTGTTCGCCGGGATGGAGGGATTCACGACCAGCACGAACGGGTTGACGGCGATCAGGCTGATGCCGGTGAAGTCGCGGAGCGGGTTGTAGGCGACTTTCTGCACGTTCGGGCTGATCGAGATCGGGCCGCTCGAGCCGGCGACGAGGGTGTAGCCGTCGGCGGGGGACTTCGCCGCGACCTCGCATCCCACCACGCCGCCCGCGCCGGGCCGGTTGTCGACGACGACCGGCTGCCCGAGCGTCGGGGAGAGCTTCTCCGACACCATGCGCGCCGCCACGTCGGTCGCCTGGCCAGGCGGCCACGGCACGATCATCTTGATGGGGTGGCTCGGGTACGCCTGTCCGAACGCTGCGGTGGACGAGGCCAGAATGAGCGCGGCGAGCGCGCAGGCGCGGGCGATCATGGGGTGTGCTCCTTGGGGAATCCGGCGGAATGTTATCGCAATCGGGGGGAACTTGAACGCCGCGCGGGTTTCCCCCTACACTGAAGACACTCTCTCCGGAGGCGACCATGACCAAGCTCTTCGCCGCAGGCTTCGCAGCCGTGCTGCTCGCGGGCTGCTCGACGTACCACCAGGGCCGCGACTGGTGGACCGTGAACCCGCAGGCGATCGCCTCGATTCAGGCCGGCGCCACGAGCAAGGTCGACGTCGAGCGTCAGCTCGGCCAGCCTCTGCTCGCGATGAATTTTCCGAGGCAGCAGGAAGAGGTGTGGGACTACCGCTATCTCAACGGCACCTTCACTTACGTCGCGGAGCTGCATTTCGATCCGCAGGGCCGCACGAAATACGTGGCGACCTACCCCGATCGCTGCGCGCTCCGGCCGGTGCCGTGCCGCTAGGGGTGATTTGATATAATCCGCGCTTCGCGCCCGTAGCTCAGTTGGATAGAGTACTTGGCTACGAACCAAGGGGTCGTGGGTTCAAATCCTGCCGGGCGCGCCATCTTCCAGCAGTGACGAACGGCCCGGAGCGGCAGCGCTCCGGGCCGTTTCGCTCCGATCGAGCGCGTCGCGGATTTCGACCACCTGCGCCGCCGCCTGTCGGCCGGGCGCGACGCTGGTCGCGAGGAACGGGTGCTCCACGTAACGGTAAGTGATCGCCGATACGAGAACGGCGAGCACACCGGCCAGGCCCGCGAAGAACCAGTAGCCGAGCGGCCCGATCGTCGCGATCGGCCCATGGGCGTCGACGATCCGCATCACGACGAACAGCACGATGCAGTGGACGAGGTAGATGCTATAGCTCACCGTCCCGAGCAGCCTCGCGCCGGCGGACGCGAGCAATCCGAACAGGCTGTTGCCGTGGACGACGAAGACGAAGAACACGAACAGCAGCGCTCCGGGGGCGAACCCGAACGCCGAGGGCAGCGCGAACACCGCGGCGAGGCACGCGAGCGGAACGAGCCCGAGCCAGCTCCTGGGCAGCAGCTCGGCGAGCGCGCCCGTCCGGAGGACCACCGCCGCGACGGCGCCGAACGCGAAGCTCAGGGTCACCGGCTCGCGCAGGCCGTAGAGACCGAAGACCCCGAGCAGCGCGATGAACGCGAGCGGCCGCACGAACAGGCCGAGAAACGGCAGCGCCAGGTAGAAGACCCATTCGTAGGCGAGGGTCCAGTAGACCGCCTCGATATAGTGAGCGTTCTGCACGCCGTTGACCCCGCCCGCGTACATGAATCCGAACGAGAACCACGCGCGCAGCTCGCGCGCGAGCTCGGGCAGGCCCACTCGCAGCGAGAATCCGCTCATCGTCCCGACGACGGCGAGGACCATGAATACCGAGACGAGGTACATCGGCACGATGCGCCGCACGCGCGAGAGGTACAGCGCCCTGGCGTCGAGCTTTCCTCCGGACTGCAGGACGCGGGTCCAGAACAGGAACCCGGTGATCATGAAGAACAGCGACACGCCGATTTCCCCGGCGAGCTCGTAGAAGGGCGAGGCGGCGGCGTCCCATTTTCCCTGCGTGTGCAGGAACCAATGGGTCATGGCGTGCTGGAAGAACACGCCGAGCGCCAGCCAGCCCCGCAGTCCGTCCAGCATTCCGGTGCGGCCCTGGCGCAGGCCCTGCACGTGCTGCCGGTAGAACCGGCTCCGCGCGACGATGATCCAGCCGGTCGCGAGACAGGCGACGTTGATGACGAAGAACGGCCAGGGGCTGCTGACGTCCATGACGGCCACCGTGTGGACCCGACCTGCCGATCAATCTAAGGCCCGGGCGGGTCATGCGATGATCCGCCCCTGACACAAGGGCTGCGCCGAATGGACCACGCTGCAGCGATCCCGGGAAGCCCCTAGAGTAGAGGTTCCAATGGACTGGCTCCTCGACCCGCAGGTCTGGATCGCGCTGGCGACGCTCACCGCGCTCGAGATCGTCCTCGGCATCGACAATATCATCTTCATCAGCGTCCTGGTCGGTCGGCTCCCCGAAAGCGAGCGCCAGCGCGCGCGCCTCGTGGGGCTCGCGCTCGCGATGCTGACCCGGATCCTGCTGCTGCTGACGCTCGCCTGGATCATGACGCTGACGCGGCCGCTGTTCGAGCTCGCCGGCCGCGGCGTGTCCGGGCGCGATCTCATCCTTTTCTGCGGCGGGCTGTTCCTGCTGTGGAAGAGCGTGCACGAGATCCACAACTCGCTCGAGGGCGAGGCGCAGGCGGGCGGCGGCGCCGCGCGCGCCGGGTTCGCCGCGGTGATCGCGCAGATCGCAGTGATCGACATCGTGTTCTCGCTCGACTCGGTGATCACCGCCGTCGGCATGGTGGACCAGGTCGCCGTGATGGTTTCGGCGATCGTGCTCGCGGTCGCGGTGATGATATTCGCCGCCCGGCCGATCGGAGACTTCGTCGACCGGCACCCCACGATCAAAATGCTCGCGCTGTCGTTCCTCATCCTCGTCGGCTTCGCGCTGGTCGCCGAGGCCTTCAACGTCCACGTCCCGAAGGGCTACATCTATTTCGCGATGGCGTTCTCGGTGGGCGTCGAGATGCTGAACCTGCGCGTGCGCGCCCGGCGGGGAGAGCCGGTGCGCCTGCACAAGGGCGGCCCGGACCATTGAAACGGGCGCTCCCCGGCGGCATCTTGGAACGACCATGAGCGGCAAGGACGTCACCGACGCCACGTTCGAGAGCGACGTCATCGAGGCGTCGCGCACGCAGCCGGTCGTCGTCGACTTCTGGGCGCCGTGGTGCGCGCCGTGCCGGGCGCTCAAGCCGGTGCTCGAGAAGCTCGCCGCCGAGCACCAGGGCGAGTTCGTTCTGGCGAAGCTGAACACGGACGAGAATCCCGAGACCGCGACACGCTTCGGCATCCGCGGGATCCCCGCGGTGAAGGCCTTCCGGGACGGCCGGGTCGCGGCCGAGTTCACCGGCGCCGTCCCCGAGTCGTCGGCGCGCGCCTTCCTGCGCGGGATCCTGCCGACGCCGGGCGACAAGCTGCGCCTCGCCGCTTCCGCGGCGCTCGCCGCGGGCGACTCCGGAGCGGCCGAGGCGCGGCTGCGCGAAGCGCTCCAAGCGGAGCCCGGGCTGCAGGCCGCGCGCGTCGACCTCGCGGAGCTGCTGATCGCGCGCGAGGCGTGGCCCGACGCCGAGGCGCTCCTCGCCGAGCTGCCCGAGCACGAGCGCGACGATCGCGCACGGAAGCTCGCGAGCCGCATCGAGCTGTGGCGTGCGGCGCGCGAGCTGCCCGACGCCGCCGAGCTGCGCCGGCGCCTCGAGGCCGCGCCCGGCGATCCGGGCGCGAGGCTGCGTCTCGCCGAGCGTCACGCCGCGGACGGGGATTTCGAGGCCGCGCTCGAGCAGCTCCTCGAGGTGGTCCGGGCCGGCCGCGGACCGGAGCGCGAGACGGCCCGCAGAACCATGCTGCGCGCGTTCGCGCTCGCCGAAGGCGACGCCGACCTCGTCGTGCGCTACCGCAGGCTGCTCGCGAGCGCTTTGAACTGATTCACGGCGTCCCGGACGCGGGGATGGCGCGCCGCGCGCTTTTGCGGCACAATCTTTGCAGTCAAAAACGACGAGGACAGGTGCCGGAGACATCGCATGCCGGGTGAAGTACCGCTGATTCTGACGCTCGACAATCACGGCGTGCCGCACCGCTGGGTGACGTGGCAGCAGGCGTGCTTCTACTACGCGAAGAACCTGGTCGCGTGGACCCTCGGGGTGGAGTCGTTCACCTTCTACGGCGGCGTCTCGCGCGCGACCGGCGAGCGCTCGAGCATCACCGCGCACTCGATCATCGCGATCAAGGGGCGCGCGATGGCGATGAAGGGCTTCAACCAGGTCCCGCCGCTCAACAACCGCGAGCTGTTCCGCCGCGACCGGCACATCTGCGCGTATTGCGGCGGCGAGTTCTCGTTCCTGCGCCTGACGCGCGACCATATCCGGCCGGTGTCGCGCGGCGGCGGCGACCACTGGATGAACGTGGTCACGGCCTGCCGCGCGTGCAACGGCATCAAGCGCAACCGCCTGCCCGAGGAGGCGGGTCTCGAGCTGCTCTACGCTCCCTACGTGCCGAACAAGGCCGAGTACCTGATCCTCACGAACCGCAAGATCCTCGCCGACCAGATGGAGTTCCTGGTCCAGCACGTCTCGCATCACAGCCGCGTGGCGAAGCTCGCGGCCGCCTGAGCCGCCGGCCGTCGGCTTCTTTGCCGGACTTCTGGCGCAACTCCGGGTTTCACCTTCTCGAGCGCGACGCCGACCGACGTCTGCGCGTCACCGACGACTTCCTTCGCGCGTATCTGCTCAGGCCGGAGATCCGGCCGGTGGAGGAATCCGGGCCGAGCGAGATCGCGCTGCACGATTCCCTGATGGACGAGCCTCGGCGCGAGGTCGGCGAGGGCGAGCTCGCCCGCGTCGAAGACCCGGATGCGCGCGACAACTACCGCGTGCTCCTGCGGTTCCTGGATCGGCTGAAGCAAGCGCCTTCGCTCGAGGCCTGCTACGCCGGCCTCTTCGCCGGCGGCAACATCGACGTGCCGCCGCTTTTCCTGGATCAGCTCGCGCAGATCGTTCTGCGGAACATCCTCGACGGCTGCGACGACCCGCTCGAAGCGCGCGCCGCGGAGATCTTCTACCGCGAGCAGAAGGCGAATACCGACGGCGGCGTCGCCATGCTCGCCGATCTCGAGACCGTCGAGATGCACGCCTCGGGCGGAGCGTACGGAAGCCTCGGGCGGCTCATCGTCGAGGCGCAGACGCCGCTGTCGACGGTGAACCTCGACGTGCTCGACGCGGAGAACGCGGCGATGTACTGGCTGCGAGACCAGCGCCACGATTTCGTGATCAGCCTGAACTTCGGGCGCGCCGCGAACCAGGCCTTCTGCCGCGTGGTCGAGAAATGGGTGCGGCACTTCTTCGACGTCGAAGTGCGCGTCGAAGGCCTGCGCGCGATCGAGGACCGGAGATGGGCGTGGCACGTCGGGCTGGACGCGGAATCGACCGCCATCCTCAACGAGCTGTGGCGCGGCGACGAGGTGGAGGCCGGGCGCATGCGCCGGGTTCTCGCGCTCTTCCGCATGGATTTCGTCGAGGCGAGGACGGTGCGTCCGGAGGTCGCGGGCAGGCCGGTGTACCTCGCCCTGTCGATGGACGACGCGAGCGTCGTGCGCATGAAGCCGCAGAATCTTCTCGTGAACCTGCCGATCCTGCAGACATGAACGCGGTGTCCGGAGCGGACGCGGCGCCCGAGTACTGGCTGCGCGCGAAGCGCGGGCTCTCGAAGTCCGATCCGGTGATGGGGCGCATCATCCGCTCGCATCCGAAAATCTTCCTGCGTCCGCGGGGCGAGCCGTTCCTCACGCTCGCGCGCGCGATCGTCGGCCAGCAGATCTCGGTCAAGGCCGCGCAGAGCGTCTGGGACCGGTTCGCCGCCTGTGTCGGCGACGTCACGCCCGCGAACGTGCTCGCGAAGGACAGGCCGCGCCTGCGCGCCTGCGGCCTCTCGGACCGCAAGACCGAGTACATCGCCGACCTCGCGCAGCATTTCGCCGACGGCGCCATCCACGTCAATCGGTGGCCGACGATGGACGACGAGTCGATCATCGAGGAGCTGGTCGAGGTCCGCGGCATCGGGCGCTGGACCGCGGAGATGTTCCTCATCTTCAACCTGCTGCGGCCCGACGTGTTGCCGCTCGACGACCTCGGGCTGCAGCGCGCGATCTGCCTGCACTACTTCAAGGGCCGGCCGCGATCGCGCCGGACGATGACCCGGCTCGCCGGCGCCTGGGCGCCGTGGCGCTCGGTCGCGACCTGGTATCTGTGGCGCAGCCTGGACCCTGTTCCAGTCGAGTACTGAGGGTCGAGCATTGAGAGTAGAATGGCGGCGCTCCGGCCGCCATGAAGACCACTTTTCTCGACTTCGAGCAGTCGATCGCGGACCTCGAGACCAAGATCGAGGAGCTGCGCTACGTCCAGGACGACTCGGCCGTCGACATCTCGGACGAGATCCAGCGGCTGCAGAAGAAGAGCGCGGCGCTCGCGCGCGACATCTACGCGAAGCTCACGCCGTGGCAGACGTCGCAGGTCGCGCGCCACCCGCAGCGGCCCTATACGCTCGACTACCTCGCCGCGGTGTTCACCGACTTCGAGGAGCTGCACGGCGACCGCAGCTTCGCCGACGACGCTTCGATCGTCGGCGGACTGGCGCGCCTGAACGGGCAGTCGGTGATGGTCATCGGGCATCAGAAGGGGCGCGACACCAAGGAGAAGATCCTGCGCAACTTCGGGATGCCGCGGCCCGAGGGCTACCGCAAGGCGATGCGGCTGATGCGGCTCGCCGAGAAATTCGGCGTCCCGGTGATCACCTTCGTCGACACGCCGGGCGCGTATCCGGGCATCGGCGCCGAGGAGCGCGGCCAGTCCGAGGCGATCGGCCGCAACCTCTACGTTATGGCGGAGCTGAAGGTCCCGATCGTGTGCACGGTGATCGGCGAGGGCGGCTCGGGCGGCGCGCTCGCGATCGCGGTCGGCGACGTGGTGCAGATGCTGCAGTACGCGACCTACTCGGTGATCTCGCCCGAGGGCTGCGCGTCCATCCTGTGGAAGAGCGCCGACAAGGCGCCCGAGGCGGCCGAGACGCTCGGCATCACCGCGAGCCGGCTGAAGACGCTCGGGCTCATCGACCGCATCCTGAACGAGCCGCTCGGCGGCGCGCACCGCGACCCCGCGGCGATGGCGCTCACCCTCAAGAAGTCGCTGCAGGACGCGCTGCGCGCGCTCGCGGAGAAGGACATCACGACGCTCGTCGAGGAGCGCTTCGAGCGCCTGATGAGCTATGGCAAATACAAGGAAGCCGAGCTCGAATGAGCTCGTGAGCCGCGTCGCGGCGCGCCTCGCGCCGTTCGTCCCGCCAGGCGCGCGGCTCGCCGTCGGTCTCTCGGGCGGCGTCGATTCGGTCGTCCTGCTCTCGCTCCTCGCCGAGCTCGCGCCCGAGCTGCGCTTCGCGCTCGCCGCGATCCACGTCAACCACGGCATCAGCCCGAACGCGCCGCGCTGGGCGGAGTTCTGCGCCGGGCTCTGCCGCGCGATGGACGTTCCCCTGCAGGTCGAGACGGTCGACATCTCGCCCTGGCGCGCGCTCGGGCTCGAGGGCGCGGCGCGGCGCGCCCGCTACGACGCGTTCGCGCGCCTGCGCGCCGACGCGATCGCGCTGGCGCAGCACCGCGACGACCAGGCCGAGACGCTGCTGCTGCAGCTCGCGCGCGGGGCCGGCGTGCGCGGGATGGCGGGCATGCCCGGCGAGCGGCTTCTCGAGGGATCGACCATCAGGGTCCTGCGCCCCTTGCTCGACGTCTCGCGCGCCGAGATCGAGGCGTGCGCGCGCGGGCGCGGCCTCGCGTGGGTCGAGGACGAGAGCAACGACGATACCGCGCGCCGCCGCAATTTCGTGCGGCACGACGTGCTGCCGCTGCTCGAGCGGCAGTTCCCGGCGGCGCGCGCGGCAATCGCGCGGGCGGCGCGCCATCTGCGCGAGGCGGGCGAGCTGACCGACACGCTCGCGCGCGAGGACCTCGAGCGAATCGGCGGCATGCCGGTCGACGCGGCGGCGCTGCTCGCGCTCGGAGAAGCGCGCGCCAAGAACCTGCTGCGCCACTGCTGCGAGCGGGACGGGATCGGCGCGCCGGGCGCGGGGCACCTCGGGGAGCTGCTGCGGCAGCTGTCGACCGCAAGGCAGGATTCCGGCGTCAGCGTGCGCGTCTCGGGATGGTGCTTCCGTCGCTACCGCGGGCGCGTGTACTTCGAGCCCGAGCGCGCGCCGTCCGAGGTGTGCGAGGCCTGGAGCGGCGAGAGCGCGCTGCCGCTGCTCGCGCTCGGCGGCGTGCTGCGCTTCAAGCCCGAAGAGGGAAAGGGACTGAGCGCCGACAAGCTGCGGAGCGCCGCCGTGACGGTGCGTGCGCGGCGCGGGGGCGAGCGCCTCCGGCCCGACTGCCGGCGGCCGCGACGCACCCTGAAGAACCTGCTCCAGGAACGCAGCGTGCCGCCGTGGCGGCGGGAGCGGCTACCGCTCGTCTACTGCGGCGAAGACCTCGTGTCGGTTCCGGGCGTGGGAGACGAGTGCGCGTACCAAGCCGACGCCGGCGAGGCCGGCGTGATCGTCAGCTGGGAGCCGTTCGACTAGCGAGCGGCTTGGCGCTACGGGTGTCGTTCGCGGCGAGCGCCTCGCGCGCGAGGCGCGGAAACAGCACGCGCACGAGGGTGCCTCTGCCGCGCGCGGCAGCGCCGAGCTCGACACGCGCGCCGTGGCGCTCGGCGATCTCGGCGACGATCGACAGTCCCAGGCCGCAGCCTTCGCCCGCGGTGGCGGGCATCCGGTAGAAGCGCTCGAAGACCTTCTCGCGCTCGCTCGCCGGGATCCCGGGCCCGTTGTCCTCGACCTCGACCGTCGCCTCGGCGCCGCTCTCGCGCGTGCGCACGGTCACGGCGCCTCCCGGATGGGTGTAGGCGAGGGCGTTGTCGAGAAGGTTGCCGACCAGCTCGCGCACCAGCAGCGGCTGGCCCAGCGTCCACGCATCCTGCAGCTCGAATCCGAGGTCGATGTTCTTCTCGAGCGCGCGCTGCACCCATTCGCGCACGTCGCGCCCCACCTGCTCGTGCAGGTTGACCGGCTGTCCGGCCCCCGCGTGCGCCTCCTGCGGCTCGGCGCGCGCGAGCGTGAGCAGCTGGTTGATCAGATGGCTGGTGCGCTCGGTCTCGCCCGCGATCATGTCGAGCAGCGCCCTCAGCTCGACCGTGGACGGCTGCCGGCGCGCGAGCTCGGCGTGCGTCTTGAGACCCGCGAGCGGCGTGCGCAGCTGGTGCGCGGCGTTGGCGATGAAGCGCTGCTGCGACTCGATCGCGGCGGAGAGCCGCGACAGCAGGCGGTTGAGCGCGACGACGAGCGGCTTCACCTCGAGCGGCTGACCTTCCTCGTGCACCGCGCGCAGATCGCGCGGCGAGCGCGCCGCGATCTCCTCGCTCAGGCGGTCGAGCGGCGTGAGACCGCGGCCGATCCCGAACCAGAACAGAGCGACCGCGGCGATCGCGATCATGACCTGGGGCAGCGTCGACGCGATGAGTAGCTCCAGCACCAGCTTGTCGCGCTTCACGAAGGTCTCGGCGACCTGCACCAGCACGATGCCCGTGTCCGAGCGCACCGCGAGCGCGGCGACGCGCACGCGCTCGGTGTCGAGCTTCGCGTCGTAGAAGAGATGGCGCTCCGGCCCGATGTGCTCGGGCGGGGAAGGCAGCTGCGGGCTGCCCGCGATCAGCTCACCTCCCGGGCCGCGCACCTGCAGGAACACGCGGTCCTGGGCGTCGTAGCGGAGCGCCTCGAGGGCGACGTTCGGCAGGTCCAGCTCGAGGCGGCCGCCGGCGCGCCGAACGTGGCTCGCGATCGCGAGCGCCGGATCGAGCAGCGCGCTGTCGTAGGCATCGTTCGCCGCGTTCAGCGCGATGCGGTACGAGGCGAAGGTCCCGGCTCCGACCAGCAAGAGCAGCGGACCGAACAGCCAATAGGTCAGCCGCTGCCTGAGGCTGCGGGAGCGCGGCACTGTCAGCGCATGCCCGGCCTGTCCGCGGCGGCCGGCACCGGGGTGCCGGTCTCGGCGGTATCCGGGTCCTCCACCATGTAGCCGAACCCACGCACCGTGCGGATGCGGATGCCGGCATGCTGGAGCTTGGAGCGCAGCCGCGAGATGTACACCTCGACGGCGTTGTGCGTGAGCGAGTCGTCCCAGCTGCACATCGCCTGCAGCATGTGCTCCTTGCTCACGACCTGGCCGATGCGCATCAGCAGGTACTCGAGCACCGCCCACTCCCGCGGCGTCAGGTCGAGCGGCTCGGCGCCGATGCTCGCGCGCCGCGCGACAGTGTCGACGGTCAGGCCGCCGAAGCGCAGCTTCGGGCTGCGCACGGCCTGGCTGCGGCGGATCAGCGCGCGCACGCGCGCCTCCAGCTCGGGCAGCGAGAACGGCTTGGTGACGTAGTCGTCGGCGCCGAGGTCGAGCCCGCGAACGCGGTCGGCCTCGGAGTCGTGCGCGGTCAGGATGAGGATGCTGCCGGCGCGGTGGTTGCGCCGCAGCTGCCGCAGGACCTCGAAGCCGTCGATCGCGGGCAGGCTGATGTCGAGGACGATGAGGTCGTAGTGCTCTTCGGCGCAGGCGCGCAGCGCCAGCTCTCCGGTCGCGGCGTGGTCGACCGCATAGCCCGATTGCTTCAGCGTGCGCGTGAGGCCGTCGGCCAGCGCCTTGTCGTCTTCTACGATGAGTACTCGCATGCCGTTCTGTGAAGAGGCGTCCCGAGGGAGCATAGCACGCGCTACGGGCTCGTCCTTCCCGACGGTTTGCATACGATCACGGTTCAGGAAAGAAAAAAGCGTGGGGACGATTCGCCCCCACGCCACAGAGGAGGAAAGAGACTACGAGGCGAACTGTACGCCCTACTGCTTTCAGAATCCTGAGCGTATCCTGACGGATAGCTGACTCGTTCAAATCGGGCTGCGCCAAAAGGCCCGCGTGGATTTTTCGGGAAACCGCCGCCACCGCGCCAAAAGCCTGTTAAAATATAACGTTAGCAAATTCGAGAAATCGCAGGAAATCGACTGGAGAGCCGCATGGCCATTGAAAGAACCCTGTCCATCGTCAAGCCCGACGCGGTGGCCAAGAACGTCATCGGACAGATCTACTCCCGGTTCGAGAAAGCCGGGCTGCGGATCGTCGCCGCCAGGATGATGCATCTGTCCGAGCGGGAGGCCGAGGGCTTCTACGCGGTCCATCGCGAGCGGCCGTTCTTCCGGGACCTGGTCCAGTTCATGATTTCCGGGCCGATCATGGTGCAGGTGCTCGAGGGGGAGAACGCGGTCGCCCGCAACCGCGAGCTGATGGGCGCGACCGACCCGCGCAAGGCGGACAAAGGCACCCTCCGCGCCGACTTCGCCGAGAGCATCGACGCGAACGCGGTGCACGGCTCCGACAGCGTCGAGAACGCACGCATCGAGATCGCCTATTTCTTCCCCGCGTGCGAGGTGTTCCCCCGCCGCGTCGCCAGCGCGCGCAAGCCGGAGCCGGAGCGCGCCACGTCGTGAGCATCAACCTTCTCGATCTGGACGGCGCGGCGCTTGAGCGCTTCGTCGCCGGGCTAGGCGAGAAACCGTTCCGCGCGCGGCAGCTCAAGCGCTGGCTGCACCGGTTCGGCGAACCCGACTTCGCGCGCATGAGCGACCTCGCGAAGGGCTTCCGCGAGAAGCTGGCGCGCGAGGCGGTGGTGCGCGCGCCGCGCGTCGTGAGCGACACCACCGCGGAGGACGGCACGCGCAAGTGGCTGCTCGACATCGGCGCCGACAACGCGATCGAGAGCGTCTTCATTCCCGAGGCCGCACGCGGCACGCTGTGCGTGTCCACGCAGGCCGGCTGTACGCTCGCGTGCGGGTTCTGCTCGACCGGCCGTCAGGGATTCAACCGCAACCTCGGCGTGGGCGAGATCGTGGGCCAGCTGTGGCTCGCGAGCCGCAGCCTGGACGGCGCGGCGGGCGCCGACGGCGAGCGCAGGATCACCAACGTCGTCATGATGGGCATGGGCGAGCCGCTGCTCAACTTCGAGCCGACCGTGGCCGCGCTCGGGCTGATGCTCGACGGCGACGCCTACGGGCTGTCGCGGCGGCGGGTGACGGTGTCGACGTCGGGGATCGTGCCGATGATCGACCGGCTGCGCGACGAATGTCCCGTGGCGCTCGCGGTCTCGCTGCACGCGCCGAACGACGCGCTGCGCGACCGGCTGATGCCGATCAACCGCAAGTACCCGCTGGCCGAGCTGCTCGACGCCTGCAACCGCTATCTCGAGCGCGCGCCGCGCGACTTCATCACCTTCGAGTACGTCATGCTGCGCGGGGTGAACGACGGCGAGGACCACGCGCGCGAGCTGATCGGGATCGCGCAGCGCGTGCCCTGCAAGATCAACCTGATCCCGTTCAACCCGTTCCCCGACTCGGGCTTCGAGCGCTCGCCGCGCGAGACGATCCGGCGCTTCCAGGAGACGCTGAACGCCGCCGGCGTGGTCACCACGACCCGCAAGACGCGCGGCGACGAGATCGACGCCGCCTGCGGCCAGCTCGCCGGGCAGATCCGCGACCGTACGCGCAAGACGGTGCGCCTGGCGAGGCTCGCCTCGTGAGCGTTGCGCGGTCGCTCGCGCTCGCGCTGCTCGTCGCGTGCCAGCTCGCCGGCTGCGCGGGCTCCGGCGGGGGCGACGACACCGGTCCCGTCATCGGCGACGTCGCGGCACCGCGCGAACGCGCGCGCGCACACACCGAGCTCGCCGCCGCCTATCTCGAGCGCGGCAACCTCGGCGTGGCGCTCGAGGAAGCGCGCCGCGCGCTGCGCGCCGACTCGGGTTACGCGCCGGCGTACAACGTCCTCGGCCTGGTGCAGATGGATCTGCGCGAGAACTCCGACGCCGAGCGCGCGTTCGAGCGCGCGCTGCGCATCGATCCGAACGACGCCGACACCAACCACAACTACGGCTGGTTCCTGTGCCGGACCGGCCGCGAGGACGAGTCGGTGCGCTACTTCATGAACGCCGTGCGCAATCCGCTCTATGCGCGGCCGCAGAAGACGTACGCCCTCGCCGCCGGGTGCGTGCAGAAGAAGAATCCGAAGGACGCGCTCGACTTCTACGACCGCGCGCTGCGCCTCGACCCGACGTATCCGCCGGCGCTGATCGGCCTGGCGCAGCTCAGGTACCGCCGCGGCGAGCTGCGCGACGCACGCGCGCTGGTCGGGCGCTTCAACAAGGCGGTGGAGCCGACCGCCGAGTCGCTCTGGCTCGCGTTGCGCATCGAGCGCAGGCTCGGCGATCGGGTCGCCGAAGGCTCGTACGCGACACAGCTTCGGCGCCGCTTCGCCGGATCGGCGGAATACCAGCAACTGCAGAAGGGGAGATACGAATGAGCGACGCGGTTACCGCGGACGTCGCGCCCGGGCGGCTGCTCGCGCGCCTGCGCGCCGAGCGCAAGCTCACGGTCGCGGACGTCGCGCAGCGGCTCAAGTACGCGGTGCGCCAGATCGAGGCGCTCGAGGCCGAGGAGTTCTCGCGGTTGCCGGGGACGACGTTCGTGCGCGGCATGGTGCGCGGCTACGCGAAGCTGCTCGAGATCGACGCCGAGCCGCTGCTGAAGTCGCTCGAGGCGCGTCAGATCCCGGGCACCGCGACGGTCGATCTGCGCGCGAAGCGCGTGCCTTTCCCCGACGGCACGCGCCGCCGCCGCGGCACGCGCCTGTACGCGGTCATGTCGGCGCTCGTGCTCGTCGCCGTCGGCGGCGTGCTGTACGAATGGCATTCGGGCGGGCTGCCGTCGCTGCCCAAGCGCTCGGCGCCGGCCGAGGTCGCCGACGTCGCCGATGCGGCGCAGTCGCCCGCGGCCACCGAGCCGGCGCCCGTCACGCGCGTGCAGGCGGAGAAGCCGGCGCCCGCGAGCCACGAGATCCCCAAGGCCGCTACCAGCCTCGCGCAGAACGGCGCCCCGCCCGCCAAGCCGGCGATCGCCGCGCCGCCCGCTCCGGCGCCGAAGAGCGCGAGCGCCCCGGCCCCCGCCGCGAAGACCGCGAGCAGCGCCGCGCCGGCGCCGGTCGCGAAGGACGTGAAGAGCATCGCCGGCCAGGGCCGGATCGTCATGGAGTTCGCCGACGACTCGTGGGTCGAGATCAACGACGGCGACGGCAAGCTGCTGATGGCGCAGCTCAACCACGCCGGCAGCCGGCGCGTGGTGTCCGGGCACCCGCCATTCTCGCTCGTCATCGGCAACGCCGCGGCCGTGCGCGTGGTCTACAACGAGCGGTTGGTCGACCTGGTTCCCTACGTGAAGGTCGAGGTCGCCCGGTTCACCCTGCCGTAGGCGCGGATGAGCGCGAACTCAGCCCCGATGCGCCGCAGGACAAGACGAGTCACGATCGGCCAGGTCGCCGTCGGCGGCGGCGCGCCGATCGTCGTGCAGTCGATGACCAATACCGACACGGCGGACGCGCAGGCGACCGCGCGGCAGGTGCTCGATCTCGCGCGCGCGGGCTCCGAGCTCGTGCGCGTGACAGTCAACACCGCGGAAGCGGCGGCGGCGGTCGCCGGGATCCGGGAGCGGCTGGACGCGGCCGGATGCGACGTCCCGCTCGTGGGCGACTTCCACTTCAACGGCCACAAGCTGCTCCAGGAGCATCCCGATTGCGCGCGGACGCTCGCCAAGTACCGCATCAATCCGGGCAACGTCGGCCGCGGCTCGAAGCGCGACGAGCAGTTCGCGACCATGGTCGAGATCGCGTGCCGCGAGGCGAAGCCCGTGCGCATCGGCGTCAACTGGGGCAGCCTCGACCAGGAGCTGCTCGCGCGCCTCATGGACGAGAACGCGAAGCGCGCGCAGCCGCTCGAGGCGGATCTCGTGATGCGCGAGGCGCTCGTCGCCTCGGCGCTGGAATCGGCCGCTCGCGCCGAGGCGCTCGGCCTTCCCGGCGACCGCATCGTGCTCTCGTGCAAGGTGAGCGGCGTGCAGGACCTGATCGCGGTCTACCGCGAGCTCGCTTCGCGCTGCGACTACCCCCTGCACCTCGGCCTCACCGAGGCCGGGATGGGCACGAAGGGCGTGGTCGCGTCGAGCGCCGCGCTCTCGGTCCTGCTGCAGGAAGGCATCGGCGACACGATCCGCATCTCGCTCACGCCCGAGCCGGGCGGCGACCGCACGCGCGAGGTTGTGGTCGCGCAGGAGCTGCTGCA
Organism: Burkholderiales bacterium; assembly: GCA_035651815.1. Classification (GTDB taxonomy): domain Bacteria; phylum Pseudomonadota; class Gammaproteobacteria; order Burkholderiales; family SG8-39; genus VBDM01. The sequence goes on along the minus strand of DASRFB010000089.1, from coordinate 57,652 downwards.
GACGATGGGGCTGCGCTCGTTCGCGCCGATGGTGATCGCGTGCCCCGGGTGCGGCCGCACCACGAGCACCTACTTCCAGGAGCTCGCCGACCGCATCCAGCGCTTCCTGCGCGAGAAGATGCCCGAGTGGCGCGCGCGCTATCCCGGCGTCGAGGACATGCACGTCGCGGTCATGGGCTGCGTCGTGAACGGCCCGGGCGAGAGCAAGCAGGCGAACATCGGCATCAGCCTGCCCGGCTCGGGCGAGCGCCCAGTCGCCCCGGTCTACGTCGACGGGCAGAAGACCGTGACGCTCAAGGGAGAGCGCATCGCCGAGGAGTTCCAGGCGCTGGTCGAGCGCTACGTGGAGCGGACCTACGGCGGCGGCAGCCCGAGCCGCGACGCGCCGCCGCCGGCGAAGACGATTCCGATCAAGACCGCGGTCTGACGGGACCTCCGTGACGCAGCCGATCCAGGCAGTGCGCGGGATGAACGACATCCTGCCCGACGAAGCCGAGCGCTGGGAGGCGCTCGAGGAGCTGCTGCGCGGCTGGCTGAGAGCGTACGGCTATCGCAACATCCGCACGCCGCTGCTCGAGAGCACCCAGCTCTTCCGCCGGGCGATCGGCGAGGCGACCGACATCGTCGAGAAGGAGATGTACAGCTTCGTCGACGAGCTGAACGGCGAGGCGCTCACGCTGCGTCCCGAGGCGACCGCGTCGACCGCGCGCGCGGCGATCGAGCACAGCCTGCTCTACGGCGGGCCGCAGCGGCTCTATTACCTCGGGCCGATGTACCGCCACGAGCGTCCGCAGAAGGGACGCTACCGCCAGTTCCACCAGGTCGGCGCCGAGGCGCTCGGGTTCGCGGGACCCGACGTCGACGCCGAGCTGCTGCTCATGTGCCGGCGGCTCTGGGACGATCTCGGACTGCGAGGCGTGCGCCTCGAGCTGAACTCGCTCGGCTCCGCCGAGGAGCGCACGGCTTACCGCGCGGCGCTCGTCGCCTACCTGAAGAAGCACGAAGGCGGGCTCGACGCCGATTCGCGGCGGCGCCTCGTCAGCAATCCGCTGCGCGTGCTCGACAGCAAGAATCCGGCGATGCAGCCGATCATCGCCGGGGCCCCGCGTCTGATCGACACGCTCGGCGAGGCTTCGCTCAAGCACTTCGACGGCGTCCAGGCGATACTCAAGGACGCGGGCCAGCCTTACGAGATCAATCCGCGCCTGGTGCGCGGCCTCGACTATTACAATCTGACCGTGTTCGAGTGGGTCACCGACCGGCTCGGCGCGCAGGGCACGGTGTGCGCGGGCGGCCGTTACGACGGCCTGTTCGAGCAGCTGGGCGGCAAGCCGACGCCGGCGTGCGGCTTCGCGATGGGCATCGAGCGACTGCTCGCCGTGGCGGGCGAGGGCGCGAAGGGCGAAGCGCCCGACGTCTATCTCGTCAACCAGGGCGAAGACGCCGCGCGCTTCGCGTTCCGCGTCGCCGAGGCGCTTCGCGACGCGGGATTCGGCGTGCTCCAGCACGCCGGCGGCGGCAGCTTCAAGTCGCAGATGAAGAAGGCGGACGCGAGCGGGGCCTGGGTCGCGGTGATCGTCGGCGACGACGAGGCGCGCGCCGGGGCGGCGACCGTCAAGGCGCTGCGCGAGGAGCGCGAGCAGGCGCGCGTGCCGCTGGCGGGCGTCGCCGACGCCGTCGCGGCGCTCCTGCTGGAGGGCGGCGAGGAAACGGAAACGAGGAAGAGCAACGGCAAATGAGCGCATACGATCTGGAAGAGCAGGAGCAGCTCGCCGAGCTGAGGGCCTGGTGGAAGACGCACGGCAACACGGTGCTCGGCGCGGCCATCGCCGTGCTGCTCGCCGTCGCGGCGTGGAACGGCTGGAGCTGGTACCAGCGCGCGCAGTCGGCGCAGGCGGGCGGCCTGTACGACACGCTGCAGAAGGCGGCGCGTGCGAACGACCTGAAGGCGACGCGCGACGCGGCCGGCGCCATCCTCGAGAGCTACCCGCGCACCACCTACGCGCCGCTCGCCGCGCTCACGTCGGCGAAAGTGCACTTCCAGGCGGGCGACCTGAAGACGGCGCGCGCGCAGCTCGGCTGGGTGGTCGATCACGCGCGCAACGCGCAGCTGCGCGACATCGCGCGCCTGCGCCTCGCCAACGTGCTGATCGACGACGGCGCGCCGGACGAGGCGCTCAAGGTCCTCGACGCGAAGCCCGATCCCGCCTTCGAGGCGCTGTTCGCGGCCGCGCGGGGCGACGTTCTGGTCCTGGAGAAGAAGCCCGCCGAGGCGCGCACCGCCTACCGCTCGGCCCTCGACAAGGCGAGCGACAAGGACGGGGCGCTGCGCGAGTCGCTGCGTCTCAAGCTCGATGCCCTCGGTGAGGGTTCTTAGCCGCGGGGCGGCGCTCGCCGCGCTGATCGCGCTCGCCGGCTGCTTCGGGTCCTCCGGCCCGAAGATGGCCGAGCTGCAGGAGATCAAGACGACGCTCCCGGTGCGGCTCGCCTGGGAGGCGCGCGTCGGCGACGCCAAGGAGGCCGTCCTCGCGCCCGCGGTTGCCGCGGGATTCGTCTACGCCGCCGCGCACGACGGTACGGTCGTGAGCCTGGACGCCGCCCGCGGCCGCGAGCGCTGGCGCGCCGACGCGGGCGAGGCGCTGAGCGGAGGCGTGGGCACCGACGGCGATCTGGTCGCGGTCGGCTCGGAGGAAGGGCAGGTGATCGCGCTCGACGCCGCCACGGGCAAGGTGCGCTGGCGCTCGCGCGTCTCGAGCGAGGTGCTGTCGCCGCCCGTGGTGACCGGCGATCTGGTGCTGGTGCGCAGCGGCGACAGCCGGCTGTTCGCGCTCGATGCGAAGGACGGCGCCCGGCGCTGGCTCTACCAGCGGGCGAGCGCGCCGCTTTCGGTGCGGGCGACCGAGGGCATGGCCGTGAGCCGGGGCGTCGTGTACGCGGGCTTCTCGGGCGGGAAGCTGATGGCGCTCACGCTCACGAACGGCGCGCCGCGCTGGGAGGCGACGGTGGCGGTTCCCAAGGGATCGACCGAGCTCGAGCGCGTGAGCGACGTGGTCGGGATCCCGGCCGTCGGCGAGCGCGACGTCTGCGCCGCCGCCTACCAGGGGCGGGTCGGCTGCTTCGACGTCGCGAACGCGAACCCGCTGTGGACGCGCGAGCTCTCGAGCAGCGCGAGCGTCGCCCTCGATCCCGGGCTCGTCTTCGTGAGCGACGAGAAGGGATCGGTGCACGCGCTCGACCGCTCCAGCGGGACGAGCGTGTGGAAGCAGGACAAGCTGTTCCTGCGGCGGCTGACCGCGCCGCTGCCGCTCGGGCGCAGCGTCGCGGTCGCCGACGTCGAGGGCTACGTCCACCTGCTCGCGCGCGACACGGGCGGATTCGTCGCGCGCGTCGAGACCGACGGCACGCCGGTGTCGGCGTACCTCGTGCGCATCGAGGACGGCTTCCTCGCCCAGACGCGCGGGGGCACGATCTACGCCTTCAGCGTCGCCGACAAGTAGCATGAAACCGACGCTCGTCCTCGTCGGCCGGCCGAACGTCGGCAAGTCGACCCTGTTCAACCGGCTGACGAAGAGCCGCGATGCGCTCGTCGCCGACGTCCCGGGGCTGACGCGCGACCGCCTGTACGGCGCCGGGCGCGTCGGCGCCAAGCCGTTTCTCGTCGTCGACACGGGCGGACTCGAGCCGGGCGCGCGCGAGGGCATCTTCGCGGAGATGGCGAAGCAGACCGAGACGGCGATCGCGGAGGCCGACGCCATCGTGTTCCTGGTGGACGCCCGCGAAGGCCTGACGTCGGGGGATCGCCATATCGCCGAGCGGCTGCGGCGTTCCGGCCGCCGCATCTTCGTCGCTGTCAACAAGGCGGAGGGCCTGAACCCGGAAGTTGCGGTCGCCGAATTCCACGAGCTGGGGCTCGGCGCGCCGCGGGCCGTCTCCGCCGCGCACGGCGAAGGGGTCGGCGCGCTCGTGGACGCGGCGCTCGAGCCGTTTCCCGTCGAGGTGGAGGAGGACGCCGGGGACAGCGGCATCCCGAAGGTGGCCATCGTGGGCCGCCCGAACGTCGGCAAGTCGACCCTCGTGAACACGCTGGTCGGCGAGGAGCGGATGATCGCGGCCGACGAGCCCGGCACCACGCGCGACGCGGTCGACGTCGACATCGAGATCGACGGCCGCCGCTACACGCTCGTCGACACGGCCGGCCTGCGCCGCCGCGGCAAGGTGTTCGAGGGAATCGAGAAGTTCTCGGTGGTGAAGACGCTGCAGGCGATCGACGCCGCCAACGTCGTGATCCTCGTGCTCGACGCGCGCCAGGAGATCGCAGAGCAGGACGCGCACATCGCCGGCTTCATCGCCGAGCGCGGGCGCGCGCTCGTGGTCGCCGTGAACAAGTGGGACGGCCTGGACGACTACGCGCGCGACGTCGCGAAGCGCACGATCGCGCGCAAGCTGCGGTTCCTCTCGTTCGCCCGCTACCACTACGTCTCGGCGCTGAAGGCGCAGGGAATCCGGCCGCTGTTCGCCTCGGTCGACGTCGCGTATCGCGCGGCGATGATCCGCCTGCCGACGCCGAAGCTCACGCGCGCGCTGATCGCCGCGGTGGCCAAGCAGGCGCCGCCCCGGGCCGGCTATTCGCGGCCGAAGCTGCGCTACGCGCACCAGGGCGGCCGCAACCCGCCGACCGTCATCGTGCACGGCACCGCGCTCGACTCCGTGCCCGACTCCTACCGCCGCTATCTCGAGGGCGAGTTCCGCACGCTGTTCGCGCTCGAGGGCACGCCGCTCAGGATCGAATTCCGCACCGGCCGGAACCCCTACGCGCCGAAGCGGGTCTAACGAGGGCTTGCGGCCGCGGGCGCGTTGGCTTTTGCCTTAAAAATCAATTACAGTAGCATTCCAAAAAAGAACGGACTCGGGGGTAACCCATGAGCAACAAAGGACAATTACTGCAGGACCCGTTTTTGAACACCTTGCGCAAGGAGCATGTCCCGGTTTCGATCTATCTCGTCAACGGCATCAAGCTCCAGGGCCAGATCGAATCGTTCGACCAGTACGTGGTCCTGCTCAAGAACACCGTCACGCAGATGGTCTACAAGCACGCGATCTCGACCGTCGTGCCGGCACGCGCGGTCAATCTCTCGCTCGATCACTCCGACAGTTGATGTCCGACTCGCGGCGCGGCGGACAGGGACCGCTCGCCTGAACCCCACCTGATGTTCGAACGTCCGACGGGCGGCAACGCGGCCGTGCTCGTGGGCCTCGATCTCGGGGTAGAGGGCTACGCCGAGACACTGGAGGAGCTGCGCCTGCTCGTCGCGAGCGCCGGGCTCGAGACGCGCGCGCTCGTGAAGGGCCGGCGCACCCGCCCGGATCCGTCGCTGTTCGCGGGAACCGGCAAGGTGGAGGAGATCAAGGAGCGCCTGCGCGAGCAGGACGCCCGCATCGCCGTCTTCAACCACGACCTCTCCCCCGCGCAGCAGCGCAACCTCGAGAAGGCGCTCGACGCCCGGGTGATGGACCGCACGACGCTGATCCTGAACATCTTCGCGCAGCGCGCGAAGAGCCACGAGGGCAAGCTCCAGGTCGAGCTCGCGCAGCTCGAGCACGCGGCGACGCGCCTGGTGCGCGGCTGGACGCACCTCGAGCGCCAGCGCGGCGGCCGCGGCTTTCTCGGCGGCATGGGCGAGACGCAGCTCGAGGTCGACCGGCGGCTGATCGGGAGTCGCGTCAAGGTGCTCAAGGACAAGCTGCACAAGCTGCAGCGCCAGCGCAGCGTGCAGCGGCGCGCGCGCTCGCGCGGCAACGCGCTCGCCGTGTCGCTGGTCGGCTATACCAACGCGGGCAAATCGACACTGTTCAACGCGCTGACCCACGCCGGCACCCCGGCCGCGAACCGCCTGTTCGAGACCCTCGATACGACGACGCGGCGCCTGTACCTTCCCGACGCGGGGAACATCGTCGTCTCCGACACGGTCGGTTTCATCCGCGACCTGCCGCATACCCTGGTCGCCGCGTTCCGCGCCACGCTCGAAGAGACGATCCACGCCGACCTGCTGCTGCACGTCGTCGACGCGGCCAGCGAGGCGCGCGACGTGCAGATCGACGAAGTGAACAAGGTGCTCGCCGAGATCGGCGCCGACGGCGTCCCGCAGGTGCTCGTCTGGAACAAGATCGACCGCGCGGGCGCCGCGCCGGGCTTGGACCGCGACGCCTATGCTAGAATTGTGCGCGTTCGTCTCAGCGCGAAGACGGGCGAAGGCGTCGAGTTTCTGCGCCAGACCCTGACCGAGGCGGCAGCCTCGAGAACCTCTCAGCCGACTCAGCACGAAAGAGCGGTCCAGGCGTAGCCTGGAAGCAAAGGGAGCCGCTTGCGAGACGAGCGGATTCGAAAGATTCCCCGAGGACCCGGTCCGGTATGTCATTGAACGACCCGCAATGGGGCAAGCGAGGCGGCGGCGGCAACGAAGGCCCGCCCGATCTCGACGAAATGTGGCGCAGCTTCAACCAGAAGCTCGCCGGCCTGTTCGGCAGGCGTCGCCCGCAGGAGCCGGGCGGGCCCGCTGGCGGCCACAATTTGGGCGGCGGCATCTCGCTCATGGTCGCGGTGGTGCTGGTCGCGTGGCTCGCGAGCGGCTTCTACATCGTGGTCGAGGGACAGCGCGGCGTGGTGCTCACCTTCGGCCGGTACTCGGAGACCACCAACGCGGGCCTGCGCTGGCGCTTTCCCTATCCGATCCAGAGCCACGAGATCGTCGACCTCAACCAGATCCGCACGCTCGAGATCGGCTACCGCAACAACGTCAAGACGCGGGTGCTGCGCGAGTCGCTCATGTTGACCGACGACGAGAACATCGTCGATGCGCAGTTCTCGGTGCAGTACAGCATCAGGGACCCGAAGGAATATCTGTTCAACAACCGCAAGCCCGACGACACGGTGCTGCACGCCGCGGAGACGGCGCTGCGCGAGATCGTCGGTACGAGCAGCATGGATTCGGTGCTGTACGAGGAGCGCGCGAAGATTCCCGTGCTCGCGCAGAAGCTGATGCAATCCATCCTCGACCGCTACCAGCTTGGCATCAACATCGTGCGCGTCACGATGCAGAACTCCCAGCCGCCCGACCAGGTGAAGGACGCCTTCGCCGACGCGGTGCGCGCCAAGCAGGACCTGGAGCGCCAGAAGAACGAGGGGCAGGCCTACTACAACGACGTCGTTCCCAAGGCGCGCGGCACGGCGTCGCGTCTGACCGAGGAGGCGAACGGCTACCGCCAGCGCGTGGTCGCCGACGCCGAGGGCGACGCCGCGCGCTTCCGCCAGGTCCTGGTCGAGTACAACAAGGCGCCGGCGGTCACGCGCGAGCGCCTGTACCTGGACGCGATGCAGCAGGTCCTGTCGAACTCGAGCAAGGTCGTCATCGACGCCAAGACCGGCGGCAACCTGCTGTACCTGCCGCTCGACAAGCTGATGCAGCTGCCCGCGCCCGGCGCCTCGTCGGACGGCGGCGGCTCGCGCCAGCCCACGGCGGCCGAGCCCGCGCCCTCCGAAGGCGGGGCGCGCTCGCGCGACACGCTGCGCAACCGCGAGCGCGAAGGGCGCCCCTGAGGTGAGAGCCGCATGAACAACCGCCTCGCCGCCGTGCTCGTGGTCCTCCTCGCCGTGCTGTTCCTGGCGAGCCTCTCGACGTTCACCGTGGACCAGCGCCAGCGCGCGATCGTGTTCCAGCTCGGCGAGATCAAGGAGGTGATCAGCGAGCCCGGGCTGCACTTCAAGTGGCCGCTGATCCAGAACGTCCGCTACTTCGACAACCGCATCCTGACGCTGGACACGCAGGAGACCGAGCCGTTCATGACCTCGGAGAAGAAGAACGTCCTGGTCGATTCCTTCGTGAAGTGGCGCATCGAGGACCTGCGGCTGTTCTATGTCGCGGCCTCGGGCGACGAGGCGCAGGCGCAGAACCGGCTGAACGGCTGGGTGAAGTCGGCGCTGTTCGAGGAGTTCGGCAAGCGCCGCGTGCACGACGTCATCTCGGGCGATCGGGACAAGATCATGCAGATCGTGCGCGAGCGCGTCGCCGACGACGCCAAGCGGCTGGGCGTCAGCATCGTCGACGTGCGCATCAAGCGCGTCGAGCTTCCCGACGAGGTCCGCGACTCGGTGTACCGGCGCATGGAGGCCGAGCGCAAGAGCGCCGCCTCGCAGAGCCGCTCGCAGGGCTTCTCGGAGGCCGAGCGCGTGCGCGCCGAGGCCGACCGCGACCGCGAGATCATCATCGCGGAGGCGTACCGGACCGCGCAGCGGGTGAAGGGCGAAGGCGACGCGCGCGCCTCCGCGATCTACGCCAAGGCCTACAGCGAGAACCCCGAGTTCTACGCGTTCTACCGCAGCCTCGACGCCTACCGGAACACTTTCAGGGGCAAGAACGACGTGCTCGTGATCGATCCCAGCTCCGAGTTCTTCCGCTACTTCAAGAATCCCGCGCGGAGCGGGAAATAGCTCGCCCGCCGACGCCAGGGCGGGCATAGGGAGAGGCGAGGGATGACGTACACCACCCTGGTGATGGCGTTCGCGCTGATGCTGATTCTGGAAGGCATCCTGCCCTTCCTCGCCCCCGCCCGGTGGCGCGAGATCTTCCGCCGCATCACCGAGTTCTCGGATGGACAGATCCGCTTCTTCGCGCTGAGCTCGATGCTCGTCGGCGTGCTGATCCTGCTGCTCTTCGGCGGCGGATGACCATGCGCAACTGGGTGCTGCCCGAGAACATCGACGACATCCTGCCCGCCGAGGCCTGGCGCATCGAGCGGCTGCGCCGCCGCCTGCTCGAGCTGTTCCGCGGGCACGGCTACGAGCTCGTCATCCCGCCGATGCTCGAGTACCTGGAGTCGCTGCTCTCGGGCACCGGCCACGACCTCGACCTGCGCACGTTCAAGCTGGTCGACCAGATCTCCGGCCGCATGATGGGCGTGCGCGCCGACATCACGCCGCAGGTCGCGCGCATCGACGCGCACCTGCTGAACCGCGAGGGCGTCGCCCGGCTGTGCTACTGCGGCAGCGTGCTGCACGCGCGTCCCCGCGGGCTCGATGCGACGCGCGAGCCGCTGCAGATCGGCGCCGAGGTCTACGGGCACGCCGGCATCGAGAGCGACCGCGAGGTGCAGGTCCTGGCGGTGCAGGCGCTGCGCGCGAGCGGCATCCGCGAGCCGCGCATCGATCTCGGGCACGTCGCCATCTTCCGCGCGCTGTGCCGGCGCGGCGGAGTCGGCGCCGAGCTGGAGACCGAGCTGCACCAGGCGCTCGAGGCGAAGGACCGGCCCTCGCTCGAATCGGCGACGCGCCGGCTGCCGAAGGCGACGCGCGCGGCGTTGCTCGCCCTGCCCGAGCTCTACGGCGGGCGCGAGGTGCTCGCGCGCGCCGCGCGCGAGCTCCCGCGGCATCCGGAGGTCGCGGCGGCGCTGCGCGACCTGCGCGCGCTCACCGCGGGCGCGGACTTCCCGGTCGGCATCGACCTGGCCGACTTGCGCGGATACCACTACCACACGGGCGTGGTGTTCGCGGCGTACGCGTCGGGCGTGTCGAACGCCGTGGCTCTCGGCGGGCGCTACGACGAGGTCGGCAAGGCCTTCGGCCGCGCGCGCCCGGCGACCGGCTTCAGCATGGATCTGCGCGAGCTGGCGCGGATCGCACCGAAGGGCCGCGAGCGCGGCGCCATCCGCGCGCCGTATTCGCGCGATCGCAATCTCGCCGAGGCGGTGGCGAAGCTGCGCCGTGCCGGCGAGTCGGTCGTGGTCGACCTGCCCGGCCACGGCGGCTCGCGCGCCGAGCTCGGCTGCGACCGCGCGCTCGTCAAGCGCGGCGGACGCTGGGCGGTGAAGAAGCTCTAGCCGCGCGCTGCGCGGTGTAGACTCGGCTCATGGCAAAGAACGTCGTCGTGATCGGCACGCAGTGGGGTGACGAGGGCAAAGGCAAGGTCGTCGACTGGCTCACCGACCACGCGCAGGGCGTGGTGCGCTTCCAGGGCGGGCACAACGCCGGGCACACGCTGGTGATCGGCGGGGAGAAGACGGTGCTGCACCTGGTGCCCTCCGGAATCCTGCGCTCGGGCGTCACCTGCTACATCGGCAACGGCGTCGTGCTCTCGCCGCAGGCGCTCGTCGACGAGATGGCCGCGCTCGAGCGCGCCGGCGTCGACCTCGAGGGCCGGCTGCGGGTGTCCGAGGCCTGCCCGCTGATCCTGCCGTACCACGCCGCGATCGACGTCGCGCGCGAGTCGCGCCAGGGCGACGCGAAGATCGGCACGACCGGGCGCGGCATCGGACCGGCGTACGAGGACAAGGTCGCGCGCCGCGCGATCCGGCTGCAGGACCTGTTCCACCCGGCGCGCTTCGGCGCCAAGCTCGAGCCGCTGCTCGACTATCACAATTTCGTCCTGACGAAGTACCTCGGCGCGAAGCCCGTCGAGTACGGCCGCGTCCGCGACGAGGCGCTCGCGCTCGCGCCGCGCCTCGCGCCGCTCGTGGCCGACGTCGCGCGCGCGCTGTACGACGCGAACCATCGGGGCGAGAACCTGCTGTTCGAGGGCGCGCAGGGCACGCTGCTCGACGTCGACCACGGGACGTACCCGTACGTCACCTCGAGCAACTGCGTCGCCGGCGCCGCCGCCGCCGGCGCGGGCGTCGGTCCGCAAATGCTGCACCACGTGCTCGGCATCACCAAGGCGTACGCCACGCGCGTCGGGGCGGGCCCGTTCCCGACCGAGCAGGACAACGCGGTGGGCGAGCTGCTGCGCCGGCGCGGGCAGGAATTCGGCGCGACCACCGGGCGCCCGCGCCGCTGCGGCTGGTTCGACGCCCCGGCGCTGCGCCGGGCGATCCAGATCAACGGCGTGTCCGGACTGTGCATCACGAAGCTCGACGTCCTCGACGGCATGGAGACGGTGCGCCTTTGCACCGGCTACCGCATCGGCGGGGCGATGCACGACCTGCTGCCGCTCGGAGCCGAGGACGCGGCGCGCTGCGAGCCGGTCTACGAGGACATGCCGGGCTGGCGCGAGAGCACGGTCGGCATCAGCGAGTACGGAAAGCTGCCGGCGCGGGCGCGGGCGTACCTCGAGCGGCTGCAGGCGCTGTGCGGGGTCTCGGTCGACATGATCTCGACCGGCGCCGAGCGCAAGGAGACGATCGTCCTGCGCCACCCGTTCCACTGACCCTCGGGCCGGCCGCCTCCTCCTTTTGGAGCACTTTTGCGCACCGAAATTGGGCCTTGGCGGGGGCCCGCGGCTATATAATCGTGCCTGGCCGCCGGGCCCGGCGCTGGGGCCGCACTCGGGATAAGGCCGATTTCAGGGACAGGGGACATGAACAACCTCGCAACGGAAGCGATGCCGCGGGACGGCGCGATGACCGCGGAGGAGCGCAAGCTCGCCGATCTGATCGTGACCGCGCTGAATCTGGACGTGCAGGTCGCGGACATCGACCCGGAAGCGCCGCTGTACGGCGACGGCCTCGGGCTCGACTCGATCGACGTCCTCGAGATCGCGCTCGCGATCTCGAAGGCGTACGGGATCAAGCTGCGCTCGGACGACGACAACAACCGCAAGATCTTCGCTTCGCTGCGCAGCCTGAGCGAGCACATTCAGCGTCACCGCACCAAGTAGATGGAGCGCCCGGGCTCGCGCGGGCGAACCCGGGCCCGGGTCCAGCGATGGCAGACCTTCCACTGATCCGCGCCGGGCGCGGATCGATCTTCGCGTATCGCCACGGCAGGGCGCTCGGCGTCGATCAGTACCTGCGCGACGTGCGCCGGCTGGCGGCGCAGCTCCCGGCCCGGTGCTACGCCCTCAACGCGTGCGCCGACCGCTACGCCTTCGCCGTCGCCTTCGGCGCGGCGCTCGTTCGCGGACAGTCGAGCCTGCTGCCGCCGAACCATACCCCGGACCTGCTCGCGAAGCTCCAGGCGTCGTACCCCGATCAGTATTGCCTGTGCGACACCGACGTGCGCCACCCGGGGCTCGACACCGTCGTGGTGCCGCTCGAGACGCCTCCCGACGGCGCGAGCGAGGCCGTGCCCGCGATCCCCGAGTCGCACGTGGCCGCGATCGTCTTCACCTCGGGATCGACCGGCGCGCCGACCGAGCACTTCAAGCGCTGGGGCAGCCTCGTGCGCAGCGCGCTCGGCGAGGCCGAGCGGCTCGGCTTCGGCGCCGGCGCGGGGTGGACGCTCCTCGGCACGGTGCAGCCGCAGCACATGTACGGCTTCGAGTCGACCGTGCTGATCGCGATGCAGGGCGCGCTCGCGCTGCACGCCGGGCGGCCGTTCTTTCCCGCGGACGTGTGCGCCGAGCTCGAGGCGCTGCCGCGGCCGCGCGCGCTCGTGACCACGCCCGTGCACCTCGCGGCGCTGCTCGGAGAGCCCGCGGCGCCTCCCGCCGCCGATTTCCTGCTGTGCGCGACGGCGCCGCTCGCGCCGCAGCTCGCCGCGCAGGCCGAGGCGCGGTTCGCCGCGCCGCTGCACGAGATCTACGGCTGCACCGAGGCGGGACAGCTCGCGAGCCGGCGCACGGTCAAGACGCCCGACTGGCAGCCGCTGCCCGGCGTGGTCCTGCGCAAGGACGCGAAGGGCACCTGGGCGAGCGGCGGCCACATCGCCGGAGACGTGCTCCTCGGCGACGTGATCGACGTGCACGCGGACGGCGGCTTCAGGCTGCACGGCCGCACGAGCGATCTCGTGAACATCGCCGGCAAGCGCACCTCGCTCGCCCACCTCAACTACCACCTCAACTCGATCGACGGCGTGCGCGACGGCGCGTTCGTGATGCCCGACGAGCAAGAAGCGGGCGTGACGCGGCTCATCGCGTTCGTCGTCGCGCCCGGCCTCACGCGCGCGGACGTCATGAAGGCGCTGCGCTCGCGCATCGACGCCGCCTTCCTCCCGCGGCCGCTGATGCTCGTCGACGCGCTCCCGAGGAACGAGACCGGGAAGCTCCCGCGGGTCGCGATCGAGGACCTGATCCGCGTCGCGACCAAGGCCGAGTAGCTTGGCCACCGCCGAGATCGTCTTCGCCCAACCCCACGCCGCGGCGGAGGGACACTTCCCGGGAAATCCGATCATCCCCGGCGCCGTGCTGCTCGCCGAGGCGCTGCGCGCGATCGAGGCGGGCGCCGAATCCGGACGCTTCCCGCTGATCGTGAAGTCGGCGAAGTTCTTCGCGCCGACGCGTCCGGGCGACCGCGTGCACATCGAGTACACGCGCTCGACGGAGCACGGCATCGCCTTCCGCTGCCTGGTCGGGGAGTCGCCGGTGCTCGCAGGGGAGCTGCAATGCAACGCCGCGCCGAAGGAGTAGCCGGCGATCTGAAGCCCGAATGGGCGGCGCGCCCCGAGCGCAGCCATCCGTGGCTGATGCGCCTCGCCGTGCGCGCCGCGTTCCTGCTCGGGCGGCGCCCGTCGCGCGTCGTGCTGGTCTTCGTGTGCCTGTGGTTCCTGCTGTTCTCGCCGTCGGACCGCTCGGCCTCGCGCCTGTACCTGCGCAAGGCGCTCGGCCGCGAGCCGCGGCTCGGCGACCTGTGGCGCCATTTCCACGCGTTCGGCGCCGTGATCCTGGATCGGATGTACCTTCTCGCCGGCCAGTTCGGCCGCTTCGACGTGCGCGTCCACGGCGAGGAGATCGTGGCCGCGCTGCGCGACGCGCATAGCGGCGGGCTGCTCCTCGGCGCGCACCTGGGCAGCTTCGAGATCGTCCGCTTCCTCGGCCGCGAGAAATGCGAGATGCCGGTGCGCCTCGTCATGTACAAGGAGCACGCGCGCAACCTCAATTCCGTGCTCGACGCGGTCGACCCGTCCTCCGCCATGCCGGTGATCCCGCTCGGCACGGTCGATTCGATGCTCCAGGTGGCCGAGGCGCTCGGGCAGGGCGAGTTCGTCGGCATCCTCGCCGACCGCAACATCGAAGGCGAGGGCACGGCGCCGTGCACGTTCTTCGGCGCGCCGGCGCCGCTTCCCCTCGGCCCTTTCCGCCTCGCCGCGATGCTGAGGCAGCCGCTCGTGCTCATGGTCGGCCTGTACCGCGGCGGCAACCGGTACGACATCCATTTCGAGAGGCTCGACGACCCTTCGGCGGACTCGGGGCAGGGCCTGCGCAAGGCGGGGCGCGGGCGCGACGAGGTCGTGCGCCAGGCGATGCAGAAATACGCCGCGCGCCTCGAGCACTACTGCCGGATCGCGCCCTACAACTGGTTCAACTTCTATGACTACTGGAGCTGAGCGCGGCGCGCGCGCGGCCGGGCGGCTCGCGCTCGGCCTCGCGCTGCTCGCGCTCGGGTGCGCGCCGGGCGCGGCCGCCGACTGGGGAGTCGCCGACCTGATGCGCAGCCTCGCCCAGGTGAAGGAGGCCCGGGGACGCTTCGTCGAGCGCCGCGACCTCGCCGCGCTCACCGCGCCGCTGCGCTCGTCGGGGACGCTCGTGTACGTCGCGCCCGGCCACCTCGAGAAGCAGACGACGAAGCCCGCGCCCGAATCGCTCGTCCTCGACGGCGAGCGGCTCACGATCGGCAAGATCGAGGGCGGGCCGAAGCGCGTGTTGAATCTGCCCGACTACCCGGTGCTCTGGGCGTTCGTCGAGAGCATCCGCTCGACTCTCGCCGGCGACCTCGGCACGTTGAACCGCTTCTACCGTGTCGAGCTGAGCGGCCGGGAATCGCAATGGCGCCTCGTGCTCGTGCCGATCGAGCCGAAGATGCGCGAGGTCGTGCGCGAGATCCGCATCGACGGCCGCCGCGACGGGATCGACACGATCTCGGTCTTCGAGTCGGGCGGCGACCGCTCGACCATGACCATCACCCGGGACGCCTCGTGAGCCGCCGCTGGCCCTGGCCGGTCCTCGCCTGGCTCGCGGGAGTCGCCGCGTGCGTGCTCGTCGTCGCGCGAACCGAGTTCAGCACGGACCTCTCGGCCTTCCTGCCGCGCTCGCCGTCGCCCGAGCAGCAGGTGCTGGTCGAGCAGCTGCGCGAGGGCGTGGTGTCGCGGCTGATCCTGGTCGGGATCGAAGGCGACGCCCCGGACAAGCTGGCCGAGGCGAGCAAGCGCGTGACGGGCGCGCTGCGTCGCGACGCGCGCTTCAGCTCGGTCGACAACGGCGACGACGCCGCGATCGAGGCCGACCGCGACTTCCTCTGGCGCAACCGTTACCTGCTCAGCCCCGGTGTGACGCCCGAGCGCTACAGCGCGGCGGGCCTGCGCGCGAGCCTGCAGGAAGACCTGCAGATGCTCAATTCGCCGGCCGGAATGCTGATGCGCCGCGCGCTGCCGTCCGACCCGGGAGGCGAGATGCTGCGGCTGCTCTCCCAGCTGCAGGGCGCCGCCCGTCCCGCGACGCGCCACGGCGTCTGGTTCTCCGCCGACGGCACGCGGGCGCTGCTGGTCGCGCAGACGCGCGCGGCGGGCTACGATATCGACGCCCAGGAGCACGCGGTGGCGGCGATCCGGGCGGCCTTCGAGCCGGCGCGGCGCGGCACCGGGGCGAAGCTCCTGCTCGCGGGGCCCGGCGTGTTCTCCGTCTACGCGCGCGAGCGCATCAAGGGAGACGCGCTGCGCTTCTCGATGATCGCGACGGTGCTGATCGGCGCCATGCTGCTCGCGCTGTACCGCTCGCCGCGCGTGCTCGGGCTCGCGCTCGTGCCGGTCGCGAGCGGCGCGCTCGCGGGCGTCGCGGCGGTGGGTATAGCCTACGGCTCGGTGCACGGGGTGACGCTCGGCTTCGGCGTCACGCTGATCGGGGAGGGCGTCGACTATGCGATCTACCTGCTCACGCGCATCGCGCCCGGGGCGCCGGCGCGCGCGGCGTTCGAGCGCATCTGGCCGACGCTACGGCTCGGCGTGCTGACCTCGATCTGCGGCTTCTCGGCGATGCTGCTCTCGGGCTTCAGCGGCCTCGCGCAGCTCGGGCTGTTCTCGATCGCCGGGCTCGTCGTCGCAGCGGCGGTGACGCGCTGGGTGCTGCCGGCGCTGGTCCCCGGCGCGTTCCGGGGACCGCGCATCGCGGCCCTCGAGCGAGGCGCGATGTCGCTGCTCGCGTGGGCGCCGAGGCTGCGCGTTCCGGCCCTCGCCGCGGTGCTCGTCGCCGGCGCGGTGCTGGTCGCGCACCGCGGATCGGCCTGGAGCGACGACCTCGCCGATCTCGGGCCGGTCACGGCGGAGGAAAAAAGCCTCGACGGGCAGCTGCGCCGCGACCTCGGCGCCCCCGACGTGCGTCATCTCGTGGTGATCCACGCGGCCGACCGCGACGCGGCGCTCGCGGCGTGCGAGCGCATCGCGCCGGCGCTCGAGCGATCGGTGACGCGCGGCTGGCTCGAAGGATTCGAGTCGCCCGCGACGTCGCTGCCGAGCCGCGAGACGCAGCGCGCGCGCCAGGCCGCGCTGCCGCCGGCGCAGGAGCTGCGCGCGAACCTGCAGAAGGCGCTCGAGGGGCTGCCGTTCCGCACCGGGCTGTTCGAGCCCTTCGTCGCGGAGGCCGGGGCCGCGCGCACCGCGGCGCCGCTCGGCCGCGACGCCCTCGACGGGACGCACTTCGCGCTCAAGGTCGACGCACTGCTCGTGCAGCGCGGCGCCGGCTGGGCCGCCATGCTGCCGCTTCGCGGCGTGACGCGCCCCGACGACATCGCCCGGGAGGTCGCCGCCGCGGGCGGCGGCTCCGCGGTGCTGGTCGACCTGAAAGGCGAGTCGGAGACGATGTACCGCGATTACCGCCGCGAGGCCCTCGCGCACTCCCTGCTCGGCGCGCTCGCGATCGCGGTGCTGCTGTCGGTCACGCTGCGCTCGGCGGCGCGCGTCTTCGACGTTCTCGCGCCGCTCGTCGCCGCGGTCGTGCTCACCGCGGCGGGTCTCCTGCTGGTCGCCGGAAAGCTCTCGATGTTTCATCTCGTCGGGCTGCTGCTGGTGGTCGCGGTGGGCTCCAACTACTCGCTGTTCTTCGAGCGGCGCGCGGCGTCGGAACAGGACCGCGGGCGCACCGTCGTGTCGCTCGGGTTCGCGTGCCTGTCGACGATCATCGGCTTCGGGCTCCTCGCCTTCTCCCGGGTGCCGCTGCTGAGCGCGATCGGGTCCACGGTCGGGACCGGCGCCATGCTCGCGCTCATTTTCTCCGCGGCGCTCGCCCGCCGCGGCGAGCCGCGCCCGGCGCCGGTGCACCCGTGACGCAGGCCTACGCGAGCTCGCAGGCGCGCGCGAACGGCGCCCGGCGCCCGGCGCCCGCCTTGCGCCTTTCGGCGCTCGCGCACGCGGCCGTGGTGCTCGGCGTGGCGCTCCACCCGGACGCCTGGCCGTGGGGCCTCGCGACGCTCGCGGCGAACTACGTCGCGCTCGGCGCGGCGGTATTCTTTCCGCGATCGGCGCTGCTCGGGCCGAACATCTCGCGCCTGCCGCGCGCCGCGGTCGAGCGCGGCGAGGTCTGCATCACGTTCGACGACGGTCCGCACCCGGACATCACGCCGCGCGTTCTCGACATCCTCGATCGCCACGGCGCGAAGGCGACGTTTTTCTGCGTCGGCGAGCGCGTGGCGGCCCATCCCGACATCGCGCGCGAGATCGCGCGCCGCGGCCATACTGTGGAGAGCCACAGTCACCGGCACGCGCCCGTCTTCGCGTTGTACGGCCTGCGCGGGCTGCGGCGCGAGGTGCAGGCGGCGCAGCGCGTCATCGCGCAGGCGACGGGCCGCGAGCCCGTGTTCTTCCGGGCTCCGGCGGGCTTCCGCAGTCCCGTGCTCGACCCGGTGCTGGTCTCGCTGGGCCTGCGCTACGCCTCCTGGACGCGGCGCGGCTTCGACACCGCCGACCGCAACGCCGGGCGCGTGCTGCGCCGGCTCACCCGAGGCCTCGCGGCCGGCGACATCCTCCTGCTGCACGACAGCGTGCCGCGCGTGGTGGAGGTGCTTCCGCCGCTGCTCGCCGAGCTGCGCGAGCGCTCGCTGAAGCCCGTGTCGCTGCCGGCGGGTTGCGACGATGGACGCGGCGACGATGGACGCGACGCTTAGCCTGCTGCGCGACGAGGCGAGCCGGCCGTTCCTGCGCGCCGGGCGGGCGGCGTGGCACTACGCGCGCGGGAAGTTCCGCTGGGATCCGGTGTACTTCGCGCTGCTGCGCAGCGGCGCGCTTCCCGACTCGGGCACGCTGCTCGACCTCGGCTGCGGGCAGGGCATCCTGCTCTCGCTGCTCGCCGCCGCGAAGGAGCGGTACGCGCGCGGCGAGTGGCCGGCGCAGTGGCCCGCGCCTCCCGCGCGGCTCGCGATGCGCGGCTACGACCTGCGCCGCCGCTCGATACGCGCGGGCAGCGTCGCGCTCGACGGGGTGGCGGCGCTCGAATGCCGCGACATCCGCGGCCTGGCGCTGCCGAGCGCCGACGCCGTCGTCATCCTCGACGTCCTGTATCACGTGCGCTACGCCGATCAGGAGCGGGTGCTCGACGCGGTCGCGCACGCCCTGCGGCCGGGCGGGGTGCTGATCCTGCGCGAGTCGAATTCGGGCGGCGGCCTTGCGCACGGGCTGCAGCGCGGCGCGGAGATCGTCGCGCAGCTGTGGCACGGGCGGCTCGCGCCGAAGCTGTGGTACCGCGATGCCGCGCAGTGGCGGAACCTGCTCGAGCGGCGCGGGATGACCGTCACGGCGCAGCCCATGAACGGCGATACGCCGTTCGCGAACGTGCTGTTCTTCGCGAGGCGTCGTTGAGCGCTCTTTTTGATAAACTCGAAGCGGCGCCGGCGCCCGGCGCCGGATAGATCAACCGACGGGCGATCCTCTTGCGGCCCCTGGTCATCAGCGAATTCTCCGTCGTCAACTCGCTCGGCGCGGACCGCGACGCGGTCGCGCAGGCGCTGCGCTCGATGCGCTCCGGCCTCGCGCCCTGCGATTTCGAGACCGTGCGCCTGGAGACGAGCATCGGCCGCGTGGTGGCGCTCGACGAGCTGCGCGTGCGCGCGGATCTCGCGGCCTACGATTGCCGCAACAACCGCCTCGCGCAGCTCGGCCTCGAGTCCGGCGGCTTCGCGCGCGCGGCCGCGGCGCTGCGCGAGAAGTACGGCGCGCACCGCGTCGGCGTCTTCGTCGGCACCAGCACGTCCGGCGTGCTCGAGACCGAGCTCGCCTATCGCCGTCGCGACCCCACGAGCGGGGCGCTGCCCGCGGACTACCGCTACCGCGAGACGCAGAACACGGGCTCGGTGGCCGATTTCGTGCGCCGCTACCTCGGGCTGCGCGGTCCCGCCGTCGTGATCTCCTCGGCGTGCTCCTCCTCGGCCAAGGCCTTCGGCAACGCGGCGCGCATGATCGCGGCAGGCGTGTGCGACGCGGCGGTCGTCGGCGGCGTGGACTCGCTGTGTCTCACGACGCTCCACGGGTTCCACTCGCTCGAGCTGACCTCGCGCGCGCCGTGCCGTCCGTTCGACGCCGAGCGCGACGGCATCTCGATCGGCGAAGGCGCAGGCTTCGCGATCGTTGAAAAGCCGGACGCGCGTCCGGCGCGGGCGGAGGCACTGCTGCTCGGCGTCGGCGAGAGCTCGGACGCCTACCACATGTCGACACCGCACCCCGAGGGCCTGGGCGCGCGCACGGCCATGGAGCGCGCGCTCGCGAGCGCGGGGCTCGCGGCGTCGGACGTCGACTACATCAACCTGCACGGGACGGCGACGCGCACGAACGACGCGTCCGAGGACCGCGCGGTCCACGACCTGTTCGGCGCGCGCACGCCGTGCAGCTCGACCAAGGGAGCGACCGGGCACCTGCTCGGCGCGGCCGGCATCACCGAGGCGATCGTCTCCATTCTCGCGATCCAGGGCGGTTTCATGCCGGGAAGCCCGGGGACGCGCAAGGTCGATGCGTCGCTCAAGACCGGCTACCTGCTCGAGACGCGGAGCGCGCCGGTGCGGCGCGTCCTCTCCAATTCCTTCGGCTTCGGCGGCAGCAACTGCAGCCTCGTCCTCGGGACGCCCTGAGCCATGGCGATGCGCGCATACGTCGAAGGAATCGCGGTCCTCGGTCCCGGGTTGCCGGGCTGGGAAGCGAGCCGCGCGGTCCTCGCGGGGACGGCGCCGTATCGCCCCGGGGCGGCCGTCGTGCCGCCGAGCGAGCTGCTGCCGCCGGCGGAGCGCCGGCGCACGGGCCTGCCGGTCAAGCTCGCGCTCGCCGTCGGGCGCGAGGCGTTCCTCAACGCCGGCCGCGACGCCGCGACGACGCCCACGGTGTTCACGGCGTCGTGCGGCGACGGACAGAACCTGCACGACATGTGCGAATCGCTCGCGAGCCCCGAGCGCGAGGTTTCTCCGACGCGGTTCCATAATTCGGTGCACAACGCGGCCGCGGGCTACTGGGGGATCGCGACGCGCTCGCGCGAAGCGTCGACCAGCCTGTGCGCGTACGACGCGAGCTTCGGCGCCGGGCTG
Organism: Burkholderiales bacterium; assembly: GCA_035651815.1. Lineage (GTDB taxonomy): Bacteria > Pseudomonadota > Gammaproteobacteria > Burkholderiales > SG8-39 > VBDM01. Next base: position 37,240 of record DASRFB010000089.1, on the reverse strand, counting down.
CTCGAGGCGATGGCGCAGGTCGCGGTCGACGGCGTGCCGGTCGCGCTGCTCGCGTACGATCAGCCGTACCCCGAGCCGCTGCACCGCGCGCGCCCGATCGGCGGCGTGTTCGCGGCGGCGCTCGTGCTCGCGCCCGAGCGCACGCACCGCGCGGCCGCGGCCATCGAGGTCGCGCTCGAGGCCGAGCCGGCGTCGCCCACCGCGATGTCCGACGCGGAGCTCGAGCGCGCACGCCTCACCATCCCCGCCGCACGCGGCCTGCCGCTGCTCGCCGCGCTCGCGCGCGGCGCCGAAGCGACGGTCGTGCTCGACTACCTGGACGGCGGCCGGCTGCGCGTCGCCGTGGAACCGTGCAGCTGACGCGCGCCGACATCGCGCGCATGATCCCGCACGCGGGAGCGATGTGCCTGCTCGACGGCGTGGTGCACTGGGACGAGAACCGCATCCGCTGCTTCAGCCGCTCGCACCGCGACGCCGACAACCCGATGCGCTTCGCCGGCCGGCTCTCGGCGCTGTGCGGCATCGAGTACGCGGCGCAGGCGATGGCCACGCACGGCGGGCTCGCGGGCGGCGCGAACGGGCGCCCGCGCGCCGGCTACCTCGCGAGCCTGCGCGACGTCGTGTGCCGCAGGGACCGGCTCGACGACCTGCAGCAGGATCTGATCATCGAGGCCGAGCGCATCATGGGCGACGAGGCGCACGTGGTCTACCGCTTCACGCTGCGCGCGGGCGGGCTGACGCTCCTCAGCGGCCGCGCGACCGTGAGCCTCGACGCGGAGAGACCGGCGCCGTGAGACGCGCGCTGGTGACCGGGGGCAGCGGCGCGCTGGGCGCCGCGATATGCCGGCGCCTGGGCGCGCTCGGCTTTCACGTCGTGGTGCACGCGAACACCGGTCTGGATCGCGCCGAGCGCGTCGCGCGCGAGATCCGCGACGCGGGCGCGTCCGCGGCCGCCGTCCGGTTCGACGTCGCCGACCGCGCCGCTTCGGAGGCCGCGCTCGAGAAGCTGCTCGAGGACGGACCGATCCAGGTGCTCGTCAACAACGCGGGGGTGAACGACGATGCCGTCATGCCGGGCATGCGCCCCGAGCAGTGGGAACGCGTGATCGGCGTTTCGCTGAACGGCTTCTTCAACGTCACGCGGCCGCTGCTGCTGCCGATGATGCGCACGCGCTGGGGCAGGATCGTCAGCATGTCTTCGGTGTCGGCGATCCTCGGCAACCGCGGCCAGGCCAACTACGCCGCCGCGAAGGCGGGCCTGCACGGCGCCTCGAAGTCGCTCGCGCTCGAGATCGCGAGCCGCGGCGTCACCGTCAACGTGGTCGCGCCCGGGATCATCGAGTCGCCGATGACGCGCGAGAGCGTCCCGGCCGGCGTCGTGGAGAGCCTGGTGCCGCTGAAGCGGACCGGCACGCCCGACGAAGTCGCGGCGCTGGTCGCCTTCCTGTGCTCGGACGCGGCCGGCTATATCACCGGCCAGACGATCTCGATCAACGGCGGGATGGCCTGAGACGCCTCACTCGCGGTCGACCACGAGCGTGCCCGACTCGCGCAGGACCCACGCGATTGCGAAGCCGGCGGTCCAGTTCTCCTTCCTGCGCACGAGCGGGCTGTCCTCGAACGCGGCGCCGCGGAGATAATCCATCTTCACGTAGCCGCCCGCCCAGAAGCGCGGGAAGCGCTTGCTGAGCGCCGTGATGAAGGTCGCGCCGCCGTATCCGCCCGGCGCGTCGAAGGCCTGGCGCGTCGCCGTCGCGAGCTCCGGCGCGACCGAGTAGAAGTACTCGTGGTAGCGGCGATTCCCGTAGACCACGCCCGCCTGCACGCCGAAGCTCCACCCCGGATGGCCGAGCGCGTCGTTCACATCGACGTTGACGTTCGGCTGGAACACCCAGCCGGCGCTGTTCGTGTGGTGCAGGTCGGTGGCGACGACGCCGCGCACCGGCAGACGCAGGTCGAGCTTCGTCTTCCGGTCGCGCGAGCGCAGCAGGAAGAAGTTGAGCGAGGGTCCCAGCTCGAACGTCGCGTCGAGGTCGGGCATGCCGCTGCGCGCCTGGTTCTCGGAGCTCTTCACCGGCACGGTTCCGTTCGCGCTGAAGTCGAGCTCGACGTTCTCGCTGCGGAAGAACAGGCCGCGCATGCGGCCGCGCTCGTCCGCCTTCAGCAGGTCGCCGCGGTAGACGACGAACGGGAAGGGCAGCAGCCAGGTCTTGCGCTGGTCGGAACCGCGGTAGTGGGGGAAGTCGATCGCGGCGACCCCGAGACCGAGCTCCCAGAGCGGCTTCTTCTCCTGCGCCCGCGCCGGGCCGCAGATCAGGCAGGACGCCGCGAGTGCCGCGAGCGCGAGCCGGATGCGTTGGGATAATATCTCACCGGAAGAGCGTGGTGCCGAGGAAGGGACTCGAACCCCCACAGTGTTGCCACCGCTAGGACCTGAACCTAGTGCGTCTACCAATTCCGCCACCTCGGCGCTGGGGCCGCGCCGATTCCGGTCTTCAGCCCGAGCGCGCGATTCTATAGGAACCCAAGGAATTGTCAACGAAAAAACCCCCGCGTTCCGCGCGCAAAGACCCGCATCGCGCGCGTGAAGCGGAGCGCTACGAGTCGCCGATCGCGAGCCGCGAGTTCATCCTCGACACGCTCGCGCACGACGGGCCGCTCACCGAGGACGAGCTCGCGCGCCGCGTCGGCATCGCGTCGCACGAGCGCGAGCCGTTCGAGCGCCGCATCGCCGCGATGGAGCGCGAGGGGCAGCTGCTGCGCAACCGCAAGGGCGCCCTGCTCGCCGCCGAGAAGATCGACCTGATCGCGGGCCGCGTCGAAGGGCATCCCGACGGTTACGGGTTCGTGGTCCCCGACGACGGCGGTCCCGACCTCCATCTCGATCCGCGAGAGATGCGCAAGGTCCTGCACCGCGACCGCGTCATGGTGCGCGAGGCGGGCGAGGACCGGCGCGGGCGCCGCGAGGCGGTCATCGTCGAGGTGATCGAGCGCGCCAACGCGAAGCTCGTGGGCCGGTTGCGGCAGGATCGAAACTTCCTCTACGTCGAGGCCTCGGACCGGCGCATCAGCCAGGACGTCTTCGTCGCCCCCGAGGACGCGGGCGGCGCGAAGCCCGGCGAGGTCGTGGTGGTGCAGCTCACCGCGCAGCCCGACGCGCACGCGCGGCCGATGGGGCGCGTGGTCGAAGTCCTCGGAAACGCGACCGACCCCGGGATCGAGATCGAGATCGCGCTGCGCAAGCACGACCTGCCGTTCGAGTTCTCCGAGCGCGCGAAGTCGCTCGCGGCCGGCTTCCCGGTCGTGCCCGCGCCCCAGGACCACGCCGGCCGCGAGGACCTGCGCGGCCTGGCGCTGGTCACGATCGACGGCGAGAGCGCGAAGGATTTCGACGACGCGGTCTACTGCGAGCCGCTCGGCGGCGCCGGCGCGAAAGGCGGGCGGACCGGCTTCCGGCTGATCGTCGCGATCGCCGACGTGAGCCACTACGTGCGGCACGGCGACGCGCTCGACCTCGAGGCGCGCGAGCGCGGGAACTCGGTGTACTTCCCGCGCCGCGTGATCCCGATGCTGCCCGAGCGCCTGTCGAACGGACTGTGCTCGCTCAACCCGGACGTCGATCGCCTGTGCATGGCGTGCGACATGGAGATCTCCGCCGACGGCGACATCGGCAAGTACCGGTTCTACCCCGCGGTGATGCGCTCGCGCGCGCGCCTCACGTACACGAAGGTCGCCGGCGTGATCGCCGACCCGAAGAGCGCCGTCGCGCGCGACCTCGGCGACCTCGTCCCGCGCCTGCAGCTGCTGTACCGCCTGTTCCAGTCGCTGCTGCGCGCTCGCGCGCGCCGCGGCGCGATCGACTTCGAGACCGTCGAGACCGAGTTCGTGTTCGACGACGAAGGGCGCCTCAAGCGCATCGACCGCGTGGAGCGCAACGACGCGCACCGCGTGATCGAGGAGTGCATGCTCGCGGCGAACGTTTGCGCGTCGGACTTCCTGTCGAGCCGCAAGCACCCGGCGCTGTACCGCGTGCACGAGGGTCCGACCGAGGAGAAGCTCGAGGCGCTGCGCGAGTTCCTGCGCGAGTTCGGCCTGCACCTGCAGGGCGGGGACAAGCCGAAGGCCAAGGACTACGCCAAGCTGCTCGACAGCGTGCGCGGCCGCCCGGACGTGCAGCTGCTGCAGACTGTGCTGCTGCGCTCGCTGCAGCAGGCCGTCTACAGCCCGCAGAACGTCGGGCACTTCGGCCTCGCCTACGAGCACTACACGCACTTCACCTCGCCGATCCGCCGCTACCCGGACCTGCTCGTGCACCGCGCGATCAAGGCCGTGCTCGCGAAGCAGCGCTACAGCCCGGGAGACTGGGATGCGCTCGGGATGCATTGCTCGCAGACCGAGCGGCGCGCCGACGACGCCACGCGCGAGGTCTCCGCGTGGCTGAAGACGTATTACATGAAGGACCGGGTCGGCGAGGAGTTCGACGGCTCGGTGAGCGCCGTGACCGGCTTCGGCATCTTCGTCGCGCTCGACGACTTCTACGTCGAAGGCCTGGTGCACATCTCGGAGCTCGGCCAGGACTATTTCCAGTTCGACGCGGCGAAGCACCAGCTCCTCGGCGAACGCACCCGCAAGCGCTACCGGCTCGCCGACCGCGTGCGCGTGCGGGTCGTGCGCGTCGACCTCGAGCGCAGCCGCATCGACTTCGTGCTCGCCGACGACGACGACGCGTCGGGCGGCCGGCGCACGCGCTTCCTGCGCACGCGCTCGCGGGACGCGCGTTCGTGAAGCCGACGCGCGCGCTGTTCGGCTTCCACGCGGTGATCGCGCGGCTGCGCTCGGCCCCGTCGTCGGTGGCCGAGATCTATCTCGACGAGGACCGCAAGGACGCGCGCGCGAGGGACCTCGCGTCGGCGGCCCAGCGCGCGGGGCTCGAGGTGATGCGCGTGCCGACCAAGCGCCTCGACGGCTTCTACGGCGGCGGGCGGCACCAGGGCGTGGTCGCGATCGTGCGCGAGGCGAGCGCGAAGGAAGGCCTGGAGGACCGGCTCGACGCGCTCGCCGAGCCGCCGCTCCTGCTCGTGCTCGACGGCGTCACCGATCCGCACAACCTGGGCGCGTGCCTGCGCGTCGCCGACGCCGCCGGCGCGCACGCGGTGATCGCGCCGAAGGACCGCGCCGCGGGCCTCAACGCGACCGTTTCCCGGGTCGCGAGCGGCGCCGCCGAATCGGTGCCGTATTACATGGTGACCAACCTCGCGCGCACGCTCGACGAGCTGAAGGAGCGAAACATCTGGATCGTCGGCGCCGACGAGCGCGCCGAGACGACGCTCTACGACGCGGAGCTTCCGGCGGCGCTCGCCTGGGTGCTCGGCGCGGAAGGAGAGGGCATGCGCCGCCTCACGCGCGAGCGCTGCGACCTGCTGGTCCGCATCCCGATGCGCGGGACGGTCGAGAGCCTGAACGTGTCGGTGGCGAGCGGCGTGTGCCTGTTCGAGTCGGCGCGGCGGCGCGCCGCGGCCAGCGCGTGAGCCTCAGGCCGCGCGGCGCAACGACCCGCGGATCTGCGCTTCGGCCTGCTCCGACGTCGGCCAGGGGTGGATGCTCGCCTCGCTCGCCACGGTCGCGACCTGCACCGCGGGCCGCGACAGGGAACGGCGCGGCGCGCGCCACGAGAACGACGGCATCGGCACGGCGACGCGCCCGAACACCGGCAGCTTGAGCGTGCTGGTGAACGGGTTGAACCCGAACGTCATCGTGCACAGGTTGACCTCGAAGCCCTCGACCGGGCTCGCCGTCAGCGCGAGCAGGCCGAACAGCGAGAGCTGGAAACCGCGCCCGCTCGGCGCGGTACCCCACACCGCGCGCGGCAGGTAATCCTTGCCGATAGCCGTCGGCGGGAACTCGACCTGCAGCTCGGGGACCGCCCTCGTGATCCAGGCGACGAAGGTGTTCGAGTTCGGGCCGGGCCACACGGTGTAGCGGCCCGCGTAGGGATAGGTCTGCGCCAGGCGATCGATGCGCGCGATCAGGCGGTCCACCTGCTCGCCGCGCAGGTCGGCGAGCAGCTCGGCGCGCGCGCCGTACCAGGGTCCGTCCGGACGGCGGCCGCCGATCGCGACCACCGAGTCGGCCCAGCGCAGCCGCCAGCCGACCACCTCGTATACGGTGAACGCGGGTGCGTTGGAAGGCTTCACCGCGATCCACGTGTGCACGCCGAAGATGCCGCGCCAGCCCGATACCCGCGCGCCGTAGACCTGGACCACGGCTTCCGGGGTCGCGGCCGGATCGGGCGCGAGCCCCGCCGGCGACGCGCTCGCGCTGCGCCAGTCGCGCGGCGCCAGTCCGAGCGCGGCCCCGGCCGCGGCCAGCAGCAACCCGACCATGCGCAATTTGCTCCACAGCCTGTTCACCCTGCTCATGGCCCATCACCTCTGGTCTGAATTCGCGAGAACACACGGCGAAAGCGGCGGTCCCATCCGGCATGACAGTCCGGCCCCAGGCAAAGGATTACGTCCCGCCCGATCCGACGCGCATCGACGTGCGCGACCCGCGCGCGCTCGGCTTCTGGTCCGCCACTCTCGGCAAGCCGGCGGAGGAGATCCGCGCGGCGGTCGCGAAGGTCGGGCCGTTGCTCGAGCACGTGAAGAGCGAGCTGGGGATCGCGGGCGAGTGAGCGCCCGGCGGCGGAGCGGTCGCGGTGCAGGTCCATCTGGACCACGGCTGTCATACTGGTAACAGAAACCGGGTTTATCCGTGACACAGCCGCAGCGTAGTTTGTAAGTGTTACAAACCCGTGGCGCGTCTGTTACAATTCCATGTTCCGGGATGGCGGTTTCGTGGTCGTTCCGGTTCATACAATTCGTTCAACCCTGCCGCACCGGCAAGTCGTCGGGTCGCAACGGCGATGAGAGGGCGGCTACAAACCATGGGGAATCAAGGCATGCGGCATTACGAGATCGTTTTCATCGTTCACCCGGACCAGAGCGAGCAGGTCCCGGCGATGATCGAGCGCTACCGGTCCACGGTGACCTCGAGGAACGGAAAAATCCATCGGCTGGAAGACTGGGGACGGCGTCAGCTCGCCTACCCGCTCGCCAAGGTGCACAAGGCCCACTACGTGCTCATGAACATCGAGTGCGACGCGGCCACGCTGGGCGAGCTCGAGCACTCGTTCAAGTTCAACGACGCGGTCCTGCGCCACCTCATCGTCAAGATGGAGCGTGCGTGGACGACGCCTTCGCCGATGATGAAGGAAGAGAAGGCGAAGTCGGTGCTCAACCCCGGTGAGGCGAAGTCCCAGGACGGCGCCCGGGCCGCCGAGCCGGCGAAACCGGCCGAGCCGCAGCCCGCAGCCTGAGGCCTTGGCGCAAGCGAACCGCGTCGTTCTCGGCGGCCGAATCGTGGAGCTCGATGTGCTGCGCCATACGCCCGCGGGCGTACCGGTGCTGCGCTTCAGGCTGAGTCACGAATCGTCGCTGGCCGAGGCGGGGAGCGAGCGCAAGGTCGATTGTGAGATCGCGGGCGTCGCGTTCGAGCGGGAAGCGAAGCTGCTCGCAGCCGCGAGGCTCGGAAGCGCGGTCACGGTGACCGGGTTCCTGGCGGCCAAGAGCCGCACCAGCCGGCAGCCCGTGCTGCATGCAACGCACATCGAATTTACGGAAGGAGAGTAGCAATGCCCCCACCCAGAGGGAAAGGCCGCGGCAAAGGTAAGGGCCGCGACGGCAAGCGGGACGGAAAAGGCTCGAAGGCGCTGTTCAAGCGGCGCAAGTTTTGCCGCTTCACCGCCGAGAAGATGGAGTGGATCGACTACAAGGACGTCGACCTGCTCAAGGACTTCGTCGGCGAGAACGGCAAGATCATCCCGGCGCGCATCACCGGCACGCGCACACACTACCAGCGTCAGCTCTCCGACGCGGTGAAGCGCGCGCGCTACCTGGCGCTGCTGCCGTACACGGATCTTCACTGAGGCAGCCATGCAAGTCATATTGCTCGAAAAGGTGGTGAACCTCGGCGGCCTCGGCGACGTGGTCAAGGTGAAGGACGGCTACGCGCGCAACTACCTGCTGCCGCAGGGGAAAGCAAAGCGCGCGACGCCCCAGAACCTCGCCGAGTTCGAGAAGAAGCGCGCGGAGCTCGAGCGCGCGCAGAACGAGGCGCTCGCCCAGGCGCAGGAGAAGGGCGCGAAGATCGACGGCCTGATGCTGCAGATCACGCAGAAGGCGGGCGTCGACGGGCGCCTGTTCGGCTCGGTGACGAACTACGACATCTCGGAAGCGCTGCAGAAGCAGGGCTTCGAGGTCGAGCGTTCGATGATCCGCCTGCCGCAAGGTCCGCTGAAGCAGGTCGGCGATCACGAGATCGCGATCGCGCTGCACGGCGACGTGGTGGTGCACATCAAGGTGGCGGTGCTGGGAGAAACGGCGCAGTAGTCACAGGCCGCGCACAAGGTGCGCACAGACAATCCACAGGTAATCCAACGCGAGGGGCTTCGGCCCCTTTCGTTTTTTTTGTATCGCTGCGTCGCCGATTTCGCGAATGAGAATTCAGGATCGTTTCTTGCGGTAGCGCGAGTGCTCGCGCGGCGTGGCGCGCGCGCAACAGATTCGAGAAAAATTTTCGCGCGCTCTTGCTGCGGTCCGCGGTTCGCGGTATAAAACCTCCGCGTTACACGTCGGTAAAAAAGCGGGAGGGTGACGTGGCAGTCCACGTTGGCAGTCGTATTTCGCGGACTGAGGTCTTCCACCGTGGAAGCCGGTCCGCGGCGCGCCAGGCCCGCTGATGGCACAGCCCGCTCCCCAGTCCGCGCAGGACCCGCAGCTGCTGCAGCTCAAGCTGCCGCCGCACTCGATCGAGGCGGAGCAGTCGGTCCTCGGCGGCCTGCTGATCGACAACGCGGCGTTCGACAAGATCGCCGACGTCGTCTCTGACGCCGATTTCTACCGCGACGACCACCGGCGCATCTTCCGGCACATCGCCCGGCTGGTCGAGAAGGGCAGGCCCGCCGACGTGATCACGGTCGACGAGGCGATCAAGTCGAGCGAGGACAAGGACAAGGTCGGCGGGCTCGCCTACCTGGCGGCCCTGACCGGCAACACGCCGTCGGCGCACAACATCCGCCGCTACGCGGAGATCGTGCGCGAGCGCGCCATCATGAGGAAGCTGGTGGAGGTGGGCACGAACATCGCCGACACCGCCCTCAATCCGCTGGGCAAGGAGGTCGGGCAGCTGCTCGACGAGGCCGAGTCGCGCGTGTTCGAGATCGCCGAGGCGGGCTCGCGCGGCCGGCAGGGCTTCATCGAGATCCAGCCGCTGCTCACGCAGGTGATGGAGCGCATCGACATGCTCTATCACCGCGACAACCCCTCGGACATCACCGGCGTGCCGACCGGCTACACCGACCTCGACTCGCGCACCTCGGGCCTGCAGCCGGGCGACCTGGTGATCGTCGCCGGCCGCCCGTCGATGGGCAAGACCGCGCTCGCGCTCAACATGGCCGAGCACGTCGCGGTCGAGAACCGGCTCCCGGTCGCGGTCTTCAGCATGGAAATGGCGGGGACGCAGCTCGCGATGCGCATGCTCGGCTCGATCGGGCGGCTCGACCAGCACAAGCTGCGCACCGGCAAGCTGTCGGACGAGGACTGGAACCGGCTCACCACCGCGGTCGGCAAGCTGCACGACGCGCCGATCCACATCGACGAGACCCCGGCGCTGAACGCGCTCGAGCTGCGCGCGCGCGCGCGGCGCCTGCACCGGCAGTACGGCGCGCTGGGCCTGATCGTGGTCGATTACCTCCAGCTCATGGAGGCGTCGAGCCAGGGCGAGAACCGGGCGACCGAGATCTCGGAGATCTCGCGCTCGCTCAAGGCGCTCGCGAAGGAGCTGAAGGTTCCCGTGGTCGCGCTGTCGCAGCTCAACCGCGGGCTCGAGCAGCGGCCGAACAAGCGCCCGGTGATGTCGGACCTGCGCGAGTCGGGCGCGATCGAGCAGGACGCCGACCTCATCCTCTTCATCTACCGCGACGAGGTCTACAATCCGGACACGCCGGAGAAGGGCATCGCCGAGATCATCATCGGCAAGCAGCGAAACGGGCCCATCGGCACGGTGAAGCTCACTTTCCTCGGCGAGCACACGCGCTTCGAGAACCACGCCGACTCCGGGAAGTTCTGAGGCCGTGCTGCGCGTGCTCGCGGCGGTGCTGGCGGCGGGCGGGCTCCAATCGGCGATCGCCCAGATCCCCGCGTCGTATTCAGGTCCCGAGCAGGCCGGCGCGGTCGCGGGCCGCGTCGAGCTGGTCGAAGGCGACGTGCGCGTCCTGGACGGCAATCGCAATGTCCGGCGCCCGAAGGTGGGCGACGAGATCCACGCCGGGGAGAGCGTCGTGACCGGCGCCGACGGCGAGGTGCACCTCGACATGCAGGACGGCGGCTATATGGGCGTGCGGCCGAACACGAACCTGCGCTTCGCCGAGTTCCGCGCCGACGGCGCGGACAGCGATCGCTCGGTGCTCGATCTCTTCGAAGGCTCGTTCCGGGCGGTCACCGGATGGATCGCGAAGCTCGGCGCGAAGAGCTACGCGGTGCGCACGCCGACGGTGACGATCGGCGTTCGCGGCACCGAGCACGAGCCCATGGTGATTCCCGAGGGCAGCCGGCTCGGGGAGCCCGGCACCTACGAGCGCGTGCACATCGGCGAGACGTTCATGCAGACGCCGCAGGGAACGGTGACCGTGCGTCCCAACCAGGCGGGGTTCGCGCCGCGCCGCGGCGCGCTGCGGCCGCGGCTCCTCGAGCGCGTGCCGGCGTTCTTCCGGCCGACGCGAAACGAGGCGCGCTTCGGCGGCCTGCACGAGCGGCTGCAGGCGCGCATGCAGCAGCGGCGCGAGCAGCGGCGGCTGTTTCTCCAGGAGCGCCGCAAGAGCGGCGGCCCGATCCGCGGCCCGCAGGGTGCCGCCGTGCGCGAGCGGCAGGAGCTGCGGCGCGAGCAGCTGCAGCCGAAGCACCTCGAGCGCGCGCAGAAGCAGCGCGAGACGCGCGAGCGTGAACGCGAGCGCCGCGAGGCCGCCGCGAAGTCGCGCGGCGTGCGCAAGCAGGACCGAGACGAGCGGCCGAATCGGCGCGACTGAGCCCGCGAACGAAGCCTAGCGCCGCGCCGCCGCGCGCAGCGCCGCCCAGTCGTCGGGCTTGATGCGGCCGAGGATCTCGAACCGGTTTCCAAGCGGCTTCAGCACCGCGATCTCGCCCTCCGCGAGGCGCAGCTGCGTGAGCGCGTAGAACGGCGCCCCATGGCCGACGACGACCGTGTTGGTTCCGCGCTCGGGCGGCGCGCCGAGCAGCTCCCGCAGGGGCGCGTACCGCTCCGCGCCGGTCTCTCCGGGTTTCGCATAGCGCACGTCCGTAGCGATCTCGCTCCTGCCGAAGGCGAACTCGGCCGTCTCCAGCGTCCGGCAATACGGGCTGGACAGGACGCGGCCGACCGGGATGCCGAGCGCGCGGATGGCGATGCCGATGTTGCGCGCGTCCTGCCGCCCCTTCTCCACCAAATTGCGCTGGCCGCCGCAATCGCTGTAGCCCCTCATGCGCGCGTCGCTCTCGGCGTAATCGGTAGCGGTGTGACGAAGAAAGATCACGCGCCCGCCCTGGCGGAGCTCGGCGAGCATCTCGGCGGGGGGAAGATCCCACGACGGTACGGTGCCCGTTTGCCCGAGCGCAGCCGCGGCCGCGAGCACGGTCGCGAGCGCGACGAGCCACGAGGGAAGCGATGCGCGTGCGGTCATGAGCCGAGCGTGAGAGGGAGGTGGCGAATGATTCTACGAGGCGGCCGCGCCGTTCATCTGCGACTGCAGGTAGTTTTCGATCCCGATCTTGGCGATGAGGTCGAGCTGGGTCTCGATCCAGTCGACGTGGTCTTCTTCGGACTCGAGGATGTCCTCGAACAGCTCGCGCGAGACGTAATCGGCCACGCTCTCGCAGTGCGCGATGGCGGTCTTCAGCAGGGGCAGCGCGCCCATCTCGAGCTTGAGGTCGCACTCGAGCGCTTCCTTGACGTTCTCGCCGATCAGCAGCTTGTTGAGCTGCTGCAGATTCGGCAGTCCCTCGAGGAAGAGAATGCGCTCGATCAGTCGGTCGGCGTGCTTCATCTCGTCGACCGATTCCTCGTACTCGTGGCGGCCGAGCTTCTCGAGCCCCCAGTTCCGGAACATGCGCGAGTGCAGGAAATACTGGTTGATCGACGTGAGCTCGTTCGTGAGGACGGCGTTGAGATGCTCGATGACTTTCCTGTCGCCTTGCATGCGGCGCTCCTTCACGAGGGACGAAAGAGAATACTACCCGCCCGCCGCGCGGGAGGTTCGAACGGAATCAGGCGGCTTGAAGAACCCGGGGGAGACCGGATCCCCGAGCGCAGGCCGCATCGCGCAGGCATTCGCGCGCGCACGAGGCGCACTTGCCGCAGCCCGCGCCCACACCCAGTTCGCGTTGCAGATCGTCGAGCGTGTCGGCGCCGGCGGCGGCCGCCTGGCGGATGTCGCGATCGGTGATGCCGTTGCAGATGCAGATGTACATGCGCGCTCAGGTCTTGTAATGCGAACTATTCTCATTTATATTCGGGCCGTCGTCAAGAGGGTCGGGCCTTTCGGACTTGACCCAAGTCAAAGAGGAGCCATGAGAAAAACCCGGAGCGCCCTGGCGCTCGCGGCCGCCTTCGCAGCGCCCGCATTCGCTCAGCAACCCACCGTGGAGCAGAAGCTCCAGATTCTCCAGCAGGAGATCGACGAATTGAAGGCGCAATCGCGCAGCGCACCGCCCGACGGCAGCACCGGATTGCGGGCCGGCGCGACGAGCATCGTCGGCTACGGCGAGCTCGACTACAACCGCTTCCGCCAGGACGAGCACGAGACCAAGGCCGACCTGCGCCGGTTCGTGTTCGGGCTGAACCACCGCTTCGACGACCGGCTCACGTTCCACTCCGAGGTCGAGGTCGAGCACGCGGTCGTCAGCAAGGACGACGACGGCGAGCTCGAGATCGAGCAGGCGTGGCTCGACTACCGGGTGAGCGACGGCGACGGGCTCACCGTCAAGGCCGGCCTGTTCCTGATCCCGCTCGGCATACTCAACGAGACGCACGAGCCGCCGACGTACTACGGCGTCGAGCGCAACGAGGTCGAGACGCGCATCATCCCGACGACATGGCGCGAGCTGGGCGTCGGCGTGCACGGCGCGCTCGCGCCGGGCCTGCGCTACGACGTCGGCGTCACCACGGGCTTCGACGCGGGCAAGATCGACGACCCGAGCACGGGGATCCGCAGCGGCCACCAGGAGGGCCAGCAGGCGAACGCGAAGGACCTCAGCGTCTATGCCGCGCTGAACTACCGCACGCCGGGCCTGCTCGTCGGCGGCGGCGTCTTCACCGGGAACACGGGCCAGAACGGCCAGAGCAACCCGGCGCTGAAGGGCGTCGACGCGCGGCTCACGCTGTGGGACGTGCACGCGCAGTACCGCGTCGCGGGCTTCGATCTCCAGGCGCTCTACGCCGCGGGCAAGCTCGGCGACACGGACAGGATCAACGCGGCGAACATCGCCGCGGGACAGACCTTCGCCGCGCCGAGGACCATGAAGGGCGGATACCTCCAGGCGGCGTACCACGCCTACAAGCAGGGCAATTTCGACGTCGCCCCGTTCGTCCGGCTCGAGCGCTTCGATATCCGGCAGGACGAGGACCCGGCGAACAGCCTGGTCCAGAACGAGCTGATCCGCAACGAGCGCGTACGCACGATCGGCGTCAACTTCAAAGTGCACCCGCAGGTCGTGATCAAGGCCGACGTGCAGCGCTTCCGCAACGACAAGAGCCTCGACCGGTTCGATCTCGGTCTCGGCTACATGTTCTGATGCGCGCGGGAGCCGCTCGCGGGTTCGCGCTGCTCGCGGCGGCGCTGGCCGCCCTCGGCCCGGTCCGGGCCGAGGTTCTGCAGGATCCCGACGCCTTCGTCGCGGAGGTGTTCGGAGGGCATCCCGCGCCCAAGGTGCTCTGGCTCACGCCCGACATCCAGGCGCAGGCCCAGGCGATCCTCGGGCACCCGCCGGCGCAGCTGCGCCAGCGCTACTGGTCCGACGCGCATCGCAGCGTCTGGATCCTGGAGGAGATCGGCAAGGAAGAGCCGATCACGGCGGGCTTCGTCGTCGCCGACGGGCGCATCGATCACGTGCGCGTGCTCGTCTATCGCGAGAGCCGCGGGGGCGAGGTGCGCGAGCCCGCCTTCGTGAAGCAGTTCCAGGGCGCGAAGCTCGCGAAGGCGGATCGGCTCGACCGCGACATCGACGGCATCGTCGGCGCCACGTTGTCGGTCGGGGCGATGCAGCGCATGGCGCGGCTCGCGCTCTATTTCGACCGCGCGAGCCGGCGATAGATGTCGCCCCGGCTCCATCTCCTGCGGCAGCTGCGGCGCTGGCACGCGCGCATCGGCTTCGCCGCGGCGGTGTTCTTCCTTCTGCTCGCGGTGACGGGCGTGATCGCCAACCACGGCGACGTGCTAGGACTCGACGGCGCGCGCGTCCACAGCGAATGGCTCGACCGCTGGTACGGCATCGCGGCCGAGCCGCCGCGCGCGGTGTTTCGCGCCGGATCGCACGAGCTGGTCGCGGCGAACGGCCGCTGGCTCCTCGACGCGCGCCCCGCGGGCGACGAGCGGCCGCAGCCGCTCGGCTTCGTCGAGCTGGGCGACGTGCTGATCGTCGCCTGCTCGGGGTCGCTGTACCTGCTGCGCGGCGACGGCAGGCTGGTCGATCGGCTCGAGGGGCGCGCGCTGCCCGCGGTCCCGATCGAGTCGGTCGGCGCCGACGGCGGCGAGCTGCTGTTGCGCACGCCCGCCGGGACGTTCGCGAGCGCCGACGCGATGTCGTGGCAGTCCGCGCGGGACGCGAACGTCTCCTGGTCCGCGCCGGTCGCGCTCTCGGGCGCCGAGCGCGAGCGCTACGCCGCGCTGCTCACGCCCGGGATCCCGATGCAGCGGCTGCTGCTCGATCTCCACAGCGGACGCATCGCCGGGCGCTACGGCCCCCTCGCGGTCGACGCGATCGCCGTCGTGTTGATCGCGCTCGCGGCGAGCGGCGCGTGGATGTTCGCGTCGCACCGCCGCAGGCGCTGAGCCGCATGCCGCGCGCGCGCCCGGAAATATGGCTGCTGTGGCTGTGCGTCGCGCTCGCGTTTCGGCCCGCCGCGGGCGCGGAGTATCGTGCCGCCTCTTACGTGTTCGGGACGATCGCGAAGATCACCATCGTCGGCGACGACGCGGCCGCGGCGCACGATGCGGCCGGCGCGGTGCTGCACGAGTTCGATCGCCTGCACCGCGAGCTGCACGCGTGGCAGCCGGGACCGCTCGTCGCGCTGAACGCCGCGATCGCGCGCGGCGACCGCACCATCCGGACCACGCCCGAGATCGCCGAGCTGATCGTGCGCGCGCAGCGCCTCGAGGCGCGCTCGGACGGCGCGTTCGACCCGGCGATCGGACGCCTGGTCGCGCTCTGGAACTTCCATCGCGACACGCCCGGCGGACCGCTTCCCGGCGCGTCCGACATCGAACGCCTCGCGGGCGCGCGTCCGCGCATGGCGGACCTGCGCGTCGCGGGCGACATCGTGACGAGCGCCAATCCGCTCGTGCAGCTCGACTTCGGCGGCTACGCCAAGGGCTACGCGCTCGACCGCGCGGCGCGCATCCTGCACGCGCGCGGCGTGGCGAACGCTCTCATCGACGTCGGCGGCAACGTGATGGCGCTCGGCGAGGCGGGGAACAGGCCGTGGCGGGTCGCGATCGAGGCGCCTCGCGGCGCGGGCACGCTCGGCACGCTCGAGCTGCGAGACGGCGAGGCGATGGGCACCTCGGGCGACTATCGCCGCTACTACGAGATCGCGGGCCGGCGCTACGCGCACATCATCGACCCGCGCACCGGGTATCCGGTGTGCGGCGTCGAATCGGTCACGGTGCTGGTCGCGCCGGGACCGGAAGCGGGAGCGCTCTCGGACGCGGCGTCGAAGCCGATCTTCATCGCTGGACGCGAGGGCTGGCGCGAGGCGGCAATGCACATGGGCGTCGCCGGCGCGCTGCTCGTCGATTCGGACGGAGTCGCGCACATGACGGCGCCGCTCCGGGCGCGGCTGCGCGCCGCGGGCGCGCCGGAGCAGCGCGGCCGCTACGCGGCGCGGTAGCGGTGACGGTGCACCGGGTCGCGCAGCCGGAAGTCGTTGCCGCCGGAAGCCTTCGCGCGGTACATCGCCTTGTCGGCGCATTTCACGAGCGATTCGACCTCGACCGCATCGCGCGGATAGCGGCTGATGCCCAGGCTCAGGGTGACGTTGCACGTCGCGCCCTCGAGCGCGTACTGGCCGCTGCACGAAGCGAGGATCTTGGCGGCGATCTTCGCCGCCTGCGCCTCGTCGGACACCTGGTCGAGGATGACGACGAACTCGTCGCCGCCCAGCCGCGCGACGGTGTCGATCTTGCGCAGCGACTTCTGCAGCCGCAACGCGACCTGCCGCAGCAGCTCGTCGCCCGCGTCGTGGCCGCGCGTGTCGTTCACTTCCTTGAAGCGGTCGACGTCGACATACAACAGCGAGAAGCCGCCGTGCCGCCGGCGCGCGGCCGCGATCGCCCGCGACAGCCGGTCGTTGAAGAGATTGCGGTTGGGCAGCCCCGTGAGGCTGTCGTAGTACGCGAGGCTCGACAGCGTCTCGGCGGCCTCCAGCGCTCCCATGTCCTGCAGGAAGTGGATGAAGTGCGTCAGCCGGCCGCTGCGGTCGCGCAGGGGAAACACCGATTCCAGCACGTGACGCACCTCGCCGCCCGCGGTGCGCACCTGCGTCTCGCCCTGCCACGACGCGCCGGCGCATAGGCGGCGGCGGATGGCGTGGTCGCGCGAAGCGCTCGCGGACGCGCGGAAATCGCGCAGCAGGGCACCGAGCACGCGGCCGGCATCGACCTGCAGCAGCTCGAGCAGCCGGGGATTGGCGTATTCGACCGTGCCCAGCGGCAGCGTGACCGCCACGCCGATCGGGACCTGCTCGATCACCTCGGAGAGATCGTGCTTGCGCCACGTCATCGCACATTTCCTCGAGGAAGACGAAGACGAAAGGGCGGACAGGACCGCACGCATCGGGGCCGGCCGCGACGTCGAGTTTCTCATGAATCTTACCGATAGTTACTGTGTAAAGCAACTGCCGGTTGTCGTCTCCTCTCGCGCTTGGTGATACTTTGCCAAGCATGACCATCGTCGATGAAAAACTCAGTTTCAGCAGACGTCTCAAAGAGGCTATGCGCCGGGCGCGCTCGGAGAGCGAAAGCCCGACCAAGATCGCGCGCGAGTTCAATCTGCGCTTCGACGGCGACCCGGTGACCGCGCAGGCCGTGCGCAAGTGGCTCGATGGGCGCGCGCTGCCGTCGCAGGACAAGGTCCGCGCGCTCGCCTCGTGGCTCGAGGTCTCGCCGCAGTGGCTGCGCTTCGGCGGAGAGGACCGCAAGGACGGCCACGCGCTCGCGCGCCAGGAGAGCACCAGCTACAACGTGGACCATGCCTGGGTGGCGAAGAAGTTCGAGCTCCTCGGCGACCCGCACAAGAAGATGGTGCTGGAGATGGTGCGCGCGCTGCTGCGGCTGGAAGGCAAGCAATAGGCGCGCGGCGCGCGGCCGCGAGGCGCCGCGACTAGCTCAGCCGAACGTACTCGTAGTCCAAGGGGAGATTGTTGATGCCGCGCTCGGGCGGGGCGATCCACGCGGCCATCTTCCCCGGCTCGACGACGCGCTGCATCAGCCCGCGCACGTAGGCCTTGTCCTCGGCGCTCGGCAGCCATTGCGGCACGCGGCGCTCGAACTCGCCGCGGTCGATGGGCCGGCCTTCCAGGTCGGTCGGCACGCCGGCCCAGACGCCGATGCCGCGCCGGAAGCGCGGACTCGGCAGCGACAGGCGGAAGTCGTGCCCCGCGCGCTGGATTTGCAGGTTCCAGCGCTTGACGCCGATCTCGCAGTCCTTGACGTAGGCGTTGCGGACCAGCTCGTTCATGGCGTTGCGCATGGGAACCGATTCGGCGGCCACGCCGCCGCGCCCGTCGGGCTGCTCGAGCTCGAACGCCGCGTCCGCGCACAGATGATCCTGGTATTGCGTGGTCTCGTCCGGCCTTCCCTTGATGCCGGTCGCGAACGTGCTCGCCGCGTTCGACGAGACTTCGGACCCGAACAGGTCGAGCGAGGAGCTGAACCAGAAGTTCAGATACCGCTGCAGGAGCGGGAGGTCGATCGCGCCGCGACGCCGCACGGCGTCCGGGTCGTCCGACCCGGCTTCCTTCATCGCCTCGAGCGCGCGCCTGACGACGCGGCCGATCCCGGTCTCGCCCACGAACATGTGGTGCGCTTCCTCGGTGAGCATGAAGCGGCAGGTGCGCGCGAGCGGATCGAACGCGGACTCCGCGAGGCTCTTCAGCTGGAACTTGCCGTCGCGGTCGGTGAAATACGTGAAGCAGAAGAACGATAGCCAGTCCTCGATCGGCTCGTTGAACGTCCCGAGGATGCGCGGCTTGTCGACGTCGCCCGAGTGCCGCGCGAGCAGCTCTTCGGCCTCCTCGCGGCCGTCGCGCCCGAAATACGCGTGCAGGAGATACACCATCGCCCAGAGGTGCCGTCCCTCCTCGACGTTGACCTGGAACAGGTTGCGCAGGTCGTAGAGCGACGGGCAGGCGAGGCCGAGCCTGCGCTGCTGCTCGACCGAGGCGGGCTCGGTGTCGCCCTGCGTGACGATGAGCCGGCGGAACTGCGACCGGAACTCGCCCGGGATCTGCTGCCACACGGGTTGTCCGAGCGCGTCGCCGAAGCCGATCCTGCGGTCCGGGATCGCGTCGGCGAGGAAGATGCCCCAGCGGTACTCCGGCATCTTGACCGTGCCGTAGTGCGCCCAGCCCTGCGCGTCGACGCCGACCGCGGTGCGCAGGTAGACGTCGGCGCCCGCGAAGTCGCTCGGGCCCATCTCCCGCCACCAGTCGAGGAATCGCGGCTGCCAGTGCTCGAGCGCGCGCTGCAGCGCGCGGTCGTTGGCGAGGTCGATGTTGTTGGGAATCTTCTCGGAGTAGTCGATCGCGGTCATACGCGTTCCCGGTTGAATTTTGCCTTGGCGCCGGTGCCGTAGACTTTCAGCGCGCCGTGATCTCCCACCGCGTTCGGCCGGTTGAAGATCCAGTTCTGCCACGCCGAGAGCCGGCCGAAGACGCGCGTCGCCAGCGTCTCCTTGCCGGTGAAGCGCAGGTTCGCCTCGAGCCCGGTGAGCGCGTCGGGCGACAGGCTCGCGCGCTCCTCGATCGCGATGCGCACCTCGTCGTTCCAGTCGAGATCGTCGGGCGTGAAGGTGACCAGGCCCAGCTCGCGCGCGAGGCGCGCGTCGAGCTTCTCGCCGATGCGCGCGCGCACCGCCGCGACCGGTTTCCTCTCGCCGCACCAGCGCGCCTCGAGGCGCGACTCGTCGCTCGCGGTGGCGTAGGCGCCGAAGTTCATCGCCGAGGCCGCGACGACGGGCCCGGGCTCGCCTTCGGGCAGCTCGAGCATGTAGCTGCGATCGGCCGCGAGCGCGAGCTCGAGCAGCGTGCCCGCGAAGCACGATCCCGCGTCGACGATGGCGAAGAGCGTACGCGACGTGACATCGAGCCGGGCGAGCGTCCGGCGCAGCAGGCCCGTGACCGCGCGCACGAGCCAGTGGCCCTCGTTCGCGGCGAGGAATTCGTCCACCACGAGCACGTGATCGGCGTCGCCGCGCGTCTTGAGCAGCCAGGTCCCGAGCTCGAGCTCGTTGCCGCGCAGCATCAGGATCGCGTCGTCGAGCTCGCGCGCCATCGCGAGCGGCCACCAGCGGTCGCCGAGCGCCTCGACGGCCTGGAGATCCGAGGGCGGACGCTGGCGCGGCGCGTACACCGTGAGCGTCGCGGTGCGCGCGGCGCGATCGATCACGACGTCGACGTTGTCGTAGTGGATCCCGCCGGCGTCGATCGTGCGCTTCAGCGGCGAGAGCGGCACCGGTTTCCCGCCTTGGCGCGGGCTCTCGCCGGCGAGCGCCGCGGCGCGATCGGCCACCGCGCTCCTGAATCCCTGCGGCTTCGCGGTGTGGTCGACGAGCTTCCACTCCTTCGCGCGGTCGGCGCGCACGCCCTCGGCCGTGGTGCAGAAGACGTCGGCCAGGTCGCGGCGGACCTTGCGCTTGTCGGTGAGGCGCGTGAGGCCCCCCGTGCCGGGCAGCACGCCGAGGAGCGGCAGCTCGGGCAGGCTCACGGTGGAGGAGCGGTCGTCGATCATGAGGATCTCGTCGCACGCGAGCGCGAGCTCGTAGCCGCCGCCCGCGACGGTACCGTTTACCGCGGCGAGGAACTTCAGTCCTTCGTGGCGGCTCGAGTCCTCGATGCCGTTCCTCGTCTCGTTGGTGAACTTGCAGAAGTTCACCTTCCAGGCGTGGCTCGACTGGCCGAGCATGTAGATGTTCGCGCCCGAGCAGAACATGCGCTCTTTTGCGCTCGTCAGCACCACGCACTTCACCTCGGGGTGCTCGAACCGGACGCGGTTCAGCGCGTCGGCGAGCTCGATGTCGACGCCGAGGTCGTACGAATTGAGCTTGAGCTTGTACCCGGGGCGCAATCCGCGCTCCTCGTCGACGTCCATCGACAGCGTCGCGACTGGGCCGTCGAACGCGATCCGCCAGTGCGCGTAACGATCCGGGTGCGTGTCGTAGGTGACGGGGGGAGAGGATGTCCCGGCAACGGCGCTCATGGTGTGTCCTGTCCTCGGCTCATCGAAGGTTGCGCGGACACCGCCTTGCGCAGCTCGGCGAGGCTTTGCTCGACCGACTTGCCGGCGGTGTCGACGGTGACGTCGGCCCGGCCGTAGAGCGGGGCGCGATCCGCCAGGATACGCCGCAGGTCGCCCATCGCTTCCCTGGATCCCGCCATGGGACGCGTGTCGCCCTGCGCGAGGACGCGGGCCATGTGCTCCTCGGGAGCGGCTTTGAGCCACACGGTCAGACACTCGGCACGGAGCAGGTCGTAGGTCGCCGGCTCCGACACGATGCTGCCGCCGGTGGCGAGCACCACGCGGCGGTTCGCCGCCAGCACCTGCTCGAGGCAGCGCTTCTCGTAACGTCGGTACCCGGCTTGGCCGTAGAGCAGGAAGATCTCGGAAAGGCCGGTGCCGGCCTCCCGCTCCACCTCGCGATCGAGCTCGACGAAGGGCGCGCTCAGCGCCTTCGCCAGGCGCCCGCCGAGCGTGGACTTGCCGGCGCCGCGCAGGCCGATGAGGGCCACGCGATCGTACCGCCGGTCACGGATTCCTTCGTCGCGGACGAGGTGCTCGAGCGGGACTCGCAGCGCGTCGGCGACCCGGCGCAGGACGAGGATCGAGGTATTGCCGCGGCCCGACTCGAGCTGGGCGAGGTAGCGCTCGGAGATTCCCGAATCGCGCGCGAGATCCTTGCGGGTCATGGTGCGCGTCGCCCGCGCAGCGCGCACGCGTCCGCCGAGCCGGGACAGTAGCTCTTTATCCGATTTATCTTCAGACAGATGGGATCGTTTCTTAAAGTTTATCGCGAGGTCGGACACGGTTGCACTATACTGCTCTTCGATGCGATAACGTGCAGTATCGTGCATAATAACCGGCGATGCAAGACCTCGACCTCATGATTCTCGTGGGCACCATGACCGGCACAGCGCAATCGGTCGCGCAGGAAGTCGAGCTGACCCTGGGCGACGAGCACACGCGCGTCAGGGTCGTGCCCATGGACGGTCTCGACGCCGCCGTCTTCTCCGGTGGCGGCCTGTTCCTCGTGTGCAGCTCGACGTACGGGCAGGGTGACGTTCCCGACAACGCGCGCGGACTGTACGAGTCGCTGAGGACCGCGCGCCCCGATCTCGCGGCAGTGCGCTACGGCGTGATCGCCCTGGGCGACCGCACCTACGCCGACACCTTCTGCAACGGCGGCCGGCGCTTCGACGCCGTGCTCGCGGAGCTCGGAGCGCTTCGCATCGGCGAGATCATGCTGCACGACGCGAGCGCGGGCACCATGCCCGAGGAGATCGCGGTCGGCTGGGCGCGCGACTGGATCGCGCTCGCGCGCGAGCGCCTGCGGCAGGCGGCCTGAGCGGGGCGCCACTAAAATCGCGGCGATGTTCAAGATCGAGACCGGCCGGCCGCCGACGCTCGCCGCGCGCGGCCTGGTGACTTCCCCGCACGCGCTCGCCTCGGCCGCCGGCGTGGACGTGCTGCGCGCGGGCGGCTCGGCCGTCGACGCGGCGATCGCCACGAGCGCCGTGCTGTCGGTCGTCTATCCGCACATGACCGGGATCGGCGGCGATGCGTTCTGGCTGATCCACGACGCGCGCTCGCGCCGGACGCGCTACCTCGCGGGCGGCGGACGCGCCGCGCGCTCGGCGGGCATCGACTGGTTCGGCTCGCGGGGGCTGAAGGAGATTCCGCTGAGGGGCGTGCTGCCCGCGACGCTGACCGTCCCGGGATCGGTGCGCAGCTGGTGCGCCGCGCACCGGGAATACGGGCGCGTGCCGCTCGCGCGCTCGCTCGCCGACGCCCTCGCCTACGCGCGCGAAGGCTTCCCGGTGTCGGGGCGTCTCGCGAGCTGGATCGACTACGCCCGCGGCGAGGGCTTCCTCAACGACGACGCGCGCGCCCTGTTCCTGCGCGGCGGCGAGGCGCCCCGACCCGGGGCGCGGCTCTCCAATCCCGGGCTCGCACGCGTCCTCGAGCGCATCGCGGGCGAGGGCGAAAACGGCTTCTACGGCGGCGAGACGGCGCTCGCGCTCGCGGCGTTCGCGCGCGCGCACGGCGGGTTCTTCGACGAGGGCGACTTCCGCGCCCAGGACGCGCCGTGGGGCGAGCCGCTCCGCGGCAGCTACCGCGGCGTCGAGATCCTCGAGACGCCGCCGCCGACGCAAGGGTTCACCGTCCTCGAGATGCTGAACCTCGTCGAGCCGCACGACGTCGCGCGCATGGACCCGCTCGGGCCCGACCTCGTGCACCTGCTCGTCCAGGCCAAGCAGATCGCCTACCACGACCGCGACCACCTGCTCGCGGATCCCGAGCATCATCCTGTGCCGACGGATCGCCTCGTGTCGAAGGCGTACGCGGGCCGGCGCGCGGAGCTGATGGATCCGAAGCGCGCGCTCGCCTGGGACCGCATCCCTTCGTACGGCACGCTCGCCGGCGACACCGTGTTCCTCGCCGCGGCCGACGCGCAAGGGAACGCCGTCGCGCTGGTGCACAGCCTTTATTCGACGTTCGGGTCGGGCGTGGTCGCGGGCGACACGGGCATCGTGCTGCAGAACCGCTCGGCGTACTTCTCGCTCGATCCGCAGCACCCGAACCGGCTCGAGGCGGGAAAGCGCCCGATGCACACCCTCATCGCTTCGATGGCATTGCGCGAGGGCAGGCCCTCGCACGTCGTCGGCTGCATGGGTGCGGACGGCCAGCCGCAGATCCATCTGCAGACCTACGTCGCGCTGATCGACCAGGGCCGCGACATCCAGGCGGCGCTCGAGGCGCCGCGCTGGCTGTCGGGCCGGTTCCTGCTGGGCGAGCCGCGCGACCTGCTCAACATGGAAGGCCGCTTCCCCGAGGCGACGCTGCGCGAGCTCGAGCGCCGCGGGCATACCGTGAACCGCTGGCCGGCCTGGAACGAGATCGCGGGCCATGCGCACGGCATCACGCTCGATCCCCTGGCCGGCACGCTCGCCGGCGGCTCCGACCCGCGCAGCGACGGCGCGGCGATTGGCTATTGAGCGCTAGAATCGGCGCCGGAGGAAGATCCGCTTGGCGTCACTCAGCACCGCCGACCATTCCGCGAGCCCGCCGCGCGTCCAGGTCCCGCGCGACTACAACGCCGCCCACGACCTGATCGAGCGCAACCTCGCGGGCGGGCGCGCGGGCAAGGTCGCATTCATCGACGACGCCGGCCGCACCACGTACGGCCAGCTCGCCGAGCGTGTGAACCGGTTCGCCGGCGGCATGCGCGCGCTCGGCTTCGACATGGAGCAGCGCGTGCTGGTCGCGTTGCTCGATACCGTGGACTTCCCGACGGCGTTCCTGGGCTGCATCAAGGCGGGCATCGTGCCGATCGCCGTGAACACGCTGCTCACGACCCGCGACTACGAGTACATGCTCTCGGACAGCCGCGCCAAGGGCCTGATCGTCTCCGAGCAGCTCTGGCCGCAGTTTGCTCCGCTCGTGGGCAGGCTGCCGTTCCTGAAGAGCGTGATCGTGTCGGGGGCGGATGCGAAGGGGCAGATCGCCCTGCGCGACGTGCTCGCGAAGGGGGCGCCGGCGTTCGAGCCCGCGCCGACCACGAGCGACGACGCGTGCTTCTGGCTGTATTCGTCGGGCTCGACCGGCGCGCCCAAGGGCACGGTGCACCTGCACTCGAGCATGATCCTCACGGCCGAGCTCTTCGGCCGCGCCTTCGTCGGCGTGCGCGAGGACGACGTCGTGTACTCGGCGGCGAAGCTGTTCTTCGCGTACGGCCTCGGGAACGCGATGTCGTTCACGATGGCGGTCGGCGCGACCGCGGTGCTGACCGCCGAGCGGCCGACGCCCGCCGTGGTGTTCAAGCGCCTCGCCGAGCATCGCGCCAGCCTGTTCTACGGCGTGCCGACGCTGTACGCGGCGATGCTCGCGAGCCCCGAGCTGCCGAAGAAAGGCGCGCTCGCGCTGCGCCTGTGCGTGTCGGCGGGCGAGGCGCTGCCGGCGGAGATCAGCACGCGCTGGGCCGAGCGCATGGGCACCGACGTCATCAACACCATCGGCTCGACCGAGATGCTGCACGTCTTCATGGGCTGCCGGCCGGGCGACGTGCGGCACGGCACGACCGGCGTCGCCGTGCCCGGCTACGAGCTGCGGATCGTGGACGAGGAGGGCCGCCCGGTGAAGCAGGGCGACCTGGGCGAGCTGCAGATCAAGGGCCCGACCGCGGCCGCGTATTACTGGAACAACCGCGCGAAGACCCTCGGCACCTTCGTCGGCGAGTGGACCCGCAGCGGCGACAAGTTCAGCCAGGACGCCGACGGCCATTACGTCTACGGCGGCCGCAGCGACGACATGCTCAAGGTGAGCGGCATCTACGTCTCGCCGGCGGAGGTCGAGGCGGCGCTGGTTGCGCACGAGGCCGTGCTCGAGGCCGCGGTCGTCGGCGCCACGGACGAGAACAAGCTGGTGAAGCCCAAGGCGTTCGTCGTGCTGAAGGCGGGGCGCAAGCCCGGCGACGTGATGGCCCAGGCGCTGCAGCAGCACGTGAAGGACCGCCTCGCGCCTTACAAGTATCCGCGCTGGATCGAGTTCATCGAGGAGCTGCCCAAGACCGCGACGGGCAAGATCCAGCGCTTCAAGCTCCGGGGTTGAACCCGGGACCCGTTTGACGGACCAATCCTTATGGCTGAATCCAGAACCGAAGACACCCGGTCGCCCGAGATCAAGATCGACGCGAACGCGCTGTACCTCGAGGAGATCTTCACCGACCGCCGCATCGGCACGATCCGGCGCATGACGCCCGTCACGAAGGAAGGCAAGCCCGACGGCGCGCGGCCCGTGCTCTACGTCGGCGAGACGCAGATCATGACGCCGGCCGGCTCGCTGCCGATCGCGTTCGAGATTCCTGCGTCGTCGCTCGAGCAGGCGGCCGAGCAGTTCGGGGCGCTCGCCAAAGAGGCGATCGAGCGCACCGTGCGCGAGCTGCAGGAGCTGCGCCGGCAGGCGGCCTCGCAGATCGTCATCCCGCAGGGGCCTGCGGGCGGGAAGATCCAGCTGCCCTGATCCGCGGCAGGGGCCTCAGCGGACGAACGGTGTCCCGAGCTCGTTGCAGTCGGCGAGCGCGAAGCGCCGGCCGATCAGGTTGTCGTCCGGGCCGCCGTTCGCGGCCACGATCACGCCGTTGCGGATGAAGAAGGTCATCGGGTACGACTCGAACGCGCTCGCACGCTTGTCGTGCACGAACACGCACACGCCCCAGCCGTACTGCAGCGGACGCAGCACCGTGTCCTGCTGGTAGAGCGGCTTGGGCCCGCCGCGGAACTCGAAGATCACGCCTTCCATGTTCACGCGGGTACGCATGTATTCCTTGATCACCGTCTCGTAGTTCTCCGGCTTCGGGCCGTAGTCGACGGCGGACTTCTGCTCCTGCGTCGGCGGCGCCTTGCAGCCGGCAGCGAGCGCGGCGAGCGCGCACGCGAAGACGATCGCAAAGATCTTGCGCATGTTTTTTCCTCTCCTGGTTTCTGCGTCGTGCTATTTCAGCGAGACCGTGCGCAGGTACGGCTTGTGCGTCTTGAAGCCCTGCGGGTACTTCTTCTTCGCCTCGTCGTCGGACACCGAGGTCGGGATGATCACGTCCTGGCCGGGCTTCCAGTTCACCGGCGTGGCGATGGCCGCTTTCGCGGCGAGCTGCAGCGAGTCGAGCAGCCGCAGCACCTCGTCGAAATTGCGCCCCGCGCTCATCGGGTAGATCAGCATGGCCTTCACCTTCTTGTCGGGGCCGATGATGAACACCGAGCGCACCGTGGCGTTGTCGGCCGCCGTGCGTTTGCCGCCGCTCGCGTTGGGATGGATCATGTCGTAGAGCTTCGCGACCTTGAGGTCGTCGTCGCCGATCATCGGGTAGTTGACGGCCGACCCTTGCGTCTCCTGGATGTCCTTCACCCAGTTCTTGTGGTCGCTCACCGGGTCGACCGACAGGCCGATGATCTTCGTGTTGCGCTTGTCCCACTCGGGCTTGAGCTTGGCCATGTAGCCGAGCTCGGTGGTGCAGACGGGCGTGAAGTCCTTCGGGTGCGAGAACAGGATCGCCCACTTGTCGCCGATCCACTCGTGGAAGCGGATCGGGCCTTCGGTCGTCTGCGCCGTGAAGTCCGGGGCCTCATCGCCGATGCGAATTGCCATGTGGTTCTCCAAAAAATGGCGAGCCGGGCGGGCGCCCGTGTGAAGGCCGCCGTCGGCCCGCGGGTTGCTGTGGGTGACGCCGTGGATGTCCGATTATAGCGCCGCGGACCGGCGTCCGCCGCCGCGCTAGCGCCAGTACGCGAGGATCATCCCCATCGCGAGCAGGGCGATCAGCCAGTAGCCCGCGTTGATCGCGAACAGCTTCCCCGACTTGTTCTCCCAGGCGACGCCGCCGAGCAGCAGCGGCACGATGTAGCCGAGCCAGGTGAAGAGCGCGGCGAAGAAGCCATACATCGCCGGAGTCTGATCGGCGCCGGCCTTCCAGCTCGACGGCCGCCACACGGCCTCGTCGTACGAGAGCACCCACGCCATGAGGAGGGCGCCGAAGACCATGAGGGACATCGAGCGCCACATTGCACCGGGCGCGGGCCGCGCGTCGGCGGCGATCCCCATTTCCTTTCTCCACGAGCCGCCGAAGACGGGGCCGTACCAGAGAAAGCCGAGCGCGATGTTGGCGAAGACCGCGGCGATCACGGCCAGGTAGTTGACGTGGATCTCGGGCAGCATGAGACACCTCCGCTGATATGTTCGTGTTCGGAGGAGGCGCGATTCGGCCGCGCGCCCCGGCCCGGCGGGCGTGCAGCCCCCCGGCGCCGCACGGAATCATAATCCGGCGCCGAGGCGGGTGCTGCGGGCTAGTGCGAGCGGCAGCCGCTCGTGATCGAGGGCGCGCTGACGGTCGTCCCGCCGCCCGCCGTGCCGCCGCCGGTGCCGCCGGCGCTGGTGATGCTCTGCACCTGGTGCTGCACGACGTTGACCGCGTTCGTGACCACGCCGCCCGGATTCACGGCGACGACCGTCGCCGAAGACATGCCGAACGCCCCGATGCCGATGATCCAAGCCTTCATGAAAATCCTCCGCGTCGCTCACAGAAATGGCGGCGGGCGCGCGAATCTCACGCGCGGCGCCGAGGCGTCATTCTGTCGAGCCGGCGTGACATCCGAATGGCGGGCGCCATTCGGCCTAATGGTCCGGATGGCGCGGCGCCCGGAACGCCGGGAAAAGAAAAAGCACCGCCGGATGGCGGTGCTTTTCGGGAAGACCGGCTTAGCGATCGTCGCGGTCGCGGTCGTGCAGATCCCGGTCGCGATCGACCTGGTGGATGTACACCCCGATGCAGCCGTTGCTGCCGCCGCAGATGCCGGCGCCGACCGTGGTGTTGTCGCCCGCAAGGGCTTTGATCTCAGGCGGCGCCGCCAACGCGGGCGCCGACTCCGGCACGAAGATGAGATTGCGTTCGGAGTCTGCCGCTACCGAGTGCGATCCTGAGGATTGCGGCACGGTCTCGATCAGCACGCTGGTGCCGTCGATGACGCCGAGCACGGCGGCCTGCTGCTTGCCGCTCGGGCAAGGCTGACCCGCGACCTTGCAGTTGCGGTTGGACGCCGTGTAGTACCGGCGGTCGCCTTTGTTGAACCACACTTCGTCCGAACCGGTGATATTCCCGATGTTGGCGAAGTTCTTGGTTTTGGCGTTGATCACCAGCGTCGTCACATCGCTCGGATTGTTCGCCGGAGTGCAGCCGAGCAGTATGTTGTCGTGCACGCCGACCGTCGCGCCGTTCGGTCCGCAGGCGTGCAGCGGCACGACGCCGGTGTTGGTCGCCGGGTCGAAGGCGCCCAATACGTCGGAGCCGGACGTCACCGTCGTCGGATCGACCACGAGCAGGCCGCCGTCGCAAGTGATGTCGGCGTCGGGTACCTGCCCGTAGTTGCAGCCTGCGGGGTTGTTGGCGATGATCGGTACCGAGACATAGAAGCGCTTCGTCTTTGGATCCCACGCCGGCTGCTCCATCGAGAGACCAAAGCCGGCCGGAACGATCGCATCAGCGATGGTGATCTTGGAAAGGAACATGGTATTGCTCACCGGCTCGTCGCCGTTGGCGCTGAACAGCGTCGCGAACGGCGGGTCCTCCGCATTGTTCGCCGCGAGCAGGAGCCCACCGTCCGTAGTGAGCGCCATCTCGTCGACGCGCGTCGAGCCGCCGGTTTTGATCGTCTGCTTGATTGCAGAGGCGTTGGGGGCATCGAGGTCGATCACTTTCAGCGTGCTGTCGCCGTCGCCGGCGTATAGCCAGCGGCCGTGCGAGGTGACGCCGTCAGGCCCGGAATGGTTGTTGTCCACAGCGACCGGGTTCCCGTTCGCGTCCTTCCTGAACACGACACCGACGAAGCCGGGGATCGTGCGCTTGAAGGTGAGCTTGCGTGTGTCGATCACGTCGATGCCCGCGTTCGAGCGGTCGCCGAGGTAGTACTCCGCGCGATCCGGGTTCACCCAGCTGATGTCGTACGAGCGTAACGGGGTTCCGGGGATCTCGATGGCGGTTAGACATTTTGTTTGCGTGTTGGCGGGCGCGCCGGGACCCATGCACGCCGCGAACACGGCGCCAGGGCCGGCAAGCCCCAAGGCGATTACTGAGATGGCGAAACGGGATGTGGCAGACATTTCCGGCTCCTCTGGCTGTGGTAGGGGTCACGCTGGGATGCCGTAGCCTGCTTTCCTCGGGGCCGCGTGGAGCGGTTTGACTGCTTATTGTTACGTCAGATGTTCTGCGCCTGCGCCTTTCAGACTACTTACGAACGGAATAGTTTCGGAGATCGGCGCGCCTTCAAGCTGACGGAACAGCAAGAAAGGCAAGGCCGGGCGGCGCTCGATGCGCCGAACACGCGGACGTCTTAGGGTTTACCGCCGCGGACCGCGCGCGGTGCCGAACGTAACGACGTTCCCGGCGGTCACGCCGGTGAAGTTGTTCATCCTGTTGATCGGACGAACGCGGTGGTGGCGCACGGTGGCAAGGCGCGAGGCGATCACCGGGGCGCCGTACACGAAGGCCGGCCCCGCATAGTTGTCGTACGCCGCCTGCATCGACTGATCCTGCAGCGCCGCGGCGTACGCCGCCTGGCGCTGCGCCGCGACCTGGCGCTCGAGGTCGTCGATGCGGCGGGCGAGGTAATCGGACTCGGCTCGGGCGGCGGCCGCGGCCCGGACCTGCGCGGGCTCGGACTGGATGGTCGAGACGCGCTCCTCGCTCAAAACCTCGGGGTGGCGCGAAGCGTCCGCCGGGCGGTTGTTCGAGTAGTGCATCGTGCCCTGGTCGTCGACCCACTTGTAGATGGTATCGGCGAGCGCGGGCGCTGCGGCGGACGCGGCGAGCAGGGCGAGGGCAAAGACCGGGGCGCGCATATCGCTGATCATGGCGCGCCCCGGTGGTCGGATCAAGCCGCGTTACAAAACGTTACTGTGAGCCGTTCAGGCCTTGATGCACTGGCTCATGTACTTTTTCCGGTCGTCGCCTTTCAGATGGCGGTCGGCCGCCTGCTTGCTGCAGACCTTGGACCGGTCGTTCCTGGCGACGGCCTTCTTGGGCGCCGGCGCGGCCGCTTTCTTCATCTTCGCCGTGTCGCCCCGCATGCAGGCATCGACGAACGACCTGCGGTCGGAGAACTTCATCACCTTCTGCTTGTTCGCCTGCGCGTTGCAGTCGCTCTCGCGCTGCTGCTGCGGGCTCGGTCCCTCTTGCGCCTGGGCCGCGATGGCCGACAGACCGAGGAAGCCGGCTGCCACGATCACGATCGCTTTCATGGGGGTTCTCCCGGGATGGAGACGCGCCCATCATAGGTCGGGCACCTTCGCGTCCAGGGTCTTTTCGCGCCGAAGGAGGAAATCCGCCTCGCAGCGGCGTGCCGAACGAGGCGCGTTTACAACAAATTGCTAAGCCGCGGCGGTGGCTACCTTCGGATGCGTCTCGCGTATCGGCAGGTTGACGACCGCCGCCGCCGCCGCGAGCGCGATGTCGGCGTACCACATCCACTGGTAGTTGCCGGTGGTCGCGATCGCGATGCCGCCCAGCCACGCGCCGAAGAAGCCGCCGATCTGGTGCGTGAGCAGCGTCAGGCCGAACAGCGTGGCGAGATGGCGCGTGCCGAAGAGCTTGCCGACCAGTCCCGCGGTCGGCGGCACGGTCGCGAGCCAGGTGATCCCGAGCACGAAGGCGAAGACGTAGAAGGTGAGGGGCGTCTTCGGCGCGACCAGGTAGAGCGCGACCGCCGCGGCGCGCGAGGCGTACATCCAGAACAGGATCATCTTCATGCGCTCGCGCTGGCCGAGCCAGCCCGAGCCGATGCTTCCGACGATGTTGGAAAGCCCGATGATCGCCAGCGAGATCGCGGACACCGACGCCGGCAGCCCGCAGAGATTGACCTCGCCCGGAAGGTGCGTCACGAGAAACGCGATGTGGAAGCCGCACGTGAAGAACCCGGCGTGCAGCAGCAGGTAGCTGCGGTCGCCGAACGCGATGCGCAGCTGCTCGCGGATGCCGATGGCGGCGCCCTGCGCCGCGACGCGCGCCGCGGCGCCCGACTTCGACTCGCGGAACTGCAGCCCGAGCGGAATGGTGAGGAACGCGGTCGCGGCGATGGTCCAGAGCGCGCCGATCCAGCCGATCGAGCTGATCAGGACCTGCGCGAGCGGCGCGTACACGAACTGCCCGAACGAGCCGCCCGCGTTGATGAAGCCCGAGGCGAAGGCGCGGCGCTCGGCCGGGAGCCTCTGCGCCGCGGCGCCGATCAGGATCGAGAAGCTGCCGGCGCCCGCGCCGGCCGCGGTCAGCACGCCGAGCGCGATCACGAGGCCGAGCCCCGAGCCCATGTAAGGCGTGATCGAGAGCCCGAGCGCGAGCATCAGGGCGCCGAGCACGATCACGCGGAACGATCCGAGCCGGTCGGCGAGGATGCCGAACACCGGCTGCGCCGCGCCCCACACGAACTGGCCGACGGCGAGCGCGAAACTGACCGCGACGATGCCGGCGCCGGTCGCGCTGTTGAGCGGCGAGACGAACAGCCCCAGGCACTGGCGCGCGCCCATTGTCACCGCGAGGATCGCGGCGGCCGAGAGGACCAGCGCCCAGAACCTCGACATGTCGGTCTCCTTGTAGGAAGGGAGCCGGAACTGTAGCAGAAGCGACTCGACCCCATTTTCGGGCAGCCGCCGTTTACCGGTCACGCCCTTCGATGAAGGGTCCATCCAACGGAGGCTGTCATGAACAAGAACCTTTGTCCGGGCGTCATCCCGGCGGCGGTGGGGGCTGCGCTGCTCGTCCTGTCGTGCTCGGCACACGCGCAGGAGTCGCGTATCGCCGCCGTGACGCTCTACCCCGGCAGCGCCACGATCGTCCGCGCCGCCCGCGTCGCGCCCGGCGCGACCCGCCTCGAGATCCGCGATCTTCCCGCCAATTTCGACCCGCGGACGATCCGCGTCGACGCCGATCCGGGCGTCCGGATCGGCGCGGTCTCGACTCGGGACTCGGCGCGCTCGAGCGCGCCCGATCCACGCGAGGCGCTGCTCGAGGAGCGGGTCCAGGCGCTGAAGGACCGGCAATCCGCGCTCGACGGCGAGATCGAGTCCGCGGAGATGGTCACGAAGTTCCTCGGCCGTCTCGGTACGCAGGGCGGCGCCGGGAAGACCGCCCCGGTGCCCGATCCGAAGTCGCTCGCCGGCGTGATCGAGGTGCTCTCGCATTCGAGCGGCGACGCGCTCGCCCGCGTGCAGCGCGCGCAAGTACGCAAGCGCGAGCTCGCGCGCCAGGTCGCGGCGCTCGAGCGCGATCTGGCGCGCCTGAAGTCGGGCGCGCGCGACACGCGCACGATCGTCGTCGGCGTTTCGGCGGAGAAGGGCGGCACGGCGCGGGTCTCGTACCAGGTGAACGGCGCGGGCTGGCGCCCGACGTACCGCGCGAGCCTCGACTCGAACGCGGCGACGATGGAGCTCGTGCGCCAGGCGGTGGTCATGCAGACGACGGGCGAGGACTGGAGCGGCGTGAAGATGAAGCTGTCGACGGGCCAGCCGCGCGTTTCGCCGCGCGGTCCGGATCCGCGGCCCTGGCTCGTTTCGATCGCGCCGCCGCGTCCCGAGCCGCGGGCGGCGAGCGGATTCCTCGCCGAGGCCGAGGCTCCGGCCGAGCCCGCCGCGCTGAAGCGCGATCTGCGCGACGACTTCCGCGAGGCGCAGCAGACGCAGACCACCTTCCTCACCGAGTTCGAGGTCCCCGCGACCGTGAGCCTCCCCTCCGACGGCCGCAACGTCACCGTCACGCTCGCGCGCCAGACGCTGCCGGTGCGGATGCGCCTGCGCGTCGTGCCGCGGCTCGACCCGGCGGCGATCGTCACGGCCGAGGCCGCGCGCCCCGAGGGCGTGTGGCTCCCGGGCGAGATGCAGCTGCAGCGCGACGGCGCTTACGTCGGGTCGACGCGCTGGAACCCGCAGTCGTCGGAGAGCGTGTCGCTGCCTTTCGGGCGCGACGAGCGCGTGCGCGTCAGCTTCGACCGGGTCAAGGACCGCAACGGCTCGTCGGGCCTGATCGGCCGCAAGAGCGAGCGCGAGGTCACCGACGTGCTGACCCTCGCGTCGTTCCACGACAAGCCGCTCGACGTGCTCGTCCTCGAACCGTCGCCGGTGTCGACCTCGGACGAGATCGACGTGCGCGCGAGCTTCGAGCCGAAGCCGCAGACCGAGAACTGGGACAACCGCCAGGGCGTCGTCGCGTGGGAGCGCTCGATCGCGCCGAAGCAGACGCTGAGGATCACGCTCGACTACGCGATCAGCTATCCTAAGGGAGGTGCGGTGATCGGGCTGCCGTAGGAACCGCTAGACTACGGCCCGCATGCAGAGCGGGCCGAGCGACGACGACCTGATGGTGCGCTACCGCGGCGGCGACGCCGTGGCATTCGAGGCGCTTTACCGGCGTCATCGCGCGGCGCTCTACCGGTTCCTGCTGCGGCAGCTGGGCGACACCGCGGCGGCGGAGGAGGTTTTTCAGGACGTGTGGATGCGGGTGATCGACTCGCGCGGGCGCTACGAGAGCCGGGGCCGGTTCGCGTCGTGGCTCTATGCCGTCGCCCATAACCGGCTGATGGACCGCTACCGCGCGGACGGCCGCGCCGAGCGGCTCGGCGCGGAAGAGAGCGAGGAGGCGCTCGAGAACCTGCCCGCCGACGATCTGCCGGCGCACGTCTGGCTCGACCGCAAGCGCGCCGCCGAGCGGCTGTTCGCCGCGCTCGCGCGCCTGCCCGAGGTCCAGCGCGAAGCCTTCCTGCTGCAGCAGGAAGGCGAGCTCTCAGTCGAGGAGATCGCCGAGGCGACCGGCGTCGGCCGCGAGACCGCGAAGAGCCGGCTGCGCTACGCGGTGGCCAAGCTGCGCGCGAACCTGGGAGGAGACAAGCCATGACCGTTCCGCAGCGCGACCACGAGCTCTCGCGCATCTACAGCGAAGGCGCCTGGCCCGAGCCGCGCAGGCAGATCGACGAGGCGATCCTCGAGGCGTCGCGGCGCTCGGCGCGAGCGCGCCACCCCGTGCTGCACCGCTGGGGTCCGCCGCTGGGCCTCGCCGCCACCGTGGTGCTCGGCGTCTCGCTCGCGCTCCTCGTCACGGACAACCAGTCGCTGCGCGAGGCGAGCCGCCTGTCCGACGAGGCTCCGCGCCCCGCGCCGCAGAAGAAGCGCGAAGCCGCGGCGCCCGCGTCGCGCGCCGACACGGCACGCGGCGAGGCCGAGGCCAAGCCCGGGGCGCCGCCGGCGCCGCACGAGTTGTTCTCCTCGCCGATGGGGCCGACGGAGGTCAAGCCCGCTCCAGCGGCGAAGGCCGCTCCGCCCGCGGCGCATCCGACGCCACCCGCGTCGCAGCCCGTCCCACCGGCCGCGCTGGCGAAGCGCCCCGCGGCGCCGCCCGCCGCGGCGAAGAGCCCGGCGCCGCAGCCGCTCGTCGGGCGCCTCGCGGCGCCCGCGTCCGACCCGCAGCGCGCCGAGCGCATCCGGCGCGAGACCGAGCAGCTCCAGGAGAACCGCGAGGCCCGCGACGCGGCGCCGCCGGCGAGCGCGCCCGCGCAGGCTCAATCGCCGTCCTCGGCGAGCGTGAGCGACGTGCGCGGGCTCGTCGCGCCGGCGGTCGCGCGCACGCCCGAGGCGTGGCTCGACGACATCCGCAGGCTCAAGACCGCGGGCCGGAGCGCCGACGCCGAGCGTGAGCTCGGCGAGTTCAGGAAGCGCTATCCCGAGTTCCGCGTGCCCGAGGATTTGCGCTGACCCGACAAACAGAGGAGGAGCGACGATGAACGGAACGCAGACGAAGCTTCTGATCCCGCGGCTCAAGCCTTTCTACGATTTCATGGAGCCGCTGTCGTGGCTGCTGATCCGGCTCACCGCCGGACTCATGATCCTGCCGCACGGGATCCCGAAGCTGCAGGCCGGGATTGCGGCCACGGCCTCGTTCGCGCTGGTGAAGCGCGGCATCGCGCCGGCCGAGCCGCTCGCCGTCGTGCTCATCGTGCTCGAGACGCTGGGCGGCCTGTGCGTCGCGCTGGGGCTGTTCACGCGCTTCTTCGCCGCGGCGATCGCGATCGAGATGTCGGTGATCGCCTGGCTCTACATCCCGAAGTTCGGCTGGACCGGGCCCGGCTACGAGTACCCGCTGATGTGGGGGCTCGTCATGCTCGCGATCGCGCTGCGCGGCGGCGGGCCCTGGTCGCTCGACCGCAGGATCGGGCGCGAGCTGTAGCCCTCGCGGGAGCAGAAAAAAAAGGGGCGCTTTCGCGCCCCGCCAAAATCCGGGCTCCTCTCGGGAGCCTTCTCCCTGATTGAACGATCAGTACTCTTTGGTACCTCCGCCGACGCCGAACTTCATCGCCGGCGTGCCCGCCTCGTGCGCACCCATGTCGGGGGCAGAGCCCGTGAACCCGTCGCTGAAGTTCGGGATCACCAGGCCCTGGTCGAAGCCCGGGCTGTTGGGCGCGAGCTGGTACATGCCGCCGTCCATGTTCGTCGCACCGTTGCCCGCCTGGTAGATCGGCGTGCCGACGATACCGTGCACCTCGGTTCCGGCGATCTGGTCGTTACCGTTGTACAGGTCGTAATCGACGTCGTTGTTGGCACCGCCGTTCGACCCGATCGCCGTCCACCACGACTTCCAGATGTGGTAGATGTTGTTGCGCGACACGGTGTTGCTCATGACCGGCGGACCCGATAGGCCGGCACCCGCACCGCTCGGATACTGATTTCCGGCCTCCTGCAGCTGCAGCAGCGTGTTGTTGAACAGGTAGCGTCGTCCGCCGCCGAAGCCGCCGTCGTCGCCCGACTTGGCGAACACGTTCCGGTCGTCGGCGTCCGGCGTGCGCTCGGACATCATGCGGCTGCGGTTGTACACGTTGCGGAAGATGTACGCCGGGCCCTTGTTCACCACCGTGGTCGCAACACCGGTCGCGGTGTTGTCCATGTAGTTGCCCCAGATCCGGATGTTCATCCCACGGCCCTCGGCCTCGATGGCGTCGTCCCAGGTCTGCGAGATCTTGTTGCCGTAGATATCGCTGTCCTCGCGCGGGAAGCCGGCGTCGGTGAAGTTGTCCGAGCCGCCGATACCGTCGTTGTAATAGTGCTGCTTGCTCGAGGCCGAGATCGTGTTGTAACGGAACACGTGGTTGCCGCCGCAGGTGTCGTAGCTGACGCCTTGCGGGCCGGCCGGGTGGCCCCACGACCAGCTGTTCGCCCCGTAGCGCGGATCGTGGATCTTGTTGCGCTGGACGATCGTGCGCACCACCGACAGCACGTTGCGGCAGCGCACGCCCGCCTCCTCGTCGACCCCGATGTCCCAGCCGGCCGTATGGCTGAAGCGTCCCCAGCCGCTGATATCGTTGTCTTCGATCACCACGTCATGCGACCCGTTGAGCAGGTCGATGCTGTCCTGCTGCGCGCCGCGCAAGGTGAAGCCGCGGATGATGACGTAAGGCGCCGCGACGGTGACGTTGTTGCGCGCACCGTTCGCGACGTCGATCACCCCGCTCGTTCCCGGCGCCGGCGTGTACACCACGTAGCCGTCGGGGCTTCCGCCCTGGGTGATGGCGAGCGTCGAGGAGCCGGGCTGCACGAACACGGTCCTCGCGACCGGGAACTGCTCGGCCCACGTCTGGGCGACGAGGCCCGCGACCGGCGATTTGCCCGGCATCGCGAACTGCACCTCGTACTGCGTGTTGGGCTGCAGGGTGACGATGCTGCCGCGGCACTCGCCGTTGCGGCTGTCGTACCACATGTTCAGGCCCTTGTTCCAGGTGGAGTCGCCGACCTTCTTGTAGACGATCTCGCAGCCGGCCGAGCCGGGGTTCGAGGGCGGCGTCCAGTACAGGCCGATCGACTCGAACGTCGCGACCGCGCGCGTGCCGGTCGAGGGCAGCGAGCTGGTGGCGGTGGGCGGCGGGG
>DASRFB010000088.1:0-5199 GCA_035651815.1 Burkholderiales bacterium | reverse complement strand
CGTCCGTGAGCGGCAGCGGCGCGGTCTCCGGCAGCAGGGGTCCGAGGCGCTCCTTGGCGAGGGTGAGCGCGCGCTCGTACTCGGTGCGCACCGTGCTGTCGAACAGTCGCCCATAGCGCAGGCTCATCTCGGCGCTGACATGGCCGAGCAGGGCCATGAGCGACTGCAGGCTGACCCCGGCGTTCACGAGCGCGGTGGCGTACGTGTGGCGGAGCTGGTGCGGCGTGACATGCTCGAGCCCGGCCGCTGCGGCCGCGCGCGTGAGCGTATCGCGCAGCGCCTCGACCGAGAGCCGGCGGCCATGATGCGTGAGCAGGAACTCCGTCGGCCGGCCGGTGCGCGGATGCGGCAGCGGCCGACCTGGAGAACGATGCGCCGCGATGCGATCGACGAGCGCGACGGTCTCCTGGTCGAGCGGCACCATCCGTTCGCTGTCGAGCTTGCCCAGCGGCACCTTGAGCCAGGCACCTTGCCCCGGGATCTCGTGCACGCAGTCGAGCTCGAGCGAGACCAGCTCGCCGATGCGCAGGCCCGTCGCGCGCTGCAGCAGCAGGGCGTCGGCGGCGAGCCGGTCCGCCGATCGCTCGAGCGCGCTCGCGAGGCGGCGGTCGGCATCGGGCGCAAGGTACCGCGGCAAGGGCCGCGGCAGCTTGGGGACGTCGCCACGGAAGAGGAGCCTTCGCTCGGGCGCTTCGGGCCAGCCCCACTCCGCGATGTCCCGCAGAAAGCAGCTCACGGCGAGGATGCGGCCGCGCCGCTCCACCGGCGAGAGCGGCGTGCCGCGCCGAGACGAGCGCGCCGCGGCGACGGCCGCGAGGTACGGCTCGATGTGCCGACAGCGATCGAGCTCGCGCAGCGAGCCGAGGCCCGGGTCGACCGTGGCGAGGAAGCGCCCGAAGACGGCAAGACGCGTGGCCATGCCAGTGACGGTCGCGCGGGCGTGGGTGCCGACCTGGTGGTCGAGGTATCGCACGAACGTGGGGCGCAGCGTCGCCGGGACGCCCTGCATGCGCACCGCGAAGCTCTGGCGGAAGCGTGCGAGGGCGTTCGACGGCGGCGTCGCGAGGATCCCGAGGTGGTACAGCACCGCGCGCGCCCCATGGATGGCGACGTGATAGTGGCGGGTCGCCCGTCCGGTGCTTCGCTCGCGCGCGCGGCAGGCCAGGGCGAGCGCGTCCAGGTCGACGTCGCTGATGGCAGTGAGCGGCCTGCCGGTCTCGATGAGGATGCGTCCGATGACCTGCGAAGCGATGGCCGAGCGCGTGCGCGCGGTGAAGCCGACCTCGGCGGCCGCGGCGAGGAAGCGCTCCATGTCGGCCTCCAGGCGCGTGCCCGCAAGGGCGCGCCAGAACTTGGGCAGCTTGCGCCGGACGAGGTACTCGTACCCCGGATGGAGATGGCCGTCGAGCATGAGGAAGGTCAGGAACGCGCCGCTGTGCTTGTCCATCGCCAGGCGCAGCTCGAGCGGCTCCGCGCGCCAGGCCGCGAGCACGGGCCAGCGCCGCAGGAAGCGCACCGCCGCGTCGCGCTGACCGCGGCCGCGCAGGCCCCGCGCCGCGGCGTGCGCCGCGAACGAGGCGAGGAGGTCAGGCGCGGGCGCGCTGACGCTCTCGAGCAGCATCGAAGGCGGCGCGCAGGTGCGCCGGGGCGAGGTGGATGTACGCGGCCGAGGAGTCGACGTGATCGTGGCCGAGGAGCGCCGCGAGCACCGCGAGGTCGACGCCGGCCTCGGCGAGCGCGGTGCCGAAGGTGTGCCGCAGCGCGTGCGGGTGCGCGGCCGGGATCGCGGCGCGTCGGCGGTGATAGCGGAAGACGGTGCGCAGCCCCGCGGCCGAGAGCCGCTGGCCGCGGTGCGGCCCCTTAATCACGACGAAGAGCGCGTCCGAGCTTGTCTCCGGCCGCTCGGCGAGCAGGTACGTCTGCACCGCGCCGGCGACCTCGCGGTCGAGCGGCACGCTGCGCTCCTTGTCACCCTTGCCCCGGACGCGGACCCAGCCGCGCCCGACATCGACGTCGCGCACCGCGAGCGCGAGCACCTCGGCGCTGCGCAGGCCGGCGAGGAGCATGAGGCTGGCGATGGCCCGGTCGCGGAAGCTGCCGAAGCTCCCAAGGAGCGCGCGGGCCTCGTCCGCGTCGAGCCCCCGCGGCAAGCGACGCGGCTCGCGCACGCGCAGGCCGGAGCGCGGCCGGGGCTTCGCCAGATGCGCGAGCAGCCCGCTCCGTTCGCCGCGCGCGACCAGGCGAGCCGCGCCGCCGTGCGGGATCGGCCGCGCCGCGGCGGGATCGCGCAGCGCGCGGAAGGCGAACAGGGCCGAGAGCGCGGCGAGGCGGCGGTTGATCGTCGCCGCCGCGTATCCGGCGTTGCGTCCGTCGCGAATCGAGTACACGTTGCCGCCGGGTCGTCCTGGCAGGACCGCCATGCGGCAGGCTCCCAGGAAGCGCAGCACCGTATCGGTGCCCACCACCTCGAGGGAAAGGTCCTCGGAGACCAGCCAACGCGCGAAGTGCAAGAGGTCGAAGGCGTACGCGCGCACGGTGCGGGGCGAGTACCGCCGGTCGGCGAGGTACGCGAGGAACTCGTTGACCAGCGCGAACCGTGGAGCGAGGACCCCGACGAGACGCCACTCGCCGGAGACCTCGGCGGCCCGCAGCCCGACTTCGCTCACGAGACAGTTGTATCGGCTATGTCTCGCACGATGTCAAGGGGGAGACGATCGTCAGCACGCAGGACGACGGATGGATTAGCCGGTTAAGGGGGGATGCGCGTCCTTGATCAGGGTGTGCCACTGGTCGCGCGGCAGCGGGACGCCGCTCGTGTGGCCGCCGGGGAGGTGGCGCGTGCGGCTGCGCCCGTACGCGAAGGCGCCCGCATAGCGCGGGTTCTTGAGCGCGCGAAGCACCCGGCTGTGGCCGAGCGCGGCCCATACGAGAGCGCCCTTCGCGGGCCCGGTGCGGATCCGCCTGGGGAAGAGCAGACCCTCTTCACGGAAGTGCCGCACGGTCGCCGTGGCCGAGCCGGTGCGGGCGAAGGTACTGAAGAAGGTCCGCACCGCCTCCTGCACCTGCTGGTCGGGGTCGAGCACGACCGCGCCGCTCGCATCTTGGATGAGCCCGACCGGCAGGGGCATCTCGAGCTCGCCGCGCGCGGCCTTGGCGCGCTGGCCGCCGATGAGGCGCGCGTGCAGCACGTGCAGCTCGGCCTCGCTCATCGTGCCCTTCAATCCGAGCAGCAGGCGGTCGTTGAAGTGGGCGGGGTCATAGAGGCCATCCTCATCGAGGATGAGCGTGTCGGTGAGCGCGCAGATCTCGAGGAGCCGGTGCCAGTCGGCGTTGTTGCGCGCCAGGCGCGAGACCTCGAGGCCCAGGACGACGCCGACCTCGCCCACCCCCACCGCGGCCACGAGCTTCTGGAAACCCGCGCGGTCGCTATCGGCGCCGGACTGGCCCTGGTCGCTGTCGATGACCACGATCTGGTCGGGCGGCCAGCCCAGAGCCACGGCTCTCTCGCGCAGCGCGTACTGACGCTTGGTCGACTCGGTGTTCTCGAACACCTGGCGCAGGGTGCTCTGACGCACGTACAGGTACGCGAGACGCCGCAGCTGATCGGCCCGGACCTTCTGATGCTGCTCGGCGTTCATGTCCGCGCGCTCCCTTCGATGTCATGGGCCTCGTTCCGCGCTCCGAATGCGGCCTTTGGGCATCGGCGGCTCAGAACGAGCCCGTACGAACGCCGCAAAGGCTCGGGATCGCGCGGCCGAGGATCACGACACTCGGCGCGCGCGACGTCGTCGCTCGCGGAGCTCCCTCTCGCGATCGCGCTCTTCATGCCGTCCACATCACCCGGCTCCTCTGGCCCAGCGCCATCTCGGCGATCA
This sequence comes from Burkholderiales bacterium, assembly GCA_035651815.1. Taxonomy (GTDB): domain Bacteria; phylum Pseudomonadota; class Gammaproteobacteria; order Burkholderiales; family SG8-39; genus VBDM01. Next base: position 1,324 of record DASRFB010000088.1, on the reverse strand, counting down.
CGCTCACCAGCTCCGCGCTGTGAGGGACGGACCCGACCGTCGTCGGAACAGGTGCGAGCCTCTCGGTCCGCGCCAGGAATGTCCACGCGTGGATCCACGCCGGCAGTCCCGTGTCGATGATCAACGCGAGTCCGCGCGGAGTGACCGCCGTCGCCGTCCCCGTCGCCTGCGCACGCACCGCCTCGTACGCGCGCTCGATCTCCGCCGCCGCCACGCGCCCGCTCACGACGGCACGCTCCCCTGCGACCGTTTTTTTCGCCGGCGCCCAAGAGCACGCTCCACGCTGCGCGGATGAACGCGCAAGCCGAAGCGCTCGCGGACCCGCGCCGCCAGCTCCGACGGGCGGAGCGACGGCTGCTCCTCGAGCGCGCGCTCCAGGTCGTCGACCACCTCGTCGGAGAGCTTGTACGCGTGGCGCGGACCGGGACGCAGCGGCAGCAGGCCCACCAGGCCCGCGCGGTCGAAGCGCGCCGCCGTCTGGTACCAGGCCGGGCGCGAGAAGCCGAAGGCCGCCGCGGAGCGTCCGACGCGCCCTCCTTCGGCGCGCACCCGGCGGACCATCTCGTACTTCACCTGGACCAGGTCCGCGGGATCGAAGAAAGGGTTGCCCGAGTGGAAGGCGGGATCGCTGACCGTCTCGGGGCGCCCGTTGAGCGCGCGCGCCGCTCGCAGGGCGCTCTTCTTGCGCTCCCGGCGCTTCGCTGCGACATCCACGGCCGACCTCCCCGCCGAATGTCTCTGTGATTATGCCGATATACGGGTGACCGTCAAGGCCCTCAGACTTTCGTCCAACATCTGCTATCACGAAACGAAGGCACCTCATGACTGTCGATGCCAGAGGATCGGTCACGGCATGATCTCCTTATCAATTGCGGCGAAATCCACTTGACGTTCACGCACGGCGATCTCGCGCACCAGAGCGACCAGCGCGGTCAGGTCGGCCGGACGGAAGCAACTCCTCCCCGCGGCCAGCACGACGAAGGGGTCGGGCGGCTCGACGTCCGTCCAGCTCGCCGGGAGAGAGCGCAGGCGCTTCTCACCGGGCTTGCGGAAGAAGACGCGCTGCTCGCCCCAGGTGTGCGCATACCCGACCAGCTCGAGCTCGCGCCCGCTCAGCGGATGGAAGGGGTGGGTGACGCGGATCCGCTGCGAACGAGCGGGACCGCGTGCATTCGACGACGTTCGACAAGGCTGCCGCGGAAGTTGGCGTGCAGGTCGTGCAGAGATGGGTATTGGCGCGCCTTCGCCACCGGCGCTTCTTCTCGCTCGCCGAGCTCAACACCGCGATCGAAGAGCTCCTCGACTGGCTGAATAGGCGCCCCTT
>DASRFB010000087.1:0-11296 GCA_035651815.1 Burkholderiales bacterium | reverse complement strand
CTGGTCCTCCCAGCGGAACTCGAAGCGCGCCTTGGAGAGCGCGTTGTCGCGGATCTGCGCGCCGGGATGGCCCTTGGCGAGGTCGGCCGCGTGCGCCGCGATCTTGTACGCCATGATGCCGTCCTTGACGTCGTCCTTGTCGGGCAGCCCCAGGTGCTCCTTGGGCGTCACGTAGCAGAGCATCGCCGTGCCGTACCAGCCGATCATCGCCGCGCCGATCGCGCTGGTGATGTGGTCGTAGCCCGGCGCGATGTCGGTCGTGAGGGGCCCGAGCGTGTAGAACGGCGCCTCCTTGCAGTATTTCAGCTGCAGGTCCATGTTCTCCTTGATGAGCTGCATGGGGACGTGGCCGGGTCCCTCGATCATGACCTGGCAGTCGTGCTTCCGGGCGACATCGGTGAGCTCGCCGAGCGTCTTCAGCTCCGCGATCTGGGCCTCGTCGTTCGCGTCGTAGATCGACCCCGGGCGCAGGCCGTCGCCGAGCGAGAACGACACGTCGTACGCGGCCATGATCTCGCAGATCTCCTCGAAGCGCGTGTAGAGGAAGCTCTCCTCGTGGTGCGCGAGGCACCACTTCGCCATGATCGAGCCGCCGCGCGAGACGATGCCGGTCATGCGCTTCGCCGTCATCGGGATGAACGGCAGCCGCACGCCCGCGTGGATGGTGAAGTAGTCGACGCCCTGCTCGGCCTGCTCGATCAGCGTGTCGCGGAAGATCTCCCACGTGAGATCTTCCGCCTTGCCGTCGACCTTCTCGAGCGCCTGGTATATGGGGACGGTGCCGATCGGCACCGGCGCGTTGCGGATGATCCACTCGCGCGTCTCGTGGATGTGCCTGCCGGTCGAGAGGTCCATCACCGTATCGCCGCCCCAGCGGATCGCCCAGGTCATCTTCTCGACCTCCTCGGCGATGCCCGAGGTCACCGCGGAGTTGCCGATGTTGGCGTTGATCTTCACCAGGAAGTTGCGGCCGATGATCATCGGCTCGCTCTCGGGGTGGTTGATGTTCGCGGGGATGATCGCGCGCCCGCGCGCGACCTCGTCGCGCACGAGCTCGGGCGTGATGAGCTTCGGGATCGAGGCGCCGAACGACTCGCCCGGGTGCTGGCGCGTGACGAGGTCCGAAAGCGCATCGCGCCGCTGGTTCTCGCGGATGGCGATGTACTCCATCTCGGGCGTCACGATGCCCCGCTTCGCGTAGTGCATCTGCGTGACGTTCATCCCGGGCTTCGCGCGCCGCGGCCTGCGCTTCAGGTCGAAGCGCAGCTCGGCGAGCTTGGGATCCGCGAGCCGTTCGCGGCCGTACGCGGAGGTCGGCCCCGCGAGCTCGTCGGTGTCGTCGCGCCCGGCGATCCATCCGGCACGCAAAGGCGCCAGCCCCGCCCGGATGTCGATACGCGTCCCGGGGTCGGTGTAAGGCCCCGAGGTGTCGTAGACGTACAGCGGCGGATTCTTCTCGGCTCCGAAAGCAGCAGGCGTATCGGACTGCACGATCTCGCGCATCGGCACGCGGACGTCGGGGCGCGAGCCCTCGACGTACACCTTGCGCGAGCTCGGCAAGGGCTTGACGGCGGCCGCGTCGACGTGCGCGGTCTGGGCCAGGAATTTCGGATTGGCGTTCATGGCGCTTCCTCGTAAATCGCGCCGGGCGGGAAGCGGAGACGGGACATCAACGCTTCCCTGCGGCGGCATTATCCGCATCAGGTTCGAAGGGTCTTTCTCACCGAGGGCGAGCGCCCGCTCGTCCAAGGACCCCTACGTTGCGCTCACAGTTTAGCACCGCGACCCGAGCGGGCGCGCGCGCCGGGCGTTCCGGGGAAAGCCGCTGAATCGATGCTAGAATCCACGCCGTCGCACCGCCACCCAGCGTCCCATGAACGTCGAGCAGGCCCGCTTCAACATGATCGAGCAGCAGATCCGCACTTGGGACGTGCTCGATCAGGACGTGCTCGACCTGCTCTACGCCGTGCGCCGCGAAGATTTCGTGCCGGCGGCGTACCGCGCGCTCGCGTTTTCCGACCTCGAGGTGCCGCTGCGCGCCAAGGCCGGCCTGGGCGAGCACATGCTGCAGCCCAAGGTCGAGGCGCGGATCCTGCAGGAGATCGCTCCGCGCAAGCACGAGAGCGCGCTCGAGGTCGGCACCGGCAGCGGCTATTTCGCCGCCCTGCTCGGCGCGCGCTCGCAGCGCGTCCACACCGTGGAGATCGACCCCGAGCTGAAGGCGTTCGGCGAGGACAACCTGCGCCGCGCCGGCGTCGCGAACGTGCTCGTCGAGCAGGGCGACGCCGCCCAGGGCTGGGCGGCGCACGCGCCCTACGACGTGATCGTCCTCACGGGGTCCACGCCCGTGCTGACGCCGTCGCTGCTCGAGCAGCTCAAGCCCGGCGGGCGCCTGTTCGCGGTCGTCGGCGACCCGCCCGTCATGGAGGCGCGACTCGTGCGCTGCCTCGAGCCCGGCTCGCTCCAGACCGTGGACCTGTTCGAGACCTGCCTCGCGCCGCTGAAGAACGCGCCCCAGCCGCGGCGTTTCACGTTCTAGCGGGGCATGCAGCAGCTCACGCCGCAGCAGCTCGCAGACTGGCTCGCCGACCCGTCGCGCGCGAAGCCGGTCATGCTCGACGTGCGCGAGCCCTGGGAGTTCGAGATCTGCCGCATCGCCGGTTCGGTGCACATCCCGATGGCGAGCGTTCCCGCGCGCAAGGACGAGCTCGATCCGGACGCGGATACCGTGGTCGTGTGTCACCACGGCGCGCGCAGCTTCCAGGTCTGCGTGCTGCTCGAGGCCGCGGGCTTCAGCAGGGTGTTCAACCTGAGCGGCGGCGTGGACGGCTGGGCCGCGCAGGTCGAGCGCGGCATGCCGCAGTACTGAGCGATGCGCCGCGTCCCGTCCCGGTCGCTCCTCGTGCTCGCACTCGGCTGCATCGGGTACGCCGCCGACGGCGCCGCGGCCGACCTGCTCCAGACCTACCGCGAGGCGCTCGCGAACGACCCGCAGTACGCGTCGGCGCGCGCGGCGGTCGAGGCCGGACGCGAGAAGCTGCCGCAGGGGCGCGCGCTCATCCTGCCGACGCTCAGCGCCACCGCGAACACCACCTACAACGACGCGACCATCCGCCCGCGCACCGACCCGACGAGCGACATCCAGCGCCAGTTCAACAGCAACGGCTGGACCGTGACGCTGAGCCAGCCGCTCTTCCGCTTCCAGAACTGGATGCAGTACACGGAATCGGAGTTCCAGGTGCGCCAGTCCGAGGCGCAGTTCAGCCAGGCGATGCAAGACCTGATCGTGCGCGTCGCGCAGGCGTACTTCGACGTGCTCGCCGCGCAGGACACGCTCGCCGTGATCGGCGCGCAGAAGGCGGCGATTTCCGAGCAGCTTGCCCAGGCGAAGCGCAACTTCGAGGTCGGCACCGCGACCATCACCGACACGCACGAGGCGCAGGCGCGCTTCGACCTGACCGTCTCCCAGGAGATCGCGGCGCAGAACGACTTCGAGATCCGGCGGCGCACGCTGCAGCAGCTGATCGGCCGCTTTCCCGACCGGCTGACGCCGATGCGATCGAAGCTCGAGCTGCGCGTCCCGGAGCCGAACGACATGGAGCGCTGGGTCGACTCCGCGCAGAGCCAGAACTACGCCGTCGTGGTGCAGCAGGCGGGCCTGCAGATCGCCGAGCGCGAGATCGACCGCAACCGCGCCGGCCATTACCCGACGCTCGACGTGGTGGGCACCTACGGCCAGACCGGCTCGGGCGCGAGCACCAACGTCAACTCGGGCCTCGGCAGCGACGTCAAGATCGGCACCATCGGCCTGCAGCTCGCGATCCCGCTCTACTCCGGGGGCGCGGTGAGCTCGCGCACGCGCGAGGCGATCGCCAACCGCGAAAAGGCGCGCGCCGACCTCGAGACGAGCCGCCGCCAGGCGGCCCTCTCGGCGCGCCAGTCCTTCCTCGGCGTCACCAACGGCATGGCGCAGGTGCGCGCGCTGGAGCAGGCGCTCGTGTCCTCGGAGACCGCGCTCGCGTCGAACAAGCTCGGCTACGAGGTGGGCGTGCGCATCAACATCGACGTGCTGAACGCCCAGCAGCAGGTCTTCCAGACGCAGCGCGACCTGTCGCGGGCGCGCTACGACACCCTCCTCAACGGCCTGCGCCTCAAGGCGGCCGCCGGCGTCCTGGGCGACGCCGACGTCGAAGACGTCAACCGGCTGCTCGGGGAATGAGGGCGTTCGGCGCGACCTCGCTCGGCGCTCCTCGCACTCTCTTCTCGCTGCTGGCCTTCGGCTTCGGCGCGGCGCTGTTCTTCGCGGCGCCGTACCTGACGCCGATCCCGTTCTCGTCCGCCGGGTTCGACACGAGCCTGCGGCTCAGCACGCTCGACGTGTCGCCTTACAACCGCGAGCTGCAGTACGTGGTCTCGGTCCTCGGCGCGGCGATGATCTTCGTGGGACTCTGGAGCGCGCCGTGGCGGCTGCTGGCCGCCCGGGACTACTGGATCGCGACTCTCGGGATGGTGCCGCTGGTCGCGGTCGGGCTCGCGGTCTACGGGCCCACGCTGCAGCAGCCGCTGCCGCCTTTCCACGAAGGCGAGTGGCTCGCCCTCCTGCACGGCGCGCCCTTCCCGCTCATCCACGGATACGCCATCGATTACGCGCCGCCGCGTCTGGCCGCGGCGCTGTTCGGCGAGGATCACGTCATCGGCGGCGCGCGCGCGCTGCGCCTGGTGCTCGCGCTGTTCGCGTACGCGCTCGTCCCGCTCGTCTACTACCAGGCCGCGCGCTATGCGGTCGGCCACGGCTGGGCGAACGCGCTCGCGGTGGGGTGCGCCCTCGCCGTGTTCGTCGTGTTCCACGGCACGCTGTTCACGCTCGGGGCGCCGCAGCACGGGATCCTGCATGCGCCGGTGCGCGACGTCCCCTTCATTGCCCTCATCCTGACCGCCGTGTGGCTGGTCGTGCCTTACCGGCAGGCGCCCGAGAGCGCGGATCGCGGCCTCGCCGCCCGCGCCGCCGTCTTCGGCGCCGTCGCGGCGTGCGGCGTGCTGATCAACATCCTGACCCTGGCGTTCTCGGCGATGCTCGCGGCGCTGATCGCGGCCTATCTCGCCGCGGGCGGCGCGCGAATCGGCGCCCGCCTCGGCCGGTTCGCGCTCGCGGGCGGCGCCGGCTTTCTGCTCGCCGCGGGCGCGCTCGAGGTGGCTTTCGCCGGCGCGATGAGCGAGAGCTTCCGCAGCTTCGCCTACTTCGCCGGGACCGGGCGCGTGACCTTCTCGGACCAGCTGAGCTGGATCTACTCCGACCCCTGGGAGTATCACGAGACGGGCGCGCTGATGAGCTTCATCACGCTGGGGGTGGCGGCCGTCTGGCTGCTCGACCGGGCGCGGCGCGAGGGCGCGCGGGCCGCGTTCGTCTGGGCGTTTCCGTACGTCGTGTGCCTCGCGGCCGTCGCGTTCTCGCTGTTCGCGAACACCGGACCGGTGACCACCACCTTCGGCGTCGCGCTGCTGCTGCCGGTCGCGTTCGGAGCGTACGCCGCGGAGACGCTGACGCGCTCGGCCTGGCTGCCCGCGCTCCTCGACTCGCCGACGGCCGCGCGCAACGCGAAATTCGTCGCCGTCGCCGTGAGCATGACGACGCTGATGCTCGCCTTCGTCGGCTCGGGCGTCCACGCGTTCGACAGCGCCGCCGAGCTGGTGCGCGCGACCGTGGTCCCGAACCGCGCCTTGTTTCCGTCGTTCCGGTTCGCCGCGATGCGACGGCGCCTGGACGAGCTCGGCGCGCGCTGCACGGTCAGCCTGCCTTCCGACGGGACCCTGCTGTTCGCGCTCGACCGGCCGAGCTGCCTGCGCATCCGCTTCCCGATCTACGACGCGTCGCGCGCGGGGCAGGCGCGCATGATCGAAGACCTGAACGCGGCGCGCCCCGGCATCGTGCACGTCGCGAGCGCCACGCTGGATCATTCCTACCCGCCTTACATGCAGGTTCCCGCGCTCACCCGTTTCGTCCTCTCGACCTACCGTCCCGATTCGCTGATCGACGGACGATGGTTCTGGTCGCTCTCGGCCGAGCCGGTGCGCCGCGGTCCTCCGGTGAGTCCGGCGGAGATGCCCGAGATGCCGCGCGTGCGCCTCGCGCTCGGGCGCGAGCTCGACTACAAGCTCAGGATGCCCCTGCCGCGCAGCCTCGCTCCCGACGGTCCGTGGGTCGGCATCCTGGTGTATCTCAAGGACCAGGCCGCGCCGCACGCCGCGCTCGTCGGCGAGGTCGCCGGCGCCGCGGTGAACCTGAAGCTCACGGTCACCGGCGAGCTCGCCCGCGCCGGAGGCGAGATGTGGCTGGTCGGACGCGGCAACGTCGCGAGCAAGATCGCCGAGATCGATCCGCGCTGATCGCGGCGCGCGCGGCGCGGCTAGCCGGCGAGCACGCGCTGCACCAGCTCCACCGTGCGCTCGGTCGCGCCGCGATGCGCGAGACAGAAGCGCACGCCGGCCTCCGCCATGCGCCGGCGCCGATCCGGGTCCTGCAGCAACGCGCGCGAGCGCGTGACGGCCTCGTCGGCGCTCGCCACGCGCAGCGCCGCCCCGGCCGCGACCGCGGCCTCCGCCGCCTGCGCGAAGTTGTACGTGTGCGGGCCGATCAAGACCGGGACCCCGAGCGCGCACGCCTCGATCAGGTTCTGCCCGCCGTACGGCAGCAGGCTGCCGCCCACGTACGCGACGTCGCACGCCTGGTAGTACGCCGCCATCTCGCCCATGCTGTCGCCGAGCACGTAGCGGCAGTCGGCGGGCACGGCGGCGCCGGCGCTGCGGCGCACGGCCGCGAGCCCGCGCCGCGCGAGCATCGCGGCCACCTCGTCGAAGCGGGTCGGGTGCCGCGGCACGATCACGGTGAGCGCGTCGCCGATCGAATGGCGCTCGAGCGCGTCGAGCAGCAGCTCCTCCTCGCCCTCGCGCGTGCTCGCGGCGAGGAGCACGCGACGCTCGCCGAAGCGCGCGCGGAGCTCGGACGCGAGCGCCTTCGCGCCGCTCGCCGGGACCGCGTCGAACTTCAGGTTGCCGGTGACCTCGACCGTCCCCGCGCCGAGCGCGCGCAGGCGCGCCGCGTCCTCGGCGGTCTGGGCGGCCACCGCGCGCAGCGCGGCGAAGGCGAGGCGCGCGAGCGGCGCAAAGGCGCCGTAGGCGCGCGCCGACTTCTCCGACATGCGCGCGTTCACGAGCAGCAGCGGAACGCCGGCCGAGCGGCATTCGCGCACGAGGTTGAACCAGACCTCGGTCTCCATGAGCAGGCCTGCGCGCGGCCGGTAGTGACGCAGGAAGCGGCGCACCGCGGACGGATAGTCGTACGGCAGGTACGCGAGGCGCACGCCGTCGCCGAACAGCGCCCGCGCCGCGGCGCGGCCGGTCGCGGTCATCTGCGTGACCAGGAGCTCGCACTCGGGATGGCGCGCGAGCAGCGCGCGCACGAGCGGCTCGGCGGCGCGCGTCTCGCCGAGCGACACCGCGTGCAGCCACAGGACCGGCCGCGACGGCGCGTCGCCGTAGAAGCCGAAGCGCTCCGCGACGTTGCGCCGGTAGCCCGGCTCGTCGCGGCCGCGCCACCACAGGCGCACGAGGATCCAGGGAAACGCGAGCCACAGCAGCAGCCGGTAGCCCGCGCGCCACATCACACGGCCCCGACGTCCGCCAGCGCCTCCCAGACCTCCTCGGCGCTCGGCACGTGACCGGGTCCGCCGACGTTGCGCGTCGCGGGGCCGCCGACGACGCCGGTCAGCCGCGGATCGGTGGCGCAGTAGATCGCCGCCACCGGCCGCGACAGCGCCGCGGCGAGATGCGTGAGCCCGGTGTCGACGCCGGCGACGGCGCGCGCGCCGCGCAGCGCGCCCGCCAGCCGGTCGAGCGGCATCGCGGCCGGCACGTCGGCGCGCTCCAGGCCCGCGGCGATGCGCCCGCTGCGCAAGCGCTCGTCGTCGCTGCCCCAGGGAAGCAGGCAGCGCATGCCGCGAGCCTCGAGGCGCCGGCCGAGCTCGATCCACGACGCCTCGGGCCACAGCTTGTCGCCGCGGCTCGAGCCGTGCAGCAGCACGCAATAAGGCTCGCGCGCGGCGGCCGCGGGCGCGGCGATGCCGTAGTCGATGCCGTCGCCGACGCGGTAGCCGAGCGCCGCGGCGGCGAGCAGCCGGTTGCGGCGCACCGCGTGCTGCGCGCGCGCGACGTGGTGAGTGACGTCGTACAAGCGGGCGGCGAGCGGCTCGCGCGCGCTCGCCGCGTCGAAGCCGTGGCGGCGGCCGCGCGCGGCGCGCGCGAGCACCGCGCTCTTCACCAGCCCCTGCGTGTCGACGACGGCGTCGTAGGCCTCGGCCTGGGAGAGGCGCCGGAACTCGGCGATCTCCTTCCAGGTGCGGTGCCCGAGCAGGCCGCGCCGCCAGCGCCGGATCGCGACCGGGATGACGCGGTGCACCGCGGGATGCAGCGCGACCAGCGCCGCGTACGGCTCCTCGACCAGCCAGTCGATGCGCGCCTCCGGGAGCTGCCGGCGGATGTCGGTCGCGACCGGGAGGTTGTGGATGACGTCGCCGAGGGACGACGTCTTCACGAGCAGGATCTTCTTCATCCCCGAGCGGGCAGCCCGCGAGCGCAGAATAGGTTTAGAATGGCCCGCATAACCTCCTGATTATACGGGATTGCCGGCACCGCCGGCACGGGACATCATGGCCTTGTCCGCGGTGATCATCACCCAGAACGCGGCCGCCCAGCTGGGCGAGTGCCTCGACAGCGTCGCTTTTGCGGACGAGACGCTCGTCGTCGACTCGGGGTCCACCGACGCGACGCGCGAGCTCGCCCGCGCGCGCGGTGCGCGCGTGCTCGAGCACGCCTGGCTCGGCTTCGGCCCGCAGAAGCAGCTCGCGGTCGCCTCCGCCGCGCACGACTGGGTGCTGTGCGTCGACGCCGACGAGCGCGTGAGCCCGGCGCTGCGCGAGGCGATTGCGCGCGAGCTCGCCGCGCCGCGCGGCCGCGTCTACGCGCTCGCCCGCTGCAACCGCTTCCTCGGGCGGTGGCTGCGCCACGGCGAGGGCTATCCCGACTGGAGCGTGCGCCTGTTCCACCGCGCGGCCGCGCGCTGGAGCGACGACGCGGTGCACGAGAAGGTGCTGGCCACGGAGCCCGTGCACCGGCTCGCGGGCGACCTGATGCACGACTCGGCCGAGACGCTCGAGCGCTATCTCGACAAGCAGAACCGCTACACGACGCTGCAGGCCGAGACGCTGCGCGCGGCCGGCGCCCGCGCCTCGCTCGCGCACCTCGCGCTCTCGCCGCTGTTCCGGTTCCTCAAGTTCTACGTCCTGAGGCTCGGCTTCCTCGACGGCGCCCCCGGGCTCGTGCACATCGCGATCGGCTGCATGAACAGCTTCAACAAGTACGCGAAGCTGATGGCGCTGGAGCGCGCCGGGCGATGACCATCCTCGTCACCGGCGGCGCGGGCTTCATCGGCTCGAACTTCGTGCTCGAGTGGCTCGCGAGCACCGACGAGCCCGTCGTCAACCTCGACAAGCTGACCTACGCGGGCAACCTCGAGAACCTGAGCGCCGCGCAGGTCAACGCGTCGCACCTGTTCGTGCACGGCGACGTCGGCGACCGGACGCTCCTCAAGCAGCTGCTCGACAAGCAGGCGCCGCGCGCGATCGTGCACTTCGCCGCCGAGAGCCACGTCGACCGCTCGATCCACGGCCCGCGCGAGTTCATCGACACCAACGTGCTCGGCACCTTCGCGCTGCTCGAGGAGGCGCGCGACTTCCTGCGCAAGCTCGCTCCCGCGGCGCAGGAGTCGTTCCGCTTCGTGCACGTCTCGACCGACGAGGTCTACGGCTCGCTCGGCCCCGCCGACCCGCCGTTCTCCGAGACCACGGCCTACGCGCCGAACAGCCCGTACGCCGCGTCGAAGGCGGCGTCGGACCACCTGGTGCGCGCCTATCACGCGACCTACGGGCTGCCGGCGATCATCACCAACTGCTCGAACAACTACGGGCCGCACCAGTTCCCCGAGAAGCTCGTCCCGCTCGTGATCCTGAACGCGATCTCGGGCAAGCCTTTGCCGGTCTACGGCGACGGCGCGAACGTGCGCGACTGGCTGTTCGTGCAGGACCACTGCGCGGCGCTGCGCCTGGTGCTCGCGCGCGGGCGGCCGGGCGAGACCTACAACATCGGCGGCTCGAGCGAGCGCAGCAACCTCGACGTGGTGAAGGCGGTCTGCGCCCTGCTCGACGAGGCGAAGCCGCACCGCAAGCACAACCACGCCGACCTCATCACCTTCGTCGCGGACCGCCCGGGGCACGACCGGCGCTACGCGATCGACGCCGCGAAGATCGAGCGCGAGCTCGGGTGGCGGCCGGCGGAGAGCTTCGACTCGGGGCTGCGCAAGACCGTCGCCTGGTACCTCGACAACCCGGAATGGGTCGCGCACGTCGCGAGCGGCGCGTACCGCGGCTGGATCGAGAAGAACTACGGCAAGCGGGGGAGCGCGTGAAAGGCATCATCCTCGCCGGCGGATCGGGAACACGCCTGTACCCGGTGACGCAGGTCGTGTCCAAGCAGCTGCTGCCCGTGTACGACAAGCCGATGATCTACTATCCGCTGTCGACGCTGATGCTCGCGGGCATCCGCGACATCCTCGTCATCTCGACGCCGCAGGACACGCCGCGGTTCCGCGAGCTGCTCGGCGACGGCGCGCGCTGGGGCGTCGCCTTCAGCTACGCGGTGCAGCCCGCGCCCGGCGGCATCGCCCAGGCGTTCCTGATCGGCGAGAAGTTCATCGGCGGCGACGCCTGCGCGCTGGTCCTGGGCGACAACATCTTCTACGGCCACGACCTGCAGCCCGCGTTCGTGCGCGCCGCGGCCAGCGCCGGCGGCGCGACCGTGTTCGCGTACCGGGTGAAGGACCCGCAGCGCTACGGCGTGATCGAGTTCGACGCGGGCGGCCGCGCGCTCAGCATCGAGGAGAAGCCGGCGGCGCCGCGCTCGCACCATGCCGTGACCGGGCTCTATTTCTACGACCGGGACGTCGTGCGCATCGCGCGCTCGCTCGCGCCCTCGGCGCGCGGCGAGCTCGAGATCACCGACGTGAACCGGCGCTACCTCGAGGCCGGGAAGCTCACCGTCGAGACGCTCGGGCGCGGCCACGCCTGGCTCGACACCGGGACGCACGAGTCGCTGCTCGAGGCGAGCCTGTTCATCGAGACCATCGAGCGCCGGCAGGGGCTGAAGATCGCCTGCCCCGAGGAGATCGCCTGGCACAAGGGATGGATCG
>DASRFB010000086.1:0-6780 GCA_035651815.1 Burkholderiales bacterium | reverse complement strand
TCCTCCTCCCGCCCGCCGGGATGCTGTACGTGGCGCGTCCGGGCTGGGCCGGGATCTATCTCGCGCTGAACGTCGTCATCGGGGCGGCCAGCCTGTTCGTATCGCGGGAGCACGCGTGGCCCCTGGGCCTCGCGCTGCTGCTCGTCGCGATCGTCTGCGCGTTTCAGGTGCACCGCTCCTGCCGCGACTCGCGCGTGCTGAGGCGGCCGTGGTACGCGCGCGGGCCCGGGCTGACCGTCATCGTGGCGGCGTTCGCGGCGCTCGCGCTCGGAGTCCGGGCGTTCGCGTTCGAGCCGTTCCGCTTTCCGTCCGCCTCGATGCTGCCGTCGATCGAGCCTGGGGCGCACCTGATCGTGAAGAAGTGGGGATACGGCAACTACAAGACCTTCGGAATTCATTTCGCGAGGACCGGCATCTCCTCCGAGCTGAACCGCGGCGACATCGTCGTCTTCGAGTATCCGGAGGACCCGACGATCGTCTATGCCAAGCGGATCGTCGGGCTTCCGGGCGATCGGGTCGCCTATTTCAGCAAGCGGCTCTGGATCAACGACCAGGAAGTGCCGCGGAAACCGATCGCCGGCTCCCCGCGGTATCTGGAGCGGCTCGGCGCTCGCGAGTATCCGGTTCTCGTCGAGACCGGCGCGCCCGTTTCTGTTCCTCCGGCCCAGGCGTTTCCCTTCAAGGACCGCTGCACCTACACCGCCGAGGGCATGTCGTGCCCGGTGCCCGAGGGGCATTACTTCGTCCTCGGCGACAACCGCGACAACAGCGCCGACAGCCGGATCTGGGGCTTCGTGCCGGCGAGGAACATCGTCGGCGTGGTGGAGTACGTACTGCCCTAGCCTCGCCGGGAGGAGAACAAGACGAGCCGAGCGATGCGTGCGAGCTCAGTCTTTCGGGTCGGGCCGTCTTGCCGCCGGCGATGCGGCCGCGGCGGCCGGCCGCGCGCCGCGCTGCGAGCGGGCGCCGGCGCGGATCAGCGCGAGGATGTCGACCGCCCTCAGGAAGACATCGTCGGGCACCCGGGCCCGCCCCTCGAGCCAGCTCGCGAGCTCTGCGGGGGACACCTCCAGGTGCGCCGCGAGCGCGTCCACGCTGCCCGGGGCGGAATCGGCGATACGCCGGAGAACGGCATGACGGAGGCTGTTCATGGTCGCCTCCTACGTTAGGCGCACTGCCGCCGCGCCCATAGGGCCGAACGGCCCTACTCGTCGCCCTCGCGCCGCCCGGTCTTCGCGAACAGCGCCGCGGCCTGGGCCCGCCGGGTCACGTGCAGCTTCTGGAAGGCGTTGCTCAGGTAGTTCTTGACGGTCTTGTCGCTCAGGCCGAGCGCCGCGCCGATCTCCTTGTTGGTGCGTCCTTCCACGACCTGCGCGAGGACGCGCTGCTCCTGCGGCGACAGGGCCATCGCCTTGTGCACGCCGCTCGCCAGGCGCGACATCTCCTCGCGCACCGGCGCGAGGAGCTTCGAGTCGAGGACGGTCCGCCCGGCCGCCGCGTCCTTGATCGCCCGCACCAGCGCGTCGTGGCGGATGTCCTTGATGAGGTAGCCCGACGCGCCCGCGAGCACGGTCGACGTGATCGCATCGCGGTCCGAATGCGAGGTGAGGAACAGCACGCGCGTGCCCGGAAGCGACGACAGGATCTCGCGGCAGGCGTCGACGCCGGTGCCGTCGGGCAGCCGCAGATCCATCAGGACGACGTCGGGACGCAGCTGCTCCGCCGCGGCGATCGCCGCGGCGACGGTTCCCGCTTCGCCGGCGACGCTGAGATCGGGGTCGAACGACAGCAGCTGCCGCAGTCCCACGCGGACCATCTGGTGGTCGTCGACGAGGAGCAGCGTGATCGGGCGGGCGGTCATGGCCCCGCCGCCGGAAACTCGACCGAGACGCGCGTCCCGCGGCCGGGAGCGGCGTCGACGCGAAGCGTCCCGCCGAGCCGGTCGGCGCGCGCGCGGATGTTGTTCAGCCCGAGCCCGCCGCCCGAAGCGGCCTGCGGCGGCATGCCGGCGCCGTCGTCGGCGATCACCAGGCGCACCCGGTCCCCGCCCGACTTGAGCGACACGGTCGCGGTGCGCGCCTGCGCGTGGCGCACGACGTTGCTCGCCGCTTCCCCCGCGATCCGCAGGACGTGCGAGGCCTGCTCGGCGGAGAGCGAGCGCACCGCGTCCGGGTCGACGTCGAACGCGAAGCGCGGCCCGATCTCCGAGCGCGCCGCGAGCAGGCGCGAGAGCTCCTCGACGAACACTTCGGGCGAGCGGCCCGGCGCCTCCTCGCGCGCGAGCAGGCGGCGCATGTCCTGGATCACGCGGTTGAGCTGCGGCTGCACCTCGGCGGCGATGCGCGCCGCGCCCGCCGGGTCGCGCCCGATGAGACGGCGGCAGGTCTCGACCTGGAGGCCCGCCGCGTACAGCGACTGGATGCTGCCGTCGTGGAGCTCCATCATGAAGCGCTCGCGCTCGTCGAGCAGCCTGCGCTCGCCCTCGACGAGGGCCGCCTCGAGCCGCTGCCGGCTCTCGCGGTCGCGCGCGCGCGACTCGGCCAGGCGCAGCAGCGCGTACACGAGCAGCGTCGCGAGGGCGGCGACGCCCAGCATGACGTTGCGCTGGCTGCGATAGCCCGCGAGCACCGACTCGACGCTCTGGCCCACGTAGATGGTGAGCGGATAGCCCTCGAGCCGCCGGTAGGAGACGAAGCGCCGCGCGCCGTCGACGATGCCGGTCCCCGTGAAGCTGGCGGCGGCGGGCCCGGTCTCGCCGAGCCCCGGCCGTCCGGCGAGGGAAACGTCGACGCCGCGGGCGAAATTGTCGCTGCGCGCGAGGATCTGGCCGTCGCTGCGCGCGAGCGTGATGACGCCGTCCGCGCCGAGGTCGATGTCGCGGTAGACCTTCTCGAGCGCGGGCGGCGGAACGGCGACGACGATCATGCCGGCGAATTTCCCGTCCTTGCGGATCGGGCGGGAGAACTGGATCGCCCATTGCCGGGTGACCCGGCCGAAGACCGGCGCGCTGATGTGGAGCCGGTCGATGCCGCTGTCGCGGTGGGCGCGGAAATACTCGCGGTCGGCGAAGTTGATGCGCCGGTCCGCCGGCAGCTTGCTGTACACGATCGTGCCCGAGGCGTCGATCACCGCGACCTGGATGACGAGATCGCGGGCGATGTTGTCCGCGTGCCGCTGCACGGCCGCGGGGAGCGACGCGGGATCGCGCAGCCATTCGTCCCGGAGCACGATGAGCGAGAGGTCGATCGAGCGGACCGACGAGGCTTCGTACTCGGCGAGGCTGCGCGCGAGGTTCGCCGCGCCCGCGACCGCGCGGTCCACGGTGTCGCGGTAGGCCTGGCGGATCACGAGGCCGGTGATCGTCCAGACCGCCGCGACGATGAGCGCGAAGAGGGCGAGGCTCGTGCGCGACGGCGCGATCGCGCGGGCCGCGCGCGCGAGCTTTTCGCGGGTCATGGGCCGAAGGGGTACCAGGAAGCGACCGATGGCGCCGGTGGCGCCGGCAGGGAAGATGCGCATTACCCCGAGGATTGTACTCGGAAGGCCGCGGAGATTCGGCCGCGCGCCGCCGGCGCGTTATCGCTTGCGAAAGACGATGACCTGCTGCCAGGGCAGGTCGGCGATCGTCTTCTGCCACGCGAGGGGATGAACGGCGGCTTCCTTTCGCACCTGGGCCTCGGTCATGGTGTGCAGGGGCTTGATCGGCACGGCGGGATCGTCCGCCCTGAACTCGACGAAGACCATCCGGCCTCCGGGCTTCAGGGCGCGCACGACGGCGGCGAGCATCTCGTACGGGTATTCGAGCTCGTGGTAGACGTCGACCATCAGCGCGAGGTCGAGCGAGCGCGGGGGAAGGCGCGGATCCTTGGCGGTGCCGAGGATCGCTTTGACGTTGGCGGCGCCGCGGTCCTTCATCTGCTCTTCGAGCAGCGCGACCATCTCGGGCTGGACGTCGACCGCGTACACCGTGCCGCGCGGGCCGACGCGCTCGGCCATGCGCCAGGAGTAGTAGCCGCTGCCCGCGCCGATGTCGGCGACCGCCATGCCGGGTTTCAGGTCGAGCGCGGCGAGCACGCGGTCGGGCCGCTCCTCCTGCATGCGCTCGGGGCGCTCGAGCCAGTCCGCGGCGGGGAAGCCCATCACGCGCGCGATCTCGCGCCCGAGGTAGACCTTGCCGATGCCGTCCGGGCTCGCGGGGACGGACGCGTAGCGGGGCTCGTCCGCGCGCGCCCCGGGGAGGGCGAGCGCGTGGACGAGCAGCAACGCCGCGAGGCAGGCACGCATCGACATCGGGCCGCTTTCTTTGCAAAATCGGATTATGAGCGCAAGCGACCCGGGCAAGCTCGACCGCATCGTCGCCGAGGCCCGCCGCGCCGCCGCGCAGCGCGAGCGCGGCTACCGCGAGCAGGCGCTGAAGATCTACCCCTGGATCTGCGGGCGCTGCGGCCGCGAGTTCACGCACAAGAACCTGCGCGAGCTGACCGTCCACCACCGCGACCACAACCACGACAACAACCCGCCCGACGGCAGCAACTGGGAGCTGCTGTGCCTGTACTGCCACGACAACGAGCACCAGCGCCAGCTCGAAGCGGCCCGCGGCGCAAGCGCCCCCGCCGGCGCCAAGCCGTCGACCTATACGCCCTTCGCCGATCTCAAGGAGCGCCTCGCGAAGAAGCCGCCCCCGAAATGAAACCCACACGTTGAAAGGACCCGTCATGCCCACCGGCACCGTCCGCCTCCACCGCGTCCTGCGCGCGCCGCCCGAAAGAATCTACCGCGCCTTCCTCGACCCCGACGCCATGGCCAAGTGGCTCCCGCCGCACGGCTTCACCGGCAAAGTCCACCAGATCGACCCCAAAGTCGGCGGCAGCTACAAAATGTCCTTCACCAACTTCAGCAACGGGCAGAAACACTCCTTCGGCGGCAAATACCTCGAGCTCGTCCCGGGCGAGCGCATCGTCCACACCGACAAATTCGACGATCCGAACCTGCCGGGCGAGATGAAGACCACCATCGTGTTCAAGAAAGTGTCGGTCGGGACCGACGTGAGCATCGTGCAGGAAGGGATACCGGAGATGATTCCGGCGGAGATGTGTTATCTGGGGTGGCAGGAATCGTTGGTGTTGCTGGGGTGGTTGGTGGAGGCGGAGATTCCGGGTTGATAGGCGAACGCGAGGCCTTCCGGGCGGCCATCTCCGTGACTTTGTGTTGATGGGGTGCTCGGCCTTATCCCCAATCTCGTCAGCTGCGAGATATCCAGGCGAAAAAAAACCCGCCAACAGGCGGGTTTTCATGTCAAAAACCGGTTTACGCGGCCTTCTTTTCTTTTTGTTTGGCCCGCGCCGCTTTATCCTGGTCCGCTTCCTTCTGCTGTTCTTTTAGCTTCCTGGACACGTATTCGTTCCAGACCATTCTCTTTTCGCAATCGATGAAGCGCTGAAGGACCTGTTTGACAAGGGTCTGGTAGCCCATGCCGCCATTCTTCGCGGCAATCACCTTGATCTCGTCAATCATCGATTTCTGCATCCGAATCGAGATCAGCTGAGTTCCGGCCGCCTCGTCGACTGCCTTTGTTGCAGCTTCGTCTACTACTTTGACGGCAGCCTCGTCACTACCTAGTGACCGGTCCTCCCATGCCTCGTCCGATGCCGGGATGGATCGTCCATTCATCTTGGTTACCTCGCTATAGATTGTATCTACTGAAACAACTACGGGAACAAGCACATATTGTATCGACAATAAGACGCAGGCTTGATTCCAGTCAAGTGCCATGCGGATTATTTACGGCGCCACCTAAGCGTACTTGTCATATATATGAATTTCTGTGTCGTTTGGCGGGTACGCCGTCCTCAGGTAGTTGTTTCCATCTCTGTGGACGAACACGACCTTCAGCTTCCGTCCTCCGTTTGTTTCAGAAATAAACCAATACGTAGGGGCCTCCGCCGCGTGGTCCTCGCGTGAGTCCGAAAGATAAGGCCCGCTCCGATTGGCGAAGCATTGATGCACTTCCTCATCAGTAACGCGGTGTTTTGATGATATTTTCTCTGAAATTTTTGGAGATATGACGGTCGCCATACGCTGAGGAATCAATACGCCGATAGCGGCTATTGTATATACCCGCTTCGCTCAAGGCAAGAGGCCTGTACTTGACATAACCGCAGGACCTCGATACTATGAACGTATATACACAAGTCGGAACTAACACCGAAGTCGTTGTCCTTATGAATGTATATACCAAACCGCGCGTGCTGAGGGCGGGGGACGGAATCCGGCGTATATATGAGTGAGTTGCTACTCGCCGGTCTTAACTAACAACGAAAGAAAGGAATCGGAACGATGTCTACGCTGTCATCCGAAGCCCAAAGCAAGGCGGGGCTGTTCCATATCGTCATCAATGGACGCGCGCGTGAAGTTGCGGGCCCGACCATCTCGTACGCCCAAGTGGTCGGTTTGGCATTCCCGAATGACCCCGCGGCAAACCAGTCGATCTACTCGGTGCACTACGTGGGGCCGCATCATGCCGACGGGACGCTCGCGGAAGGCCAGTCGGTGCCTTTGGAAAACGGACTGAAATTCGATGTCACAAAAACAAACCGTTCATAGCCCCGCCGTACAGCGGCTGGCCGACGACGGATATGAGGTGGAAATCGTGCACCAGCATCTGCTTGTGCATTCCATTCCCTATGTGACGCCAACGGGCGAGATAGATTGCGGTGTGTTCGCCTGCCCGTACACCGAATCAAATGGTATGGATTCCAAGCCGCCCGATCACACCGTTTG
>DASRFB010000085.1:0-4664 GCA_035651815.1 Burkholderiales bacterium | reverse complement strand
ATCGCCGTCTGGCTGCCGAAGGTGCTGGTCTAGAATAGCGGCATGGAACGCTCGTTCAAGAAGGAGGTCGAGCTGCTCCGGCTCGGCCGCGGCCAGGTCTTCCACGGCGAAGGCATCCTCGCCGTCACCAAGGCGCTGCTGCAGTCGGGCGTGTCGTACGTCGGCGGCTACCAGGGCGCGCCGATCTCGCACATGATGGACGTGCTGAACGACGCCCGCGACATCATGGGCGACCTCGGCATCCATATCGAGACCAACGCCTCGGAGGCGGGCGCCGCGGCGATGCTCGGCGCCTCGATCAACTACCCGATCCGCGGCGCGGTCGCGTGGAAGTCGACCGTCGGCACCAA
This sequence comes from Burkholderiales bacterium, assembly GCA_035651815.1. Lineage (GTDB taxonomy): Bacteria > Pseudomonadota > Gammaproteobacteria > Burkholderiales > SG8-39 > VBDM01. The sequence goes on along the minus strand of DASRFB010000085.1, from coordinate 4,314 downwards.
CGTCGCCTCCGACGCCCTGTCGAATCTCGCGTCGGCGGGCGTGCGCGGCGGCGCGCTGATCGTCATCGGCGAGGACTACGGCGAGGGCGCGTCGATCATCCAGGAGCGCAGCCACGCCTTCGCGATGAAGTCGCAGATCTGGCTGCTCGATCCGCGCCCCGATCTCCCGTCCATCGTGCGCATGGTCGAGAAAGGCTTCGAGCTCTCCGAGGCGTCGTCGACGCCGGTGATGCTCGAGCTGCGGATCCGCGCCTGCCACGTGCACGGAACGTTCGAAACCCGGGACAACGTGCGGCCCGAAGTGTCGACGAAGCGGACGCTGGAAGCGCCCGAGTTCGACTTCGGCCGCATCCCGCTGCCGCCCTCGACCTACGCGCAGGAGCGCCTGAAAGTCGAGACGCGCTGGCCGGCGGCGGTGCGCTTCGTGCGCGAGCAGAAGCTGAACGAGATCTTCCCCGGGGAGATCGATACGGTCGGCATCGTCTGCCAGGGCGGCATGTACAACGCCACCGTGCGCGCGCTGCAGCTGCTCGGGCTCGCCGACGCGTTCGGCGCGTCGAAGCTTCCCATCTACGCGCTCAACGTCACTTACCCTCTCGTGCCCGACGAGGTCGCCGAGTTCTGCGCCGATAAGGCCGCCGTCCTGATGGTCGAGGAAGGCCAGCCGGCGTACCTCGAGGACGCGCTGCACGCGATATTGCGCAAGGCCGATCTGCAGACGAAGGTCCACGGCAAGGATTGCCTCCCCATGGCGGGCGAATACACCGGCGAGGTGGTGCTCACCGGCATGGCGAAGTGGCTCGAGCAGCTCGCGCCGCTCGTTCCCGGTCTCGACGCCGCCGCGATCCGCGCGGCGCACGAGCGCCTGACGGCCCCGAAGAAGCGCGCCGCCGAGCTGCTCGGCGCCCTGCCCGCGCGGCCGCCCGGGTTTTGCGTCGGCTGCCCCGAGCGCCCGGTGTTCTCGGCGATGAAGCTGCTCGAGCGCGAGCACGGCGCCTTCCACATCTCGGGCGACATCGGCTGCCACACGTTCTCGACGCTGCCGCCCTTCAACATGGGCAACACCGTGCTCGGCTACGGCCTCGGCATGGCGTCGAACGCCGCGATCGAGCCGATGTTCTCGCGCCGCACGATCACGGTGATGGGCGACGGCGGCTTCTGGCACAACGGCCTCACCTCCGGCATCGCGAACGCCGTCTTCAACAAGGACGACGGCATCCTCGTGATCATGAAGAACGGCTACACCTCGGCGACCGGTACGCAGAACATTCCGTCCTCGCCGCACCCGACCGAATACAAGTCGAGCGACATGAGCATCGAGCGCGCACTGCGCGGCATCGGCGTGAAGTGGCTGAAGTCGGTCTATACCTACCGCGTCGGCCGGATGGCGAAGGCGCTGCGCGAGGCGATGACCAGCTCGTACCGCGGCCTGAAGGTGATCATCGCCGACGCCGAGTGCCAGCTCGAGCGCCAGCGGCGGATCCGCCCGCAGGTCGCCGCCGACCTCGCCGCGGGCAAGCGCGTCGTGCGCACGCGCTTCGGCGTCGACGAGGACGTGTGCACGGGCGACCACTCGTGCATCCGGCTCTCGGGGTGCCCGTCGCTCACGGTGAAGCCGAGCAGCGACCCGCTCAAGGTCGACCCGGTCGCGCACGTGAACAACGGCTGCGTCGGCTGCGGCCTGTGCGGCGAGGTCGCGCACGCCGCGGTGCTGTGCCCCTCGTTCTACCGAGCCGAGGTCGTGCAGAATCCGAGCGCCTGGGACCGCGCGCTCGCGGCGCTGCGCGGCGCGGCGATCCGCGTCCTCGCGCCGCGCGAGCCGGGCCTGCCCGTATGAGCGCGCTCCCGGAGCGCCCGATCACCATCCTCGTCGCGGCGCTCGGCGGCGAAGGCGGCGGCGTGCTCGCCGACTGGATCGTCGCCGCGGCGACCGCGCTGGACTTTCCGGTCCAGAGCACGTCGATCCCCGGCGTCGCGCAGCGCACCGGCGCGACGACGTATTACATCGAGATCTACCCGGCGAAGAGCGCCGAGCTCGGCGGCCGGCGGCCGGTGATGACGCTGACGCCCGCGCCCGGTCACGTCGACATCGTCATCGCCTCGGAGCTCCTCGAGGCGGCGCGCGCGATGCAGAACGGCTACGTGAGCGCGAGCACGACGCTGATCGCGTCCACGAACCGGGTCTACACGGTCGCCGAGAAGATCCAGATGGGCGACGGCCGGCTCGACGACGCGCGCATCGTGGACGCGGCGCGCGCGATGGCGAAGCGCGCCATCCTGTTCGACATGCAGGCGCAGACCGAGGCCGCGGGCACGGTCGTGAGCGCGGTGATGTTCGGCGCGCTCGCCGGCTCGGGCGTGCTGCCGCTCGCGTGGTCGGACTGCGAGGCGGTGATCCTGGCGGGCGGCCGGAGCGCGCAGGCGAGCCTCAAGGGCTTCGCGCTCGGCCACGCCTGCGCGCGCGGCGAAGGCGACGCCCGGGCGGTCGAGGGCCTGCGCCCGCGCGGCAGCGCGGTCGAGCGCGTGCGCCGGGTGTTCCCGGAGCCCGTCCAGGACGTGCTCGAGGAAGGCGCGGCGCGGACGCTCGACTTCCAGAACGAGCGCTACGCCGACATCTACCTCGGGCGCCTGGAGCTCGTGCTCGACGCGGAGCGCAACCAGGGCGGCGGCGCCGCGGGCTATCCGATCACGCGCGAGACCGGGCGCTTCCTCGCGCTGTGGATGTGCTACGAGGACGTGATCCGCGTCGCCGACCTGAAGTCGCGCGCGAGCCGCCTCGCACGCGTGCGCGAGGAGGTGGCGGCGAAGCCGGGCGAGCCGGTGCACGTCACGGAATACCTGAAGCCGGGCGTCGAGGAGATCGCCGCCGTCCTGCCGCCGCGCGCCGCGGCGGCGCTGAAGCGCTGGGCCGCGCGCCGCGGGCTGGCCGACGGGCCGGGGCTGCACCTGAAGACGACGAGCGTCGGCGGGTTCCTCGTGCTGCGGCTGCTCGCGTGGCTCAAGCCGCTGCGGCCGCGCACGGCGCGCTGGCACGAGGAGCAGCAGCTGATCGAGCGCTGGCTGCGCCCGATCACGGCCGCGGCCCGCCGCGGCGAGCTCGCGCTCGCGCTCGAGATCGCGCTCTGCGGGCGGCTGATCAAGGGCTACGGCGAGACGCACCGGCGCGGCAAGCGCAATTTCCTGCGCATCCTCGAGACGCTGGTCGAAGGCGCGGCGGTCGGCGAGGCGCAGGCGCGCGCTCAGGCGATCCGCGCGGCGCGCGAGAGCGCGCTCGCCGATCCGGAGGGACGCACGCTCGAGGGCGCGCTCGCGGCGCACGGCATCGCCCCGGCGCCGCCCGAGGCGAAGCCCGTGCGCTTCATGGAGCGCCCGCGCCCCGAGGGCCGCAAGGCCGCGTGAGCGTGACCGGCGCCTTGGAGACCTTCCGCAGCGAGCGTCCCGTCCGCTTCTCCGACTGCGACCCCGCGGGGATCGTGTTCTTTCCCCGCTTCCTCGAGATGATGAACGACCTCACCGAGGACTGGTTCGGCGAGGGCCTGGGCGTCCCGTTCGACGAGTTCCATCTCGTGCAGCGGCGCGGCGTTCCCCTGGTGCACACGCACGTCGAGTTCCTCGCCGCCTGCCGCATCGGCGAGCGCCTGACGCTCGAGCTGCGGGTCGAGACGCTCGGGCGCAGCTCCATCGTCCTTCGCGTGCTCGGCCGGGTGCAGGGCGAGGAGCGCCTGCGCGTGCGGCACAAGATCGCGATGGTCTCGACCGACGGGCGCCTGCGCGCGATACCCATCCCGGACGAGATGCGTGAGCGCATGTCGCGCTTCCTGATCCCGGGCGCGGTGCCGACGCCCGACGCGCCGGCGAGCGCCGGCCCGCCGCCCGCGCGCGCGTTCCGCTCGCCGCAGCTCGTGCGCTTCGCGCACTGCGACCCGGCCGAGATCGTCTTCTATCCGCGCTTCTTCGATCTGTTCGCCTCGGTGCTCGAGGACTGGTTCGCGCAAGGCCTGGGCTCGCCCTTCGGCACCGACTTCATGGGGCCGCGGAACCTGCGCATCCCGTCGCTCGCGATCACCGCGCAGTTCCAGGTCGCGTGCCGGCTGTCTGAGGTGATCGACTTCGACCTGTGGGTCACGCGGCTCGGTCGCAGCTCGCTCGACCTCGCGATCCAGGGCAGCGTCGCCGGCGAGACGCGCCTGCGCGCGGCGTGGACGATGTGCGTGATCGACTACGCGACCTTCAAGTCGACGCCGATCCCGGAGGACCTGCGCGAGCGGATGCGCGCTTTCCAGGCCGGCTGATCAGGGCGCGACGCGCGGCAGC
>DASRFB010000084.1:0-3041 GCA_035651815.1 Burkholderiales bacterium | reverse complement strand
CGTGATCCTCTGGAAGCACGACGACAGCGCGATGTACTGCGACGAGGAGGGTTGCGAGCGGTGGGTGCCGCTCGCAGCGGCGGAAGCGCACGTGGCCGCGCACACGCGCGACTACCTGGCCGAGCTCACGAAGAGCATCGCCGAGACTTCGGAGCTGGTGCGCGAGATCGCGCGCTCGCCGTTCCTCTCGCCGCGCGGGCCGGGCTCGACGCCCTGGAAGCGCGGCGGGCGCGCATCGAGGGGATCGGGCGATGACGCAGGACCAGATTTTCATCCTGGCCTACGTGGTGCCGCTCGCCGTCGCGGCGACGGTGCTGGCGTTGATCGGGATGTGGAGGACGAAATGACGACCGAAGCGATCGAACAGGCGAGCCGCGCGTTCGAGGACGCGGCCGACCTGACGCCGCAGGAGGCGCACGACCTGGCGCGCGAGTACCGGACGCTGTGCCAGGCGCGCGACCGCTACGACGACGAGGCGGCGAAGGCGAACAAGGCGCTGCGCGCGTGGGTGGCGAAGCACGGGCCGATCTTCGTCGAGGGCATCGGCGAGCTCGAGCTGGTGAACGTCCGGCGCGGGCACACCTGGGACCTGAACGCGCTGTACGAGGCGCACCCGGACGCGTTCTACCGGCTGCTCGAGCTGCACGCGCTGACGGTCAACGACAAGATCCTGGAGCCGTTCATCGCCGAGGGGCAGTTCACGGGCGAGGCGCTGCGCGAGCCGTTCCGCGGGGACAAGGAGACGCCGACGCTGCGCTGGAAGAAGGCGGCGCGATGACGGGCCGGCCGACCGACCCGGAGGCGATCATGGCGGCGCTGGCGGCGCCGTTCCCGGTGGCGGACGTCGAGTGGCGTGTCGACGGCAAGCCGCGCGAGGGTGAGAAGCGCGCGCGCTGCGTCTGCTACATCGACGCGCGCGCAGTGCAGGGCCGGCTCGACGCGGTGCTCGAACCGTTCGCGTGGTCGGCGGAGTACGTGGCGTTGCAGGGCGGCCATGTCGAGTGCCGGCTGACGCTCGAAGTGGCCGGGCGGACGGTGACGCGCGCCGACGTCGGCGAGCCCAACCAGGGCGGCTTCGCCGACGCGCTCAAGAGCGCCTACTCGGACGCGCTCAAGCGGGCGGCGGTGCACTTCGGCATTGGGCGTTACCTCTACGAGATCCCGGCGCAGTACGCGGAGGTCCGCGCCTCGGGCAGCACGTGGGTGATCACGGACCGCGGGCTGGCGGAGCTACGCAGCTACTACGCGGCGCGCTGCAAGGTCGCGCGGGAGGGCGCACAGGCAGCGCCGGAGCGCACGCAGGAGCCGCCGGAGAGCGCGCAGGAGCCGCCGGAGAGCGCGCAGGAGCCGCGTGGGGCGGTGCTGCGCCCCTCGAGCGTGGAGCAGGCCAGGGAGGTGCGGGCTTCGGCGCCGGCGGGCGCGAAGCCGGACGTGGCGCCGTTCTGGCGCTGGACGCGCTCGATGGGCTGGACGGTGACGGCCGTGAAGGCGGCGGCGCCGAAGCCCATCGAGCGCATGGACGCGGACGAGCTCGCGGCCTATCGCCGGCTCCTCAAGGAGTCGGGCGGGCCGGTCGCGGTCGTCGCCCAGGGGGGGTCCGCGCGGGGCGCGGCGTAGCGAGAAAGGAGGCGGGGTCCGAAGGACGATACCCCTAGCCGCTCTCGTCGAAGTCGTCATCTTCGCGAGTGCTGCCAAGCAAGAGGCCAAACGGTCGCCGCTCGTGCGGCGGCCGGGACCTCGACCAGCGCCGGCGTGATCTACTGCTCAACCAGCCGGCGTGGCGCCCCGCCCGGGGTCCCGGCGGCCGCACGAAGGCCGTAGCGAAAGGAGTCGCAGCGTATGCACAGGTGAGCGAGCCGCGCACGCCGTCCGTGGCACCCTTCATCCAGCGGAAAACACGTACCCCCGGCCCAGGACAACGCCGGGGAGGCGGGGTCGAATCGCCGGGCGTCACGGGCGGCGTGGCTGCGGCCAATCGCGGCGCTCTGCGCTGCCCACCCTCCAGAACGCGAATCCCGTGTTGACCGGGTTCGGAGTCTTGGTGGCAAGTCGGTGGGCGGCGCTGAGGGCGGCGATTGGTTCGTACGGAGGTTTGTGTCGGGGAGGGATCCGTTTCTTCGCGAGTGGTTGAAAGTGCCGACGCGCTTGTTGCGCAGCGGCGCATGGAAGGCGCTCACCCTCGAGCAGCGGGGCGTGTTCTACGAGTACCTGATGAACTCGCTCATCCACTCGCAGACGCCGGGCTACTACCTGGACCCGCTGATGGGCGAGCCGGCGGACGTCGCGGCGATTTCGGCCGACATCGGCGGGCCGACGCCGGACCGCGATGGCGTCGTGCAGCGCGCGCTCGAAGCGCTCGAGCGCGTGGAGCTGATGCGCTTCGACCCGGACAACGGCTGGCACGTGCCGCCGGAGCTGTACGAGATCTTCCTCCACGAGAACAACCGGACGGCGAAGCGCGAGGCGGACGCGAAGCGCGCGCGGCGTTACCGGGAGCGCAAGAAGGACCGCGAGCAGGAGCTTGCGCAGCACGCCGAGCGTCGTGCTGCGGAAGTGGTGCGGCCGATGCGCCGGAGGGGCGGCCAGGAGGGCCAGTGAGCGCGCTTCAATTTCTTCCCCTCCCCCTCATACTCCTCCTCCTCTTCTCTAGGAGCGTGACGCACCGTGACGTAACGCCCCATCACACGGCGTCACGTGTGACGCCTGCGCACCCGGGGGTCTCGAGCGGCTCTCCGGCCCTGCGACGGACCTGCGTTTCGCCTGCCCTACTCGCGCGCGTGGCGGGGGGGCGTGCGCGCACCGTGCGGGGTGGGCGGTGATGGTGATAGCGCCACGCGAAGCGCGCTGTCAGGTCTGCGGGCGCGACGAGGCGGCGCACGCGGCGCTGATCCATCCGTTCCTGCCGGGCGCCCCGCCGCGCGAAAAGCCGTTGCCCGTGATGCGCATCGCCGAGCGGCGGCGCGTCTGCGACGAGTGTGGCTCGCCGACGACGCACCGGCGGACGTGCAGCAGGGCGCAGCTCTGCGACGAGTGTGGCTCGA
>DASRFB010000083.1:0-7639 GCA_035651815.1 Burkholderiales bacterium | reverse complement strand
GTGGACGATGTCGATGCCGGCGACGTTCTTGAACAGCTCGGTCGTGAGGTGCAGGTTCGCGCCGGTGCCGCTCGAGGCGTAGTTGAGCTTGCCCGGCTCGCGCTTCGCGAGCGCGATCAGCTCCTGCACCGTGCGCGCGGGCACCTTGGGATTGATCACGAGGATGTGATACGAGCTCGCGAGCAGCCCGAGCCCCGCGAAATCCCCGAGCGAATCGTAGGGCACCTTGCCGACCGCGGGCGAGAGCGCGAGCGGGCCGACGAAGCCGAGGAGCAGCGTGTAGCCGTCGGGCGCGGCCTTGGCGACGAAGTCCGTCGCGGTGATGCCCGAGGCGCCGGGACGGTTCTCGACGAGCGTCTGCTGCGCGAGGCCCTCGGAGAGCTCGCCTGCGAGCAGGCGCGCGAGCACGTCGTTGCCGCCGCCGGGGGCGAAGGGCACGACCAGGCGCAGCGGGCGCTCGGGATATCCCGCGCCGGCCGCGAGAAGCGGCAGCAGCGCGAGCGCCGCGGCCGCGAGCAGCTTCTTCATGGGGCCTCCTCGCTCGATCGGATCATCTCCCAGACGCGCGCCGGCGTCAGCGGCAGCTCGCGCGGCCGCACGCCGAGGGGGCCGAGCGCCGCCGCGAGCGCGTTCGCGACCACGCCGCCGACCGGGATGATGCCGCCCTCGCCCGCGCCCTTCGCGCCGAGCGGGTTGAGCGGCGACGGCTGCTCCTCGAGCGCGAACACGCGGATGTGCGGGAAGTCGTGCGCGACCGGCATCGAGTAGTCGAGGAACGATCCCGTGAGCAGCTGCCCCTCGCCGTCGTACACGAGCCCCTCGTGCAGCACGCCCGAGAGGCCCTGCACCACCGCGCCGTAGGTCTGGCCGTGCAGCGTCGCCGGGTTCATGATGCGCCCCACGTCCTCGACCGCGACGTAGTCGAGCACCTCGACGCAGCCGGTCGACGCGTCGACGGCGAGGTGCGCGGCGTGCGCGCCGTAGCTGTAGGTGCGCTTGTTGCTGTTGAAGGTGCCCTCCGCCGAGACGCCGGCCAGCTCGCCGAGCAGGATCGAGCGGCCGCTGCCCGCGACCGCGCGCCGGCCGTCCACGATGCGCACCTCGTCCGCGCCGCAGCCGAGCCTGCGCGCGGCCTCCGCGCGGATGCGCTCGAGCAGCTGCTTCGCCACCGTCACGATCGCCGAGCCGCCCATCACCGTGCCGCGCGAGCCGAACGAGCCGCGGCCCTCCTTCACGTACGAGGTCGTGCCGTGGAACACGCCGCGGATGCGCGACACCGGGATCCCGAGCGCGTCCGCCGCGATCTGCGTGAACACGGTGGCGAGCCCCTGGCCGTTCGCCGATGCGCCGGTATACACCGAGATCCGGCCGTCCTCTTCCACCACGAGGCGCGCGCCCTCGAGCGGGCCCGATCCCCCGCCCTCGATGTAGCACCCGACCGCCACGCCGTGATAGCGGCCGTCGACCCGCCGGCCGTTCAGCTTGCGCTTCTCCGCCCAGCCGAACTCCTCGAGGCAGCGCGCGAGCGTGCTCGCGTAGTCGCCGCTGTCGCACGCGGTCTTGCCGCCGATCGGCGAGCACTCGGGCAGCGCGTAGGGCATCTCGGCGCGCGGCACGAGGTTGCGGCGGCGGAATTCCGCGCGGTCGATGCCCAGGTCGCCGGCGGCGAGGTCGAACAGGCGCTCGCGGAAGAAGTCGGTCTCGAAGCGGCCCGGCGCGCGGTAGGTGCCCGACGGGGTCTTGTTCGTGAGCACCACCGACACCTCCATGCGCACGTGGGGAACCCGGTAAGGCCCCGGCGCGGTCTGCGCCATGTTGACCGCGGGCGTCGTGCCGTTGGTGCGGACGTACGCGCCGACGTCGGTGTGCCCGCGCCCGCGCAGCGCGACGACGGTCCCGTCGCGCTCGCACGCGATCTCGAGCTCGCACTCGGCCTCGCGCGAGTGGTTCGACGCCATGAAGTGCTCGCCGCGCGTCTCGATCCATTTCACCGGGCGACGCAACACGCGCGCGGCGAACGGGATCAGGAAATCCTCGGGATAGAACTCGCCGCGCACGCCGAACGATCCGCCGGTGTCGCCCTCGACCAGCTCGATGTCGGCCTCGCTCATCGCGAACAGCTTCGCGAGGATCCCGCGGTTCATGAACGGCACCTTGGCCGCGCCGAAGAGCCGCAGCTTCGTCCCGTCCGCGTCCCATTCCGCGAGCAGGCCGCGCGTCTCGAGCGGCATCGCCGTGTGCCGGTGCGTGCGCAGCGTCTCCTTGCGCGTATACGGCGCGGCCGCGAAGGCGGCGTCGGCGTCGCCGCGCACCGCGGTGATCGTCAGCGCGAGCCGGCCCGATCGTGCGTCGGTCGCCGCGGGCAGCGCCTCGATGTCGGGCGCCACGGCGTCGGCCGCGTCCTGCGCCTGCGCCGGCGTGTCGGCGAGGACGACCGCGATCGGCTCGCCGACGTAGCGCACCTCGTCGTGCGCGATCACCGGCTGCAGGAACGGCTCGACCGAGACCTTCTTGTCCTGGCGCATCGGGATCTTCGGCACGGCGCCGCTCGAGGCGCGCGCGACGTCGGCGGCGGTGAGGATCATGCGCACGCCGGGCAGCTTCGCCGCCTTCGCGACGTCGATCCCGCGCAGCCGGCCGTGCGCGACCGCGCTGCGCACGATCACCGCGTGCAGCATGTTGTCGCGGCGCAGGTCGGCGGCGAACTGCCCCTGGCCCTGCAGCAGGCGCGCGTCCTCGACTCGCGTCATCGCCCGGCCGATGGCCTCTCCGATCTTCGCTTCCGAGAGGTCGGTCATGCGCGGCTCAGTCGATCTTCACGTGCGCGGCCTTCACCACCTGCGCCCATTTTTCCGTTTCCGACCTGACGTACGCCGCGAACTGCTCGGGCGTGTCGCTCGCGACGAGGCCGCCCATCTGCAGGATCTTCGACTTCGCGTCCGGCGCGCCGAGGGCCTTCACGACGTCGCGGTTGACCGCGGTCACGATCTCGCGCGGCGCGCCGGTGGGCATCACCAGCCCCTGCCACGAGCCGCCGTCGAAGCCCGGCAGTCCCGACTCGTCGATGGTCGGCACGTCGGGCAGCGTCGGCAGCCGAGCGCGCGTCGACACCGCGATCGCGCGCAGGTGGCCGGACCGCACGTACGGCAGCGCCGCGACCGCGGTGCTGAACGCCACCTCGATCAGCCCCGAGACCTGGTCGATCAGCGCCGGCCCCGTGCCCTTGTAAGGCACCTGGACCATGCTGACGCCGGCGCGCAGATCGAACATCTCCATCAGCAGGTGCGAGCTGGTGCCGCTGCCGCCCGAGGCGTAGTTGAGCCTGCCGGGCCGCACCTTCGCCCAGGCGATCAGCTCCTTGACGTTCTTCACCGGAAGCGACGGGTGCACGACGAGCAGGCTCGGCAGCGTCGCGAGCAGCGCGACGTGCGCGAAGTCGCGCACCGGGTCGAACGCGAGCTTGCGGTAGATCGAAGGCGAGATCGTCTGCGCGATCGAGATCATGCACATGGTGTAGCCGTCGGCGGGCGATTTCGCGCACTGCTCCATGCCGATGTTGCCCGCGCCGCCCGGACGGTTGTCGACGACGACCTGCTCGTTCCAGGTCCGCGCGAGGCCCTCGGCCGCGAGGCGCCCGACGATGTCGGTCGGGCCGCCGGGCGGGAACGGGACGATGAAGCGCACCGGCTTCGACGGATAGGTTTGCGCATGCGCGCAGAGCGCGAGCGCCGCGACGGCGAGCGCGATCCACCTCATCGCCGCGCCTCGAACAGCGCGGGGAACCTCGCCTTGAGCTTCGCGCGCAGCTCGACGCTGACGTCGACCACTTTCGGGAAGGTGCCGGCGAGCTTCTTGTCGTACGGGATGCAGGCGTCGATCAGGATGCGGTTGTTGAAGTTGCCCGGCAGGAACAGCGGATCGCGCTTCGACGCCCACGCCTTCTGGATCATGTCGATGTCGCTCGCCGGGTCGAAGCGCGTGCTCATCGCCCAGAGCACCTGGTCCATGTCGCCGGCGTCGATGTCCTCGTCGACGACCACGGTCCACTTGCCCGCGTACGCGCCGCCGAGGCAGTTCGACGCGATGTGCAGCGCGTTCCTCGCGTGGCCGGGGTAGCGCTGCCGGATCTGGATCACCGTGAAGCGCGTCGCGGGCGCGGCTTCGTGGTTCCAGACGCCCAGCACGTCCGGAACGCCGCACGCCTCGAGCGCGCGCCAGATCTCGGCCGCGCCGCCGATGCCCTTCAGCAGTCCCGTCTCGTCGACGGGCTTGTGCTGCGGCGCGCAGCACAGGATCGGATCGTTGCGGTAGAGGATCGTCTTGACGTTCACGTACGGCCGCGGCTGCGTGTCGTCCGAGTAGTAGCCCATCCATTCGCCGAACGGGCCCTCCGGCCGCACCTGCCCCGGCACGGTCTCGCCCTCGATCGCGATCTCGCAGTCGGCCGGGATCGGGAATCCCGTGTAAGGCCCGCGGATCACGTCGATCGGCTCCCCGCGCAGGCCGCCCGCGATGTCGAGCTCGCTGATCTCGGGCACGGGCAGCCCCGCGAGCATGAACAGCAGCGGGTCCTGCCCGCACAGGATCACGACCTTCATCGGCTCGCCGCGCGCGAAGTACTTGTCGCGGTGGATGCGGCCGTGCTTGCCCTCGGTGATCTGGCAGCCGATCGTGCGTCCGTCGTAGACCTGCGAGCGGTACGCGCCGAGGTTGTACCAGCCGTCGTCGGGGTCCTTCGTGATCACGCAGTCGGCGGTGCCGATGTAGCGCGAGGTGTCGGCCTCGTGGTGGCGAGGTACGGGAAACTTCAGCACGTCGCAGGCGTCGCCCTCGAGCACGTTCTGGAGAACCGGGCCGTCCTTCACGACGCGCGGCGGGATCGGCTTCATCTCGCGCGTGCGCTCGTAGTACTGCTTGACGACGTCGACCTTGCGCTCGTACTCGAGCGGCAGCCCGAGCGTGAGCGCGATGCGCCTGATCGTCGAGAAATGCCCGTAGAGCGTGCGGAAGCCCTTCGGGTAGCCGGGCACGTCGTCGAACAGCAGCGCGGGCGCCGTGCCGCCGCTCTTCTCGGTGAGCATGTGCGTGAGCGCGCCCATCTCCGCGTCCCAGTGCGCGCCGCTCACGCGCGCGAGCTCGCCCAGGCGATCGACCTGCTCGAGCCAGTCGCGCAGCCCGCGGTAGTGGACCCGCTGGTTCGAACCCTGCTTCATTTTCGTGCCGCCTTCGGGAGCCATCTCGTCCTCCGACCAATCGTTACTGCGCTTTCGTCCCCGTCCGCTTCAGTACCTTCGCCCACTTCGCGGTGTCTTCGCGTATGAATTCGGCGAATTCGCGCGGCGTGGTCGTCTTCACGTCGAAGCCGGCGCCGGCGAGCTTCGCCGTCATCTCGGGCGTCCGCAGCGTGCGCACGAGATCGGCGTTGAGCTGGGCGACGATCGCGGCGGGCGTCTTCGCCGGCGCGAGGATGCCCTGCCAGTCCTCGGAGACGAAGCCCGGTAGACCCGACTCCGCCACCGTCGGCACGTCGGGGAAGAGCGGCGACCGGTGCGCCCCGCCGACCGCGATCGCGCGCAAGCGCCCGGACTGCACGTAAGGCAGCGCCGAGGGCATGCTCGCGAAGGAGAAGTTGACCTGGCCGCCGACCAGGTCCGCCATCGCCGGCCCGCCGCCCTTGTACGGAACGTGGACGATGTCGATGGCCGCGCTCGCCTTGAACAATTCGAACGTCAGGTGCGTGGCGTTGCCGGTCCCGCTCGAGGCGAAGGTGAGCTGACCGGGCTTCGCTTTTGCGAGCGCGATCAGCTCGCTCACCGTATGCACCGGCACCTGCGGGTTCGCGACCAGCACGTGCGAGGCGATGCCCGTGAGCGTGATCGGCGCGAAGTCGCGGATCGGATCGTAGGGCATCTTCTCGAACAGCGTCGGGTTCACCGAGAACGGCCCCATCGTGCCGACGGTGAGCGTGTAGCCGTCGGGCGCGGCCTTGGCGACGTAGTCGTTGCCGATCATGCCGCTGCCGCCGCCCTTGTTCTCGACGATCACCTGCTGCCCCCACGACTCGGCGAGCGCCCGCCCGATCAGCCGCGCGACCAGGTCGGCGCTGCCGCCCGGGGCGAACGGGACGACCAGCTTCACGGGGCGCTCCGGATACGTTCGCCCTGAGCTTGTCGAAGGGCCGGCCGCGGCGGCACAAGCGAGCATCACGAAGAGCAGGCGTTTCATCGTCTCGCCTCCTGGATCATCGCCACGATCCGCGCCGGCAGCATCGGCGTCTGCGCGATGCGCACGCCGAAGGGCGAGAGCGCGTCCTCGACGGCCGAGGCGATCGCCGCCGTGACCGGGACGACGCCGCACTCGCCCACGCCCTTCACGCCGAGCGGGTTCAGGGGCGAGGGCGACTCCTGGTGCGCGATCTCGACGCGCGGCATCTCGGTCGCGGTGACGAGCAGATAGTCGGCGAAGGTCGTGGTCACGGGCTGCGCTTCGGCATCGTAGCCCATCCACTCGTAGAGCGCGTTGCCGATGCCGTGCGCGGTGCCGCCCGCGAGCTGGCCGTCGACCAGGGTCGGGTGCACCATGCGCCCGCAGTCGTGCACCGCGACGTAGCGGAGCACGTCGACGCGGCCCGTTTCGATGTCCACCTCGACCTCGGCCACCGCCGTGCCGTTCGCGTGCGCCATGTCGTCGATGACGACGTGCTCGGTCGCTTCCAGCCCCGGCGTCACGCCCTGCGGCATCGAGAAGCCCGCGGTGCCGGCGACGGCGCGGGCCACCTTCGCGAGGCCGATCTTCACGTCCGAGCCCTTGACGCGGACGTGGTCGCCGACGATCTCCAGGTCCGCCGCCGCCGCCTCGAGCAGCTGCGCCGCGATCGCGAGCGCCTTCTCGCGCACCTTCACCGCGGCGACGTGCGCGGAGGACCCGGCCGTCACCGTCTGGCGGCTGTTCGAGCCGCCCAGGCCGAGCGCGATCGCGGCCGTGTCGCCGGTGGTCACGGTGACGTTCGCAATATCGGCGCCGAGCTGCTCGGCGACGACCTGCGCGAGCATGGTCTGCGTGCCCTGCCCCATCGCCGCGGCCCCTGTATACACGTGCACGCGGCCCGAAGGGCCGATGCGCACCGTGACCGATTCGAACGGGCCGCGCCCGGTGCCTTTGCAGTAGTTCGCGAGGCCGATGCCGAGATAGCGCCCGGACTCGCGCGCCGCCTGCTGGCGCGCCGGGAAATCGCTCCAGCCCGCGCGCTCGAGCGCCTCGGCCTGGCACGCGGGATAGTCGCCGCTGTCGAGCAGCACCGCCTGCCCGCCGCGCGCTTTGAGCTTCGTCTCGTACGGCATCTTCTCGGGGCCGATCAGGTTCCGCCGTCTCACCTCGGCGCGGTCGAGCCCGAGCTCGCGCGCGACGCGGTCGAGCAGCCGCTCGATCGCGAAGGTCCCCTGCGGGTGGCCCGCGCCGCGCACCGGCGTCACCGGCACCTTGTTCGTGAGCGCGACCTTGACGCTCATCGCGTACGCGGGCACCTCGTACTGCAGCGGCACCGTCTCCGCCGAGTTGTGCGGCAGGTTGACGCCGCGCGCGGTGTAGGCGCCGTGGTCGTGGATGATCGAGCCCCGGATGCCGAGGATGCGCGCGTCGC
>DASRFB010000082.1:0-4592 GCA_035651815.1 Burkholderiales bacterium | reverse complement strand
CGTCGAGTCTTCCTAGTAAAGACGCCAGTAAAGGAGGTTCGAGCTTTTGATCTAGACCCTTTCCACGTTCACAATGCTTTCCGATCGCCCGGAAGACTCGACGAGTCTGAGCTTGGCAAGACGAAGGCTGAGGTCTACCGCGCCCGCTACGAGAACTTCCGTAACGGTCTACTGATCCAGCCGAAGCTCATCCACGCGGCCAGCGTCGAGGAACTGGAGGGAGTAACGTTTGCGTTTGTATGCGTCGACAAGGGTTCATCTCGCGCTGGTGTCTTCGATCTTCTCATTTCGAAGCGCATCCCTTTTATCGACGTAGGCATGGGGCTTTATCGGGAACGCGAGACCCTTAATGGCCTAATGCGCATGACCTATTATCCGGTCGAGCATGCACAGACGATCCGGGACAAGAATCTCGCGCCACTCATTGATAGCCCGGACGACGTCTATCGTGCAAACATCCAGATAGGAGAACTCAACGCGCTCAACGCCGCCCTAGCCATCATTAGATTTAAGCAACTGCGGGGCTTCTACGCGCAGGAGCTGTCTCCGTACCATATTCTTTTCGGGCTTGGCGACTTGAAGATCGCCGGGGACACAGACTTGACTTGAAAATCCGCCTTCAACGCGTTCAGCACATGCCTAAGCAGCTCGAACCTGGCGTGCTATACGTCGCGGAGCACTTTGGGGCTGCGGCACACCTTTGTGCTTGTGGATGCGGCGCAAAGATCCGCACACCTCTTGGACCAGTTGACTGGTCCCTTAAGGAAACGAAAAGGGGACCTACGCTCTACCCCTCCATCGGCAATTGGCAGCAAGCTTGCAGGTCGCATTACTGGATTCGCGCTGGCGAGATCATCTGGGCGGAAAAATGGACGTTGGAGGAAATTGCTGCCGGCCGCGCGCGCGAGCAACAGCGCGCACGTGCGTACTACGACAACCCTGAAACTGATCGGAAAGGTCTTGGCCAGCGTCTGTGGCAATGGCTGAGGGAATTTTTTGGACTATCCTAATAGAGCGCTTAGCTTCTCCAGGCATTGATTTACTTAACGCCGAGCAACCGTTCTAGCGTGTGGCGATTCCCCTCCAAGTCCGCCGGCAATCCCCGCCACGCGATCTTCCCGGTCTCGAGGATATAGACCTCGTCGGCGACGGTGAGCGCCGAGTACAGGTTCTGCTCGACCAGCAGGATCGCGAGCCCGGCCTGCTTGAGCTGCGCGATGATGCCCTCGAGGTGCTCGACCATCACGGGCGCGAGACCCTCTGACGGCTCGTCCATCAGCAATAGCTCCGGATCGAGGACGAGCGCCCTCGCCACTGCGAGCATCTGCCGCTCGCCGCCCGAGAGTTGGCCGCCGCGGTGCTTTCTTCGCTCCGCGAGCCGCGGGAACAGCTCGAAGATCCGCTCGGGCGTCCATTTCGAATCCTTGCGCCGCCCGAGCACGGTGAGGTGCTCCATCACGGTGAGCGACGCGAAGAGCCTTCGCCCCTGCGGCACGAGCCCGATCCGCTGGCGCGCGATGCGGTGCGGCGCCATGCCGCGCAGCTCCGTTCCCTTGTAGCGCACGCTGCCCGCGCTCACGCGCGGCGGCGCGAGGTTCATGATCGAGCGGATGAGGGTGGTCTTGCCCATGCCGTTCCTGCCGAGGAGCGCGACGATCCTGCCCGGCGGCACGGCGAGCGAGACGCCGTGCAGGACGTGCGCCTCGCCGTAGTGCGCGTGCAGCGCTTCGACCTCAAGCATGGCGCCGCCGGCCGAGGTAGACCTCCTGCACGGTCTGGTTCTCGCGGATCGCCGCGGGCGGGCCTTCGGCGAGGACCTGGCCGTAATGGAGGCAGGTGACGTAATCGACGAGCCCGAGCGCGAGGTCCATGTCGTGCTCGATCAGGACGAGCGTCAGCTCGCGCGGCAGCGCGCGGATCAGCTCGGCCATGGTCGCGCGCTCGGCGGGCGAGAGGCCCGCGGCGGGCTCGTCCAAGAGCAGCAGGCGCGGACGCCCGGCGAGCGCGAGCGCCAGCTCGAGCTCGCGCTGCTCGCCGTAGGAGAGCGTGCGCGTGAGCCGCGAGCGCGCCCTCGCGAGGCGGCTGCGCTCGAGCACCGATTCGACCTGCTCGTTCTCGGCCGCATCGCCGTCGGCCGCCGCGAGGAACGCAAACTTGCGCCGCGAGCGGCCGCGCACCGCGAGCCGCACGTTGTCCTCGACCGTCAGCCCCGGAAAGAGCGTCGTGATCTGGAACGTGCGGCCGACGCCGAGCGCGGCGCGCCGGTGCGTCTTGAGGCGCGTCACGTCGCGGCCCGCGAGCCGCACCCGGCCCGCGGTCACCGCCTGGTCGCCCGCGATCGCGTTGAAGAGCGTCGTCTTCCCCGCGCCGTTCGGCCCGATGATCGCGCGCCGCTCGCCGGGCGCGACCGAGAGCGACACGCCGTCGACCGCGCGCAGCGCGCCGAAGGCGACCGCGACCTCCTCCAGCGCGAGCAGCGGCCCGGCCACTAGCTCTTCTTGATGCCCTGGTAGGTGCGCGAGAACGGCGGCTGCTTGAGCAGCGTCTCGGGATCGTAGGTCCAGAACTGCGACACCTTCGGATAGATCTCGACCGGAACGTTCCAGAACTTGCCGTCGGGACGGCGCTTCACGTCGCGGATGTACACGTCGTAGATCGGGTTGCCGTAGGCGTCGAGGCGCACCGGCCGCCCGAGCGGCGAGTCGGTCAGCACCACCTTGCGCACCGCGTCCAGGAACTTCGCGCGGTCCTCGACCCGCCCCTTCACCGCGGCGATCGCGTGCTCGAGCCACATCGCGCCCGAGTACATCGAGAAGCCGTAGAGCGACGGCAGCTTGTTGAACGCCTTCTCGTAGTCCTCGACGAACTTCTTCGTCGCCGGGTTCGGATCGCCCTCGCAGAAGTGCGCCGACGAGAAGATGCCCTCGCACTCAGGCCCCATCGTGCGGATCACCGACTGGTCGGTCGCGTTCATCGCGCCGAGCAGCGGGATGCGGCCCTTCAGGCCGAAGTTCGCGTACTGCTGGATGAAGCGGTTCGCGTCGGCGCCGGTCTCCATCGCGAACACCGCGTCGGGCTTCACGCCCTGGATCTGCGCGAGGTAGGCGCTGAAGTCCTGCGTGTTGAGCGGGTTCCAGTGCTGCGCGACAATCGTCCCGCCGAGGGCGGTCGCGACCTGCGCGAAGCCGCCGCACTGCTCGTGGCCGAAGGCGTAGTCCTGCGACACCGTCACGAACTTCTTCCAGCCCTTCTTCTTCACCGCCCAGTCGGCGAGCGGCCGCGGCATCTGGCTCGCGCTGTAGCCGGCGATGCGCACCACGTTCGGGATGCGGTGGCGCTGCGTCAGGTCGTCCGCGGCGATGATCGGGATGAAGTACGGCGTGCCGTTCCCCTTCACGTACTCGGCGACCGCGAGGCCGGTGTTCGCGAGCAGGTCGCCGATCAGGAAGTGCACGTTCGCCTGCTCGACCAGGCGCCGCGCCTTCTGCAGCGCCGTGTCGGGGTTCGACGCGTCGTCCTCGACGATCACTTCGATCGCGCGGCCGCCCGCCTTCTTGCCGTTCCGGTCCCAGAAGAAGTTGAACGCCTCGACCATCTCCTTGCCGCCCGAGGCGACCACGCCCGTGAGCGGCGCGAGCAGCCCGATGCGGATCGGGCCGTTCTGCCCGAAAGCGAGCCCCGGCGCGAGCGACGCCGCCGCGAGCGCGCCCGCGCTCTTCGTGAAGGTTCTGCGATCCATGTCATTTCCTCCTTGTAAAAGTCAGCAGCGACAGTTTCCCCAGCACGCCTTCCGGCGCGACGATCATGGTGACGATGAACAGGAGTCCCAGCACCAGCGACCAGCGCTCCGTATACGCGCTCACCACGTTCTCCAGCCCGATGATGAGCGCGGCGCCGATCAGCCCGCCGAAGAGCGTCCCGACGCCGCCCACGATCGCCATCAGCAGCCCCTCGACCGACTGCCCGAGCGCGACGGTCGACGGGCTGACGAAGCTGTTGAAGAACGCGTACAGCGCCCCGGCGAGCCCGGCGAAGAAGCCCGAGACGGCGAAGCCGACGAAGAGGTGCAGCGGCACGTTGTAGCCGAGCGTGCGCATGCGCGCCTCGCTCTCGCGGATGCCTTTCAGCGTGAGCCCGAAGGGCGAGCTGACGAAGCGCCACATCGCGAGCGTCATGACCGCCGCGACCGCGAGCACGAACCAGTACAGGCTGGCGTGGTCGCCCAGCCACTGCGGGCGCACCGTGCCGCGCAGGCCGTTCTCGCCGCCCGTCACCGAGGTCCAGCGCAGGCACACACCCCACACGATCATGCCGAGCGCGAGCGTGAGCAGCAGGAAATACACGCCCGAGGTGCGGATCGCGAGCAGCGCGAACACGACCGCGACCGCGGTCGCGGCGAGCACGCCGAGCGCGATGCCGGTCCACGGGCTGCCCTGCATCACCGTCACGTAGTAGAGCACCACGTAGGTCGAGACGCCGAAGATCGCGCCGTGGCAGAGCGGCGTGCGCCCGGCGTAGCCGGCGAGGATGTCGATCGACATCGCGAGCGTCGCGAAGATCAGCATCTCGGTCGCGAGGCCCGTGCGGTAGCC
>DASRFB010000081.1:0-9665 GCA_035651815.1 Burkholderiales bacterium | reverse complement strand
GGGTCGCGGAAGGTGTTGTCGACGATCCACTCGTAGATCGCCTTCGCCTTGTCGTAGTCGCCACGGAGGCCGTTGGTGATCTCGCGCGCGGTCTGGAGCACGATGCCGTCGACCGGGATGTGCTCGGTCGGCGCGGTGTAGAAGTCGCGCTCCTCGGGCGTCAGCCGGTCGCCGACGCGCGTGAGCCGCGAGCCGAAGTCGACCGCGCGGTCGCGCGTCATGAAGCGGCTGTGCAGCTCGACGTAGGGCTTGTTCTCGGAATCCGGCCATTCCGCGTAGAGCATGCCGGCGCCGTACTTGCCGTCGTAGAGGATCTTCGCCGTGCTCGCGTTGCCCGACCAGCCGTTGTCGACCACCTTCTGGTAGGTCGAGTTCACCGAGGGCACCGGCAGCCAGACCTTGGTCGTGCCGCCCGGCACGAGGACGTCGACCCGCGTGGTGACCTCGAACATGCGCCAGCTCAGGGCCTGCCTGGGCTGGAACGGCAGCTGCTGCGCGGTCGCGAGCCGCGGCGCGGCCGCGGCGGGGAGCAGGGCGCCGGCCTTCAGAAAAGAGCGTCGATCCATGAATGAGCTCCTTGGGCTTCGGGTTCAGGGGGCTCGCCGGAACGGGCGATGCCGATATTATGCCCTGCCCGGCGCAACGCGACACGGGGCAGCAGCCCGCGCACGAGCCGCTCGACGCCCGGGGAGTCCCAGGCGGCGTCGCCGACCGCGGAGTAGCGGATTCGCTGGTCGGCGTCGATCAGGAAGCTCACCGGCAGCACGCGCACGCGCCACGCCCGCGCGGCCGAGCCGTCGCGGTCGAGCAGGAACGTGAACGCGAGCGGCAGCTCCTTCAGGAAGCCCTTCACCCGCGCGTCGCCTTCGCCGAAGTCGACGGCGAGGACGACGAAGGGCTTGCCGTCCAGGCGCTGCTGGAGGCGCTGCATGGCCGGCATCTCCTCGCGGCAAGGCTCGCACCAGGTGGCCCAGAAGTTCACGAGCACCACCTTGCCGCGGTAGTCGGCGAGCCGGTGCTCGCGGCCGTCGACGTCCTTGAGCACGAGCGCCGGCGGCGTCGCGTCGCCGGACCAGGGCCGGAGATCGGCCGCATGCGCCGGCGCGGCCGCGGCCGCGAGGACGAGCGCGGCGGCGAGCGCCCTCATGCCGCGTTGCGCGCGTCGCCGGCGAGGATCGCGAAGTCGTCGGCGAAGCGCTCGATGTTGTCGATCACGTGGGCGCGCTGCTCGGACGAAAGCGTCGCCGACAGCTCGGCGAGCAGCTTGCCGAAGTCGGTCTCCCAGCGCTTCTCCTCGCGGCGGAACTCGTCGGACCGGCGAGCGTCGGGGTCGTTGAAGTGGCGCGCGAGGAGCGGCGCGAGCTGCTGCGGCGGCAGGCGCTTGCGCAGCAGCGCGACCGCGTCGCGCTGGCCGCGCACGCGGTCCTCGAAGCGCATCGACGCGTAGCGGTCGTGCGCGCGCACGAAGCGCTCGACGCGCGCCTCCTGGTCGCGCGTCAGCTCGCCCGTCCACTGGCCCAGCGACTCCGCCATGCGCCGCGTCTGCACGCGCACGCGCTTGCGCTCGTCGGAGGGCAGGTTCTCGCGCACGTACTTGGCGTTGTTCTCGGCGAGCCTGCGCTCGAGCACGCCGATCTGCTCCTGCGACAGGTTCGAGAGCATCGGCGCCGCCTCCTCGGCCGCCTTCGCGGCGAGGGCGTGGAAGCGCGTGCGCACCGTGGCGATCCCCCAGGCGACGTCCTCGGGCGTGAGGCCGCGGCTGAAGCGCCGCTCCGCGGTGCGCAGGAATGCGACGTACTGCGGCAGCTCGTTGGCGCGGTGCCAGGCGTGGATGCGCCGCAGGCGCGCCCGCAGCTCCTCGGCCTGCGAGTCGTCGAGCGCGAAGTAGTCGTTCGCCATCTTGCGCAGGAAGAAGTCGGCGTTGTTGTACGCGATGCGCGTCATGCCCGAGCACCCGGCGAGGAGCAGCGCGGCGACGGTCGCGATCCCGGCCGGGATTCTCACCAGTAGTTCTCCACGGTGATGTGCCCGGGCTCGCGGCGGCGGTGCTTGCGCATGCCGCGGCGCTTGAGCGCTTCGGTGGTGTCGGTGATCATCTCGGGATTGCCGCAGATCATCACCTGGGAGGTCTTCGCCGACAGCGGCACGCCCGCCGCGGCTTCGAGGCGGCCGTCGTCGATCGCCGCCGGGACGCGCCCGTGCAGCGCCGGGGGTCGGTGCTCTCGGCTGATGAAGGGGACGTAGAGCATCTGCCCGGCGTGCGCGTTGGACAAGCTTTCGATGCGCTCGCGGTAGGTTAGTTCCTCCGGCTCCCGCACGGCCTGGACCAGCACCACCCGGCGATAGCGCTGCCACGGCGCCTCGGTCGCGAGGATGGACAGGAACGGGCCGACGCCGGTGCCGCTCGAGATCAGCCACAGGGTCTCGGCGTCGGGCACCTCGGAGAGCACGAGGAAGCCCGAGGGCTGCGGCGCGAGGTAGACGTTGTCGCCGGTCTCGAGCTGCGCCAGCCGCCGCGTGAGCGGCCCCTCGGGGAGGACGATGTAGTAGAACTCGTGCGGCCGATCCTTCGGCCCGTTGACGAAGGAGTACGGCCGCGCCACCATTTCGCCGCCGACGGCGAGCGCGAGCTTGGTGAACTGTCCCGCCTCGAACGACTTGATGTCGGCGTTCACCGACAGCGAATACAGCCGCTCGGTCCAGCGCTTCTGCCCCGCCACCGTGCCTTCGATCCAGCGCGACATGTCAGCCGGCGCCCGATGACGTGTTCATCACGGGCGCCGCAGGAGAAAGGGATCCATCGTCAGCGATTCTACCTCGGCGCCCAGCATGACGATCCGCCCGGCGCGGCGGTTGTCGCCCGTGTCGGAGAACTCGAAGCGGTAGATCCGGCGCAGGCGCGCGTGCCCCGAAAGCGCGCGCGCGGGCCGCACCGAGACGCATTCCACCGTATCGTCGAGCAGCTGCAGCCCGTCGCGCTCGCAGGCGACGCGGCCCGCCGCGACGGCGTGCTCTCGCGCGCGCATGCTGTCGTACCAGAGCCAGGCGAGCGCCGCGATCGCGAGCGCGAAGGCCGCCTCCCCCATCGGGCTAGCGCCCGAGCTCGTACTCCGCCCTGCGCGCCTCGTCCATGAGCGCGCTCCAGACGTGCTCGCGCACCTCGGCGAAGCGACGCTCGGCGAGCGTCGCGCGGCCGCGCGGATGCGGGAGGCCGACGTCGACCACCTCGTGCACGCCGCTCGGGCGGCCCTTGAGGATCACGACGCGATCGCCCATCAGCACCGCCTCCTCGATCGAGTGCGTGACGAAGACCATGGTGGTCGGCCGCTGCTCCCAGATGCGCAGCAGCTCGAACTGCAGGATCTCGCGCGTCTGCGCGTCCACTGCCGCGAACGGCTCGTCCATCAGCAGCACGCTCGGCTCGACCGCGAGCGCGCGCGCGAGGCCGCAGCGCTGCTGCATGCCGCCCGAGAGCTGGTACGGGTAGTGGCGCTCGAAGCCGCTCAGGCCGACCATGTTGACGTACTCGGGCACGGCGGCGGCGATGCGCTCGGCCGGCTCGCCGCGGATGCGCAGCCCGTAGGCGACGTTGTCGTACACCGTCTTCCAGGGGAAGAGGCCGAAGTGCTGGAACACCATGGCGACGCCCGCGCGCGGCTCGGTGACCCGCTCGCCCCCGATCAGGATCTCGCCGTCCTCGTAGGGGATGAGACCGTCGATGCAGCGGAGCAGCGTGGTCTTGCCGCAGCCCGAGGGCCCGACGATGGTCACGATCTCGCGATCGCCGACCGCGAGGTCGATGTTGCGGAACACCTGCAGCGCGCCGTAGCGCTTGCCCACGCGCTTGAGCGCGATGCGATCGGCCACGCTAGTCTTCCGTCCGGTTCCAGGGCGCGATGCGGCGCTCGACCCACTTGAGCGCGGCGGTGAGCGCGATGCCGAGGAACATGAGCAGGATCACCGGCACGAAGGTCCGGTCCATCTTGAAGATGTGCGCGTAGCGCACGATCATGTAGCCGAGGCCCGTCATCGCGGTGTAGAACTCGGCGATGATCATGCCGACCAGCCCGCGGCCGATGGCGAGGCGGATCCCCGCCGTGATGTAGGGCACCGCCCAGGGCAGCAGCACGTCGCGCCACATCTGCCACTCGCTCGAGCGGAACGAGCGCGCGACCTCGAGGAAGCTCGCGTCGACCTTGCGCACGCCCTGGTAGGTGTTGATCAGCACCGGGAAGACCGCGAACAGGAACACGACCACGACCTTCGCCTCGGCGCGGATGCCGAACCAGAGCACGAGCAGCGGCACGAGCGCCACCGTCGGCGTCGAGTAGAGCGCGTTCAGCCAGGTGTCGAGCACCCAGTCGACTTTGCGAAAGCGCGCCATGACCACGCCGACCGGGATGCCGACGCCGATCGCGAGCAGCATCCCGTAGAACAGGATCTGCAGGCTTTCCCAGGCGTACTTCGGCAGCTCGCCGCTCGCCGTCATCTCCCAGGCCGCGCGCGCGATCGCCGACGGGTAGGTGAAGAAGATCGGATCGATGTGCGGACCGACGATCTCCCACACGGCGAGACCGGCGATCACCGAGCCGATGCGGTAGACCGCGGGCCGGCTGCGCAGGGGGACCGCGGGGGAGCGCTCGCGCGGCGCCGATGCCGCCGGAACGGCCGGCGCGGCGGGCTTGCTCATGAGCGGCTCACGTCGGCGCGCATCTCAGTGGGCGCAGACCGGCCCCTTCCAGGGACCGAGCTCCTTCAGCGCCTCGTTGGCGAGAGAGAGATCGACCGCCTGGTCGTAGGTCGTCGCCTTGCCCTTGTCGATGTTGCCGACCTTGACCATGCGCTCCACGGTGTAGTCGATCATGTCGCGCGGCAGGCCGCTGTTCGCGTCCCAGGCGCAGTTCTTGATCAGCACGTCGAGCGCCTTCGTGACGACCGCGGCGTCGAGCCCGGTGTGCTTGCGGATGATCGGCTCGACCTTCTTGCGGTCGCTGTAGATCATGCGCACGGCGCGGATGTTGTCCTTGGTGAAGGCGACCAGCGCCTTGCGCTTCTTCTTGATCGTGTCCTCCTTCACCGCGTACGCGAGGTACAGCTGCTTGGGCGCGACCTCGGCGAGGCGCGCGAGCGGGTGCAGCGACGGCTTCTTGTCCTTCGCCACGATCTCCTGGTCGACGTGCAGGATCGCGGTGTCGATCTGGCCGGCGACGAGCGGCGGCACGTCCTCGCTGAGGATGCTCACCATCTCGACGTCGTCCTTCTTCAGGCCCGCCGAGCCGAGCACCGTCATGCTGAGCACGAAGGCGAAGCCGCCCGGCTCCTGGATGCCGATCTTGCGGCCCTTCAGCTCCTTCACCGTCTTGATGTCGCCCTGCGCCATCATCACCGACTCGAGCTTGGGCGCGCTCGAGAAGATGAGCTTGCTCGGCGCGCCGTTCGAGCGCGCGACCAGCGCGAACGAGCCCGAGGCCGCGGCGACGTCGACGTCGCCCGAGATCATGGCGCGGAACGAGTACACGCCGCCCTCGAACGACAGGAACTCCACCTTCAGGCCGTCGGCCTTGTAGTAGCCCAGGTCGTCGGCGATGAGCACCGGCGTGTGGATGATGTTCGGGGGGTTGGTCGGCATCCCGACCGAGAGCTTGGTCTGCGCCGCCGCCGTCAGGGGCGCGGCCAGCAATGCCGCCGCCAGGCCGGCCGCGAGAGCGGTCCCGGCGCCTTGATTCGTGGTTCGCATGATTTCCTCCTCCGGAATTTGTGCAAGGTCCCCTCGTTCTTGTGCTGCTCTGACCTGCCAGGGGGGCTCCCGAAAAAAATATAGCACACACGTCGCCCGGGGGTCGTTCCCGGTCGCTCGGGACGGGCTTGCGCCGAACGGTTCATCGGCGCGATGCGATTTTTCCGCAGGCGCGCGCCATGCTCGAGGGCCGTGGACCGGTCCCCGCAACGACGCGAGCTCCTGCGCCTCGCCGGCGCCTCCGGCGCGGCCCTGCTCGGGCTCGCCGGGCCGTCGCGCGCCGCCGAGCAGCGCGACCCGGCCGGGCCCGCGCCCACGGCGGTCGAGGACCTGATCCACGCGCAGGGCCTGCTCGAGCGGGTGCTCCTCGTCTACGAGGAGTCGGCGCGCCGCCTCGCCGGAGCCGACGAGCCGGTGCCGCCCGAGGTCGTGCGCGACGCGGCGCAGATCGTCCGCGGCTACGTCGAGGACCACCACCAGAAGCTCGAGGAGAAGCACGTGTTTCCCCGCTTCGAGCGCGCGGCGGCGCAGGAGCACGCCGATCTCGTCCGCGTCCTGCGCGAGCAGCACGAGGCCGGGCGGCGGCTCACCGACCGCATCCTGAAGCTCGCCGGGACGAAGCTCGACGATCCGGTCGCGCGCAACCAGCTGCAGGCGTCGCTGCGCGACGCGGTGCGCATGCTGCGTCCGCACGAGTCGCGCGAGGACACTGTGCTGTTCCCCGCGTTCCGCCGCCGGGTCGGCGCGGCCGAATACCGGGCGCTCGGCGAGGAGATGAGGAGCGCCGAGGCGCGCGCGCCCGCGGGCGGCCTGGAGATGATGGTCGAGAAGGTGAGCGCGCTCGAGCGCCAGCTCGGGCTCTACGATCTTTCCAGGTTCACGCCGAAAGCCTGATCGCCGCGGCTAGCGCTTCGGCACGTTGGTCACGCGCGCTTCTCCTAGGTGTACCGCCGCGTGAGCCACTCCGCGATCAGCACCGGCTTGGTCTCGCCCTCGCGCTCGACCGTGACCGCCCACGTCGTCTGTACGCCCTGCGGGATGTCCTCGCACGCGGCGAGCGTGAAGCGCGCGCGCACGCGCGACCCGGCCGGCACGGGGCCCGTGAACCGCGCCCGGTCCAGGCCGTAGTTGACGCCCATGCGCGCGCCGCGCAGATCGATCGCCTCACCGAGCAGGTGCGGCAGCAGCGAGAGCGTGAGGAAGCCGTGCGCGATGGTGCCCCGGTAGGGGGACTCCTTCGCCGCGCGCGCCGCGTCGACGTGGATCCACTGGTGGTCGCCGGTCGCGTCGGCGAACTCGCCGATGCGCTCCTGCGTGAGCGCGAACCAGTCGCTGACGGCGACCTCGGTGCCGACCAGGCGCTTGAGCGCGTCGATGCTCGGGATGACGACGGCAGGCATGTCGCGATGGGATTGGAGGACGAGGTCGCGTATATTACCCGGCGGGAAACATGGCGGCCACGGCTAAGATCTTCCTCGTCCTCGGCGCAATCGCGGCGCTCGCCGCGGTGCTCCTCGGCGCCTTCGGCGCGCACGCGCTGAAGGCGCGGCTGGACGCCGACGCGCTCGCGCTGTGGCGCACGGCGGTCGAGTACCACTTCTGGCACGCGCTCGGCCTGCTCGCGATCGGCCTCGTCGCCGCGCAGATGCCGGGCTCGGCGCTGCTCAAGGCCTCGGGCTGGGTCATGCTCGCGGGCATCGTGCTCTTCTCCGGGAGCCTCTATCTCCTCGCGCTGACGGGGGCGCGCGCGCTCGGCGCGGCGACGCCGCTCGGCGGCGTCGCGTTCCTCGCGGCCTGGGCGCTGCTCGCGGCCGCGGTGCTCAGGGCGTGACCGCTAGCGCTGCAGCAGCCCCTTGAGGCGGTCCTTCAGCTTGTCCTCGGCCTGCTGCCGGATCTCGTCGCGGCGCTCGTTCAGCCGCTCCTTCGCCTTCTCGGTGACGACCGAGCCGAGGTCGACCTTGTAGCCGATCTTGTCGAACGGCCCCGAGAGCCGCACCGGGACGGTGACGCCCTTCAGCGCCTCGAGCTCGGGCCCGCCCTGCCCCTGCAGCGACGACACGATCGTCGCCTTCACCGTGTAGTCGAGCTGCTCGCGGCCGATGTCGACGTCGCCCGCGCCGCCGACGCGGAACAGCGGCGACTTGAGCGCGAGGTCGTCGTTGTGCGCGACGCCGTTCGCGATCCTGAAGCTCGCCGTCAGCTCGCTGAAGTCGGTCTTCTCCTCGGCCTTGCCCGCGCCCTCGCCGCCGCCGCGGCCGAGCGCCGCCTTCGCGCTCCGGATCGCCTGCGCGATGTTGACGCCGCGGATCGAGCCGTCGCGCAGGTCCACGCGCGCGCTGCCGCCGAGCGCCTTCTTGATCGCGGACACGGTGTCGCCCTGCGACGTGACGTCGAGCGTCACGTTGCCGCGGCCCTCGAGCCGGTCCTGGCCCATCAGGTCCTTGAGCAGCGGCCCGACGCTGACGCCGGTGAGGTTCTGCTTGAGCGCGAGCCGCACGGGCGCCGCGTTCAGCGACGCCGAGCCCGCGAGCTTGCCCTGGTACAGGTCGGCGGCGAGCGGGCTCACGTCCGCCTTGCCGCCCGCCGCGCGCAATTGCAGCTGGACGTTGGACGCGTTGATCCCCGCGACCTTGAGCTTGCCGATCTTCGCGCTGCCGTGCGCGTTCAGGTCCTTGAGCGCGGACAGGTCGATCGGCGTCTCGGGCGCGGCCGCGGGCGCCGACGCCGGCGATTTCGCCGCGCCGCCGCCGTCCCTGCCGCCTTTCGGCGCCGGCTTCGCGCCCGGCTTGCCGGTGTAGCGATCGACGTCGAGCTGGTCGACCGAAACGTCGAAGCCGTAAGTCATGGGCGAGAACTTCTCGACCGCGAGCTTGGCGGTGAAGTTGCTCTCGTCGATCTTGCCGGAAAGATCGGCCGCGGCGGTCTGCTTGTCGAGGTTCGCGCTCGCGCTGCCCGCGGCGGTGACGTGCATCGCGCTGCCCGAGGAGCCCGGAAGCGTGACGTCGGCCGAGAGCTTCGGCGCCTCGACCCGGTCGCCCGTGTACTTGAGCGCGGGGACGTCGAGCTTCGCCGCGAGATCGCCCGACGCCTGCTTCGCCTTGAAGTTGACGGCGACCGCCGAGAGCGACGCCGACACCGGCGAAAGCGCCACGTCGGCGCTCGCCGAAACGCCGGCCGCGACGTCCTTCATGTCCGCCACGGTACCGCTGAGCTGCGCCGCGATGTCCTTCAGCTGCAGCTGCTTCTTGTCGAGGTGCATCGTGTACTGGGTCTTGAGCGAGACGTCGGCGTCGGCCGCGGGACTCTTCGACTTCACGCGCCCCTTGAACGAGAAGTCGTCGCTCACGCCCTCGCCGAGCTTGCCGATCTTCAGCGTCGCGCCGCCGAGCTCGTAGCGCGCGCCGGCCTTCTCGTCCTCGTAGACGATGTCGGCGTTGGTGAGGTCGACCCCGTCGACGGCGAGCACCAGCACCTGCTGGTCCTTGGGCGAGGCCTTCTCCTCGCCGCCGGCGAGGTCGTCGAAGTTCGTGGTGCCGTCCTTGCGCTTTTTGAGGTTGGCGCGGATGCCGTCGACCGCGACGCGATCGACCACGACCTTCTTCGCGAGCAGCGGAAGCAGCGCGACCGAGACGCGCGCCGACTCGACCGACGCGAACGCGCCCTTGCCGCCGCGCTCGGACAGGCTCACCTTGCCGAGGTCCGCGCCGATCTTGGGAAAGAACGTGAGGCGGATGCGCCCGGGAATGTCGAGCGTCCGCTGCTTCTTCTCCTGGACCAGCCTGATGACGAGCGGCTTGTAGTCGTTCGGGTCGAAGGTGGCGGCGACGATCGCGACCACGGCGACGGCGAGGACGACCAGGCCGGCCAGTCCGATCAGCGCAAACTTGAGGTAACGCGGCATGATGGCTCGTTGGACAATGCGGGGGTC
>DASRFB010000080.1:0-33867 GCA_035651815.1 Burkholderiales bacterium | reverse complement strand
CAGGGCCTGGGCGGCGGAGTCGCCAACATGGTCATGGGGCTGTTCTTCGGTGAGCTCTACGTGCGGCGGGGCCGGGTGCTGCCGTATGTGATCGCCCACTTCCTGATCGATGCAGTGGCGACCGTCGGCTACGTCGAGCTGCACAGCCGATTTCACTGGCTGCACTAGGGGCCTCCATTACGCTGGAACGTCGTGCCCGGATCGGGAGCGTTTGTGGACGAGGCCCAGATCCACGTCAAGGCGGGCGACGGCGGAGCGGGATCGGTGTCGTTCCGGCGCGAGGCGCACGTGCCGCGCGGCGGCCCCGACGGCGGCGACGGCGGACGCGGCGGCAGCGTCTGGGCGGTCGCCGACGGCAATATCAACACGCTGGTCGACTACCGTTTCGCGCGCATCCACCGCGCGAAGGACGGGGCGCGCGGAATGGGCGGCCAGAAGAACGGCCGCGGCGCCGACGACGTCGTCCTGCGCATGCCCGTCGGTACCGTGATCGCCGACGCGGAAACCGGCCAGGCGATCGCCGATCTGGACCAGGACGGCGAGCGCGCGTTGCTCGCGCGCGGCGGCGAAGGCGGCCTCGGCAACGTCAACTTCAAGTCGAGCACCAACCGCGCGCCGCGCAAGGCGACGCCCGGCGGCGAAGGCGAAAGCCGCAGGCTCAAGCTCGAGCTCAAGGTGCTGGCCGACGTCGGGCTGCTCGGGCTGCCGAACGCGGGAAAGTCCACGCTCATCCGCGCGGTGTCGGCCGCGCGGCCGAAGGTCGCGGACTACCCCTTCACCACGCTGCAGCCGCATCTCGGCGTGGTGCGGCTCGGAGTCGACCGCAGCTTCGTGATCGCCGACATCCCCGGACTCATCGAGGGCGCCGCCGAGGGCGCCGGCCTCGGGCACCAGTTCCTGCGGCACCTCGCGCGCACGCGGCTGCTGCTGCACGTGATCGACGTCGCGCCGCTCGAGCCCGACGCCGACCCCGCTCGCGACGCGCGCGCGATCGCCGCCGAGCTGAAGAAGTACGACCCGGGCCTGCACCGCAAGCCGCGCTGGCTGGTGCTCAACAAACTCGATATGCTGCCCGCGGAGGAGCGCGAGCCGGCCGCGCAGGCCATTGTCCGCAAGCTGCGCTGGCGCGGTCCGCATTTCGCAGTGTCGGCGCTCACCGGCGCCGGCTGCGCCGAGCTCAGCTCCGCCGTCATGCATTTTCTGGAGACGGGAAAGGCGCGATGAAGGCCGCACGCCGCTTCGTCGTCAAGGTCGGCAGCTCGCTGGTCACGAACCGCGGGCAGGGCCTCGACGCGCCCGCGATCGGACGCTGGGCGGCGCAGGTCGCCGAGCTGCGCGGCGCGGGCCACGAGGTCATCATGGTCTCGAGCGGCGCGATCGCCGAGGGCATGCAGCGGCTCGGCTGGAGCCGCAGGCCGCGCACCATGCACGAGCTGCAGGCCGCGGCGGCGGTGGGCCAGATGGGCCTCGCGCAGGTGTACGAATCGTGCTTCCGCGGCCACGGGCTGCGAACGGCGCAGGTGCTCCTCACGCACGCCGACCTCGCCGACCGGCAGCGCTACCTCAACGCGCGCTCGACCCTGCTCACGCTGCTCTCGCTCGGCATCGTCCCGGTGATCAACGAGAACGACACCGTCGTGACGGACGAGATCCGCTTCGGCGACAACGATACGCTGGGGGCGCTGGTCACGAACCTGGTCGAAGCCGACGTGCTCGTCATCCTCACCGACCAGGAAGGCCTGTATACGAGCGACCCGCGCCGCGACGCGGGCGCGACGCTCGTGCGCACGGCCACCGCGGGCGATCCGCGCCTCGAGGACATGGCGGGCGGCGCCGGCTCCGAGACCGCGCGCGGCGGCATGCTCACCAAGGTGCTCGCCGCGAAGCGCGCGGCGCGCTCGGGCGCGCAGACCGTGATCGCGTCGGGCCGCGAGCCCGACGTGCTCGGCCGCATCGCCGCGGGCGAGGCGATCGGAACCCTGATCCAGCCGCAGACCACGGCGCTCGCCGCGCGCAAGCAATGGCTCGCCGACCACGTGCAGATCGGCGGCAGGCTGCGTCTCGACGCCGGCGCCTCGCGCGCGCTGCTCGCCCGGGGCAAGAGCCTGCTGCCGGTCGGGGTCGCGTCCGTCGAGGGCGACTTCGAGCGCGGAGCGGTGGTCGCCTGCGTCGATCCCGAGGGCCGCGAGATCGCGCGCGGGCTGGTGAACTACAGCGCGCAGGAAGCGCGCCGGATCGCGGGTCGCGCCTCGAGCGAGATCGAGGCGATCCTAGGCTACGTGGACGAGCCCGAGCTCATCCACGTGGACAATCTGGTCCTGCTCTGAAGGCTCAGCGCAGCTCGCGGCTCGCCCGGGTCAGCGCCTTGACCGCGACCTCCGGGCTGTCGATGTGCGAGCCTTGTACGCAGAAGAACTCGTCGGCGAGCGCCGCCTGCTGGTTGTTCGGGTAGGTGCGCCGGGACGGGATCCGCGCCCAGTCGGCGTTGCGCGCCTGGAGCCACGACCGGTCGGGACTGCCGAAGGCGTACAGCTTGCGCTCGCGCGACTCGCACCGGATGCCCTCGTAGCTGACGTTCGACACGCCGCTCGGGCTGCGCGCGACCAGCGTGTAGCGAACGACGCCATCCTTGCCGACGCTCACCGATTTGGAGTCGACGAAGAACTCGAAGGGAGTCGTCGGGCTCACGTAGAAGCGGACCAGGTTCGCGTCCGCGGGATATTCCGGAAGCGCCCACTTCTGCTCTTCCCAGGGCTTGTCCTCGTCGAACTGCGGCTTGTATCCGCCCGGGTATTGCTGCGCGAGCACCTGAGCGGACGCGGTCCCGATGCACAGCACCGCGAACGCCGCGGCGAGGCCGCCCGGTTTCACGCGAGGTCCTTCACGAGCGCGTCGCGCACGTCGCCCGACAGCGTCACGCCGACCCGGCACTGCGGATGATCGACTCCGAGCGAGAGGGCGGCGCCGCGCTTGGCCGCCTGCGCCGCGCGCTCGTCGAGCTCGAACCGCAGGAAGTGCACCGACGAGGTCTTTTCCTCGTTCTCGCGCTCGAGATCCTCGTCGGCGATCGCCCAGACGCGGGGCGAGCCCTCGACCTCCAGCCAGATCCGGCGCTCGATGCCCTTGAGGCGCGCGAGCTCGCGCGCGCGCTCCTCCGGATCGGGATACTCGATCATGAGCGTCGCCTTGAAATTGCGGCCGTCCGGGACCAGCGGATTGTAGGCGTCGAGCTCCTCCTGGATCCCGCCATCCTCGAAGATGCGCTCGGCACGCAGCATCTCCTGCACCTGGTAGCGGATCGTCAGCTCGTCCTCGAAGATCAGCCGGATGTGCCCGCCCAGCGCGACGGTGCGGTGGCGCTTGTGCTCGATCACGCGCGCACGGAAGGCGCCGCGCTCGCGCGCGTAGGCCTCGAGCGTGAGCAGGCTGTCGCGCGCGATCCGGGGCATGCTAGAGCCCGTACGCCATGCGCAGCAGCGTGAGCGGATGCGCCTTCTTCGCGCGCAAATGGCTGGCATTTTCGCCCGGCTGCCCGGTCATCCCCTGCTCGATCTGGCGCGCGGCGATCGGGCAGTCGGAGCTGATCCAGTCCGGGTCGCCCTCGGCCATCAGGCGGAACACCGGGCGGCCGATCTTCATCGAATTCGCGAAGTACTCGGTCTTCACGCCCCAGGTGCCGTCGTGCCCGGAGCAGCGCTCGACGACGCGCACCTCGGTTCCCGGGACGAGCGCGAGCGCCTCGCGCGTTTTCTGTCCCATGTTCTGGACCCGCGAATGACAAGGGATATGGTACGAGAGCCGGCCGAGCGGCTTCCTGAAGTCGGTCCTGAGCAGGCCATCCTTGTGCCGCAGGACGAAGTACTCGAAGGGATCGAACATGGCGTCGGCGACCTGCCTGGTCTCCGCGTCGTCGGGGAACAGCAGCGGCAGCTCGGTCTTGAACATCAGCGTACACGAGGGCACCGGAGTGAGGATCGCGTAGCCTTCGCGCGCGAGTCGCGCCAATCGCGGCACGTTGATCTCCTTCAGCCGTGCGACGCTCTCGAGATCGCCGATCTCGAGCTTGGGCATCCCGCAGCAGGCTTCCTTGTCCACGACGACGTAGGGAATGTCGTTGTGGTCGAGCACGGCGAGAAGGTCGTGGCCGATACCGGGCTCGTTGTAATTCACGTAGCAGGTCGCGAAGATCGCGGCCTTGCCGGGCGTGCGCTCGCCCGCTCTGGGCTCCCGAGACGCGCTTGCCTTGGCCTTGCCGCGGAAGGTCCGCGGCGCGAACGGCGGCAGCTTGCGGTCGCGGTGCACGCCGAGCGCCTTCTCCATGACCGCGCGCACGGGTTTGCTCGCGTTGGCGGCGTTCACCGCCTGCGCGACCACCGGGATGGCCGCGAGCTTTCCCATCGCGTCGGTCGACGACAGCAGCCGGTCGCGGACCCTTGCGCCGCCCTTCGCGAACTTCAGCGCCTTGGCGCGCAGCATCACGTGGGGGAAGTCGACGTTCCACGGATGCGGCGGCACGTACGGGCACTTGGTCATGTAGCACAGGTCGCACAGGTAGCACTGGTCGACCACGTTCCAGAACTTCGGCTTCTCGACGCCGTCGACCTCCATCGTCGGGCTCCCGTCGACGAGATCGAAGAGCGTCGGGAACGTCGTGCACAGGTTCACGCAGCGGCGGCAGCCGTGGCAGATCTCGAAGATGCGCTCCATCTCCGCGAACACCTTCGGCTCGTCCAGGAAATCGGGCGAGCGCCACGCGATCGGGTGGCGCGTGGGCGCTTCGAGGCTGCCTTCGCGCTGGGTCATGGGGACGGCACGCTGCCGAAAGAAAAACGGGCGGAAGGCGCCGCCTTCCGCCTTTCGCCGCGATCGGCTCAGTCCGACAGCGCGTCGAGCGCCTTCTGGAAGCGGTTGGCGTGCGAGCGCTCGGCTTTCGCCAGCGTCTCGAACCAGTCGGCGATCTCGCCGAAGCCTTCCTGGCGCGCCTGCTTCGCCATGCCGGGATACATGTCGGTGTACTCGTGCGTCTCGCCGGCGATCGCGGCCTTGAGGTTCAACCGCGTGCCGCCGATCGGCAGGCCGGTCGCGGGATCGCCCGACTGCTCGAGGTACTCGAGGTGCCCGTGCGCGTGCCCGGTCTCGCCCTCGGCGGTCGAGCGGAACACCGCGGCGACGTCGTT
This sequence comes from Burkholderiales bacterium, assembly GCA_035651815.1. Lineage (GTDB taxonomy): Bacteria > Pseudomonadota > Gammaproteobacteria > Burkholderiales > SG8-39 > VBDM01. Next base: position 28,690 of record DASRFB010000080.1, on the reverse strand, counting down.
CTGACCTTCGACGTCGGCCTTCGCGGCGAAATAGAGATAGCGGCGGTTCGCTTGAGATTCGCCGGCGAACGCGGCCTTCAGATTGCCCTCGGTTTTCGAGCCTTTGAGCTGCATTACGGTCTCCTTGGGGAATGGGAGGAAAGCTGAAACTAGACTGATTCTAATCAGTGGACCATGTATAGCGCCGCGGCTGCGGGTTTGTCAAGGCCGCGGCCGGCGCGCCCCCGAGCTCAGGGTGATCCGGCGGAAGCGGCCTGTGCCCGGCTCTTCGGCTCTCGGAACAGATAGCGGGAGAGCTCGGTGAGCGCCTGCTGATAGACGTCGCGCTTGAACTCCACCACCGCGTCGAGCGGTATCCAGTAATCGTGCCAGCGCCACGCGTCGAACTCGGGCTTGGGCGAGGCGCGCAGGCACACGTCGCAATCGCGCCCGACGAGGCGCAGCAGGAACCAGATCTGCTTCTGGCCCTTGTAATTGCCGCGCCAGTCGCGCTTGAGCCACTGCGCCGGCACTTCGTAGCGCAGCCAGTCCCGCGTGCGGCCGAGGATCTTCACATGGGCGGGCATGAGTCCGACTTCCTCGCGCAGCTCGCGGTACATCGCCTGCACCGGCGTCTCGCCGTGCTTGATGCCGCCCTGCGGAAACTGCCAGGAATGCTCCCGTACCCGCTTGCCCCAGAACACCTCGTTGCGCCCGTTGCACAGGACGATGCCGACGTTCGGCCGATAGCCGTCTCGATCGAGCATGTTCCATCCAGCAAGAATCAGTCGGCTTCATTGTTCCACACTTTGCCGTCGATTTGAAGGCGAGCAAGTCCTCTGTTCCATTGAAGTAAAATGGGGCGCTTTGCCGCCCACCCATGCGTACGTCCCGCTATTTCCTCGCGACGCTCAAGGAAGCTCCCGCCGACGCCGAGCTGATCAGCCACAAGCTGATGCTGCGCGCCGGCCTGATCCGCCGCCTCGCCGGCGGCATCTACACGTGGATGCCGATGGGGCTGCGCGTCGTGCGCAAGGTCGAATCGATCATTCGCGAGGAGATGAACCGCGCGGGCGCGCTCGAGCTGTTCATGCCCGCGGTGCAGCCCGCCGAGCTGTGGCAGGAGTCGGGACGCTGGGAGAAGTACGGCCCCGAGCTGCTGCGGTTCAAGGACCGCCACGAGCGCGACTTCGTCATCGGGCCGACGCACGAGGAAGTGATCACCGATATCGCGCGGCGCGAGATCCGCAGCTACCGCCAGCTGCCCGTGCACTTCTACCAGATCCAGACCAAGTTCCGCGACGAGATCCGGCCGCGCTTCGGCGTGATGCGCGGGCGCGAGTTCACGATGAAGGACGGGTACTCGTTCCACGCGAGCTTCGCCGACCTGCAGCGCGAGTACCGCAACATGCACGAGACCTACACGCGCATCTTCGAGCGGCTCGGGCTGCGCTTCCGGGCCGTGGCCGCCGACCCGGGCTCGATCGGCGGCACGGGATCGCACGAGTTCCACGTGCTCGCGGACTCGGGCGAGGACGCGATCGCGTACTGCGAGGGCTCGGACTACGCCGCCAACGTCGAGCTCGCCGAGGCCGTGGCACCGGCGGCGCCGCGCAAGGCGCCCGGCGCTGCGATGCGCAAGGTGCCCACGCCCGGCAAGACGCGCTGCGAGGACGTGGCGGCGCTGCTCGGCGTGCCGCTCACGGCGACGGTGAAGGCCATCGCGGTCACGAACGAGGGCCGCCTCACGCTGCTGCTCGTGCGCGGCGACCATATGCTGAACGAGATCAAGGCGCAGAAGGCGATCGGCGAGTTCCGCTTCGCCGGCGACGCCGAGATCGAGCGGGCGCTCGGGTGCAAGCCGGGCTACATCGGCCCGGTGGGCGCGAAGGTGAAGATCGTCGCCGACCGCTCCGTCGCGGCGATGAGCGACTTCGTGTGCGGCGCGAACGAGGAAGGATTCCACCTCACGGGCGTGAGCTTCGGGCGCGATCTCGCCGAGCCGGCCGTCGTCGCCGACATCCGCAACGTCGTCGACGGCGACCCGAGCCCGGACGGCAAGGGCACGCTGCGCATCGTGCGCGGCATCGAGGTCGGCCACATCTTCCAGCTGCGGACCAAGTACTCCGAGGCGATGAAGGCGACCTTCCTCGACGAGGCCGGGCAGCAGCGGCCGTTCGAGATGGGCTGCTACGGCATCGGTGTGACGCGCATCGTCGGCGCCGCGATCGAGCAGAACCACGACGAGCGCGGGATCGTGTTTCCCGAGCCGATCGCGCCGTTCCGGGCCGTGCTCATACCGATCGGGTACGCGAAGAGCGCGGCCGTGCGCGAGACGACCGATGCGATGTACGAGCAGCTGACGAAAGCGGGGATGGAAGTGCTGCTCGACGACCGCGACGAGCGGCCGGGCGTCCTGTTCGCGGACGCCGAGCTCACCGGGATCCCGTACCGCGTGGTGATCGGCGAGCGCGGCCTCAAGGAAGGCGTCGTCGAATACCAGCCGCGGCGCGAGAAGGAGCCGCGTAAGCTCTCGGTCGGCGACGCTCTGGGCATGCTGAAGGAAAGAGCGGAGTGAGAGGCCTTCGGCTGGCGCTTGCCTTGTTTATCGCGCCGTTCGCCGGCGAGGCGATGGCCGGCGCGCAGATCTACGAGCCGCTCGCCGAGAGCGTGCAGGCCGGGCTGCACGCCGCGATCGCCGACAAGCCCGCGCCCGAGCACGGCTTCACGAACTCGATCGAGGCGGTGAACTGGCTCACCGAGATGTCGCACCGCCTGGAGCGCAAGGTCCCGAGCTTCCGCACGCGCCTCGATTTCCTGCGCACGGTGCATTACGAGGCGACGCTCGCGGGGCTCGATCCGCAGCTCGTGCTCGCGGTCATCCAGGTCGAGAGCAACTTCCGCAAGTACGCCGTGTCCCGCGCGGGCGCGCGCGGCTACATGCAGGTCATGCCGTTCTGGGTCGAGCTCGTCGGCCGCAAGGGCGACAACCTGTTCAGCCTGCGTACCAACCTGCGCTACGGCTGCGTCATCCTCAAGCACTACATCGACGTCGAGCGCGGCGACCTGGCGCGCGCGCTCGCGCGCTACAACGGCAGCATCGGTCGGCGCGATTATTCGAACGCGGTGTTTTCGGCGTGGCGGGGAAACTGGCACTACGACGGCAAGCTCGCGGGCTCGGGCGCCGCGGCGCGCCCGGGCTAGCGCGGAAAGATCTCCGCGATCGTCGCCTGGACGGCGAGCGCCGCTGCGCGCGGGTCCGCGGCGTTACGGATCGGACGTCCGACGACGATGTAGTCGGCCCCGTTGCGGAAGGCCTGCGCCGCGTCGACGGTCCGTTTCTGGTCGTCGGCGGCCCGGTTCTCGACCGGGCGGATTCCCGGCGTCACGACCAGCAGGCGCCCGCCCAGCTCGCGCTTGAGCGCGGGCGCCTCGAGCCCGGAGGAGATGACGCCGTCGCATCCGGCCGCGAGCGCGCGGCGGGCGCGCGAGAGCACGAGCGCCTCGACGTCGCAGCGGAAGCCGAGGTCGTCGAGGTCGCCGCGGTCGAGGCTGGTCAGCGCGGTCACGGCGAGCACCTTCATCGCGCCCTTCTCCCGGCCGGCGGCTTCCATGATCGCCTGGTTGCCGTGCACGGTGGCGAAGTCGGCGCCGTGGCGCGCGAGCGAGCGCACCGCCGCCGCGACCGTCTCGGGAACGTCGAACAGCTTGAAGTCGGCGAATACCTTCGTGCCGCGCTGCTTGAGCCAGCCGATGAGCTCGAACGCGCTCCCGGACATGAACAGCTCCAGCCCGACCTTGTAGAAGCACACCGAGTCGCCGAGGCGCTCGACCAGGCGGCGCGCCTCGTCCGCGCCCGCGACGTCGAGCGCCACGATCAGGCGCTCGCTCCGCGGCGGTGATTTCGAATCAGGGCTTGCCGTCACTTCGATTTCTCCTCAAGAACGACCTCCCGGGCTCCGACGGGCCGATGCGGCTCACCCCCTCGTCGTCGGGCTCCTGCGCGAGCGAGGCGATCGGCGCGGTCAGGTCGCGCTCGACGTCGCCCGCGATGCGCTGGAGCACCTCGCGCGGGGCGCCCTCCCCCACGCGTTCGGCCAGCCGCTCCGCGTCGATCACGAAGCGGCGATGCACGTGCGCGATCGTCACGGTGTCCGGATCGCACGCCAGCACCCAGCGCCACCCCGCGGCGCGCGCCACCCAACCCGCCTCGCACAGGCGCTCGAGCACGGTCTCGCACGACTCGCGCGTGACTCCCGTGAGCTCGCAGATGCGCCGCACGTCGGGCGTCTCCGCGCGCCGCTGCGCGCGGACCAGCACGCGCAGCACCTGCAGCGCCTCCGCGAACGCCGCTCCCGTGGCGGCCCGGCTGTCTCCGCGGAGGAGGCGGTAATCCGGCAGCAAGGCGGTGACGACCGCGCCGACGACCGTGACCACCCACGATGCGTAGATCCATACGAGGAACACCGGGATGGTCGCGAAGGCTCCGTACACCATGGTGTACGTCGGCGTGAGCGCGACGTAGAGCGCGAAGCCGCGCTTCATGATCTCGAACGCCACACCCGCCACGAGCCCGCCGACCAGGGCGTGCACGGGCTGGACGGGCCGGCTCGGCACGATGTAGTAGAGCAGCGTGAACGCGGTGACGGTGAACAGCGGCGGGACCAGCTTGAGGGCCGTGTCGCCGACCCAGGCGGACTCGACCCATCCCAGCGACCGGCTGAGGACGAAGGTGGTCATCGTGAGGCTGGCGCCGATCAGCGCGGGCGCGAGGGTGAGGATGCTCCAGTACATCACCACGCGCTGCGCGATGCCGCGGCCGCGCTGCACCCGCCAGATGACGTTGAACGCGCGCTCGATCGTATACATGAGCAGGAACGACGTGACCGCGAGCCCGGCGATGCCGAGCGCGGTCAGCCGGGCGGCCTTCTCGGTGAACTCCTGGATGTAGGTCGAGATGACATTCGCGATCGGCTCGGGCAGCACGTTCTCGGAGAGAAAATCGTCCACGTTGCTCGTGAACTCCTGGAACGCGGGAAACGCCGAGATGAGCGTCAGCGCCACGGTCAGCAGCGGCACCAGCGAGAGCAGGGTCGTATAGGTCAGGCTCGAGGCGACCTGAAGACAGCGCTCCTCCTGGAAACGCCGCAGGACGTGGAGGATGAAGCGTCCGAGCTGCCGCAGCCGATGGCGCATGGGGAACGGCCTTAAGGGGCCTCGCGCCTATAATACCAGTGCGATCCCGCCCGCTCCCGAGCCGTGCCCGACATCCTCGTCCTCTACTACAGCCAGCGCGGCGGCGTGCGCGAGATGGCGCAATGGGTCGCGCGCGGCATCGACGAGGTGCCCGGCGCCCAGGCGCGCCTGCGGACCGTGCCGCGCGTCGCGGCCGCGACCTCGGTCGCCGAGCCGCCCGTGCCCGAGTCGGGCGCGCCCTACTGCGAGCTGCGCGACCTCGAGGAGTGCGCGGGCATCGCGGTGGGCAGCCCGACGCGCTTCGGCAACATGGCGGCGGCGATGAAGCAGTTCTGGGACGGCACCTCGTCGCTGTGGCTGAAAGGCGCGCTCGCCGGCAAGCCCGCGGCCGTGTTCACCTCGACCGCGAGCGCTCACGGCGGCCAGGAAGCGACGCTGCTCTCGATGATGCTGCCGCTGCTGCACCACGGCATGCTGATCGTGGGCCTGCCCTACACCGAGCCCGAGCTCATGAGCACGCGCACGGGCGGAACGCCCTACGGCGCGAGCCACGTCGCCGGGCCCGGATCCGAGCGCGCGGTCGACGAGGACGAGCGCAGGCTCGCGCGGGCGCTGGGGCGCCGCCTCGCGACGGTCGCCCTCAGGTTGGTATAGGCGCTCTCTACATCTGCGGGTTGATCCGCTGGGCCTTGCTGTGCAGCTTGTTCAGCGCGTTGACGTAGGCCTTCGCCGAAGCGACGATCACGTCGGTGTCGGCGCCGACGCCGTTGACGATGCGGCCGCCCTTCGACAGCCGCACGGTCACCTCGCCCTGCGACTCGGTTCCCTGGGTCACGGCGTTCACCGAGTAGAGCAGCAGGTCGGCGCCGCTCTTCGCGAGCGACTCGATCGCCTTGAAGGTCGCGTCCACCGGGCCGTCGCCCTCGGCGTCGGCATTGCGGTCGCTGCCGGCCTCCGATAGCACGACCGTCGCGCGCGGACGCTCGCTCGTGCCGCTCACCTGGCGCATCGCGACCAGGCGCCAGTACTCCGTGTCCGATGACAGCGCCTCGTCGGAGACGAGGGCCTGCAGATCCTCGTCGAAGATCTCGTGCTTCTTGTCGGCGAGGTCCTTGAAGCGCTGGAAGGCGGCATTGTAGGCGTCCTCGGAATCGAGCTCGATCCCGAGCTCCTTCAGCCGCTGCTTGAACGCCGTTCGGCCCGAGTGCTTGCCCAGCACCAGCTTGTTCGCCGACCAGCCGACGTCCTGCGCGCGCATGATCTCGTAGGTCTCGCGGCTCTTCAGGACGCCGTCCTGGTGGATGCCCGCCTCGTGCGCGAACGCGTTCGCGCCGACGATCGCCTTGTTCGGCTGCACCGGGAAGCCGGTGATGCCCGACACGAGCCGCGACGCCGGCACGATCTGGGTCGAGTCGATGCGCGTGTCGCACGGGAAGACGTCCTGGCGCGTGCGCACCGCCATGACGATCTCCTCGAGCGAGGCGTTGCCCGCGCGCTCGCCCAGGCCGTTGATGGTGCACTCGACCTGGCGCGCTCCGTTCATCACCGCGGCGAGCGAGTTCGCGACCGCGAGGCCGAGGTCGTTGTGGCAGTGCACGGACCACACCACCTTGTCCGCGTTGGGAACGCGCTCGCGCAGCGTCCGGATGAGCGATCCGAATTGCTCCGGCATGGTATAGCCGACCGTGTCGGGGATGTTGACGGTCCCGGCCCCTTCCTTGATCACCGCCTCGAGCACGCGGCAGAGGAAATCGACGTCGGAGCGCCCCGCGTCCTCGGGCGAGAACTCGACGTCGTCGGTGAACTTGCGCGCATAGCGCACCGCGTTCACGGCCTCGGTGAGCACCTGGTCGGGCGTCATCCGCAGCTTCTTCTCCATGTGGATGGGCGAGGTGGCGATGAAGGTGTGGATGCGCTTGCGGCGCGCGGGCCTGATCGCCTCGGCGGCGCGGCCGATGTCGCGGTCGTTGGCGCGCGCAAGAGAGCACACCGCGCTCTCTTTGATCAGCCCCGCAACCGCCTGCACCGCCTCGAAATCGCCGGGGCTCGACGCGGCGAAGCCCGCCTCGATGACGTCGACGCGAAGGCGCTCCAGCTGGCGCGCGATGCGCAGCTTCTCGTCCTTCGTCATGGACGCGCCCGGGCTCTGCTCGCCGTCGCGCATGGTCGTGTCGAAAATGGTCAATCGCTCTTTCATGGAACGCCTCCGTGTCGAACCGTGAGGTTCATTCGCGGCTCTCTTTCGAGGCCGCGGCCGGGTACTGCCGAATTGGGGGTGGAGTATTTAGCGCGCGAGGCGCAGCAGCAGGCCCGGAAGCAGGCCGCCGAGAGGCAGGAGCAGAACGAGCGTGTCGACTCGCATGGCGCCGAATATAGCGAGTTTCGTGCCGGGGCGCAACAGCGTCACGGCGGCGGGGGCGGCGCGGAGCGCGTGCGCGGGCGCCGGCGCCAGATCCAGTACACGTATCCCGATACGCCGTAGCCGACGAACAACAGGAATCCGACGATGGGCGGGTCGACGGAGACCAGGACGAAGCCCAGCGCGATCAGCAGGATCACCGCGAACGGGACGCTGCGCCTGAGATTGATGTCCTTGAAGCTGTAGAAAGGCACGTTGCTGACCATCGTGATCCCGGCGTACACGGTGAGCAGGGTCGCGAGCCAAGGCATCCCGTACTCGCTCACGGGAATCTTGTTGTCGCTCGCGAGCCACACGAACCCCGCCACCAGCGCGGCGGCCGCCGGGCTCGGCAGTCCCTGGAAGAAGCGCTTGTCGACCACGCCGAGATTCGTGTTGAAGCGCGCGAGCCGCAGCGCGGCGCCCACGCAGTAGACGAAGGCCGCGACCCAGCCGATGCGGCCGAGCTCCTTCAGCGCCCATTCGTACATCACGAGCGCGGGCGCCACGCCGAAGGAGACCATGTCGGAGAGCGAATCGTATTCCGCGCCGAAGGCGCTCTGCGTGCGCGTGAGCCGGGCGACGCGTCCGTCCAGGCCGTCGAGCACCATCGCCACGAGGATCGCGATCGCGGCTTGCGCGAACATGAGGTTCATCGCCTGCACGATCGCGTAGAACCCCGCGAACAGCGCCGCGGTCGTGAACAGGTTCGGCAGCAGATAGATTCCCCGGCGGCGGACCGTCGGATTGAGCAGCGGCCGCAGCGGCGGCTTGTGGGTGTCGATGTCGGCCATGCGCCTAGAGCACCGCGATGACGCTGGTTGCCGCGTGCACCTTGTCGCCGAGCGCGGCCTTGACGGTCGAGTTCGTCGGCAGGTACACGTCGACGCGCGAGCCGAAGCGGATGAAGCCGAAGCGCTGGCCGCGGTGGAGCTTCGCGCCCTGCTCCACGTAGCACAGGATGCGCCGCGCGATCAGCCCGGCGACCTGCACGCACGTGACGTCGCCCGCCTCGGCATGGATCCACAGGGCGTTGCGCTCGTTCTCGAGGGCCGCCTTGTCGAGAGCGGCGTTGAGGAACGAGCCCGCGTGGTACCACCGCTGCCTCACCTCGCCGTCGACCGGCGAGCGGTTCGAGTGGGCGTTGAACACGTTCATGAAGATGCTGATCTTCAGCGTGTCGCGCTTGAGGTACGGGTCGTAGGCCGCGCCGACGGCGACGATGCGCCCGTCGGCGGGCGCGACCACCGTGCGCGCGTCGCCGGGCGCCTGCCGCGGCGGATCGCGGAAGAACTGCAGCACGAATACCACTACGATCCAGAGCGGCGCGGCCCACAACCACCCGGCGAACCAGGTGACTACGACCGCGACAGCGACGGAGATCGCCAGGTACGGCCAGCCTTCCCTCGCGACGATCGGGTGCGGATAGTCCACGTCGTCTCGTCCGCTCAGTTCCTCGACTGGTCGACCAGCTTGTTCTTCTTGATCCAGGGCATCATCGCGCGCAGCTTCTCGCCCACCACCTCCACCGGATGCTCGGCGGTCATGCGCCGGCGCGAGAGCAGCGTCGGCGCGCCGGCGCGGTTCTCGAGGATAAAGTCCCGGGCGTACTCGCCCGACTGGATGCGCTTGAGGGCATCGCGCATGGCCGCACGGGTGTCGTCGGTGATGATCTTCGGCCCGGTCACGTACTCGCCGTATTCGGCGTTGTTCGAGATCGAGTAGTTCATCGTGCCGATGCCGCCCTCGTACATGAGGTCGACGATCAGCTTCAGCTCGTGCAGGCACTCGAAGTACGCCATCTCGGGCGCATAGCCCGCCTCGACCAGCGTCTCGAACCCCGCCTTCACCAGCTCGACGCAGCCGCCGCAGAGCACCGTCTGCTCGCCGAACAGGTCGGTCTCGGTCTCCTCCTTGAAGGTCGTTTCGATGACGCCCGCGCGCGCACCGCCGATCGCGGCGGCGTAGGAGAGCGCGAGGTCGCGCGCGCGTCCGCTCGGATCGCGGTGCACGGCGATCAGCATCGGCGTCCCGCCGCCCTGAGCGTAGGTGCTGCGCACCGTGTGGCCTGGCGCCTTGGGCGCGATCATCACCACGTCGAGATCCTCGCGCGGCATCACCTGACCGTAGTGGATGTTGAAGCCGTGCGCGAACCCGAGCGTCGCCGACTTGCGGATGTTCGGCTCGACCTCGGCCTTGTAGACGGCGGCGATGTGCTCGTCGGGCATCAGCATCATGACGAAGTCGGCGCCCTTCACCGCCTCGGCGATCTCCTTCACCTGCAGGCCGGCGCCTTTCGCCTTGTCCCAGGAGGCGCCGCCCTTGCGCAGCGCCACCGTCACCTTGACGCCCGAGTCGTTCAGGTTCTGCGCGTGCGCATGTCCCTGCGAGCCGTAGCCCACGATGGTGACCTTCTTGTCCTTGATGAGAGAGAGATCCGCGTCCTTGTCGTAATAGACTTTCATGATTGCCTCTTGAAGCGATTGGCGGGCCGGCGCCCGGCGCGCGGCCCAGGAAACGTCGTCACACCCGCAGCACGCGCTCGCCGCGCGCGATGCCCGACGCGCCCGTGCGCACCGTCTCGAGGATCGCGGCCTTGTCGATCGCCTGCAGGAAGGCGTCCAGCTTCGCCCCCGTGCCGGTCATCTCGATGGTGTAGGTGTTCTCGGTCACGTCGATGATGCGGCCGCGGAAGATGTCCGAGGTGCGCTTCATCTCCTCGCGGTCCTTGCCGGTCGCGCGCACCTTGATCAGCATCAGCTCGCGCTCGATGTGCGGGGCTTCCGACAGATCGATCACCTTCACGACCTCGATCAGCTTGTTCAGCTGCTTCGTGATCTGCTCGATCACGTCGTCGGAGCCCGAGGTGACGATCGTCATCCGCGAGAGCGACGCGTCCTCGGTCGGCGCGACCGTGAGCGACTCGATGTTGTACCCGCGGGCCGAGAACAGTCCCGCGACCCGGGACAGCGCGCCCGGCTCGTTTTCCAGCATGATGGAAACAATGTGTCTCATCGCCACTCCGCTGAGGCCCGACCCAGGCGCCGCGTCGCCGCGAACGCCCCTCGACGCGGCGCTCGTGGCGCCGCCGAGCCAGGCTCCCTTCAGCTCGTTGATCAAATCCCCGCGCATCTTGCGCGCGGGGCACTCCCTTACGACCGCTACAGCTCCTCGGCCAGGATCATCTCCGAGATGCCCTTGCCGCCGGGCACCATCGGATAGACGTTCTCTTTCTGGTCGGTGATGAAATCGAAGAACACGAGCTCGTCCTTGCGCTTGAAGCCTTCGCGCAGGGCGGGCTCGACGTCGGCCGGCTTCTCGACCAGCACGCCGCGGTGGCCGTAGCCCTCGGCGAGCTTCACGAAGTCGGGCAGCGCGTCCATATACGACTCGGAGTAGCGGTTGCCGTGGAAGAACTGCTGCCACTGGCGCACCATGCCCATGTACTTGTTGTTCAGGTTCACGATCTTGATCGGCAGCCGGTACTGCTTGCAGGTCGAGAGCTCCTGGATGCACATCTGGATGCTCGACTCGCCGGTGACGCACGCGACCGTCGCGCCCGGGTTGGCGAGCTGCGCGCCCATCGCCGCGGGCAGGCCGAAGCCCATCGTGCCCAGGCCGCCCGAGTTGATCCAGCGCTTCGGCTTGTCGAACTTGTAGAACTGCGCCGCCCACATCTGGTGCTGGCCGACGTCGGAGGTGATGAAGGCGTTGCCGCCCGTGACCTCGTAGAGCTTCTCCAGCACGAACTGCGGCTTGATGATCGAGTTCGAGCGGTCGTAGCGGAGACAGTCTTTTGCCTTCCACTCGCCGATCTGCGCCCACCAGGCCTTGAGCGCCCTGGCGTCGGGCTTCTCGCGGCTCGCCTCGAGCAGCTTGATGAGGTCGTCGAGCACCTCGCGCACGTTGCCGACGATCGGCACGTCGACCTTGACGCGCTTCGAGATCGACGACGGATCGATGTCGATGTGGATGATCTTGCGCTGGTTCTGGGCGAAGTGCTGCGGGTTGCCGATGACGCGGTCGTCGAAGCGGGCGCCCACGGCGAGCAGCACGTCGCAGTTCTGCATCGCCATGTTGGACTCGTAGGTGCCGTGCATGCCCAGCATGCCGGTGAACTGCGGGTCGGTGCCGGGGTATCCGCCGAGGCCCATGAGCGTGTTCGTGCACGGGAAGCCGAGCATGCGCACCAGACGCGTGAGCTGCTCCGCGGCGCCCGAGAGGATCACGCCGCCGCCCGTGTAGATCATCGGCCGCTTGGCCTCGAGCAGCAGCTGCGCCGCCTTCTTGACCTGGCCCGGGTGGCCTTTCACGACCGGGTTGTACGAGCGCATGCTGACCGTCTTGGGATAATCGAACGGGTATTTCTGCGCCGTCACGTCCTTCGGGATGTCGACCAGCACCGGCCCCGGGCGCCCGGTCTTGGCGAGATAGAACGCCTTCTTGATGGTGACGGCGAGATCCTTGATGTCCTTCACCAGGAAGTTGTGCTTCACGCACGGACGCGTGATGCCGACCGTGTCGCATTCCTGGAACGCGTCCTGCCCGATGGCGTGCGTCGGCACCTGGCCCGTGATGATCACCATCGGGATCGAGTCCATGTAGGCGGTCGCGATCCCGGTCACCGCATTCGTAACGCCGGGACCCGAGGTCACGAGGCACACGCCCACCTTGTCGCTCGAGCGCGAGTAGCCGTCGGCGGCGTGCGCCGCGCCCTGCTCGTGCCGGACGAGGACGTGCTTGACCTTGTCCTGCTTGAACAGCTCGTCGTAGATGAACAGCACCGCGCCGCCGGGGTAGCCGAAGACGACCTCGACCCCCTCTTCCTGCAGGCAGCGCACGACGATCTCGGCACCAGACAGCTCGACTTCGGCGGTCCTCAGTTCCATTCCGGGTCCTTGAATTTCTCGAGCGGAAAATTTTGCAGAGTAAATGCTAGCATCTGATTGGTCAAGTTTTTTCCGGCTTCTCCGGCGGCGGCGCCCGCGGGTTTTGGTTTAACATCGCCGACAAACAGCAGCCGCCCTCGCACAAAAAAAGGAAGCGCTCCTGGCCTCCCGAAACGAGCTCTCGGAGTTCCTCGCCGGCGTCGAGCGACGGGCGTACAAGCAGGCGCTGTTCGCGGTGCGCGACTCCGAGCACGCGCTCGACATCGTGCAGGACTCGATGCTCAAGCTCTCCGAGCGCTACGGCAACAAGCCGCCCGCGGAGCTGCCGATGCTGTTCCAGCGCATCCTGCAGAACACCATCCGCGATTTCTACCGGCGGCAGAAGGTCCGGTCGCTATGGACGACGCTGCTTTCGGCGCTTTCGCCCAACCGCGAGGATGACGATACCGACCCGCTGGAAATTCTCGAGGCCGAGGATGCATCCAATGTCGGTGGCAATCCGGCCGACCAGGTACAGCAATCGCAAATAGTTGAATTGATAGAGAAAGAGCTGCAACGCCTGCCCATGCGTCAACGCCAAGCATTTCTCTTGCGTTACTGGGAAGAGTTGGACGTTGCCGAGACGGCGGCCATAATGGGCTGCTCGCAAGGCAGCGTGAAAACCCATTGCTCGCGCGCCGCCCATGCGCTGTCGGCGGCGCTGCGCGCGAAGGGGGTCGCGACATGAACGAACAGCAAACCGCCTACCGGATCAAGCAGATGCTGAACCGGGGCCTCGACCTGGACCCTGGGAAGGTCGCGCGCCTCAGGGAGGCGCGCGAGCGCGCCCTTGCGCGCCAGCGCACGAAGGCACTCGCTCCGTTCCTCGCGTGGGCCGACAACGTCACGGGCGGCTGGGACGGCCCGTCGTTCGTGCTGTCGCGGGTGGTTCTTCCCACGGCGCTGGTCATCTTCAGCCTGGTCGCCATCAGCCAGTGGCGCGAAACGCAGCAGGCGACCGAGATCGAGGAGATCGACGCCGCGGTGCTGACCGGCGATCTGCCGCTCGACGCGTATCTCGACAAGGGGTTCGACGCATGGCTAAGGCGCTCCTCGCAGTAGCACTTTGGCTCTGCATCGGGTTTTCCGCCGCCGCCGCGACCCCGCCGAAGAAGCCGCCTAGCTGGGCGCAGTTGACGCCCGAGCAGCAGCAGATCCTCGCGCCGCTCGCGCCGACCTGGGACAAGCTCGAGCCCGCGCGCAAGCGCAAGTGGCTCGGCATCGCCAAGCGCTATCCCAAGATGAAGCCCGAGGAGCAGACGAAGGTGCAGCGGCGCATGCAGCCCTGGGCGAGCCTCACCCCGGAGGAGCGCCAGGCCGCGCGCGAGCGCTACAGGAAGCTCGAGAAGCTGCCCCCCGACAAGAAGCAGGCGCTGCGCCAGCAATGGGAGGAATACAACCGGCTCCCCGAGCAGGAGCGGCGCAAGCTCGGCGCCGGACAGCGCAAGGCCCCGAAATCCGCGACCGCGGCCGGCAAGGCGCCAGCGCCGTCGGCCGCGGTCGCTCCCGACGCCGGCTCGACGCCGTCGCAGGGCGAGCCGCCCGCGCCGACGGCTGCGCCTGCCGCGCCCACCGCACCCGCGACCGCCGCCGCGAAATAGCCGCGCGATGCCGGCGGCGCGGGAGGCAGGACTCGTGCTCGCGGGACTCGGCCGCCGCTTGCTTGCCATGCTTTACGACTCGCTGCTCGTCTTCGCCGTGGCGTTCTTCGCCGCGCTCGCCTTCGTCGCCGTCGCCGGCGACGCGCTATCGCCGCCGAAGCGGCATTATTTCCAGGCGTATCTTTTGGCGGTGCTCGGCGTATATTTCGTGGTCTGCTGGCGCCGCGGCGGCGCCACGCTGGCGATGCGCACGTGGCGGCTGCGGCTGGTGCGCGCCGACGGAGAGCGGCCGCGGCTCGGGCAGGCCTGGTTGCGCTACGCGCTGGCGTGGCCGTCGATCGTGCTCGGCCTGGGCGTGCTCTGGGCGCTCGTCGACCGCGACCGCCAGTTCCTCCACGACCGGCTCGCCGGCACGCGCATCGTGCTCGACCCGCCGCGCTCGAGCTAGCGGCGCTCCACCCACCACATCATCGACGCCGCCGTCGCGAGGAACAGCACGCTCGGAAGGACCGCGCTGTACACGGGCCGCCAGTTCTGCAGCAGCCCCAGGTGCGAGAACAGGCTGTTCAGCGCGTGGAACAGAACGCCGAGCATGATTCCCGAGAAGACCTTGGCGCCCACGCCGCCGGCGCGCGTGTGGACGTAAGCGAACGGCAGCGCCAGCGCCATCATCACCAGCGACGCGAACGGGTAGACGAGCTTCTTCCACATGGCGATCTCGTAGCGCTCGGTCTTCTGCCGGTTCTCGGCCAGGTGCTGGGTGTACTGGTAGAGATTCCAGGCGGACATGCGCTCGGGGAGGACGAAGAGCACGGAGAGGAGCTCGGGGGTGAGCACCGAGGTCCAGTCGAGCTCGGGTATGCGCTCGACGGTGCTCCCCGACGCGGTGAAGCGCGTCTGCTGCACGTCGGTCAGCTGCCAGACGTTGTTCTTTGCGTAGCGCGCGTGCTCCGCGAAGCTGACCGACACCAGGCGATACTCCGGGTCGAACTCGTAGACGCGCACGTCGGACAAGGTCGCGTCGGGCAGTATCTCGCGCACGTTCACGAAGCGCCGATCGTCCCTCACCCACAGGCCGGTGCGGAACTCCTGGGCCACGACCCCGGTCGTGGCCGCGAGCTTGAGCTTGCGCGCCGCGCGCTCGGCGGCCGGAGTCACGAGCTCGCCGAAGATCACCGTCGCCACGACGAACGCGATGCCGATGTGGAACAGCATGAGCGACGCCCGCCACGGGGACAGGCCCGAGACGCGCATGACCGTGTACTCCGAGTTGGACGCGAGGTGGGACAGCGCATAAAGCGTACCGATCAGCACCGCGACCGGGAAGAGCTCGTACACGTGCCCCGGGATCGAGAGGGCGACGAAGGCGAGCGCGTGCTGAAGCCGGTATTGGCCCTTCCCGATCTCGCCCATCTCGAAAATCAGGTCGAAGAACGCGAACAGGCTGAGGAAGGCCGCGAACACGAACAGCGTCGCGCCGTAGATCTCGCGGGCGAGGTAGCGCCGCAGCGTGTCCATCAGCGCAGCCTCAGGAAGGAAAGCAGCGAGCCGACCCGCAGCCGGCGGTAGAACATGAGCAGCAGCACCACCATCATGGCCGCGTGCACGATCCACCAGCCGGTGCCGAAGGACATCTTGCCCTGCGATACCCAGGCCTGGACGATGCTGATGAGGTTGCTGTACACCATGTAGGTGAGCAGGGCGAAGATGAGGTTGACCGATCGGCTCGCCCGCGGATTGACGAACGACAATGGTATCGCGAGCAGCGCGAGGGTCAGCGCGGAGAGCGGCAGCCCGATCCGCCACAGGATCTCGGCGAGGTTACCCTTGGTGCGGTCCCGGACCAGGGCCCAGGTCGACATGGCCTTGGTCGACGACTGCTCGGACTGCGGATCGCGGGTCTCGACGCGTATGGCGTAGCGCTCGAAATCCATCACCTTGTACTCGGGCGTGCCGGGCGCGCCGTCGTAGCGGCGTCCGTTCAGCAGCACGACGAAGCGGTCGCCGTTGGCCGCGGTCTCGCGGTAGCCGCGCTTGCTGGTCATGATGGCGAGCTTGCCCTGGCGCATCTGAGCGATGAAGACGTTCTGCACGCTGTTCTCGTCGCCAGCGACCGCCTCGACGAAGAAGACGCGGTCGGCGCCGCCCGCCTCGCGGAATATGCCCGGCGCGACGCGCGAGGCGTCGTCCTGCGACTCCATCTGACGCCGGTAGTCCTCGCTCTTCTCGACCGCCCACGGCGACAGGAACAGCGACAGCAGTGCGATCAACAGCACCAGCGGCCCCGCGAAGACCAGCACCGGCCTGATCCAGGCGGTGAGCGACTGGCCCGAAGCGAACCAGATCACCATCTCCGAATCGCGGTAGCTGCGCGACAGCGTCATGAGCACCGTGACGAACAGCGTGAGCGAAAGCAGCACCGGCAGATAGTTGAGCGCCGAGAATCCGAGCAGCGCCAGCACGCTCTCCGATTGCACCTTGCCGCCGGCAGCCTGGCCGAGGAAGCGGATCAGCTGCGTCGTGAGCGTGATCGCGAACAACGTCGCGAACACCGCGAGCGCCAGTTGGCCGAACTCGCGGAGGATGGAACGCTGGAAGATCACCGGAAAGCGCTGCTGCTCGTCGCGGAAGACCGCCCGAATCGGCGCGCGCTGCTTTGACTTTGTCGGAGCAAAGCGGAGATAATTCCGCGCTGGTTCTCAGGGGTCGAGGTCGTCCGTGGAATTTAGCATAAAAGTGTCGGCGCCGGAGAAGCAGCCGTCGGCCTGCGTCGTCGTCGGCGTGTTCGAATCGCGCAAGCTGTCGCCTTCGGCGGAGCAGATCGACAAGGCTTCCAAGGGGCAGGTCCGCGCGCTGCTGCGCTCGGGCGACATGGAGGGCAAGCTGCGCAGCACGCGCATGCTCTACCGGGTGCCGGGTGTGTCGGCGGAGCGAGTGCTCCTGGTCGGCTTGGGCCCGGAAAAGGAGCTGCGCGACAAGGATTTCGTCGAGGCCGCCCGCGCCGCCATGCGCGCGCTGCTCGAAAGCGGCTCGGCGGAAGCGGTGGTCTACCTTTGCGAGATCGCGGTCGGCGGCCGCGACATGGAGTGGAAGGCGCGGCAGCTCGCCGTCGCGGCGGGCGACTCGGGCTATCGCTTCGACGTGATGAAAAGCAAGAAGGCCGACGCGCGCCCGCTGCGGCGAATCGCGCTCGGCACCGCCTCGAAACGCGAGGCCGCGCTCATGGAGCTCGGCATGCGTGCGGGCACGGCGATCGGCGCCGGAATGTCGCTCGCGCGCGACCTGGGCAACCTGCCGCCGAACGTCTGCACGCCGACCTACCTCGCCGAAGAAGCCGTGAAGCTCGCGCGCGAATGGAAGCTGGGCGTCGAAGTGCTCGAGCAGAAGGAGATGGAGAAGCTCGGCATGGGGGCTTTCCTCGCGGTCGCCCGCGGGTCGCGCCAGCCGCCCAAATTCATCGTGCTGCAGTATTCCGGCGCGACGAAGAAGGACAAGCCTGTGGTGCTGGTCGGCAAGGGGATCACGTTCGATACGGGCGGCATCTCGATCAAGCCGTCGGCCGAGATGGACGAGATGAAGTTCGACATGTGCGGCGCGGCCAGCGTGCTCGGCGCGCTGCGGGCCGTGGCCGAGATGAAGCTCAAGCTCAACGTCGTCGGGCTCGTCCCGACGACCGAGAACATGCCTGGAGGAAACGCGACCCGGCCCGGCGACATCGTGAAGACGCTTTCGGGGCAGACGGTCGAGATCCTGAACACCGACGCCGAGGGCCGCCTGATCCTGTGCGACGCGCTCACTTACGCCGAGCGCTACGATCCGCAGGCGGTGATCGACATCGCGACGCTGACGGGTGCCTGCGTGATCGCCCTCGGGCACGTGTGCTCGGGGATGTTCGCCAACAAGGACGAGCTCGCGCGCGAGATGATCGCCGCGGCCACGGAGTCGTCGGACCGCGTCTGGCGGCTGCCGCTGTGGGACGATTACCAGGAGCAGCTGAAGAGCAACTTCGCGGACTTCGCCAACATCGGAGGCCGCGCCGGCGGCGCCATCACCGCGGCGTGCTTCCTCGCCCGGTTCACCCGCAAGTACGACTGGGCGCACCTCGACATCGCCGGCACGGCGTGGAAATCCGGCAAGGAGAAGGGCGCGACCGGGCGGCCCGTGCCGCTGCTCGTCGCGTTCCTGGCCGAGCGGGCCAAGGGATGACCCGGATCGAGTTCTACTTCAACGCGGAATCCAAATTGCGCGCCGCCTGTCAGCTGGCGGCCCGGGCGCTCGAGCGGCGGCTGTGCGTGCTGATCTACGCTCCCGACGAAGCCGTCGCCCGCGGCGTGCAGGAGGCGCTGCGCGCCTTCCCCGCGATCCGCTTCGCGCTCGGCGCGCAAAGCGCGGAGGCGCCCGTGGTGATCGCGGCCGAGGCCGAAGCGGCCCGCAACGACGAGGTGCTGCTCAATCTCCACGACGGCGCTCCGCGACACTTCAGCCGCTACCGGCAGGTGATCGAGGTGGTCGCCCGCGCAGAGGACGACCGCCAGGCCGCGCGCGAGCGCTTCCGCTTCTACCGCGACCGCGGCTACGCCATCCGGCATTACGACATGGCGCTCGGACGCACGTGAGCGATCCCAAGGACATCGTCGAGAAGGCCGATTCGTTCCTCGGCCGCTACGGTCGCGGTGCCGCGGAAGTCCCCGTCCTCACCGACGTCGTCGAAAGCCCCGACGCGGCGCCCGCGGCCGGCGCCCCGTCGACGCCGATGCCCGCGCCCGCGGTGACCGAAGCGCAGCTGCGCGAGATCGAGCGCGAGATCACCCGGCGCGTGCTCGAGACGATCCAGCCCGCGCTCGCCGAGCTGCTCCAGCCGGCGCTCGCGACGCTGAGCGAGCAGGTCAAGGCCCAGGCCGAGGCATTCGTGCGCGCGGCGGTCGCGAACGCGCTCGAGCGCGAGATCAGGCTGCTGCGTCCGCCGGGCGGCTAGTCGGCGCGCGGCTCCATGGAACTCGCGAAGAGCTTCGATCCGCACGAAATCGAGCGGCGCTGGTATCCGCTCTGGGAAACGCGCGGCTACTTCGAGCGCTCGCGCGACGCATCGAAGCCCCCGTACGCGATCCAGCTGCCGCCGCCGAACGTCACCGGCACGCTGCACATGGGGCATGCGTTCCAGCAGACGCTGATGGACGCGCTGATCCGCTATCACCGCATGCGCGGCTTCGACACCAACTGGATCGTCGGCACGGACCACGCGGGCATCGCGACCCAGATCGTGGTGGAGCGCCAGCTCCAGGCCGAAGGCAAGACGCGGCACGACCTGGGCCGGGAGGCGTTCGTGCGGCGCGTCTGGGAATGGAAGCAGCAATCGGGCTCGACCATCACGCGCCAGATGCGGCGCCTCGGCGCGTCGGCGAACTGGAGCTACGCCGACACCGAGGGGCAGCGCGGCGGCTACTTCACCATGGACGCGCGCATGTCGCGCGCGGTCGTCGAGGTCTTCGTCAGGCTGTACGAGCAGGGACTCGTCTACCGCGGCAAGCGGCTCGTCAACTGGGATCCGAAGCTCGGCACGGCGGTGTCGGACCTCGAGGTCGACAGCGAGGAGGAGAACGGCAAACTTTGGGAGATCCGCTACCCGTTCGCGGACGGCGCGGAAGGCGTCGTCGTCGCGACGACGCGGCCCGAGACCATGCTCGGCGACGCCGCGGTCGCCGTGAACCCGAAGGACGCGCGCTACACCGCGCTCGTGGGCCGGAGCGTGCGGCTGCCGCTCACGGGGCGCACGATCCCGGTGATTGCCGACGATTACGTCGACCCGGAATTCGGCACCGGCTGCGTGAAGATCACGCCCGCCCACGACTTCAACGACTACGCCGTCGGCCAGCGGCACAAGCTGCCGCTGATCAGCGTCATGACGCTCGACGGGCGGATCAACGACAACGCGCCCGCGGCGTACCGCGGACTGGACCGGTTCGAAGCGCGCAAGCGCATCCTCGCCGACCTGCGCGCGCAGGGCCTGCTCGTCTCGGAGAAGCCGTACAAGCTGCGCGTGCCGCGCTCGGGGCGCACCGAGGAGATCGTCGAGCCCATGCTCACGGACCAGTGGTTCGTGAAGATGGACGGGTTCGCGAAGCGCGGGCTCGAGGCCGTCGCCCGCGGCGACGTGCGCTTCTTCCCCGAGCACTGGAAGAGCTGGTACGACAACTGGCTCGGGAACATCCAGGACTGGTGCATCTCGCGCCAGCTCTGGTGGGGCCACCAGATCCCGGCGTGGTACGACGAGCAGGGCAATGTCTACGTCGCGCGCACCGAGGCCGAGGCGCTGCAGCAGGCGCGCGGCCGCAAGCTCACGCGCGACGCGGACGTCCTCGACACCTGGTTCTCCTCGGCGCTGGTGCCGTTCACCTCGCTCGGCTGGCCGGACGAGACCCGCGATCTCGAGGTCTTCCTGCCCTCGTCGGTCCTCGTCACGGGCTTCGACATCATCTTCTTCTGGGTCGCCCGGATGATCATGATGACGCTGCACTTCACCGGCAAGGTTCCGTTCCGGCACGTGTACATCAACGCCCTCGTGCGCGACGCCGAGGGCGAGAAGATGTCCAAGTCCAAGGGCAACACGCTCGACCCGCTGGACCTCATCGACGGCATCGACCTGCAAAGCCTGCTGCAGAAATCGACCACCGGGCTGCTGCGCGCCGATCACAGGGAAAAAGCCGAGAAGTACGTCCGGCGGCATTTCGCGGGCGGTATTCCGGCCTTCGGCGCAGACGCGCTGCGCTTCACCTTCGCGTCGCTCGCGACATTCGCGCGCACGCTGAACTTCGACCTCGGCCGCTGCGAGGGCTACCGCAACTTCTGCAACAAGCTCTGGAACGCTACTCGGTTCGTGCTGATGAACGCCGAGGGCAAGGACTGCGGCCGGGACGAGACCGCGCCGGTGACGCTCTCGACCTGGGACCGCTGGATCGTGAGCGCCCTGCAGCGCACCGAGGCCGAGGTCGAGCGCGGCTTCGCCGAGTACCGCTTCGACAACGTCGCCGGCGCCATCTACCGGTTCGTATGGGACGAGTACTGCGACTGGTACCTCGAGATCGCGAAGACCCAGCTCGCGGCGGGCTCCGAAGCCGAGCAGCGCGGCACGCGCCGGACGCTGGTGCGCGTGCTCGAGGCCGCGCTGCGGCTCGCGCACCCGATCATCCCGTTCATCACCGAGGAGCTGTGGCACAAGGTCGCGCCGCTCGCGGGAAAGGCGGGCGAGAGCATCATGTTGGCGCCGTACCCCGTGAGCCAACCCGAGAAGATCGACAAGACCGCGGACGAAGACGTGGCGGCGGCAAAGGACCTCGTAGACGCGGCGAGGAACCTGCGCGCCGAGATGAAGCTGCAGCCGCAGGACCAGGCGACGTTCTACGTCACCGGCGATCCTTCGAGCACTGCGATCACGGCGTTTGCCGCTTTGGTGCGGCAGTCGAAGCTGAATCTCGTCCAGGACCTTCCGGAATCCGATTCGCCGGTGGCCGTGGTGGGGCTGCATCGGCTGCTCCTGGAAGTGCAGATCGACCCGGTTGCAGAGCGCGCGAGGATCACGAAAGAGATCGCACGCATCGAGCAGGAGATCACCAAGTGCCGCGGAAAGCTCGGCAATCCCTCATTCGTCGAGCGCGCCCCGGCGCAAGTCGTTCAGCAGGAGCGCGAGCGCCTTGCGGGCTTCGAAGCTACGCTAGAAAAGCTGAAGCAACAGCTCGCCAAGCTGCACGGCCGCTCCTGAGGCGCCGTGCCCATCGCCACGGCGTCTCCCCTGCGCGCGCTGCGGCACCGCAGCTTCCGCATTTTCTACGCCGGGCAGTTCCTGTCGCTGATCGGTGCCTGGATGCAGACGGTGGCGACGAGCTGGCTCGTCTACCGGCTCACCGGCTCTGCGCTGCTCCTCGGCGTCACGGCCGCCGCGCAGCAGTTTCCGATGCTGTTCGTCGCGCCGGTGGCGGGCGTCTGGGCCGACCGCGTGAACCGGCGCCGGCTGCTGATCGTCACGCAGTCGCTCGCCGCCGGGCAGGCGGCCGCTCTCACGGTGCTGACGTTCACCGGCGCCATTCAGGTGGGTCACGTGATAGCGCTCGCGGTCGTGCTCGGCGTCCTCGTCGCGCTCGAGATGCCGACGCGGCAGGCGTTCCTGCTGGAGATGGTGGAGCGCGAGGATCTGCCGAACGCCATCGCGCTGCAGTCGATGCTGTTCCAGTCGGCGCGCTTCGTCGGGCCGTCGATCGCCGGGCTGATGCTGGCGGCCGTCGGCGAGGGTTGGTGTTTCCTCGTGAACGCGGTGTCGTACCTCGTCATCGTCGTGACCTACGTCGTCATTCCGACCCGGTCGCGCAGCCTGCCCTCGGCACGCTCGGAGTGGTGGCGCGACCTCGCCTCGGGATTCCGCTACGCGTTCGGCTTCCTCGGGACGCGGCGGCTGCTGCTCCTGCTCGCCGCGGTCGGAGCGTTGACGGCGCCGTGGTCCCCGCTCATGCCGATCTTCGCGGCCGAGATCCTGCGCGGGGACTCGAGGACGCTCGGCTTCCTGATCGGCGCGGTTGGCCTCGGCGCCCTCGCCGGCACGGCGTTCCTCGCGATGCGGACGACCGTGCGCGGGCTGGGGCGCGTGGTGTGCGTCACGTCGATCACGGCCGGCATCGCGCTCGCGGGATTCTCGCTCTCGAAGACGCTGTGGGCCTCGCTCGTGCTGCTGCCGTTCTTCGGCTTCGGGCTGGTCGCCACGGCCGCCGCCTCGAACACCATCCTGCAGACCGTCGCCGACGAGGACAAGCGCGGGCGCGTGATCGGGATGTACGTGATGACCTTCCTCGGCATCGCGCCGATCGGCAATTTCATCGCCGGCGCGGCGGCCGAACGCTTCGGGGCGCCGCCGACCCTGATGGTGTGCGGGCTCCTCGTCGCGTGCGCCGGGGGCTGCTTCGCGCTCGGCCTCCGGAGCTGGGCGCGCGCGGTGCGCCCGGTCTACTCGGAGCGCGGCATACCGGAACGCTAGCGCGGCGCCGGCCTAGCGCTTCTTCATGAAGAAGGTGTAGACCTTGTCCTGCTCGGAATGCGAGAGCAGCTCGTTGCCCGTCTGCTTGGCGAAGGCCTGGAAATCCTTCACCGCGCCGGGATCGGTGGCGAGGACCCGGAGCACCTGGCCGCTCGCCATGCCGGTCAGCGCCTTCTTGGTACGCAGGATGGGCAGCGGGCAATTGAGCCCCCGCGCGTCCAGCTCTTTGTCATGATCCATCGTGGTCGAATATATCAATAATCGAGACGCCCCGTAACAGGCCGGCAATGCGGACAACTCGTCCGCGATATGCCAAACTTGAAGCGCAACAAGGGAGACGGACAAGGTGGCGAGGGAAAAGGAAGCGCCGGCTTCGGTCTCGCAATGGCTGGTGTTCGTGGCGGGCCTGCCGACCGACGATCCGGCGGTGAGGATGCGGGTGCTCCGCACCCTCGAATCGCTCGGTTGCGCGATGCTGCGCGAAGGCGTCTACCTGATGCCGGACAATCCCGCGGCGCGCCAGGGGCTGAGCCGTCTGTCCGAGTACGTCGGGCGCATCAGCGGCTCGTCGCACGTGCTGTGCGTCACGGCTGCCGATCCGTCCCAGGCGCAAGGCTTTCGCGCGCTCTTCGACCGCAGCGGCAAGTACGAGCAGCTGGTCAAGACGGTCGAAGGGCTGCGCTCCGGTTTCGGCATCTCCGATCCGGGCGCCATCGCGCGCGTGCTGAACAAGCAGCGCCGCGAATTCGACGCCATCAGCGCGCTCGACTTCTTCCCGTCCGACGCGCGCGAGCGCGCCGCGCGCGCGCTGGTCGAGACCGAAGCCGAGGTGCGCAAGCTGATGTTTCCCGACGCTCCGCGCGGCGGGCGCGCCGCCGATCCCGCGGCCAGCTACTTCAAGCGCACCTGGGCCACGCGGCGTCCCCTGTGGGCCGACCGGCTCGGCTCCGCCTGGCTCATCCGGCGCTTCATCGACCCGGAAGCCAAGATCGTGTGGCTCGACAAGAACCAGGAGGCTCCGGCCAACGCCGTGGGCTTCGCGTACGAGGGCGCCACGTTCTGCAACAGCAGGAACAAGGTGACGTTCGAGGAGCTGCTCGCCGGCTTCGGGCTGGAGCGCAACCCGACGCTCACCAAGATCGGTGTCCTGGTCCACTATCTCGACGCGGGCGGGGTACCGGTCGCCGAAGCCGCGGGCGTGGAGACGCTGCTCCAGGGCGCGCGCCGGCGCAGCAGCAACGAGGACGAGCTCTTCAGGGAAAGCGAGAAGACCTTCGACCTGCTCTACGAGGCCTACGTCGAGACGCCGAAAGCGTAGCGCTACCGCTTTCTCGCTTCGTCCGCCTGCAGCCTGCGCAGCTCCCTCAGCCGAGCGTCCACGCTCGAGAGCTGGTAGAAGTCCGCGTCGCCGCTCTTTTGCGCGAGCTGGAGCTGCTCGATCGCGGCCGCGAGCGTGCCGTCCAGGTAGTACGCCTCGGCCTGCGCCTGGTGCTGCAGCAACCGCTGCCCCAGCGCCGCGTGGGATTGCGCCTTCAGAGAATAGAGCCGCGGATCGCGCGGAGTGTTGCGGACCAGCTCCTCGAGCAGCTGCAGCGCGCGCTCGTGCTGGCCCAGGGCCTGGAGCGACTGCACCAGCGCGTAGCTCAGCGGCCGGTAGTTCGGGTCGTGGGCAAGCGCCGCCTGCAGCACGTCGCGGGCGCCGGCCTGGTCGCCGTTGGCGGCCTTGATGCGCGCGGCGAGCAGCTCGACCATGGGTTCCGTGCCCACGAGCTTGCGCAGACGCGCGATCTCGGCGTCGGCGCCCGTGTAGTCGCGTGCGCGGCTGAGCGCTAGCGCCAGCCCGTAGCGCGCCGCCGCCTCGTTGGCGTAGCGCCGCTCGCGCACCTGGTCGGTGAAGTGGGTTTTGGCGTCGCGCGGCGATCCCTGCTCGGCACGCAGCTTCGCGCGCACCAAGTGGAATTCGAGGCTATCCGGGCTCTGCCGGTAGACGGCATGGTACGCGCGGCTCTGCATGTCCGCGATACGCTCGGTTGTCAGCGGGTGGGTGCGCATGTACGCCGGCGCGTTGTTCTCGTAGATGCGGGTCGCTTTCTGCAGACGCTCGAAAAACGCCGCCATGCCGTTCACGTCGAAATTGGCTCCCTGCAGGATCTGGAACCCGACGCGGTCGGCCTCGCGCTCGTAGTCGCGGGTGTAGTTCAGCTGCGCCTGGATGCTTCCCGCGCCGGCGGCGGCGATGATCCCCTGGCTGATGTCTCCTCCCGAGCGCGACGCGAGCACCGCGACCACCAGCGCCGCGATGGTCGGGATGGACATCTGCTGCTGCTGTCCCAGCATGCGCGCGAGGTGCCGCTGGGTCACGTGCGCGACCTCGTGCGCGAGGACGCCGGCGAGCTCCGATTCGGTCTGCGCGGCGAGCAGCAGGCCGGTATGCACGCCGACGAACCCGCCCGGCATGGCGAACGCGTTGATCGTGCTGTCCTGCATGATGAAAAACTGGAAATCGAGCCGCGCGTCGGGCGCCGCGGCGACGAGCCGCTGGCCGAGCGTGTTGATGTACTCGGTGAGCTCGGGGTCGTCGAGGAAATGCGGATCGTGCAGGCGTATGTCCTGCATCGCCTGCTCGCCGATCTTGCGCTCGAGCGCCGGGGACAGCGCGCTCGACAGGCGGTCGCCGAGCTCGGGCAGCGATTGCGCCAGGACCGGCGCCGCCACGGCGAAGGCGAGCGAGGCCAGCAATTTCTTCATGGCTCCAATGATACCTCGGGCAGCGGCCGGTACGACGCATCGACGACGAAGTGGCGCATCGGCCGCGCCGTTGGCACAATGGCGCCTCTGCGACACCCACTTCGGACGCTCATGCGCAAGAAGAAACCGGCCGCGCGAATGTCACATTTCGATACAAATGGCCAGGCTCACATGGTAGACGTGGGCGACAAGCCGGAATCGCGTCGCGTCGCGCGGGCGGAAGGCCGCATCCGCATGCTGCCCGCCACGCTGGCGCTCGTGCTCGAGGGCCGCGCGGGAAAGGGCGACGTGCTCGGCGTGGCGCGCGTCGCGGCGATTCAGGCCACCAAGCGCACGGGCGAGCTCATCCCCTTGTGCCACCCGCTCGCCCTGACGCGGGTCGCCGCCGAATTCGAGGCCGACGCCGGCCGCTCCGCGATCACGCTCTCCGTGACGGTCGAGACGCTCGGCCGAACCGGTGTCGAAATGGAAGCCCTCACCGGAGTGAGCGTCGGGCTGCTTACGATCTACGACATGTGCAAGGCCGTCGATCGCGCCATGACGATCGAGGACGTGAGGCTGCTGGAGAAGAGCGGCGGACGTTCGGGCCATTTCCGGAGGCCCTGACCGGCGGTCAGCGATATCGAGGCGGCGACGGCGCAGCTCGAGCGCTTTCGCCCGCCGCGCCCGGCTTGCGCGTGCGCGCCGACTCCAGCCGCTTCAGCTCGAAGTTCGCGGCCGCGAAGCCGCGGCCGACCGCAGTGCCGTACTCGGCCTTGGCGTCGTCGATGCGGCCGAGGCGCTCGAGCACGAGCCCGAGCCGGTGGTGCGTGATGCCCCGGTCAGGGTCGAGCTCGACCGCGCGAACCAGATCGGGGAGCGCCCTGGCCGGCTGGTCGGTGAGCAAGTAGATCACTCCCCGCGCGTAGTAACAATGCACGGTGCGCGGGTACTGCGCCAGGCAGCGCTCGGCGAGCTCCATCGCCTTGCCGGGTTGCGCGCTGTAGACGTACTCCCGGGCGGCCATGTACAGCGTCCGCGACCCCCACGGCACGGGCTTGTCGGGAAGCTTCGCCACGGCGTCCTTCCATAGCGCGAGGGAGTCCGAGAAGGTCGCGAGCCGGTCGCGCGCCTGATAGAGCAGCACCGCGCCCGCCAGCGTCACCGCCGCGAACGCCGCGCGAGGCGGCGCCTTGCTCGAGGCGGCCGCCAGCGCCAGGGCCCATCCGGGCGCCCAGAGGTAGCTGCGGTAGAGGACGAACGGCTCCTGGAACCGCACCGCGCTGAACTCCACGATGAACATCACCCAGGGATACAGCAGGCCGAATCCCACCAGGCCCGTCCTGCCGCCGCGCCTCAACAGCACGAACCCGAGCGCGCCGTACGCGAGGAACGCCGTCAGTTTGAGGACGATGAAGGCGAGCGACCAGGTACCCAGGACATCGATACGGACGTCGATGGACATCGCGCCGGTATCGGGAAGGAGCCACGCGGCGAGGTACCTGAAGAACAGCCCGGCCTGGGTGACGATACTCATCCAGAGCGACGGATCCTTGATACCGAAGATATCCTCCATCTGGGACGCGAGGAGGCCGAAATCCGGCTCGTACGCCGAGCCGATCACCCCTTTTCGCACGAGCAGCGTGAAGATCGCCGCCGGCGCGCACGCGGCGAGGTACACGCCCGCGTAGCGGATCCCGAAGCCCCGGGCGGCGCCGACCAGCGGCACGGCGAGCAGCGCCGCCGCGGGCAGCAGGATGCTGTGCTCCTTCGAGAGGACGGCGATCGAGTACAGGAGCGCCGCCGAGAGCGCGTCGCCATGGCTGCGACGGCGCAGACCGCGGACGAACAGCAGCAGCGACGCGAGCGAGAACAGCGTCGCGACCACGATCGTCCGCTCGACCAGGTAGCCCGCGGCATACACTCCGACCGGATGCAGCGCGAACAGCGAGGCGCCGACCATCGACCATGTCCGCGCCCTGCTCTCGCCGTCCGCATCCTGCACGGACACCGTGCGCAGCAGGTCCCAGCTCAGCTTGAACACCATCAAGCTGCACGCGAGGTGCAAAGCGAGGCTCACGAGGCGATGAGCCGGCATCCCGCCGATGGTCACCTCGGTCAGCGCCAGCGTGAAATACGGCGGCAGCCGGAGACCGAGGCCGAACGGATGGGTCGCGTAGTAGAAGAACCGCTCGCCCGAGAAGAACACCCAGTCGTCGAAGACGCGCGGATTCTCGAGGAACGGCAGGTACAGCGCGCAGGCGAGCGCCGTGATCAGGACGGTGCACCCCCATGTCGGAAGACGTCCGATGTCCGCGCGGTTCAGGATGACCGTCCTCCCAAAAAAAAAGGTACCCCGAAGGGTACCTTTTTTTGCAGCGAGGCTGGTGATCAGCCGCGGCAGGAGCCGGGCAGATACTTGCCGATGACGGTCGTGCCGTCCGCGCTGGCGCCGCAACGCCACCCGTACAGGGTGGTCGCGCCGACGTCCGACTGCGCCGCCGGGGTTGTCGGGTCCTTCATCGGCAGCAGCGTCACCAACTTGTTGTCGACTGCGGTGTTGCCGATACCCTGCGTCGTGACTTGCACCAGGCCGTTGATCGTCGTGTCGATGCTCTTCACGTACTTCGACGCGCCGTTCGGCGCACCGGTGCTGGTCACTTCGCAGCCCCAGTTGCCGGCGGTGATGCTGGCGCTATTACCGCTCTGGAACACTTCCGTGATCGACGTACGGCACGCGCTCGCGGCCAGGATCACCTCGGACATCTTCGCCCGGACGGTGTAGTCCTGATACGCGGGCAGCGCGACGGCCGCCAGAATACCGATGATCGCAACGACGATC
>DASRFB010000079.1:0-4209 GCA_035651815.1 Burkholderiales bacterium | reverse complement strand
GAAGGCGGCGGCGGGCGAGCTGGCCTGCCTCGCGGTCCGCGAGGACTACCGCGACGCGGGCTACGGCGAGCGCCTGGTGCGCTACATCGAGAGCCAGGCGCGCGCGGCCCGGATGAAGAAGCTGTTCGTGCTCACGACGCGTGCGACCCACTGGTTCATCGAGCGCGGCTTCGCCTCGGCGCGGGTGACGTCGCTCCCGAAGGAGCGCAAGGCGCTCTACAACTACCAGCGGCGCTCCAAGATCCTGGTGAAACCGCTCTAGCGGAACCGGAGCGCTACAATCGCCTCAAAGGCAAACGGAGCGCCGACATGGCCAGAATGGTGAAATGCATCAAGCTCGGGCGCGAGGCCGAGGGGCTGGACTTCCCGCCCTATCCCGGCGAGCTCGGCAAGCGCCTCTACGAGAACGTCTCCAAGGAGGCGTGGCAGGCATGGATCAAGCATCAGACCATGCTGATCAACGAGAACCGGCTGAACCTCGCCGATCCGCGCGCGCGCAAATACCTCGCCGAGCAGCTGGAGAAGCACTTCTTCGGCGCGGGCGCGGACGTCGCGTCCGGGTACGTCCCGCCCGAGAGCTGATCAGACCGAGATCAGCGTCTTCACGCCGCCGGATGTCCCGAGCAGCAGCACGTCGGCGCCGCGCCGGGCGAACAGGCCGTTGGTGACCACGCCGGTGATGCCGTCGATCTCTCTCTCGAGAGCGACGGGGTCGGCGATCGACAGTCCGCCGACGTCCAGAATGATGTTGCCGTTGTCCGTGGTGAAGCCCTCGCGCAGCTTCGGACGCCCGCCGAGGGCCGAGAGCCTGCGCTCGACGTGGCGGCGCGCCATCGGGATCGCCTCGACGGGAAGCGGGAACCGGCCCAGCGTGTCGACGAGCTTGGATTCGTCGGCGATGCACACGAACTTGCGCGCGACCGCCGCGACGATCTTCTCGCGCGTGAGCGCTCCGCCGCCGCCCTTGATCATCGCGAGACCGCGGTTGACTTCGTCCGCGCCGTCGACGTAGACGGGCAGCTCGTCGACGTCGTTCAGGTCGAGCACGCGGATGCCGTGCGAGCGCAGCCGCTCGGCGGAGCGCTCGGAGCTCGCGACCGCGCCGGCGATGCGCCGCTTCGCGCGCCCGAGCTCGTCGATGAAGAAATTGGCCGTGGACCCGGTGCCGACGCCGATCACGGCGCCGTCGACGACGTGCCGCATCGCCTCGCGCGCGACGGCCTGCTTCAGCTCGTCCTGCGTCATTTCCGGCGTCATTTACGGCGAATCGGCGGCACGTCGGTGCACACGCCCTCGTACATCTCGGCCGCCATGCCGACCGATTCGCCGAGCGTGGGGTGCGGATGGATGGTCCTGCCGATGTCGACGGCGTCCGCGCCCATCTCGATCGCGAGCGCGAGCTCGCTGATCAGGTTGCCGGCGTCGGTGCCGACGATGCCCGCGCCGATGATCCGGTGCGTCTCCTCGGAGAAGAGGAGCTTGGTGAAGCCCTCGTCGCGGCCGTTCGCGATGGCGCGCCCCGACGCGCTCCACGGGAACTTGGCGACGCCGTGGGCAAGGCCCTGCTTCTTCGCCTCGTCCTCGGTGACGCCGACCCAGGCGATCTCGGGATCGGTGTACGCGACCGAGGGAATCACCGTCGCGTCGAAATGCGACTTCTGCCCGGCGGCGGCCTCGGCCGCGACATGGCCCTCGTGCACCGCCTTGTGCGCGAGCATCGGCTGCCTCGCGATGTCGCCGATCGCATAGATGTGCGGGACATTGGTGCGCATCTGCGAGTCGACCGCGATGAAGCCTCGGGCATCCACGTTCACCCCGGCGGCCTCCGCGCCGATCTTCCTGCCGTTCGGCGCACGGCCGACCGAGAGCAGGATCATGTCGTAGAGCTGCGGCTCCTTGGGGGCACCCTCGCCCTCGAACCAGACCTTCAGCCCGTCCTTGCGCGCCTCGACCTTGGTAGTCCTGGTCTTCAGCATGATCTTGTCGAAGCGGCGTGCGTTCAGCGACTGCCAGACCTTCACCAGGTCGCGGTCGGCGCCGAGCATCAGCCCATCGAGCATCTCGACCACGTCCAGCCGTGCGCCGAGCGTCGAATACACCGTCCCCATCTCCAGGCCGATGATGCCGCCGCCGATCACGAGCATGCGCTGGGGGCGCGAGCGCAGCTCGAGCGCGCCGGTCGAATCGACGATGCGGGGGTCCTCCGGAAGCTCATTTCCGTTCAGGCGCAGCTTGGCCGATTGCGAGCCGGCGGCGATGATCGCGCTCGCGAATCCGACCGTCTTCTTCCCGCTCGCGGTCTCGACCGCGAGATGGTTCGGGCCGACGAACGCGCCCGTGCCCTGGATCACCGTGACCTTGCGCATCTTCGCCATCGCGGCGAGTCCCGAGGTGAGCTTGCCCACCACCTTCGACTTCCAGCCGCGCAGCTTCTCGAGATCGACCTTGGGCGCGCCGAACTCGACGCCGTGCTCGGCCATGTTCGCGGCCTCGTCCATGACGGCGGCCACGTGCAGCAGCGCCTTCGACGGGATGCAGCCGACGTTGAGGCACACGCCGCCCAGGGTCGGGTAGCGCTCGACGAGGACGGTGTTCAGCCCGAGGTCGGCGCAGCGGAACGCCGCCGAATAGCCGCCCGGCCCGGACCCGAGCACGACGGCGTCGCAGCTCACGTCGGCCGTGCCCTTGAACGCGGGCGCGGCCGGAGTCGCCGCCGGCCTGGAGGGCGCGGGGCCCGGCGAAGCGGCGGCCGGCGCGCGCGCCTCGGCCGCCGCAGCGCCGTCTGCGGATTCGAGCACGAGGATGCTCGAGTCCTTCGATACCTTGTCGCCGACCTTGACGCGCAGCTCCTTCACGCGGCCCGCCGCGGGCGACGGGATCTCCATCGTCGCCTTGTCGGTCTCGAGCGTGATGAGCGAGGCTTCCTTCTCGACGCGGTCGCCCGCCTTGACCAGCACCTCGACCACGTCGACTTCCTTGAAGTCGCCGATGTCGGGAACCCGGACCTCGACGACGCTCACTTCACGCCCCGGGCGAGCTTGATCGTGTGCAGCTCGAAAGGCGCGCTCGAGCTCTTGTCGAACTCGATGCCCGCCTTGACGCCGGCGCGCGCGATCTCGGTCGCGCTCTTCGCCTCGTCGTAGATCGCGTACATGGCGCCGAGCGCGAAGTTGCGCCCCGAGCCGATCGCCCAGAAGCGGTCGTAGTCGAACACCTCGCGGTACGAGTACACCGCGTAGATGCCCGTCGGGTTGGCGATGAGCGCGGTGATCTGCGACGACTCGTACGGGTCGTCGTCCTCCTCCTTCGGATTGAGGAAGCAGCGCTCCTTGAGGATCGGGTGGATCTTGCGGAACGTCTCGAAGATCTCGGGGCGGCTGCCCAGGCGCACCTCCTCTTTCATCTCGACCAGGACGGTCTCGAGCACGAGATGGTGCGCCGAGCTTCCGGAGACGCCGATCCACGACCCGTTCGAGCGCAGGATCTTGTCGTGCACGCGCTTGTACGGATCGGCGAGCCGCGTGTCGCCGAAGGTGGTGAGCGAATCGGCCGCGATCGCCACCTGGCCGTTCTTCTTCGCGACGACGATCGTGGTCAAAGCAGCGTCCTGCGGATGTCCGACAGCACCGAGGCGAGGTAGGTCGTGAAGCGCGCCGCCGCGGCGCCGTCGATCACGCGGTGGTCGTAGGAAACGGAGAACGGCAGGATCAGGCGCGGCACCGGCTGGTCGTGGCCGTCCTGGTACACGGGCCGCCGCTGCGAGCGCGAGACCCCGAGGATCGCGACCTCGGGCGCGTTGATGATCGGCGTGAAGAAGGTGCCGCCGATGCCGCCCAGGCTCGAGATGCTGAACGTGCCGCCCTGCATGTCCGCGGGCTTCAGCTTCTTCTCGCGCGCGAGCTTGGAGACCTCGGAGAGCTCGCGCGCCACGTCGAACACGCCCTTGCGGTCGGCGTCGCGGATCACCGGGACGACGAGGCCCTCCGGCGTGTCGACCGCGACGCCGATGTGGAAATACTTCTTGAGGACCAGGTTCTCGCCGGTCCTGTCGAGCGAGGCGTTGAACTCGGGGAACTGGCGCAGCGCGTTCACCGCGGCCTTCAGGAGGAAAGCGAGCATCGTGAGCTTGATGCCCTGCTTCGCGGCGACCTCGGCGTTCTCCTTGCGGAAGGCCTCGAGGTCCGTGATGTCCGCCTCGTCCATCTGGCA
>DASRFB010000078.1:0-28373 GCA_035651815.1 Burkholderiales bacterium | reverse complement strand
GCCAGGCGAAGCACGCCATCGCGGCCGGGCTGCAGACCGACCTGCGCTCGGGGCTCGCGCTCGAGCTCGAGGCCTACGACCGGCTGGTCGGCACCGAGGACCGCCGCGAGGGCATCCGGGCGTTCAACGAGAAGCGCAAGCCCCGGTTCACCGGGCGCTAGGCTCGAGCGCGTTCGTCAGGTCCCCCGCCTTCGCCCGCACCCCGGGCAGGGGCTCCAGCCCGAACCTCAGGGTGATCAATTTCAGGATCGACGTCGTGTCGTAAGGCGTCTTGTCGACGTAGCCGCGCTTCGCGAACGGCGACACGATGATCGCCGGGATGCGCGTCCCCGGTCCCCAGCGGTCGCCGGCGGGCGGCGGGACGTGGTCCCAGAAGCCGCCGTTCTCGTCGTAGGTCACGATCACCAGCATCTTTGCCCACTGCGGGCTCTTCTTCAGGCGCTCGAGCAGCTCGTCGAGGTGCTCGTCGCCCTGCGCGAGGTCGGTGTAGTTCGGATGCTGGTTCAGGCGCCCGACCGGCTTGTAGAACACGACCTGCGGCAGCCGCCCCGCGTCGATGTCGCGGACCAGGTCGTCGTAGTCCCTGAGGTGCTCGGCGCGGTCGGGCTTTCCCGGCGCGAAGCGCTCGTAGTAGTTGAACGGCTGGTGGTGCGCCTGGAACGCCATCTGGTCGCGGCCCTGCGCGTAGATGACCGTGCGCTTGTCCTTCGGATCGCGCCGGCCGTCGGCGGTCGCGGCATTCCAGCCGCCCGAGTACCAGGCCCACGAGACGCCCTTCGCGGAGAGCGTGTCACCGATGGTCCGGTCGTGCAGAGGCGGGACCGGGTGCTTCGCAGGGTCCGCCAGATCGAGGCTGCCGCCCGCCGCGGGCGGGATCCCGCTCGGCTGATACGGCGGCTGCATCGTGTTCACCGTATACCCGTCCGGCGTCACGGCGCCGTCGAACAGCCGCGCCGGCCCCTCGAGGACCGACTTGGGCGAGTCGGGGCGCAGCTCGAGCTTGCCCGCCGCGTCGACCCGCGCGCGCAGCGCCGCCGGCGCGTCGGGGAAGCGCGGCGTGCAGGCGCAGACCAGCCACTGGTGGTTGAGGTAGGAGCCGCCGAAGGCGCCCATGAAGAAGTGGTCGGCGAGCGTGTACTCGCGCGCCCAGCGCCAAAGCCTCATGCGCGAGCCGTCGAAGTAGCCCATCACCCAGGCGCCGACGTTGCTCATGGCGACGAAGCGGTCGTTGCGGCCGCCGTCGATCTGCTCGCGGTTCTGGTAATAGGCGTGGATCGGGTTCGGGAGCACCTCGTCCCAGCGCCGCGCGATCGGCGGCGCGTCGATCCGGAACGGGCCGTTCGGCAGGATCTGCGTCGGCAGGTCGGCGCGGACCTTGCCGCCCTCGTAGGTCGGGGGCAGGTGCGGCAGCGGCCGCCCGTCGAGGTCGAGCTGCGTCTTCTGCGCCGGCGTCGCCTCCGCGATGCCCTCGGCGCCGGGGAACAGGCCGTAGAGGTGGTCGAAGCTGCGGTTCTCGGCGTAGATCACGACGACGTTTTCGATCCGCGCGAGCGCCGCCGGGGCGCGAGCAGAGTCGGTCGCGACGCATCCGGCGAGCAGAACGAGCGCGAGCAGCGCGGCCGCGCGGGTGTTCGAGCTTGGCATCGATTCCTCCTCCGTCGTTCGGGTCCGCGGCGTGACGTTCTGCGCGCGCCTGTCGTTCGCGCGCGACACGCCGTTTGCGAGCGCAAACAGTTTATTACATCGGATGATCCGAACGGCATGTCGTGCGCGCGTGACATTTCCGCTACGCTCGCGCAACGAATGCTCGCTTTCTCCCTATGGAAATCGCATTCGCTTCGTACGGCACGCGTCTTGCTCAAGCATCGCCGGCGTGGGGGGAAGCGGACGCCGCCGCCCGGCGCCTTTGTTGAACAATAGGGAGTAGCAAATGCTCGATAGTTTTCGCAGGAGAGACAGCTCGCGTGTCGCCCGTTACCAAAGCCCCTACGGCGAGCTCCAGGAAGCCCTGACCCCGAGCCAGCTCGCGGAAAAGGAATCGGCCAACAAGCCGGAGATGAAGGCCCCCGAAACCAACACGCAGGCAACCATGCAAAACGAGAAAGCCCCCGAGCAGGTCAGCAAGCTCATCGTCGGTCCCGACATCAAGCTGAAAGGCGCCGAAATCACCGATTGCGACACCCTGGTCGTCGAAGGCCGCGTCGAGGCCTCGATGGACAGCCGCGTCATCCAGATCGCCGAGAACGGCGTGTTCGTCGGCAAGGTCGGCATCGACATCGCCGAGATCCGCGGCCGCTTCGACGGCGAGCTCACGGCGCGCAGGCAGCTCGTGATCCGCTCCACCGGGCGCGTCTCGGGCAAGATCCGCTACGGCAAGGTGGCGATCGAGGAGGGCGGCGAGCTCTCCGGCGACATCGGCGCGATCACCGACGCCGGGGCCGCGGCCCAGCCGCTGTTCCCGAAGTCGGCGAACAAGGCCGCTTAAACCGTACCGACGTTGGCCTGCGCCGTCCGCCCCTCGGGGCGGACGGCGCTCGCGCGCAGGAAGTAGGCGAAGAGGAGCGCCCCGGTCACGATCAGGCCGATGGCGCCCGCGAGCCAGAACCCGGCCGCGCCCATCGGCGTCGCGAGGCCGAGCGAGCGCGCCGCGTCCGATCCCCGCAGTCCCAGCACGTAGCCGCCCCCGAGACCGATCCCCCAGAGCGCCACCGTATACACGAGCATCGGCAGGAAGGCGATGCGGTAGCCCCGCAGCGCGTTGACGATCACCACCTGCACGCCGTCGAAGAGCTGGTAGAAGGCGACGAAGGCGAGCAGCCGCGTCGCGAGCGTCCGCACGCCGGGATCGTCGGTGTAGAGGGCCGCGATCGCCGCGCCGCCCGGCACGAGGGCGAGCGAGGCGCAGGCGGAGACGAGCAGCATCATCCCCATGCCGGTGAGCCCGGTCCGTCGCGCGTCGTGGGGCTTGAGCGCGCCCACCGCCTGTGCCACCAGCACGCCCGTGGCGTTCCCGATCGCGAGTCCGAACATGTAGACGACCGCCGAGACGTTGGCTGCGATCTGGTGCGAGGCGCTGGTGGTCGCGCCCAGGCGCGCCACGAAGATCGCGATGAAGGTGAACGAGGTCACCTCGACGAAGAACGAGAGCCCCATCGGCACGCCGAGCTTGAGATGGCTCCAGAGCATCCGCGCCTGGGGCCATGACCACCGAGCGAACACGCGGAATGGCCGGTAGAACGGGTCGCGGGCGCAGTATGTCCAGCCGACGAGCGCCGCGAGCCACGCGACCACCGCGGTCGCGACCGCGCAGCCCGGGCCGCCGAGCTCCGGCGCGCCGAGCTTGCCGTACATGAACACCCAGTTGAGCGGCACCTTGGCGCAGAAATAAACGAGGTTCAGCGCCATCGCCGCCCGCGGACGCGAGACGGCTGTCGTGAACGCGAAGAACACGCGAAACAACAGCATCCCGGGGAGCGCCCACGCGATCCCGACCAGGTACAGCCGCACGCGCGCCTCCACCTCGGGCGGCGCGCCGGCGAGGCGAAGGAACGGCTCGGGAAACCCGAGCAGCAGGACGCCGCAGAGGGCGAGGCCGGCGGCGAGCCACATCGTCTGGCGCGCCTCCTCGCCGATCCGCGGGTATTGCTTCGCACCGAACAGCTGCGCTGCGATCGGCGACAGCGACTGCACCACGCCGAGCAGCCCGATGAAGATCGAGTAGTAAATGCTCGCGCCGATGCCGACCGCGGCCAGGTCGACCGCGCTGTAGTGTCCGGACATGACCGTATCGAGCACGCCCGACGCCATGACCGCCAGCTGCGCGACGAGGATGGGCCAGGCGAACCGACCGATGGATCGGGCCGCGTGCGAGACGGGGAGGGTCACGAGGAAGCGACGGAAAAGCCGCCTATTCTAAGACACCCCTCCCGCCCGATTGGGGCCAGATTGCCGCCCGATTTAAGGGTCAGAATAAGGCCTTTGCGATTCCTCCCGGGGAAGGAGCTCCATGCGCGACGAGACCGTCATCGTCCATTCCGGCCGTCATCCAGACCAGTACCACGGCGCGGTGAACCCGCCCGTGTACCACGCTTCGACCATCCTCGCGCGCTCCGCCGAGGACTATCTCGCCCGGCGCCGCGCCTGGCTCGACGAGGTGCCCGGCACCTACTACGGCCGTTTCGGCACGCCGACGGTCGAGGCGCTGCAGGAGGCGATCGCCGAGCTCGAGGGCGGGCACCGCGCGGTCGTCTACCCGTCGGGGCTCGCGGCGTGCGCGGGCGCGCTGACCGCGTTCCTGTCCGCGGGCGACCACGTGCTGATGAGCGACAGCGCGTACGGCCCCGCGCGCAACTTCGCGAAGGGCACGCTCAAGCGCTTCGGCGTGTCGACGACGTTCTTCGATCCGCTCGTCGGGCGCTCGATCGAGTCGCTGATCCAGGGCAATACGCGCGTCGTCTACCTCGAGTCGCCGGGCTCGCTCACCTTCGAGGTGCAGGACGTGCCCGCGATCGCGGACGCGGCGCACCGGCGAGGGATCGCCGTGATCATGGACAACACCTGGGCGACGCCGCTCTACTTCAAGGCGCTCGCGCACGGCGTCGACGTCTCGGTGCAGGCGGCGACCAAGTACATCGTCGGCCACTCGGACGCGATGATCGGGACGGTGACCTGCACCCGGGAGGCCTGGCCGAGGCTGCGGACGTCGACTTACGAGATGGGGCAGACCGCCGGGCCCGACGCGGTCTACCTCGCGCAGCGCGGCCTGCGCACGCTCGCGGCGCGCTTGAGGATCCATTCCGAGAACGCGCGGGCGCTCACCGCCTGGCTCGCAGCGCAGCCCGAGGTCGAGCGCGTGCTGTACCCGGCGCTGCCGTCCGATCCCGGCCACGCGCTCTGGAAGCGCGACTTCACCGGCGCCTCGGGCCTGTTCGGCGTGGTGCTCCGGCGCGGCATCGACCCGAAGGCGATGTTCGCCCTGATCGACGGCCTGAAGCTCTACGGCATCGGCGCTTCCTGGGGCGGCTACGAGAGCCTGATCGTGCCGTACCATCCTCTGGAAGGCCGCGCGGTGACGCGCTGGCCCGAGCACGGGCCGTGCTTCCGCATCCACGCGGGGCTGGAGAGCGCGGAGGACCTGCTCGAGGATCTCGAGGCGGGGTTCGGGAGGCTGCGGCGCAGCCCCTAGCGCGCCAGCTCGGCGCGCACGATCCGGGCGCCTTCGACCATTGCCGCCATCTTGGCGAAGGCGACCTCGCGCGGCAGGTACTTCATGCCGCAGTCGGGTGCGACGATGACGTCCTCGGCGCGCACGTGCGGCAGCGCGCGGCGGATGCGCGCCGCGACGGTCTCCGGCGTCTCGACCTTCATGTCGTTCAGGTCGATCACGCCGAGGATGATCTTCTTCCCGGGAAGCGTCTTCAGCACCGAGCAATCGAGTTTCGACTGCGCGGTCTCGATCGACACTTGTTTACAGGTGCAGCCGGCGAGCTCGGACAGGAATGAATAGCCCGAAGGCCGCACGTGGATGACGGCGGCGTAGCCGAAGCAGATGTGAACCGCGGTCGTCCCGGCGATGCCTTCGAGCGCGCGGTTGAGGGCTTTCAATCCATACTCGCGCGCCTTCTCCGGCCGCGCCTGCATGTACGGCTCGTCGACCTGGACGATGTCGGCACCGGCGGCGAAGAGGTCGCGGATCTCCTCGTTCACGGCGGCGGCGTAGTCCATCGCCGCTGCTTCGGCGCTCTTGTAGTAATCGTTCTGCGCCTGCTGCGACATGGTGAACGGGCCCGGCACGGTCATCTTGATCATCCTCCGGGTGTGGGCACGCAGGAACTTCACGTCGTCCACCTCCACGGGGTGGCGCCGGCGGATCTTGCCGACGATGCGCGGCACGGGATTCGGGTGCCCGGAGCGGTCGAGCGCCGTGCCCGGGTTGTCGAGGTCGACGCCCTCGAGCGCCGTGGCGAAGCGGTTCGAGTAGCTCTCGCGCCGGATCTCGCCGTCGGTGATGATGTCGAGGCCGGCGTCCTCCTGCGCGCGGATCGCGAGCACGGTCGCGTCGTCCTGCGCCTGGGCGAGATACGGCTCGGGGATGCGCCAGAGCTCCTTTGCGCGCACGCGCGGCGGGAAGCGTCCCGCGAGCTTCTGGCGGTCGATCAGCCACTCCGGCTGCGGAGCGCTGCCGACCAGCGTCGTCGGGAGCAGCACCGCCTCAGGCCTTCAGGCCCTGGAACAGCTTCTCGCGCCCGAGCTTGATCCCGGGCTTCCCCTCGTAGAGGAAGACGTCGGCGGTGGCGAAGGTGTCGGCGAGGGTGTCGGGCAGGAACGAGCCCGTGCCGACGACGTCGACCGGCGCGCGCGCGTTCGCGAACATCTTGCACTTGAACAGGTTGAAGCCCGACGAGGCGACGATCTTCGCCGCGTTGAAGCCCGCCTGGTCGAGCGTCTGGCGCAGCTGGATCACCGCGGCGACCGACACCCCGGTGCCGAAGAGCACCTTGCGCACCCGGTCCTTGACGATGTTCAGGCTGTCGGCGTCGAACGCCTCCTCGCCCATGACGTGGCGCACCGCCTCGTACTCGTTCGGCACGTGCAGCCAGCTGACCACGATCTCGACCGACTTCTCGTAGTCGAGCCCCTCGGCGTAGCGCTCGCCGTGCGTGTCGATGCGAAGGCCGAGCCGGCGCGCGCCGCTCGGGTCCTTCGGCAGCACGTCGTTCGTCCACCAGCGGCAGACCTCGAGCGCGTCGGTGTACTCGCGCCCGAAATAGTCGATGAGGGCGGTGAGGTCGTCCTTCGGGTGCGCCTCGACGTACATCTGCGCGGCGCGCAGCGTCGATCCGGCGTAGCCGACGATCGCGTGCGGCATGGTGCCGACCGCGCGCTCGGCGCCGTAGAGATGCGCCGAGAGCTCCTGCGACGAGCCGGTGAAGCCCACCGCGCCGGCGAGCTTCGCCATGCGGCTGCCGACCGAGGCCCCGTACGCCGCGAGCAGCGACATGTCGTCGCCGGTCGCGTGGCGCGCGTGCATGTCGATGAACGCCGTCTTCTTCAGGTTCATCGCCATCTTGTAGGCGTTGTACGCGGCGACGCACGGCATCCCGACCCGCTGCAGGATCAGCGTCTCGAGCTCGACCAGCGCGGCGAACGAGCCCGTGTAGGTGAACAGCGGCTTCTGGTCCGGGACGAACGCGCCCTCCTCGTACAGGCGCGTGATCTTCAGCTCGGGCGCGCTTCCGTCGACGACGGGGTAGTGCCGGCGCAGCACGTCGATCGCCGGGTTCACCGCGCAGATCACGCCGCGGCGCATGAACACGCCGTAGGTGACCGTGCGGTCGCCGAACTTCTCGATGATCTGCCGGGACTTGGTGAAGTACTTGTCGGTCCGGCTGAGCACGTAATCGCGCGTGTCGGCGGGCCGGGTGTCGATGGGCTTGTTCATGGGCGATCCATCCGTTGAAGCGGGAGCCGAGGACCCCGGCCATTCTAGCAGGGGCGCCGCATCTGGCCTCCGCGCACGGCCCGTGCTAGCCTCGCAGGCATGGTCCGCGGGTCCCGCACGCTGCTCCTCGGCCTCTTCGTCCTGCCCCCGCTCGCCGGTTGCATCGTCAGCTACCAGGGCGACGTGGCCGCGCGCAACGTGGTCGCCGGCGCGATGATCGTCGGGATCGTGGCGGCGGGCGAGGACCGCTACTATCGCGTCGGGCCCGACGGGATGCGAACGCCGGTCCGCCCGGCGCCGCCGCCGGACCCGACGCGGAAAATCAACGTCCAGGACTGCACCGAGCCGGTGGACTGGTCGTCGGGCAACCTGGTGTGCAAGTGAGGAGAGCATGATTCATTTCGTGGTGCACGACGAGGGCGATTCGGTCGGCGTGGTCGTCGTCGAAGGCGTGAAATCCGGGCAGGAGCTCACCGGCTGGATCATGGACCAGGACCGCGAGCTCAAGGTGCGCGCGAAGAACGACATCCCGATCGGCCACAAGCTCGCGATCCGCGCGCTCTCGAAGGACGCGACGGTGATCAAGTACGGCACCGACATCGGCCGCGCGGTCGCGGCCATCCAGGTGGGCGAGCACGCGCACGTGCACAACATCAAGACCAAGCGGTGGTAGCGATGGAGCTCGGCAAAGCGACATTCAACGGGTACCGGCGCGAGAACGGGCGCGTCGGCGTGCGCAACCACGTCATCATCCTGCCGGTCGACGACCTCTCGAACGCGGCGGCCGAGGCGGTCGCGCACAACGTCAAGGGCACGATGGCGTTGCCGCACCCGTACGGGCGGCTGCAGTTCGGCGCGGACCTCGAGCTGCACTTCCGCACGCTGATCGGCACGGGCGCGAACCCGAACGTCGCCGCGGTCGTCGTGATCTGCATCGAGCCGGGCTGGGCGAAGAAGGTCGCCGACGGCATCGCGAAGACGGGAAAGCCGGTCGCCTACTT
This sequence comes from Burkholderiales bacterium, assembly GCA_035651815.1. Classification (GTDB taxonomy): domain Bacteria; phylum Pseudomonadota; class Gammaproteobacteria; order Burkholderiales; family SG8-39; genus VBDM01. The sequence continues at coordinate 19,931 of DASRFB010000078.1, read as the reverse complement.
CGGCATCGAGCAGCACGGCGACCACGACACCATCATGCGCGCCTCGAAGGCCGCGAAAGAGTACGTGCAGTGGGCGAGCGAGCTGCGCCGCGAGGAGCGTCCGCTGAAGGACCTGTGGGTCTCGACCAAGTGCGGCGAGTCGGACACGACCTCGGGCATCGGCGCGAACCCCTGCGTCGGCAACGCCTTCGACAAGCTCTACGCGCAGGGCGTGACGCTCGTCTTCGGCGAGACCACCGAGCTGACCGGCGGCGAGCAGCTGGTCGCCGCGCGCTGCCGCACGCCGAAGGTGCGCGAGGACTTCATGCGCATGTTCGACCGCTACCAGGCGGTGGTCGAGCGCCACAAGACGAGCGACCTCATGGATTCGCAGCCGACCAAGGGCAACATCGAGGGCGGCCTGACGACGATCGAGGAAAAGGCGCTCGGCAACATCCAGAAGATCGGCAAGCAGTGCAAGATCGACGGCGTCCTCGACAAGGCCGAGACGCCGACGGGACCCGGCCTGTGGTTCATGGACTCGTCTTCCGCGGCGGCCGAGATGGTCACGCTGTGCGCGGCGAGCGGCTACGTCGTGCACTTCTTCCCGACCGGCCAGGGCAACGTCATCGGCAACCCGATCCTGCCGGTGATCAAGTTGTGCGCCAACGTCCGCACCGTGCGCACCATGTCCGAGCACATCGACGTCGACGTCACCGGCATCACCCGCAAGGAGCTCAACATGGACCAGGCGGGCGACAAGCTGCTCGAGATGATGTTCCGCACCGCGAACGGGCGGCTGACCGCGGCCGAGGCGCTCGGGCACCGCGAGTTCGTGCTGACGCGGCTGTACGAGAGCGCGTAGGTCCGCACCGCATGCGAGTCCTCCTCGTCGCGCTCTGCCTCGCCTGGCTTCAGCTCGCCGCCGCGGCCGAGGTGGCCGGCGTGCGCATCGAGGACAAGGTGCGCCTCGGCGGAAGCGAGCTGGTGCTGAACGGCGCGGGCCTGCGCAAGCGCATCGTGTTCAAGGTCTACGTCGGTGCGCTGTACCTGCCGGAAAAGAGCGGCGACGCGGCGAAGATCCTCGCGTCGGGCGGCCCGAAGCGCGTGTCGATGACGCTGATGCGCGACCTCACGGCGAAGCAGCTGACCGAGGCGCTCGAGGACGGCGTGCGCGCCAACCATACCGAGGCGCAGCTCGCCGTGTTGCGGGCGCGCCTCGACACGGCGGAGGCGACCATGCGCGAGATCGGCTCCGCGAAGGAGGGCTCGGTCATCGGGCTCGAGTACGCGCCGGGGACGGGCACTCGGATCACCGTCGACGGCACGCCCAAGGGAGCGCCGATCGCGGGCGAGGATTTCTACGCCGCGCTGCTGCGGGTCTGGCTCGGCGACAAGCCGGTCGACGCGACGCTCAAGAAGGCGATGCTCGGTCAGCCGTGACGAGCGCCGCGGCGAAGCGCGGGTAGATCTCGGCGATCTCGTCGCGCACCTTGCCCCGGATCAGCGCGAGCCGCCCGGCCTCGGGCGGCGGCGTCTCGGGGACGCGCTGCGCGCGGTCGAACTCGAAGCCGGTGTTGTCCAGCACTTCCTCCACCGTATGTCCGGCGTGCACGCTCTCCAGGCGGAAGCGTCGCCGGGACTTGTCGAACGAGAAGAGCGCGAGGCCGGTGAGCAGCGCGTACGGGCCGCCCGGGCGATGGACGCCCTCCGCGCTCGTCCCGGGCGCGGTGACGATGTCCACTTTCGGCACGAGCACGCGCCGCGTGTGCTCCTCGCGGAACAGGATCACGCGCGGCACGAGGAAATAGAGGAACGCCGAGCCGAACGCGCCCGGCCAGCGCACCCGCGTCCCCGGCCAGTCGCCGGTGCCGGTGAGGTTGATGTTCGCCTCGCCGTCGATCTGGCCGCCGCCGAGGAAGAAGGCGTCGATGCGCCCCTGCGCGGCGAGGTCGAACAGCTCGACGCCGCCCGAGGTGAAGAAGTTGTTGCGGCGCGAGCCGAGCACCGAGACGCGCATCGGCTCGCGCTCGCCGCCGTCCGGACCGGCGCGCGAGAGCTCGCGCGCGAGCAGCGCCGCCGAGCCCGGGATCGGCGACTGCGAACCGACCGCGACGTGGCGGCAGCCCTCGAGCAGGCGCGCGATCACGGCGATCAGGAGCTCGGACGGACTGCAGCTCCCGCTCACGGCGCGCGCAGCCACTCGTCGAGAAACGCCGCGAACCCCGCCTCGCTGCGCGCCGCCGCCGCGTAGCGCGCGAGGAAGGCTCCGTCGGCGTCGTATACGCCCGCGAGCGCGTGCGGCGCCGCGCCCCGGTGGGCGACCGCGACGCGGCCGACGTAGATCGCGGGCACGACGGCGCCCGAGCGCGCGGGATCGGCGAGCAGGTCGCCGTCGGCGATCTCCTCGACGGTCACGCAGCTCGTCGCCGATGCCTGCGCCATGTTGAGCAGCTCGCGCGAGCGGCCGACGAAGACGTTGCCCTCGCGGTCGGCGAGAGCCGCGTGGAAGAGCGCGACGTCGGGCCGGATCGCGGCCACCGCGACGATCGCGTCGCCGGCCGCGAACGGGTTCTCGATCACCTTCCAGTCGGGACGGTGCGCGAGCAGGTCGCTGCCGAGGATGCCGCGGATGGGCATGAACGGCACGCCTTTCTGCGCGGCGGCGAGGCCGGCGTGGATCGCCGGGCAGGTGGCATCGACCAGGCGCACCGCGCCCGAGCGCACCGCCGCGGTGAAGCGCGGCGCGGGCCCGAGCTCCCCGAGCGTCACCGCCGATGTCTCGACCGTGCGCACCGCCCCGGCGCCGATCAGCAGGTCGGCCTGGATGTCGCTTTGCGGCACGCACACGAGGTGCAGGTCGCGCGCGCCGCGGCGCAGCAGCTCGCGCGTCGCCGCCATCGCCGGGCTCGCGTAGAAGGGGGGGATGGCGACCTTGGCGCCGTCGGGGACGGCGGCGGCGAGCTCGGTGAGGGAGCAGATCCGGGTCACGGGGCGGGATTCATGACGGCAGCATCGGCCGGTTGCGGCGGCAATCGGTCGTGGCTATGATGCCATCGCACAGCGCAATTTGCATCGCAGCTCCCTCGAACGTCCCGAGATTCGAACCAGGAGGAGTTATGCGCACCGCCCTTCCCGTTTCCGTTCTTGCCTTCGCCGCCTCGCTCGCCTGCTCGCTCGTCGCCCAGGCGCAGCAAGGCCCGGGCAGCGCCGCCCCCGCGGCCGCGCCGCCGTCCTGGCAGCAGGGCCGCAACCCCGAGCAGGATGCCTCGCCGCTGCATCCCTTCGCCCCGCACATGACCGGCCGCGCCGCGAAGGAGCTGCCGCTCGACAAGCTCAAGGTCCCGGCCGGCTTCAAGGTCGAGGTCTGGGCCGAGGGCATCCCCGAGGCGCGCTCGCTCGCCCTCGGGGACAAGGGCACCGTGTTCGTCAGCAACCGCCTCTCGAAGAACGTGTACGCGGTGGTCGACCGAAACGGACAGCGCCAGGTGAAGACGCTGCTCAAGGGCCTCGACGCGCCGAACGGCATCGCCTTCAGCAAGGGAACGCTCTACGTCGCCGAGCGCGGCCGCATCACCCGCTACGACGGGATCGAGGCGAACCTCGACAATGCGCCCGAGGCCAAGGTCGTGATCGACGGCCTCGACCCGACGCGCCAGCCCGGGCATTTCTGGAAATACCTGGTGATGGGTCCCGACGGCAAGCTGTACTTCAACATCGGCGCGCCCGGCAACATCGTGATGCCGAGCTACATGCAGGCCTCGGTCATGCGCGTCGATCCGAAGAGCGGCGTGCTCGAGACCGTGGCGCTCGGCGTGCGCAATTCGGTCGGCATGGACTTCGATCCGAAGAGCAAGGACCTGTGGTTCACCAACCACGGGCGGGACTGGCTGAGCGACGACACCCCGAACGACACGCTGCACCGGGTGGCCGTGAAGAACAAGGTCATCCCGAACTTCGGCTACCCGTTCTGCCACCAGGGCGACATCGTCGACCCCGAGTTCGGCAAGAACCGCTCGTGCGCCGAGTTCGCCAAGCCCGTCGCCAAGCTCGGCGCGCACATCGCGCCGCTCGGCATGAAGTTCTACAGCGGCAAGATGTTCCCGACCGAGTACCGCAACAACATGTTCATCGCGATGCACGGCTCCTGGAACCGCACGACCAAGCAGGGCTACAACGTGATGCGGGGGACGGTGGGCGAGAACGGCAAGGTGAAGCTGCAGCCGTTCCTGACCGGCTTCCTGACCGACGAGAAGGCCGACCCGCCGATGTGGGGCCGCCCGGTCGACGTGCTGCAGATGCGCGACGGCTCGCTGCTGGTGTCCGACGACTATAACGGCGTCCTGTACCGCGTCAGCTACGCGAAGAAGTGAGCCCCGCGCAGGGCGCGGCCGCGATCGCGGCCGCGCTTTTCTTTCTCGCCGCCGTCCCATTTGCGCGCGCCGACGCCGACGCGGGGCGCCAGAAGGCCGCGCCCTGCGCCGCGTGCCACGGCTCCGAGGGCAACTCGGCGAACCCCGCGGTGCCGTCGCTCGCGGGGCAGCCCGCGCAGTTCATCACCATGCAGCTGTTCCAGTTCCGCGAGGGCAACCGCAAGAACGAGCAGATGACGCCGATGGCGGCGAACCTCTCGAATGCCGACATGAACGACCTCGCGGCCTATTTCTCGGCGCTGAAGCCCGCGGCGCCCGCGCGCCAGGCAAGCCCCGAGCACGCGGCCGCTGCGCCCGCGCTCACGAAGAAGTACAACTGCGTGCAGTGCCACGGGCCGGCGCTCGTCGGACAGCAGCACATCCCGCGGCTCGCCGGGCAGCAGGTCGACTACCTGCGCGCGCAGCTGCGCGGCTTCAAGGCGCAGACGCGCGCCGACATCGACGGCATCATGACCTCGGCGGCGCAGCCGCTCACCGAGGCCGACATCGACGCGCTCGCCGACTACCTGTCGGCGCTGCCGCCGCGCTAGGAGAGGAGCATTGATGCGTATCGTTGCGATCCTGGTCCTGATGGCGGCCGCATCGGTCGCCTCGGCGCAGACCTATCCCGCGCGCCCGGTGACGATGATCGGACCGTTCGCCGCGGGCGGGCCGGTGGACACGATCGCGCGCCTGCTGGCCGTGCCCATGTCGAAAGCGCTCGGACAGCCCGTGGTCGTCGAGGCGGTCACCGGCGCGGCGGGCACGATCGGCGTCGGCCGCGTCGCGCACGCGGCGCCCGACGGCTACACCATCTCGATCGGTCACTGGAGCACGCACGTCATCAACGGCGCGATCTATCCGCTGCAGTACGATCTGCTCCGGGATTTCGCTCCGATCGCGATCATCTGCGCCAACCCGATGCTGGTCGTCGCCGGACCGTCGCTGCCGGTGTCCGATCTCGGGGCGCTGATCGCCTGGCTGAAGGCGAACCCGGGCAAGGGGTCGCTCGGAACGGCGGGCGTGGGCTCGGGGAGCCACATGGGCGGCGTCTATTTCCAGGGCGCGACGCACACCGATTTCCAGTACATCCCCTACCGCGGCACGGGGCCGGCGATGCAGGATCTCGTCGCCGGGCACATCCAGTTCATGGTCGACCAGGCCTCGAACTCGCTGCCCCAGGTGCGCGGCGGCAAGATCCGGGCGTTCGCCGTGACCGCGAAGGCGCGGCTCGCCGCCGCGCCCCGGATTCCGACGGTCGACGAGGTCGGTCTGCCCGGCCTGTACATGTCGGTGTGGTACGGGATCTGGGCGCCCCGCGGCACGCCGCGGGACATCGTCGACAAGCTCAACGCCGCGGTCGCCGCGTCGCTCGCCGACCCGACGGTACGCCAGCGGCTGGGCGAGCTCGGGCAGGAGATCCCGCCGCGCGAGCAGCAGACGCCGGAAGCTCTCGGCGAGCTGCAGAAGGCGGAGATCGCGAAGTGGTGGCCGATCGTCAAGGCCGCGGGGATCAAGCCCGAATGACGCGTTGAGGCTAGAATGGATTGCCGCCGTCAGAGCGGCGTCCGGGGCAGGAGTGGGCCCCGTCTTCTCACGATCGAAGGAGGAATGATGAAGCTCTTCATGCGCCTCGCGGCGGGGCTGGCCGCCGTTTTCGCCGCAAGCGCCTTTGCGCAGAACGTTTCCATCGCCACCGGCGGCACGGGCGGCGTCTACTACCCGCTCGGCGGCGGTCTCGCCGCGGCGCTCTCGAAATACGTCCCCGGGATGCAGGCGACCGCCGAGGTGACCGGCGGCTCGGTCGACAACCTCAAGCTGGTCGGGAGCGGCAAGCCCTACGTCGCGTTCTCGATGGCGGACGCGGCGCAGGACGCCTACCGCGGCGAGGACAAGTTCAAGGGCAACAAGGTGCCCGTGCGCACGCTCGCCGTGCTCTACCCGAACCGCATGCACGTCGTCACGGTCGAGGGGATGGGCATCGAGAAGCTGACCGACCTCAAGGGCAAGCGCGTGTCGACCGGCTCGCCCGGGAGCGCGACCGAGGTGATGGCGTTCCGCATCATCGAGGCCGCGGGCCTGGACAAGGACCGCGACATGAAGCGCGAGCGCCTCGGCGTCGCCGAATCGGTGAACGCGATCAAGGACCACAAGATCGACGCCTTCTTCTGGGTCGGGGGCCTCCCGACCGCGGCGGTCACCGACCTCGCCAACACGCCGGGCGTGAAGATCAAGATGATCGACCACGCCTACGTCGTGCCGAAGATGAACAAGAAGTACGGCAACCTCTACGTCGAGGACACCATCCCGAAGAGCACGTACCGCGGCATGGACGCCGACAACAAGCAGGCCACGGTCATGAACATCCTGGTCGCGCACGCGAACATGCCCGACCAGGAGGCGTACAACATCGTCAAGACCATCTTCGAGAAGAAGGAAGACCTGGTGCGCGTGCACAAGGAAGCGGAGAACTTCAAGCTCGAGAACCAGAAGCAGTCGGCGACGCCGATCCCGTTCCATCCCGGCGCGCTCAAGTACTTCGCCGAGAAGGGCATCAAGGTCAAGTAGGCATCGCAGCACTGCCCCGCCCCGAAGGGCGGGCCGATGGTGAGGAACGACCCGCGCGCTAGGGATGCGGTGGGCGCTGTGCTAGCATCCGCTCCGAGGAGGGCGGGGTGAGCGAACCATCGAAGCCGGCCGTCGTCGAGCCGGTCATCAGCGAAGAATCCCTGAAGAAGGCCGAGGAGTTCATCGAGGCCGAGGAAGGCGCGACCAACCGCTTCCGGGGCGCGATGGCGGTGTTCGTCACGGCGGTGGCCGTGGCGATGTCGGTGTTCCATCTCTACGCCGCGTACGAGATCGTGCCGACGCAGACGCTGCGGCCGGTGCACGTCGCGTTCGTGCTGTTCCTCGTGTACCTCGTGTTCCCGGTCGCGTCGCGCTACCGCAACCGCGTCATGTGGTGGGACTGGATCCTCGCGGTCCTGCCCGTGATCACCGTCTTCTACATGATCCAGGGCGGCGACGACTTCATGGACCGCAACACGTCGCCCGAAGCCTGGGACATCGTCTTCGGCGTGGCGCTCGTGGTCCTCGTGCTCGAGGGCATGCGGCGCACCAGCAGCTGGATCATGCCGGCGATCACGATGGGCTTCCTCGCGTACGCGCTCCTCGGCCAGTATCTGCCGCCGCCGTGGACCCACCCCCAGTACGAGATCCCGCGGCTGGTCGGTCATCTCTACATGACGCTCGAGGGCATCTTCGGCTCGGCGATCGACGTGTCGTCCTCGCTCATCATCCTGTTCACGATCTGGGGCGCGTTCCTGCAGCACTCGGGCGCGGGGAAGTTCTACATCGACTTCTCTTTCGCCGCGATGGGGGGAAAGCCGACCGGCGCCGGCCGAACGGTGGTGCTCGCGTCGTTCCTCCTCGGTGGGCCGTCGGGCTCGGGCGTCGCGACGACCGTGACGCTCGGTTCGGTCGCCTACCCGATGCTCGCCAAGGTCGGCTACAGCAAGGACGCGGCGGGCGGCCTGCTCGCCGCGGGCGGCCTCGGCGCGATCATCTCGCCGCCGGTGCTCGGCGCGGCGGCCTTCCTCATCGCCGAGTTCCTCAAGATCTCGTACCTCGACGTGCTGCTGATGGCGTGCATCCCGACGCTGCTCTACTACCTCGCGCTGTTCGTGATGGTGGAGCTGGACGTGCGGCGCTTCGGCATGAAGGACGTGGTGTTCCAGCGGGTCGAATCGGCGTGGAGCCTCACGCGCAAGTACTGGTACCACTTCCTCGCGCTCGTCTCGATCATCGCGTTCATGCTCTGGGGCTACTCGCCGGTGCTCTCTGTCTTCTGGGCGACGATCGTGACGGCGGCCACCAGCCTGCTGCGCGCCGACACGTCCCTCATCCCCTACGACGTGCTGCGCGGCCGAAAACCGGTCGTGCGCGGCGTGTGGAGCTCGGGCCTGGTCAAGGCGCTCCAGGGCGGCTCGATGGGGATGCTGAACGTGGCGACCACCTGCGCCGGCGCCGGCATCATCGTCGGCGTCGTGACCCTCACGGGCCTCGGCCTGAAATTCAGCTCCATCATCCTCGCCTACGCCGGCAACTCGCTGCTCCTCACCGCGATCTACACCTCGCTCATCGTCTGGGTCGTCGGTCTCGCCGTGCCCGTTACGGCGTCGTACATCATCTGCGCGGTGATCGCGGCACCCGCCCTGATCGCGCTCGGCGTGCCGGACTTCGCCGCGCACATGTTCATCTTCTACTACGCGGTGCTCTCGGAGGTGTCGCCGCCGACGGCGCTCTCGCCCTTCGCCGCCGCCGCGCTTACCGGCGGCGATCCGTACAAGACCACGATGCAGGCGTGGAAGTACACGATGCCGGCGTTCCTGGTGCCGTTCATGTTCGTGCTCGACCCGGCAGGCCAGGGGCTGCTCCTCACCGGCTCGATCAAGAACCTCGCGCACGCGAACTGGGGCTCGGTCGCCGAGGTCACGGTGACGGCCGCGATCGGGATCGCCGCGCTCGCGTGCGGCTTCCAGGGGTGGCTGCTCAAGCGCGCCAACCTGCCCGAGCGCGGGCTGCTCATCGCGGCCGGGCTCGCGCTCGTGTATCCCGGCTGGATCGCGGACATGGTCGGCGCCGTGCTCATCCTGGTCGCCATCGCCGCGCAGCTCATGAGACGCGAGGCGCGGCCGGCGAGCGCCTGAAGCGTAGAATCGCTCGCGTGAGCGATCACGACGATTTCCAGGCGCGCATGGCGACGCCCTTCGGCGTGGTCGGCGTGCGCACCGCGGACGAGGCGATCGCCGAGATCGCGTACCTGCCGCGCTCGGCCGGGACGCTCGCCCCGCGGAACGCGCTCGCCGAGCGCGCCTGCCGCCAGCTCGAGCGCTACCTCGACGATCCCTGCTTCCGCTGGAACCTGCCGCTCGCCCGGACCGGGAGCGAGTTCCGCCGCCGGGTCTGGCGAGGCATCTCGGCGATTCCCGCGGGCGAGACGCGCAGCTACGGCGAGCTCGCGCGCAGCGTCCGCTCCGCGCCGCGCGCGGTCGGCCAGGCGTGCGGCGACAATCCCTTCCCGCTGGTCGTCCCGTGCCACCGCGTCGTGGCGGCGGACGGCCTGGGCGGGTTCGCGCACAGCGGCGCGCGCTTCGAGCTGTCGGTGAAGCGCTGGCTGCTCGCGCACGAGGGGGCGCCGATCTGACACGCGCGACCGACATGCGCGCCGAGGACGCCGCCCTCATCGACGAGTTCTGCGACGCGGTATGGCTGCAGGACGGCCTCGCGCGCAACACGCTCGAGGCGTACCGGCGCGACCTGCGGCTCCTCTGCGAGTGGCTCGTGAAGCGCCGTGGGCCGGCGCTCATCGCGCTGACCGAAGCCGACCTCGGCCGCTATTTCGCGCAGCGCTACGCCGAGCGCCCGGGCGACGGCCGCAAGGGCTTCAAGTCGAGCACGCAGGCGAGGCTGCACTCGAGCCTCAAGCGCTTCTACCAGTTTCTCGCGCGCGACGGCCGCATCCGCGCCGACCCGACGCTGAAGCTCGCCGCCCCGAAGAAGCCGCAGCGCTTCCCGAAGACGCTGTCCGAGGCCGACGTCGAGACGCTGCTGCGCGAGCCCGACGCCGGGCAGCCCCTCGGGCTGCGCGACCGCGCGATGCTGGAAGTGCTGTACGCGAGCGGCCTGCGCGTGTCGGAGCTGGTGCGGCTGAAGCTCTCCGAGGTCAGCACCGACCAGGGCGTGGTGCGCGTCTTCGGCAAGGGCGCGAAGGAGCGGCTGGTCCCGCTCGGCGAGGAGGCGCTCGCCTGGCTCGCGCGCTGGGTCGCCGAGGGCCGTCCCGAGCTGCTCAAGCGGCGTTCGAGCGATTTCGTGTTCGTCACCGGGCGCGGCGCTCCCATGACGCGACAGGCGTTCTGGCACCTGCTCAAGAAGCGCGCGGCGCGAGCGATCCCCGGCAAGTCGCTCTCGCCGCACACGCTGCGCCACGCCTTCGCGACCCACCTCCTGAACCACGGCGCCGACCTGCGCGTGGTGCAGCTGCTGCTCGGTCACGCCGACATCTCCACCACCCAGATCTACACGCACGTCGCGCGCGAGCGCCTGAAGGCGCTGCACGCGAAGCACCATCCCCGGGCGTGATCTAGCGGCGGGATCTCTCGACTAAGCGCGAGCGCGTTCGATAGTGACGCCGACGCGCTTCGCGTCGCGCAGGATGCCGAGCTTCGCGATGCTCACCTTGACGCGCGGCGCGCCGAAGTCGTCGATGAGCAGCCGCGCGATGCGCTCGGCGAGGCTCTCGACCAGGCCGAAGCGCTCGGCCGCGAGTAGCGCGCGGATGCGCTCGACCGCGACGCCGTAGTCGATCGTGTCCTGCACGCGGCCGCTCGCGAACACCGCGTCGCCGGGCAGCGCGATCTCGAGGTCGAGCTCGATCGTCTGCGGCGCGATCTTCTCGTGCCGGTACAGGCCGATCCACGCCTCGAGCTTCAGCTCGCGAACGAATATGGTGTCCATGGCAGGATTGCAGGTATTCTAGAACGATGATCGCCAGCGCGTCCGTCGTGATCGCCTACCTCATCGGCTCGCTCTCTTTCGCGGTCATCGTCTCGCGCACGTTCGGGCTTCCCGACCCGCACACCTACGGCTCGGGCAACCCCGGCGCGACCAACGTGCTTCGCACCGGCAAGAAGATCGCGGCGCTGCTCACGCTCGCGGGCGACGCCGGCAAGGGCTGGCTCGCGGTCTGGCTCGCGCTGCGCTGGCTGCCCGAGTACGGGGCGGACCAGCGCTGGGCCGCGGCGTGCGCGGTCGCCGTGTTCGTCGGACACCTGTTCCCCGTGTTCCACGGCTTCCGCGGGGGCAAGGGCGTGTCGACGGCGCTCGGCATTCTCCTCGCGATCGATCCGTGGCTGGGGCTGGGGACGCTCGCCACCTGGATCATCATCGCGTTCTTCTTCCGCTACTCGTCGCTCGCCGCGCTGGTGTCGGCCGCCTTCGCGCCGTTCTACGCGTACCTGATCTCGCTCGTGCACCCGCGTCTGGAGACCCTGATGATCGCGGTGCTGCCGGCGGTGGTGCTGATCTCGGCGCTGCTCGTCTGGCGGCACAAGTCGAACATCCTGAAGCTCGTCGCCGGCACCGAGAGGCGGATCGGCGAGAAGCGCGAAGCGGGCTCGGCTCAGGACGCGGCGTCGTCTCCCGGCTCCGAGAGCTCCCAGCGCGGCCGCACTGTGAAGCCGTAGCCCGGCGAGGCCGGGACCAGCCCGGCCTGCAGGCGCAGCGCCGCGGCGAGCGCGATCATCGCGCCGTTGTCGGTGCAGAACTCGATCGCCGGATAGAAGACGCGAAAGCCCGAGCGCGCGCTCTCGGCGCTCAGCCGCTCGCGCAGTCGCGTGTTCGCACCGACGCCGCCCGCCACGACCAGGCGCTCGAAGCCCGAGCGCTCGATCGCCGCGACGCATTTGCCGACGAGCACGTCGACCACGGCTTCCTGGAACTCCGCCGCGATGTCGGCGCGCGCCGCGTCCGGCAGCCGCCCGTCGAGCGCGCGCTCCGCGCAGGCGAGGACGACGGCCGTCTTCAGTCCGCTGAAGCTGAAATCGAGCTCGGGCCGCTCGAGCATCGGCCGGGGAAAGCGCACCCGCCCCGGCCGCCCGCGCGCCGCGAGCGCCGCGAGCGCCGGTCCTCCCGGGTACGGCAGCCCGAGCAGCTTGGCCGTCTTGTCGAAGGCCTCGCCGGCGGCGTCGTCGCGGGTCTCGCCGAGCAGCTCGTAGCGTCCGATGGCCTCGACGCGCATGAGCTGCGTGTGGCCGCCCGACACGAGCAGCGCGAGGAACGGCAGCTCGGGCGCCTCGGGCGCGAGCAGCGGCGAGAGCAGGTGCGCCTCCAGGTGATGGACCGGCACCGCCGGGACGCCGAGCCCGCGCGCGAGCGCGCACGCGGCCGAGGCGCCCACGAGCAGCGCGCCCGCCAGGCCCGGGCCCTGGGTATACCCGACCGCGTCGAGCTCGCCGAGCGCCACGCCGGCCTCGAGCGTCACCTTGCGCACGAGCGGCAGCAGGCGCCGGACGTGATCGCGCGATGCGAGCTCGGGAACGACCCCGCCATAGGCGTCGTGCAGCGCGACTTGCGAGTGCAGCGCATGCGCGAGCAGCCCGCGCTGCGCGCTATACACCGCGACGCCCGTCTCGTCGCAGGAGGTTTCGATACCTAGAACCAGCATGATTTTTATGGACTTTTCCTTGAGCCCTGTCAGTTCCTTGTCAGGCCCTCTTGCATAGAATGCCGGCCCTCATGCGCAACTTTAGCAAGCGCGTGCAGCGCCCGGTGGCGGCTCTCGCGATGCTCGCCGTCTGCCTCGCCGCCGCGGCGCAGGACAACGTCATAGGACTCACCTTGCGCGACGCCGAGCAGCAGCTCGCCACAGGCAACCGCGACGTGCGCCTCGCGCGGCGCGCGCTCGAGGGCGCGCAGGCGAACACCGTCTCGGCGGGCGCGCGTCCCAATCCGAACCTGAGCCTGGGAGTGTCGCAGATCAATCCCCAGGTCGGCGTCGGCGGCGGTCCGTATCGCGACAAGACGGTCGACTCGTCGGTCCGGCTCGACCAGCTGATCGAGCGCGGCGACAAGCGCGAGCTGCGCATCGCGCAGGCGCGGCGCTCCGAGGCCGCCGCGTCGCAGGATTACGCCGACGTGCTGCGCCAGCAGCTGCTCGCGCTGCGCTCGGCGTACTACGACCTCGCGTTCGCGCAGGACAAGTCGGCGATATCGCGGGACAACATCGCGCTGTTCGAGCGCACCATCGAGGCCGCGGAGCTGCGCTACAAGGCGGGCGACATCGCGGCGGCGGACGTCTCGCGCCTGCGGGTGGATGCGCTGCGCGCGCAGAACGACGCGCGCGCGGCGGAGGCCGACCGCCGCCGCGCGCAGCTCGCGCTCGCCTACCTGATCGGCGCGGAAGCGAAGGGCGCGGTCCTGCGCGCGATCGATCCCTGGCCCGCGCCCGACTCGGTCGAACTGCCGCGGGTCACCGACGAGATGATCGATCGGCGGCCCGACGTGCGCGCCGCGCGCAGCCGCGTCGACGCCGCCGCGGGAGCGCGCGACCTCGCGCGCAGCCTGCGCACCCGCGACGTGACGGTAGGGCTCTCGTACGATCATTACCCCGTGAACCCGGGTTTTGCCCAAGGGAGCGGGGCCGGCACCGGCAACACCTACGGATTGTTCGTGTCGGTGCCGCTGTTCGCGCGCTACACCTACGAAGGCGAGATCCAGCGCGCCGAGTCGGACTACGGCGCCGCGCTCGATTCTCTGGAGAAGACGCGGGCGCAGGCGCGCTCCGAGCTGAACCGGACGACCTCCGACCTGCAGGCGGCCTCCGAGCGGCTCGCGCGCTACGACGGCTCGCTGCTCGCCGAGGCGAGGAAGGCGTCCGACTCGGCCGAGTACGCCTACAAGAACGGCGCCATCGGCGTGATGGACCTGCTCGACGCGCGCCGTACGCTGCGCGCGATCCAGATCGACGCCGCCGCGGCGCGAAACGACTACGCCAAGGCGCTGTCGGCCTGGCGGGCCGGGATCGGCTCGGAGGAGCCGAGGTAGCGGGCCCCGAGAGGCCCGGAGAGGGAACGACAACATGCGCGCATTATCGATGTCCATGCTGGTCGCCGCCGCGATGCTGGTCGCGGGATGCGGCGACCGTGACAAGAAGACCGAGGCGCCGCCGCCGCGTCTGGAGAACGGCCGCGTGGTGTTCTCCGAGGGCAACCCGCAGCTCGCGGCGCTGCAGTCCGACGTCGTCCAGGCGGGCGCGCCCGAGAAGCTCAAGCTCACCGGGCGCCTCGTCTGGGACGAGGAGCGCACGGTGCGCCTGTATCCGCCGTTCGCGGGCCGCGTCGCGCGCATCCTGGTCAAGCCCGGCGACGTCGTGAGGGCGGGCGAGCCGCTCGCGCTGCTGTTCTCGCCGGACTTCGGACAGGCGCAGGCCGAGGCGCGCAAGGCGCAGACGGACTTCGCGCTCGCGCGCAAGAGTCTCGAGCGCCTGCGCGACCTGAACGCCGCCGGCGTCGCCGCGAGGAAGGAGCTGAACTCGGCCGAAGCCGACTACGCGCGAGCCGAGGTCGAGCTCGCCCGCGCCGAGGGCAGGGTCAAGCTCTACGGCGCCTCGGGCGACACCGTCGACCAGAGCTTCGCGCTGCGCAGCCCGATCTCGGGCACGGTGGTCGAGCGCAACATCAATCCCGGCCAGGAGCTGCGTCCCGACGTCGCCGCCGGGTCGCCGGCGATGTTCGTCGTCACGGATCCCTCGCGCCTGTGGGTGCAGCTCGACGCCAACGAGCGCGACATCTCGCGGCTCAAGAAGGGCCTGCACGCGACGCTGCGCACCGGCGCCTGGCCCGAGGACACGTTCCCCGCGGCCGTGGTCGCGATCTCGGACTTCGTCGACCCGGCGACGCGCACGGTGAAGCTGCGCGGCACCGTCGACAACCGCGCGCGCAAGCTGAAGGGCGAGATGTTCGTCAGCGCCGAGATGGAAGGCGCGCCGCGCGCGCAGGTCCAGGTCTCGGAGAAGGCCATCGTGCAGGCGAACGGGCGCAACTACGTCTTCGTCGAGGAAGCGCCGGGCCGCTTCGCGCGCGTCCAGGTCGACGTCGGGGGCGTGCGCGACGGCACCGCCGGCGTGGTCTCGGGCCTCACCCAGGGGCAGAAAGTCGTCGTCGAAGGCAACCTTTTCCTGAACCGGCTGTACCGCCAGCTGTCCGGGGACGCCGCGGCCTGAATGCCTGAATGATCAAGCGCACCGTCTCGTTCGCGCTGCACAAGCCGCTGTTCATCGTCCTCGGGCTGCTGCTGTTCATCGGCGGCGGGCTGGCGGCGTTCCGGTCGCTGCCCATCGAGGCGTTCCCCGACGTCACCGACACGCAGGTGAACGTCATCGCGCTCTACCCCGGCCGCGCCGCGGAAGAGGTCGAGAAGCAGGTCACCGTCCCGCTCGAGGTCGCGCTCGCCGGGCTGCCGAACGCGGTGCGCATGTTCTCGCACACGCAGTTCGGCCTGTCGTTCATCATCATCACCTTCGACGACCGCGCCAACCCCTATTTCGCGCGCCAGCAGGTCGTCGAGCGCCTGGCGGCCGTCGACATGCCCGCCGGCGTGCAGCCCCAGCTCGCGCCGCTGTCGACGCCGATCGGGGAGATCTACCGCTACCGCCTGTCCTCCGACGCGCGCCTCGACCCGCGCGAGCTGCGCACGCTCGAGGACTGGACCGTCGAGCGCCAGCTGCGGCTGATCCCCGGCGTCGCCGACATCGTCACCATCGGCGGGCTGATCAAGCAGTACGAGGTGAATCCCGACCTCGCGCGCCTTCGCGACTACAAGATCACGCTGCAGCAGCTGTTCGCCGCGCTCGATCGCGGCAACGCCAACGTCGGCGGCAGCTACCTCGAGCAGGGCCGCCAGCAGTACCTGATCCGCGGCATCGGGCTGCTGCGCTCGGCCGACGACATCGGCAACATCGTGGTCGCCGAGAGGAACGGCGTCCCGATCCTGATCAAGAACCTCGCCGACGTCTCGATCGGCGCGGTGCCGCGCCAGGGCATCGTCGGCCAGGACCGCGACGACGACATCGTCACCGGCGTCGTCCTGATGCGCAAGGGCGAGAACCCCTCGGAGGTGCTCAAGGCCGTCAAGGCCAAGGTCGAGCAGCTCAACGCGACCCTGCTGCCGCCCGGGGTGAAGATCGTCCCCTTCTACGACCGCACGTGGCTGATCGAGCACACGCTGAAGACGGTCTTCACCAACCTGACGGAGGGCGCAGCGCTCGTCACCGTGGTGCTGCTGCTCTTCCTCGGCAACCTGCGCGCGGCGCTGATCGTCGCGCTGGTGATCCCGTTGTCGCTGCTCGCGACCTTCCTCGGGCTCACTTTCGTCGGCATCCCGGCGAACCTGCTGTCGCTCGGCGCGATGGACTTCGGCATCATCGTCGACGGCGCCGTGATCGTGGTCGAGAACGTCTTCCGCAAGCTCTCGGACCCGGGCCACGAGCGCACGCCGCGCCCGCAGCGCATCCTGGACGCGGCGGTCGAGGTCGGGCGCCCGACGCTGTTCTCGATGCTGATCATCATCGCGGCGCACATCCCGATCTTCACGCTGCAGCGGCACGAGGGCCGGATCTTCGCGCCCATGGCCTGGTCGGTCACGTCGGCGCTGGTCGGCTCGCTGATCCTTTCGCTCACGCTGGTGCCGCTGCTGTGCCTGCATTTCCTGCCCAAGCACCTGCCGGAGGAGGAGAACCGCCTGGTGCGGTACTGCAAAAAGTTCTACGAGCCGGTGCTCGTGTGGGCGGTGGGCCGCAAGAAGATCGTGATCGGCACCGCGCTCGCGGCGCTCGCCGCGAGCTTCGCCGTCGTGCCGAAGCTCGGGACCGAGTTCCTGCCCGAGCTCAACGAGGGCTCGATCTGGATCAACGTGACGCTGCCCTCGTCGGTGTCGGTGACCGAGGCGCAGTCGATGACCGCGAAATTTCGCGCGGCGCTCGCGAAGATCCCGGAGGTCGAGACCGTCGTCTCGAAGTCCGGGCGGCCCGAGGACGGCACCGACCCGAAGCTGATCAACATGTGCGAGATGCTGGTCGTGCCCAAGCCCGAGTCGGAATGGCGCTCCGGGATGACCAAGCGCAAGCTGGTCGACCAGATGGACGAGGCGATGTCGGTCTTCCCCGGGATCGAACCGAGCTTCTCGCAGCCGATCCGCGACAACGTCCTCGAGTCGATTTCGCAGATCGACGGCCAGATCGTCATCAAGGTGTTCGGCGACGACCTGGACGTCCTGAGCGACCAGGCGCAAGCCGTGCTGCACGCGATCTCCGACGTGCGCGGGGTGAAGCGCGCGTTCATCGACCGGCTGGGCGAGCTGCCGCAGCTGCTGATCCGCATCGACCGCCAGGCGGCCGCGCGCTACGGGCTGAACGTCGCCGACATCCAGGACGTGATCGAGATGGTCCTCGGCGGGAAGCCCGCGACGCAGCTGTGGGAGGGCGAACGCCATTTCGCCGTCACCGTGCGGCTGAAGGACGCGCAGCGCACGATCCCGAACCTCGAGGCGATCACCGTGGCCACGCCGGGCGGCGCCTACGTGCCGCTGTCGCAGGTGGCCGAGTTCAAGACCGTCGGCGGCGCCATGAACATCGCGCGCGAGGACGGCGTGCGCGTCTATGCGATCGGGGTGTTCATCGCCGACCGCGACATGGGCAGCGTGGTCGCCGACATGAAGGATCGCGTCGCCGAGCAGGTCAAGCTCAAGCCCGGGTACCGCGTCACGTGGTCGGGCGAGTTCGAGAACCAGGAGCGCGCCATGGCGCGGCTCGCGATCATCATTCCGGTGTCGGTGCTCCTGATCTTCCTCCTGCTCTTCGACGCCTTCGGGCGGTTCTCGAGCGCGGCGCTGATCCTGCTCAACATCCCGTTCGCGCTGATCGGCGGCATCTTCGCGCTGCTCGTGACCGGGATCCCGCTGTCGGTGTCGGCCGCGATCGGCTTCATCGCGCTGTTCGGCCAGGCGGTGCTGAACGGGGTGGTGATGGTCGCGTACTTCAACCAGCTGCGGGCGGGCGGGATGCCCCCCGAGCAGGCGGTGATCCAGGGGTCGCTCGTGCGCATGCGGACCGTGCTCATGACCGGGCTGCTCGCGATGCTGGGCCTGCTGCCGATGGCCGTCTCGACCGGGATCGGCTCGGAGACCCAGAAGCCGCTCGCCGTGGTGGTGATCGGCGGGCTGGTGACGGCGACGCTGCTCACGCTGATCGTGCTGCCCGTCCTGTACCTCGTCTTCCAGCGCCACCACGCCGTGCGGAACGCGCCGGCAGGCCCGCGGCTCTGACGGCCGGGAAGCGCCTCCCGCCGGCCTCACGGGCCTGTGGAAAACCCTCAAAAGCTGCTAGAATTCCGCCCTTTCCGAAAGCACCGAGGACCGCCGCTAGATGCCGACCGTACGCGTCAAGGAAAACGAGCCTTTCGAGGTCGCGCTTCGCCGATTCAAGCGCACGGTCGAGAAGACCGGGCTGCTGACCGAGCTGCGCGCCCGCGAGTTCTACGAGAAGCCGACCGCGTACCGCAAGCGCAAGCTCGCGGCCGCGATCAAGCGCCACTACAAGCGCCTGCGCAACCAGACGCTGCCGCCGAAGCTGTACTGAGACTCGCGCGCGAATGCGCCGCATCGCGGGCCGGACAGGGAAACCTGCCCGGCCTCGTCGTTTATGAGCCGACCCAAGGAGCCGCCATGGCGCTCAAAGACCGCATCCAGGAAGACATGAAGGCCGCGATGAAGGCGCGAGAGACGCAGCGCCTCTCGGCGATCCGGCTGCTGCTCGCGGCGATCAAGCAGCGCGAGGTCGACGAGCGCAAGGAACTCGGCGACCCCGAGGTCGTCTCGGTCATCGAGAAAATGATCAAGCAGCGGCGCGACTCCATTGCTCAATACACGAGCGCCAATCGCACCGACCTCGCCGACGCCGAGACCTTCGAGTTGAACCTGCTCGCCGGGTATCTGCCGAAACAGATGTCGGACGCGGAAATCGCGAAGGCGGTCGAGGACGCCGTCGCGCAGACCGGGGCCAAGGGCGCGGCCGACATGGGCAAGGTCATGGGGCTGCTCAAGGCGAAGCTGGCCGGACGCGCCGACATGGCGAAGGTGTCCGCCCTGGTGAAATCGAAGCTCGCGGGTTGATCCCGCGGGGCCGGGGCTTTGACTGGCCGGCGTTTTGGCCTATATATGTAGCAGGCCCGTGATTCCAGATTCGTTCAAGCAAGAACTGCTCCATCGCGTCGACATCGTCGACGTGATCGAACGCCACGTGCCGCTCAAGAAGGGCGGCGCGAATTTCGTCGCCTGCTGCCCGTTCCACAGCGAGAAGACGCCCTCGTTCACGGTGAGCCCGACCAAGCAGTTCTACCACTGCTTCGGCTGCGGCGCGCACGGCACGGCGATCGGCTTCCTCATGGAGCACGCCGGCAAGTCGTTCCCGGAGGCGGTCGAGGAGCTCGCGCGTGACGCCGGTCTCACGGTGCCTCGGGTCGAGCGCCCCGGCGAAGCCGAGCGGCGTGAAGAGGCCACGGATCACGCCGCGCTGTTGCTCGCGGCGGCCAAGTTCTATCGCGCCGAGCTGCGCAAGGCGCCTCACGCGATCGACTATCTGAAACGACGGGGCCTGACCGGCGCCGTGGCGGCCCGCTTCGGCATCGGCTACGCGCCGGACGCCTGGCAGCCCCTCGCGCAGGCCTTCGACAACTACGACGACGCGGCCTTGGAGCAGGCCGGTCTCGTGATCCGGGGCGATTCGCAGAAGCGCTACGACCGCTTCCGTGACCGGATCATGTTTCCTATCCACGACAGCCGCGGCCGGGTGATCGGTTTCGGCGGGCGGGTGCTCGGGCAAGGGGAGCCCAAATACCTCAACTCCCCCGAAACTGCGCTCTTCTCCAAGGGACGTGAGCTCTACGGTCTCTATCTCGCACGAACCGCGATTCGTGACGCGCGGCGGGT
>DASRFB010000077.1:0-76695 GCA_035651815.1 Burkholderiales bacterium | reverse complement strand
AGCGCCCAGATCTCTTTCCCGTACTGCGTCTCGAGCAGCTCGGGCGCGAAGCGGCCGAAGTAGGCGGCGAGGTTGGCGACGTCGCGCTCGAGCATGGCGCCGGCGTGGGCGTTGCCGGCAGCGTCGACGGCTTGGGGCAGGTCGATGACGACGGGGCCTTCGGCTCCCAACAGTACGTTGTATTCGGACAGGTCGCCATGGACCACGCCGGCGCAGAGCATGCGCACGACCTCGCCGATCAGCACGCGGTGCACCGCGCGCGCTTGTCCGGCCTCGAGCACGATGTCGTTGAGCCTCGGGGCAGGTTCGCCTTCGCCGTCCGTGACGAGCTCCATCAGCAGCACGCCGTCGACGAAGTTGTACGGCTTCGGCACGCGCACGCCGGCGGCGGCGAGGCGGAGGAGGGCGTCGACTTCGGCGCTCTGCCAGGCTTCTTCCTTCGCCTTGCGGCCGTAGCGGCTGCCTTTTTCCATGGCGCGGGCGCGGCGGCTGTTCTTGACGCGCCGGCCTTCGGTGTAGTCGACGCTCTGGCGGAAGGCGCGCTTGTCGACTTCTTTGTAGACCTTGGCGCAGCGGGTCTCGCCGCCGCAGACGACGACGTAGATCATCGCCTCCTTGCCGCTCATCAGCTGGCGGCTGACCGAATCGACGAGGCCGGCCTCGACGAGCGGCTCGATCCTCTTCGGGATCTTCAAAGACGCGGTCTTAGACCGGCACCTTCGCCTGCGCCTTCGGTTTCCTGCCCGGCGCCGCGGGCGGGATGTAGCCGGAGATGCGGCAGAGCAGCTGCTCTTTCTGCTTGCCGTTGTCGAAGCGGATGGAGCGGCACACCATGACTTCGCCCGCGGCCTGGAGCTTGGATACGTTCAGGCGCACGCTTTCGAGCGACTGGCCGGTCGCTTTTGCGATGTCGGTGTCGAGCTGCTCGCCGCGGCTCTTCAGGTATTTCAGGATTTCCTGCAAATCGGTTCTCCTGGGTCAGGGTGCGGGGACGCGCCGTCCGTCGGGGGAGACGTATGGTACGGCAATGCGGGGGCGCCGCCGGGAATTCTTTCGCCCGGCGGGAATTAAGCCCCCATCCGCGGATAGTCCGTATAGCCCTTCTCCCCGGGCGTGTAGAACGTCGCCATGTCCGGCTCGTTGAGCTTCGCGCCTTTGCGGTAGCGCTCGGGCAGGTCGGGGTTCGCGAGGAACGGCCGCCCGAACGCGACCAGGTCCGCGCGCCCGTCCTTCACCCACTTCTCCGCGCTCTCCCGGTCGAAGCCGCCGGCGGCGATGTAGGCGCCTTTGAAGTTCTCGCGCAGCTTCTTCTTGATCTCGTCGGGCACCTTCGGCGCGCCCATGGCGCTGTGGTCGAGGACGTGGATGTAGGCGAGGCCGATCGCCGACAGCTCTTTCACGAGGGCGACGTACTGGGCGTCGACCTCGGCAAAGGCGCCGGTCGAGTTGAACGCGCCGTAGGGCGAGAGCCGGATGCCGAGCTTCTCCGCGCCGATCGCCTTCGCGACGGCGCGCGCGACCTCGAGCGCGAAGCGGTTGCGGTTCTCGATCGAGCCGCCCCAGCGGTCGGTGCGCTTGTTGACGTTCGCGTTCAGGAACTGCTCGATCAGGTAGCCGTTCGCGCCGTGCAGCTCGACGCTGTCGAAGCCGGCCTGGAGCGCGAGCCGCGCCGAGTGCGCGTACTCGTCGACCGCGTGCCGGATGTCCTGCTCGGTCATGGCGCGCGGCGGGGTGTGGGGCTGCATGCCCTTGCGGTCCGTATACATCTCGCCGGGGCAGACCTCGACGGTCGGGCCGACGACCTCGGCGCCCGCGGGGAGATTCAGCGCGTGGGTGACGCGGCCGGTGTGCATGAGCTGCACGAAGATCTTGCCGCCCTTCGCGTGGACGGCGTCGGTGACCTGCTTCCAGCCTTTCGCCTGGGCGTCGTTGTACAGGCCCGGGATGCGCGCGTAGCCGAGGCCGTTCGGCGAGGGCGAGGTGCCCTCGGTGACGATCAGGCCGGCGGAGGCGCGCTGCGCGTAGTACTCGGCCATGAGGGCGTTCGGGGTGTTCGCCTCGATCGCGCGGCTGCGCGTCATCGGCGACATGACCATGCGGTTCCTGAGGGCAATAGTTCGCGTCGAGAAAGGCTCGAAGAGCATCGGGGTGGTCCTTGCGGAGGTTTGTTCTTGCACCGATCTGCGGCCGGCGCCCCGCAATTTCAAGCCCCGGGCATTTCTCACCGCGGTCGAGCGCCGGATTGCCACCGCGCAGGAGAATTGATTACCCTACCCGGTTCAGGGTGATCGATGTCCGGCGGGGCGGCATTGACGCGAGGGGGAGAAAATGGAATCGACAGGTCTGATTCGCACGTCGGGTAAGCGGGCTTCGCTCGGCTTGATCGCGCTTCTGGCCTTGGCCGGGTGCGCGAGCCATCGCGAGCCGATCCGGGAATTACCGCCCATTCCCATCACCTACGAGCTTTCTTCGTTCCAAGTCGAAAAAGCCATCATGGATGGCTGCAAGCGCCGGAACTGGATACCCAGCAAGAAACCCGACGGCAGCATCGAAGCCGCTCTTTTCCTCAGGAATCACGTCGCCGTCGTGAAGATCACTTACGCCCGGGATTCCTACACCATCCGGTACGCGCGCAGCGAGAACCTCGACTACGTCCACCGCGCCGGCGGCTCGGACGAGATCCACTCCAAATACAACGAATGGGTGATGAACCTGGTTCGTTACATCGACAGCTCGCTCGAGCGGGCGAGTCGCGAAAGGGGCGGCGATCGGCGCTCGCCGGCGCGCGGCGACGCGGCGTGATCCGTCCGCCGCTCACCCCTGCTGCTTGATCGGCGCGATCGTCACCTCCACCCGCCGGTTCTGCGCCCGGCCCGTCTCGGTCGCGTTGCTCGCGATCGGATGGTCCTCGCCGCCCGCCGCGGTCATGATGCGCGCCTGGGCGACGCCCTTGCTCTCGAGGTACTGCGCGACCGAGTCGGCGCGGCGCTGCGACAGCTGCTTGTTGTACGCCTCGCCGCCGACGTTGTCGGTGTGGCCGGCGACCTCGAGGATCGTCTTGTCGTACTTCTTCGCGACCAGCGCGACGCCGTCGAGCACCTTGTAGAACTGCGCGTTCAGGTCGGCGCTCGCGGTGCGGAAGGTGATGTTGCCCGGCATGTTGAGGACGATGTCGTCGCCCTTGCGCGTGACGGTGACGCCCGAGTCCCGCATCTGCGCGCGCAGCTCGTTCTCCTGCCGGTCCTGGTAGGCGCCGACCGCGCCGCCGGAGAGCGCGCCGACGCCGGCGCCGATCAGCACGCGCTCGCGGCGCTGCTTCGCGTCGCGCCCGGAGATCATCCCGATCGCCGCGCCGGCGCCCGCGCCGATGAGCGCCCCGTAGGTGCTGCGCGAAGTCTTCGACTCGCCGCTGTAGGGATCGGTGGTCTGGCAGCCGGCGGCGAGGCCCGCGGCGAGCGCGAGCGCGAGGATCTGCTTCGGGGTCTGTCCGGGCACGATGCGGGCTCCTGAAGGAGGAATGCCGTAATACTAGACACGCGGCGGCGCGATTCATAGCGTCGCCGCGCCCCGACACGCCGATCGGCCGATGGATCAGCGGTCTAATGCATTCGGCATGATTCGGCGTCGCCCTGCGCCGACACGGTTTCGGCCCCGCTCCCCCGCTTCCCCGGGGACGCGGGGCGGATGGCACGGCGATTGCTGTCCTACCCTCCGGTCGCTCAAAACAATACGCAGGGGGAGATCAGGGATGGATCCATCGCTCATCGGCGCCGAGGTCGCGTGGCTGCGCGAGCTGCGCGACGCGAAACGGAACAAGCAGCCCGTGCCCAGCCTGCCGCCGGAGGTCGCCTTCCGGCTGCGGTTGCGGGGCCACGTATCGGCCAACGCGCACGGCGAATACGGGATCACGATCCGCGGGCAGTCCGAGCTCACCGAGCGCGAGCGCAATCCCGGGCACTAGCCGCGCCGCAGACCCCGGCGAGCGGCACCGGCCGCGATCTCCGTAGAATACGGGGATGCTCGGGCTCGTCGTCTCCACCATCGCCTTCTTCGTCGCGACCTGGTTCCTGCGGCGCTATTTCGACGAGATGGGCATCGACAAGACCGCCTCGCGCAGCCTGGTGATCTTCGTGCTCGCGCTCGGCGTCGCGTACCTGATCGGCGCCGCGGCCGACTGGGCCGGGCACTTCTTCTCGTGAAGGCCGCGACGCGCCTCCTCGCGCTCGGCGCCGTGCTGCTGGCGGCGCTCGCGCACGCGAAGACGCCCGCGCCCGCCGAGCTCGCCGCGCTCTACGCGCGCATGGAAACGGTCGACGCCGTGGCCGAAGGCCCGGCGAGCGCGGCCGATCGAAAAAGCAGGACGCTCTACGTTTTCTTCGACGCCAACTGCTGGTACTGCCATCTCACGTGGAAGGCGCTGCAGCACTACGAGCGCGCCGGATTGCAGGTGCGCTGGATCCCGGTCGCGTACCAGAAGGACAGCTCCTTCGGACGCGCCGCGGCGATCATGAACGCCGCCGACCGCGCCGCGGCGATGCGCGAGAACGAGACCGGCTACCGCGCCGCGTCGTACGACGGGGCGATCGCGCCCGCCGCGGTGTCGAAGGACCTGAAGGCGCAGCTCGTCACCAACACCATGCTCATGCAGCAGATGGGCGCCCCCGGCACGCCGCTCCTCGTCTGGAAGGACGCGCAAGGCGCGGTGCGCACCAAGGTCGGCATGCCGCGCCTGTCGCAGCTCCCGGCGATCACCGGGCTGCCGCGGCAGAGGATCGACGACCCCGAGCTCGCGGATTTTCGTTGAGCGCTGCCGCCGGCATGCGCGTGGTCGTCCTCGGCGGCACGGGCAACTTCGGCGCGCGCATCTGCCGCGCGCTCGCCGGCGACCGCGATCTCGAGGTGATCGCCGCGGCGCGCCGCGGAGCGCCGGCGCGGCTCGACCTCGATTCGCCCGGGCTCGAGCGCGATCTCGTCCGGCTCGCCCCCGGCCTCGTGATCCACTGCGCCGGCCCGTTCCAGGGACAGGACTACCGCGTCGCGCTCGCGTCGCTCGCCGCCGGCGCGCACTACCTCGACCTCGCCGACGCGCGCGCCTTCGTCGCGCGCTTCGCCGATGCGCTCGACGCTCCGGCGCGCGCGGCCGGCCGCATCGCGCTCTCGGGCGCGAGCACGCTGCCCGCGCTGTCCGCGGCGGTCGTCGATGCGCTCGCGGCGCGGCTCGCGTCGATCGACTCGATCCGGATCGCGATCGCGCCGGGGCAGCGCGCGCCGCGCGGCGCGGCGACGATCGCCGGCGTCCTCTCGTACGCGGGGCGGCCGTTCCGCTGGCTCTCCGGCGGCGAGTGGCGCACGGTCCACGGCTGGCAGGCGCTCGAGCGCGTGCGCTTCGCCTTCGGGACGCGCTGGGCGGCCGCGTGCGACGTCCCCGACCTCGAGCTCTTCCCCGCGCGCTATCCCGGCGTGCGCACGGTCGAGTTCCGCGCGGCGCTCGAGATCGGCGCGCAGCACTTCGCGCTCTGGGCCGCGGCGGCGCTGCGCCGCGCCGGCGTCGCGCTGCCGCTCGAGCGCGGCGCCGCGACGCTCGACCGCGTCGCGCGCCTCATGGACGTCCTCGGCGGCGAGCGCGGCGGCATGCGCGTCGCGCTCGAGGGCGCGCGCGCCGACGGCACGCGGGCGAGGGTAGAGTGGCAGCTGACCGCCGACGCGATGCACGGGCCCGAGATCCCGTGCATGGCGGCGCTCGTGCTCGCGCGCAAGCTCGCGCGCGGCGCGCTGCGCGAAACGGGCGCGTTCGCGTGCATGGGATTCCTCGAGCTCGCCGAGCTCGAGCGGGAATTCGCGAAATGGAGCATCACCACCGTGATGGAGGAGCGCAGCGCATGATCGTCTGGCTGCAGGTGCTGAAGGCCGCTCACATCGTGAGCGCCGCGATCATCTTCGGCGGCGGGCTGGCGATCGCGTTCTTCACGTGGTTCGGCATGCGCCACGCGCTGCGCTCGGGCTCGATCGAGGCGCTGCGCGCGGTGCTGCGCTACACGGTGACCGCCGACGCCTGCCTCACCGCGCCCGCGGTCGCGTTCCAGGCGGCGAGCGGCGTGGCGCTGATGCTCGTCTACCGCTGGCCGTTCGACAGCCCGTGGGCGATCGCGGTCGGGAGCCTGTTCGTCTTCGCCGGCGCGTGCTGGCTGCCGGTGCTGTGGATGCAGGTGCGGCTGCACCGCGAGGCGCGCAAGGCGCCGTCGACCGTCGCGCTCCCGCCCTCCTTCCACGCGCTGTTCCGCGCCTGGTTCGTCCTGGGCGTGCTCGCCTTCGCCGCCGTGATCGCGATCTACTGGCTGATGATCGCGCAGCCGCTGGTCGTTGCATGAGGGCGCTCGACTGGGCTTAGAATGTGCCTCCCCACCACCCGGCGGAGGCTCCCATGGCAGCTAAACGCAAAAGCGCCAAGCCCAAGACCGCGAAGCGCCCGGCCGCGAAGAAGGCCGCGCGCAAGTCCGCTCCGGCGGCGATGCACGCGCAGCGCTTTCCCGGCGAGAGCGGCGGCTACCGCAAGGCGCGCAACGAGCTGCTGAAGGCCGAGCTCGCGCTGCGCCGGAACATCGAGGCGGTCGCGGCGGCGAGGCGCAAGCTGCCCGCCGGCGGCGCGGTGCCGCAGGACTACGAGTTCGAGGAGGCCGACGACTACGGCAACCCGCGCCGCGTGAGGATGTCGGAGCTGTTCGAGCGCGGCGACAGCCTCGTCGTCTACAGCTACATGTACGGCCCGCAGATGGCGAAGCCGTGCCCGATGTGCACCGCCATGCTCGACAGCCTCGACGGCGCGGCGAAGCACGCCGGGCAGCGCGTCGACCTCGTGGTCGTCGCCAAGTCGCCGATCGAGCGCATCCGCGGCTTCGCGCGCGAGCGCGGCTGGAAGAACCTGCGCCTCCTCTCGTCGGCGGGAAACAGCTACAACCGCGACTACCACGGCGAGAACGAGGAGGGCGCGCAGATGCCGATGCTGAACGTGTTCGCGCGCCGCAGCGGGAAGATCGTGCACACCTGGGGCAGCGAGCTGCTGTTCGCGCCCGAGGACGCGGGCCAGAACGCGCGCCACGTCGACATGATCTGGCCGCTGTGGAACGTCCTCGACACCACGCCCGAGGGGCGCGGCAAGGACTGGTACCCGAGGCTCGCCTACGAATCGTAGCTCTGCGCGTCCGCCCGGCTAGCGGAAGTTCCGGTCGAGAAGCTCCTTCTCCCAGGTGTCGGCGCCGTTCGCGGGCGGCATCCACCGATTGAGCTCCTGCGTGGAGTACTGCGTCAGGGCGCGATGGCGCTCGGGGCCGAGGATGGCGAGCATGCGGTCGCGGTGCCGTGCATCCTCGGCATCCAACGCTCGCTTGAACTGATCGACGTCGATCCGGCCTTTGAGGAACTGCATGTGCGACGCCCGGAAGCGGCTGCTGTGCTCCTCTATGGCCTGCGAAGCCATGTTGACCGCGGCTTCCGATGCCCCCGTCTTCCGCAGCAGCAGCCTGACGAGGTTGTTGCCGCGAAGCCGCTCCCTGGCGTCCGAAAACCGCATCGACGGCATCTCGATCCAGTCGAGATCGACCGGGCTCATCTGGATGGCGTCCATTCCGATTTCGCCCAGGTAACGATTCTGCGGGTCGTACATTCGCTGCTTCACCTGAGGGGTGACGCGCGTCGCGTCGGTCACGATGAACTCGAGGCGTCCGCCGGCGTTCTCCCTCACGAAGACGGTCGCCGTCTTGCCGCTCCACTCCGTGCCTCCAAGGGCAATTTTCCCGCCTTGCACGATCGAAGCATTGTATTCGTTGGAACCGGGACCGGGAAACGTCAGCGTCTGCAGGGTGACTCCGCTCTGCAGGACGATCGGGAACTGCACGATGCGCATTTCGTTGTCGGCGGCCGCTCCGACGTCGAAATCCCGGTAGAGCATGTCCTCGCGCACGCGCCATGTCGGGTGCGTGCTCGTCTTTTCGTCCACGCGTGGCGTCATCCTGGAAAAGCAGTTGTCCGTGACGTTGCGGGCGCCGAAGTATTGACCCACGCCGAAGATCGAGTATCCCAGCTGCCGCATCCGCGAGAAGGCCCAGCTGTCGGCCTGGAGCTCCTGCCGCTGGCTCGCCGCGGGGTCCGCTCTTCGGGCGTGACCGAGCACGTGATGTCCCACCTCGTGCAGCACCGTCCACACCACCGTGTTGTCCCACGTGATGCCGGCCAGTTTGTCGGCAAGAATGTAATGCGCGCTGTTGCGCGGGTCGTTGCGCGGCAGGAAATCCTCGAACCGGAACCGATACCCCGGTGGCTGCAGCTTGTTCCGCACGGCGCTCGTGTAGCGCCTCTCGTAATCATCGCAGAACCGAGTGAATGTATCCACGTAGCTTTTTTCCGCTAGCTCGCCGTAAAAGCGCATCGCGACGAGCGCGCCCAGCTCCGCGAAGGCGCCAACCTGTTGGATGAAGCCGGCCTCGACCACGACCCAAGCGGCGTCGATCGTCGGGATCGCGTAGGCGTTCGGAAATTGCTCGGCGAGCGAGGCGCTCGGAATGGCGATGCGCACCCGCTGCAGCACCGCGGAAAGCTGCGCGTCGTTTCGCTCTCGCGCCGCTTCGCGAAGTTGCTTGAGCAGCGTGTCGAGGCGTCGGTGCTGCCAGGAGGCGGGGCTGTCCGCGGGCACATTGCGCGCGACGTTTTCGGGGGCGGCGGTTCCCGCCCTGGGTGCGATCGAGGCGACGAGCGCGAGAGCGAGGACCGTCGCGGTGCGGGTCGTCCGCGAGGCGGATGCGGATCGAACACGTCGGTTATTCATTGCGAATCCTCCTGTCGACGGAGGTCTCGAGAGCCTCGACGATCTCCGGATCGGACAACATCCAGCGCTGCTCGGGGCTATCGATCTTCTCGAGGAGTACGTGGGGCGCCTTCTCGAGCATCGAGATCAGCCGCGCTATCGTGTCGCGCTTCGGTTCCGTGCCTGCGGCCGCGGGGATCCGCCGGGCCAGTTCGCGGGCCTCGCGCTCGGCCGCGGCCTGCCGCGGGACGCGCCCGGCGACCGAGCGAAGACGCGCGAGGACCTCTTCGGCGGCGGCGGACATCGTCCCCGGCGGCAGCACTGCCGGGTGCAGGGGAAGCGCGAACCGCGCCCGTACGATCGCATCGAACTCCGGCTGCTGCACGGCCGCCGCCAGCGCCGGATCGTCGAGAATTTCGGTGAGCGAGGCGGGCTCCACGACGACGGCCATGGACAGCTGCACCGCGGCGTTCTGGAGCCTGCCTTCGCGTGCGAACGACCTGCCGCGCGACAGCATGTCCCGCACCGACGGTGAAGACTCCCCTTGTTGCGCGAAGCTGATCGTGCGGGCCTTTTGCGCCATGAGACGGAGAGTCTCCGTCCTGGGGCGATCGTCTTTCGCCCGGCCGGCCGACTGCGCCCCGGAGGATTCCTCCCGGTACGATTCGCTGATCTCGGTTTTTTGGACGATCGCCGTGCCGATCACGATGAAGCCGGCGACGAGAAAAACCATGCCGGGCGACGTCGTGACGACTTTGATGGAAGATTTCGAGATCGATCCTTCGCCCTGGAATCGGCTCTGGAGCTTCTTCTCGATGAGGCTCTTTCCGACCAGGCACAGCACCAGCCCGGTGAAGAGATAGGCCGCTTTGAGCAGCACCAACAGCGTGACATCCGACATCCTCGCCCCCTCTGGTACGACTGCCGGAACATCAGGACGCTATTGTGCGCTGACCCGAGCCTTCCCTCAAATTCGACTACTGTAGGGATTTTCCCGTCACGATGGCATGAGGTTAGAATCCCGGTCTCGTTCAACGCATCGAGGTGTCCCCATGCTGACCCTGTTCTACGGCCCCGGCGCCTGCTCGATGGCCGCCCACATCGTGCTCGAGGAGAGCGGCGAGAAGTACGAGCCGAAGCGCATGGACCTCGCGAAGGGCGAGCAGCGCAGCGCCGACTACATGAAGATCCACCCGCTCGGGCGCGTGCCCGCGCTCAGGCTCGACGACGGGTCGCCGCTCACCGAGAACACGGCGATCCTGCCGTACCTCGGCAAGCGCTTCGGGATGTGGCCGAAGGACCCGCTGAAGGAAGCGAAGGCGCTCGCGTTCATCGGCTTCTGCGCCTCGAGCGTGCACCCGGCGCACGGCCACATCGGCCGGCCCGAGCGCTACACGGAGGACAAGTCGGCCTTCCCCGGGATCCAGGCGATGGGCAAGAAGAGCTTTCACGAGTACCTGAAGCAGATCGACGGCATGCTCGCGGGCCGCGAGTGGATCGGCGACCAGTACTCGGTGCTCGACCCGTACGCGTTCGTGTTCTACGTCTGGGGCGTGCGGCGCGAGCTGCCGGTCGCCGAGCTGAAGAACTACACCGCGCACAAGGACCGCATGCTCAAGCGCCAGGCGGTGCAGCGCGTGGTCGCGGACGAGGGGGTGAAGGTCTAGCGAGCGGAAGATGCGGCGCTTCGTCCGCGTCGTCGCGTGCGCGCTCGCGCTAAGCGGCATCGCGCACGCGCAGACCAAGCCCGTCGGCCCGCCGCCGCCCGGCCCGTACCCGACCAAGCCCGCGCGCGTCATCGTCGGCTACGCGCCCGGCGGGCCGAACGACATCATCGCGCGCGCCTACGCGCTGCGGCTCTCGGACGCGTTCGGCCAGCCCTTCGTCGTCGAGAACCGCGCGGGCGCCGCGGGCAACCTCGCCGCCGAGGCGGTGGCGAAGTCGGCGCCCGACGGCTACACGCTGCTGCAGAGCTCGACCAGCACCGACGCGGTCAATCCCTGGCTGTATACGAAGCTTTCCTTCGACCCGGTGCGCGACCTCGAGACCGTGACCTACGTCGCGAGCGGCAACAGCGCGCTCGCGGTGCGCGCCGACCTGCCCGCGAAGAACGTGCGCGAGCTGATCGCGCTCGCGAAGCAGTCGCCGGGCAAGCTCACCTACGCCTCCTCGGGCACGGGCTCGTCGCTCCACCTCGCGGGCGAGCTGTTCAAGCGCATGGCGCGCGTCGACATCGTGCACGTCCCGTACAAGGGTGCGGCGCCGGCGATGACCGATCTCGTGTCGGGGCAGGTCGACATGAGCTTCGCGCCCGTCGCGAACGTCGTGCCGCTCGCAAGAGCCGGGAAGCTGCGCCTCCTGGGCCTCACGGGCGAGAAGCGCTCGGCGTTCGCGCCGGGCACGCCGACCATCTCCGAGAGCGGCCTGCCCGGCTTCGACGTCTGGACCTCGTACTCGATGATGGTGCGCGCGGGCACGCCCGGGCCCGTGGTCGCGCGCCTGCACGCCGAGCTGACGCGCATCGCGAAGACCGAGGAGCTGCGCGGCCAGCTCGCGGGCATCGG
This sequence comes from Burkholderiales bacterium, assembly GCA_035651815.1. Lineage (GTDB taxonomy): Bacteria > Pseudomonadota > Gammaproteobacteria > Burkholderiales > SG8-39 > VBDM01. Next base: position 65,334 of record DASRFB010000077.1, on the reverse strand, counting down.
CATCGACCCCGAGACGAGCGCCTCGCCCGCCGCGGCAAGGGCGCAGCGCGAGCGCGAGCTCGAGAAGTGGGGGAAGCTCGTGCGCGAGATCGGTTTGAAGGCCGAATAGGCCCTCTCCTTTCCGCCCGGAGGAACGGTGACCGCGGCCGCGGGCCCGGTTTAGAATCGTCCGAACTTCACTCTCGGAGGAGGAAGCGATGGCACGCAAGAACACGGCTCCGAAAGAGGGCCGGCGCAAGTTTCTGACGGGGTTCGTCGCCGCGGGCGCGGCGACGGCCGCGGCCACCACCCTGTCTCCCGCGCGCGCGGCCGAGGAGCTCGCGCAGGCCGACAAGTCGAAGGCGTCGAAAGCCGCGCCGCCCTCGCGCCGGCAGCTCGAGGCCGAGCAGGGCGAGCCGCACGAGCTCGGCGACGCGCGCATCAAGGGCGTTCCCGGCTCCGACTTCATGGTCGACGTCATCAAGACGCTCGGCATCAAGTACGTCCCGGCGAACTGCGCCTCCAGCTACCGCGGCATCCACGAGTCGCTGATCGACTACGGCGGCAACAAGATGCCCGAGTTCCTCACGTGCATGCACGAGGAATCGGCGGTCGCGATGGGGCACGGCTACTTCAAGATCGCGGGCAAGCCGCTGATGACGCTGTGCCACGGCACGGTCGGCCTGCAGCACGCCTCGATGGCGATCTACAACGCGTGGGTCGACCGCGTGCCCGTGATCGTCTGCGGCGGCAACGACCTCGACGCCGCGCACCGGCCGCCGGGCGTTCCGACCACGCACTCGGCGCAGGACATCAACGCGCTCGTGCGCGACTTCACCAAGTGGGACGACCAGCCGGTGTCGCTGCAGCACTTCGCGCAGTCGTTCGTGCGCGCGTACAAGATCGCGACCACGCCGCCGTACGGGCCGGTGATGATCTCGCTCGACGCAGGGCTGCAGCAGGAGCCGATCCGCAACCACGGCGGCGAGAAGCTCTACATCCCGAAGTTCGTGCCGACCGCGCCGCCGCAGGGCGACTCGGGCGCGGTGAAGGAGGCGGCGCGCATGCTCGTCGCCGCGCAGAACCCGGTGATCGTCGCCGACCGCTGCGCGCGCACGGCCGCGGCGATCCCGATGCTGGTCGAGCTCGCCGAGCTGCTCGGCGCGCGCGTCGTCGACCAGGGCAGCCGCGTCAACTTCCCGAGGACGCATCCGCTCTCGAGCCCGCCGACCGCGGTCGCGAACGCCGACGTCATCCTCGGCCTCGAGCTGAACGACTTCTGGGGCACGGTGAACGCGTTCACCGACAACGCCGTCAACGAGGGCATCGGCGTCAACCGCAGCCGCATCAAGCCCGGCACCAAGCTGATCAGCATCAGCTCGGTCGAGCTGAACACCAAGTCGAACTACCAGGACTTCCAGCGCTTCCAGTCGGTCGACGTCCCGATGGCGGGCGACGCCGAGGCGACGCTGCCCGCGCTGATCGAGGCGGTGAAGCGCGTCGGCCCGAACAAGGGCGCGGCCGAGAGCCGCATCGCGGCCGCGCGCAAGGCGCACGCCGAGGCGCACGAGCGCGCGCGGCAGGCGGCCGCGGTCGCCTGGGACGCGAGCCCGGTGAGCACGGCGCGGCTCGTGATGGAGACGTACGCGGCGATCAGGAACCTCGACTGGTCGCTCGTGATCGCCGAGGGCTCGGGCTTCACCTGGCCGTTCCGCCTCTGGCCGATCGACAGGCACTACCAGTGGATCGGCCGCTCGGGCGGCGCGGGCGTCGGCTACGCGGCGCCCGCGTCGGTGGGCGCGGCGCTCGCGAACCGCGACGCGGGACGCTTCACCGTCGGCTTCCAGTCCGACGGCGACCTGATGTACGCGCCCGGCGTGCTGTGGACCGCGGCGAAGCACAGGATCCCGCTGCTCTCGGTCATGCACAACAACCGCGCCTGGCACCAGGAGGTGATGCACGTGCAGCGCATGGCGAACTTCAGGAACCGCAAGGTCAACACCGGCAACGACCTCGGCCCCGTCGGGACGAGCATCATGAATCCCGACGTCGAGTACCACAAGCTCGCCGAGTCGATGGGCTGGTGGGCGAAGGGCCCGATCAAGGACCCGGCGCAGCTCGGACCCGCGCTGCGCGAGGCGGTGAAGGTCGTGCAGTCCGGGCAGCCCGCGCTGCTCAACGTCTGGACGCAGCCGCGATGAGGACTCCGATGCCTGTCACCAATGTCATTCTGAGCGCAGCGAAGAATCTGCTTTTGATTTCCGCGATCGCTTCGGCGACCGTCGCCCACGCCGCCTCCGCCGAAAAAGGCAAGGCCGCCTTCATCCAGCACGGCTGCTGGCAATGCCACGGCTTCGAGGGCCAGGGCGGCACGGCGGGCAAGCAGCTCGCCCCGAACACGATGCCGCTCGCCGCGATGTCGGCGTTCGTGAGGAACAGCAATGGGCCGATGCCGCCGTACACGAAGGCGGTCCTCTCCGACGACGAGCTCGCCGACATCCACGCCTACCTGGAGTCGCGGCCGAAGCCGCGCGACTACAAGACGATCCCGCTGCTCCGTCAGTAGCCCTTGCCGGCGGGGCCGGGCGCGGCGAGCGAGCGGATTTCGACCTTGCGGAACTTGACGAGGGCCGTGTTCTTCACCGAGTCCTCGCCGTGCTGGAGCGCGATGTAGCCGCTCGGGTGCTTGCCGTCGCGCGCGAACGCGGTGCGCACGCCGTTCAGGACCACCGTGATCTGGTCGCCCTTGGCGGTGATCTCGTACGTGTTCCACTGGCCGCCCGCCTTGATCACCGGCTGCGCCTTCGCGACGCCGACGATCGCGCCCGTGCCGTAGCTCGGATCGGGGCGCTTGTCGAAGATGTTCACCTCGTAGCCGGTCGCGCTCGCCGGCCTCTTCGGGTCCGAGCAGCGGATGAAGACCCCGCTGTTCGCGTTCTCGTCGACGTAGAACTCGGCGCGCAGCTCGAAGTCGCCGAAGGTCTGCTTCGTGACCAGGAAACCGTTGCCGGCGTCGGCCACGGCCGCGCCGTCCTCGATGCGCCAGTTCGCGTCGCCGATGCGGTTCCAGTTCTCGAGCGTCTTGCCGTCGAGCAGGGTGATCCAGCCGCCGCCCGCGGCGGGAGCCGTGGTATGGGCGCAGCCGGCCAGGGCGGACACGGCGAGGAGCAGGAAGACCGCGAGCGAGCGTTTCATGGCGCCTCCTTGGAGCGGGGCGCCCAGTATCGCTCCAAAAAGAAGGCCGGGTAAATCCCGGCTGGGCGAAGTTCGGCGCTCTGGCCTCACGATTCCCCGCGCGACGTTGGAGAAGGGCTTCATGGCGAGCCTCCTTTGGACGTTCGAGCGCGGAAGTCTTACACTCGCCGGCAAGCTACGCAAGGAGCCGTCCGTGAAACGCACGCTCGTCCTTATCGCGCTCGTCCTCGGCTCGTTTGCAGCAGCGGCACAGACCGACCCTTACCCGAGCCGCCCGATCCGGCTGCTGCTGCCGTTTCCGCCGGGCGGCAGCGTCGACACGGTGGCGCGCGTGATCGGCCCGGTGCTCGCGGCGAGCGTGGGCCAGCCGGTGGTGGTCGAGAACCGCGCCGGCGCCTCGGGCAGCATCGGCACCGCGGAGGCGGCGCGCGCGAAGCCCGACGGCTATACGCTGCTCCTCAACACCATCCCGTTCGTCGCGAACGTCGGCCTGTACCAGCACCTGCCGTACGACCCGATCCGCGATTTCGCGCCCGTTTCGCTCCTGTGCTCGTCGCCGGCGGTGCTGGTCGTGCACCCGTCGGTGCCCGCGCGCTCGGTCGCCGAGCTGCTCGCGCTCGCGCGCGCGAAGCCCGGCGTGCTCAACTATTCGGCCGCCGGCGCCGGCACCAACCCGCACATGGCGGGCGAGCTGTTCAACATGCTGGGCGGCGTCGACATCGTCGCCGTCCAGTACAAGGGCGGCGGGCCGGCGCTGGTCGCGGTGCTGGGCGGCGAGGTCGGGATCACCTTCCAGAACATCTCCGAGGCCGTGCCGCACGTGAGCTCGGGACGCCTGCGCGCGCTCGGCGTGACCAGCACGCGGCGCGCCGCGGCGCTGCCCGACGTGCCGACGCTCGCCGAGGCCGGCGTCCCCGGCTACGAGTTCACCACCTGGCACGGCGTGCTCGCGCCGCGCGCGACGCCGCCGCGGATCGTCGACCTGTTGAGCGCGAAGCTCGCGCAGGTGCTGCGCTCCCCCGAGGTCGCGCCGCGCTTCGCGCAGATGGGGCTCGACATCATCGCCAGCAGCCCCGCCGAATTCTCCGCCCACCTCAGGAAGGAGCTCGACAAATGGGGCAAGCTCGTGCGCGAAAGGCACATCAAGGTCGAATGACGCGTTGAAACGAAAACGGCCGGGCGGCCCCGGCCGTTCCTTGCGGCGGCTGCGCCTACTTCGCGTCGCCCAGCTTCGCGTCCATCGTCGGCGACTTGAGCCAGGCGCCGATGTCCTTGCCGATCGCCTCGGCGTCGCGCACGAGCATCTGGCAGGTGCCGTAGCCGCCGCGCGTGGTCTGGCGGCGGACGGTGAAGCTGCCGACGACCTTGCCGCCGTCGCGCAAGGTTCCCGAGACCGTCACCGCTTTCGGGCCGCTCCACGCGCCGCCGCCGGGGGCGAGCACGTTGGTGATCTTCATGTCGAGCGTGCCGGTTCCGGCCGATCCGGCGGCGTGCTTCACGTACTGCGGGATCTTGGTGTCGAGCGCGCACTCCTTCTTCACCGCGTCGGTGACCGCGGCGTTCTTGTCGTAGCCGATCTTGTCGGGCACCGTCACCCCGGCCGCCGCGGCGAGCGGCAGCGAGACGAGCGCGGCGACGATCGCGCGGCGCGTGTTCTTCATGGTCTGTCCCTTTCCCTGGTTGTCGATGTCGGCGGCGACGAGCGCCGCGACGGGAAGCGTAGCAAAGCGCGCGGCTCCGCGAAAGCACATTTCGTCACGGACGCTCGGCGTATTGCGGCGCGCCGTCGAGGATCTCGTCCCACTCGGCCTTGTACGCCGCGAAGATGTGCGCCGAGACCTTCCCCGTCACGGGCGTATCGAGCGTGCCGACCCGGATGCGGCGCAGCTCGGGCGCCTTCTTCGGCCACCAGCTGTAGATCGGCGACCCGCAGCCGCGGCAGAACGTGCGCTCGAGCCCCGACGTGTGCAGGAAGCGGCCGAGGTGGCCGTCGCCCGCGACGATGCGGAAGCCCGAGGCCGGCACGGTCGAGCCGACGTTGAACGCGCTCCCGGTCGCCTTGCGGCAGCGGCGGCAGTGGCAGTACTGGATCGGCCCGATCTCGCCGTCGATCTCGTAGCGGATCGCGCCGCACAGGCAGCTGCCGCGCAGCTTCGTTCCCGCGCTCGGTCCCGGCATCGTTCCTCTCCCCGGAATGGAATTCCCTTATTATCGTCCGCCCTTAGAATCCGGGCGAGGAGGCCACAATGCGAACGATGTTCCGATGCCTGGCGGCGCTCGCGCTCGCCTGCGTGATTCCCGCGACCCACGCGCAGCAATATCCCGCGCACCCGGTGCGCATGATCGTCCCGTTCCCCGCGGGCGGTCCCGCCGACCTCGTCGCGCGGCTGCTCTCGGCGAACCTGGGCAAGATCTGGGGCCAGCCGCTCGTGATCGAGAACCACGGCGGCGCCGGCGGCAACATCGGCACCGCGCAGGTCGCGAAGGCCGCGCCCGACGGCTACACGCTGCTGCTCACCACCTCGGGCCTCATGTCGAACCCGAGCCTCTACAAGGACCCGGGGTTCGACCCGGTCAAGGACTTCGCGCCGATCACCGTCGTCGGCAACTCCGCGACCGTGGTCGTGCGCCACCCGAGCCTCGCCGGCGTGAACACGATGAAGGACGTCGAGCGGCTCGCGCGCACGACGAAGGTCGACTTCGCGACGCCCGGCATCGGGCTCGCGGGGCACCTGTCGGGCGAGCTGTTCCGCACCATGACGCACGTCGAGATGCAGGCGATCCCGTTCGCGGGCGCCGCGCCCGCGATCGCGTCGGTGCTCTCGGGGCAGGTGAAGCTCGGCTTCATGGCGGTGCCGACGACGGTGCCGCACATCAAGAGCGGCAAGCTGGTCGCGATCGCGGTGACCAGCCCGAAGCGCCTCGCGGTGCTGCCCGACGTGCCGACGGTGGCCGAGTCGGGCTACCCCGGCTTCCAGGTCGACAACATGTACGGGGTGCTCGCCCCCGCGGGCACGCCGGCGACGATCGTGAGGAAGGTCCACGCCGACATCCTGCGCGTGCTCGCGACGCCCGAGGTTACGCAGGCGCTCGACCGCGCGACCATCGACATCGTCGGCGACACGCCCGAGGAGTTCGCGGCCTACATCCGCTCGGAGTACACCAAGTGGGCCGGGGTGGTGAAGGCCTCGGGCGCGAAGGTCGAGTAGGGCGAATAAGATAGCGGCGATGTGCGGCCGCTACGTCAGTCCCGAGGAAGCCGCGATCGCGCGCGCCTTCCGCGTCGCGGCGCGCGCCAACCCGCTCGCGCACCGCTTCAACGTCTGTCCCACGGACACCGTGCCGTTCGTCCGCGCCCGCGCCGGCTCCGGCGAGCCCGAGATCGCCTCGGGCCGCTGGGGCCTGGTCCCGCACTGGTGGAAAGAAGCGAAGCCGCCTCGCGCGAGCTTCAACGCGCGCGTCGAGGAGGCGGCGGCGAAGCCGATGTGGCGCGACGCGCTCGCGCGCTCGCGCTGCCTGGTCCCGGCCGAGGGCTGGTACGAGTGGGGCCCGGCCGAGCGCACCGATCCCGCGACCGGCGAGATCGTCGCGGCGAAGCAGCCGCGCTACATCCGCCGCGCCGACGGCGCGCTCGCGTGCTTCGCCGGGCTCGCGGCGTACTGGAAGGACCCGGGGACCGGCGAGGCGCTGCGCTCGTGCGCGATCCTCACCGGGCCCGCGTCGGGCGCGCTCGCGGCGATCCACGGCCGCGCGCCGGTCGTCCTGCCCGAGAGCGCATATGCGGCGTGGCTCGACCGCTCGCTCGACGATCCCGAGGCGGCGCGCGCGCTCGCCGCGCGCGCCATGCCGCCCGAGGCCTTCGTGCACTGGCGGGTGCGCCCGCTCGTGAACGACGCCGGCCGCGACGGCCCGGAGCTGATCGAGCGCGAGCGGTAGAATGCCCGCGCGCAACTTGAGGAGCGACCGATGAAGCGCAGCGTCTGCCTGCTCGCGATGGTCCTCGGCGCCTCCGGCGCCGCGGCCCAGCAGTACCCCGCGAAGCCCGTGAAGATCATCGTCGCCTTCTCGCCCGGCGGCAGCACGGATCTCCTCGCGCGCGCGGTCGGGCAGAAGCTCGGCGAGCGCTGGGGCCAGCCGGTCGTGGTCGAGAACCGCGTCGGCGCGAGCGGCATGATCGGCGCCGACGCGGTGGCGAAGAGCGCGCCCGACGGCTACACGCTGCTCATGTGCTCGCCGCAGGAGGTCGCGGTCAACCACCACGTCTTTCCCAAGGTGCCGTACGACCCGCGGCGCGACCTCGCCCCGATCACGCTGGTGACGGTGACGCCGCTCGTGATCGCGGTGAACCCGGGCGTTCCGGCGAAGGACATCGCCGCTCTCGTGGCGCTCGCGAAGGCGAAGCCGGGGACGCTCGGCTACGCGACGCCCGGCACCGCGAGCACGCAGCATCTGACCGGGGAGATCCTCCAGGCCGCGGCGGGCATCAAGCTCGTGCACGTCCCGTACAAGGGCGCGGGCCAGTCGATCCCCGACGTGATCGGCGGGCAGGTGCCGATCGGCGTCTACGGCATCCTCACCATCAGCCCGCAGGCGAAGGCGGGCAAGCTGCGGATCCTGGCCGTGACGACGCCGAAGCGCTCGCCGATCGCCCCGGACGTGCCGACGATGGCGGAGTCGGGCTTCCCGGGCTTCGACACGTCGCTGTGGTTCGGCCTGCTCGCGCCGGCGGGGACGCCGAAGGACGTGATCGCGAAGATCCACGACGACACCGCCCGCGCGCTGAAGCTGCCCGACGTCGCCGAGCGCATCGCCGCGCAGGGCGGCGAGGTGATCGGCAGCACGCCGGCGCAGTTCGCGGCGTTCATCGCCGCCGAGGACGCGAAGTACGCGAAGATCATCCGCGAGGCGGGCGTGCGGCTCGAGTGAGCCGCGCGCGCCTCAGCCCGCGGCGCCGGTCCCGAGAAGGTCGCGCTCGAGCGCGAAGCGGGAGAACTGCTCCGCGGTGAGCGGGCGCGCGAAGCCGTAGCCCTGGGCGCCGTCGCACTCGAGGCGCTTCAGCAGGCCGATCTGCTCCTCGGTCTCGGCGCCCTCGGCGATCACCGACTTGCCGAGCGCGTGCGACATCGCGATGATCGCCGCGACGATGACCTCGGAGTCCGCCTCGCGGCCGAGGCTCTCGACGAACACGCGGTCGATCTTCACCGTGTCGACCGGAAAGCGCTTGAGATACGCCATGGACGAGAACCCGGTGCCGAAGTCGTCGAGCGACAGGCCCACGCCCAGCGTCACCAGCTCGCGCAGCATGTCCTCGACCGCCGGCCCGTGGTCGATCAACGCCGTCTCGGTGATCTCGACCTCGAGGCTCGCGGGCGAGATGCCGGCGGCGCGCGTCGCGTCGCGCACGATATCGACCAGCGCGGGGCCGCGGAACTGCCGCGCCGACACGTTCACGGCGAGCCGCGGCGGCGCGGCCCCCCGCGCCTGCCAGCGCGCGAGCTGCCGGCTGGCCTCCTCGATCACCCAGCGCCCGAGCTGCTCGATGTATCCCGAGTCCTCGGCGAGGCGGATGAAGCGCGCGGGCAGCGTCAGGCCCTGCGCCGGGTGGTGCCAGCGCAGCAGCGCCTCGGCGCCGCGGATGCCGCCGCTGCGCAGGTCGAGCACCGGCTGGTAGTAGAGCTCGAGCTCGCGCTGGTCGATCGCGCGGCGCAGCTCGCGGCCGAGCGTGACGCGCGACACCGCCTCGGCGTTCATCGCCTCCTCGAAGTACACGGCCTGGCCGCGGCCGCCCGCTTTCGCGCGGTACATCGCGGTGTCGGCGTTCTTGATCAGCTCGTCGGCGGAGCGGCCGTCCTGGGGATAGAGCGCGATGCCGATGCTCGCGGAAAGGAACGAGCTCTGGCCGTCGATGACGAACGCCTCCGAAAGCGACCGGATGACGTTCTCGGCGATGCGGCCGGCGTCCTGCGGGTCCTGGAGCTGCGTGAGGACGACGTTGAACTCGTCCCCCCCGAGGCGCGACACCGTGTCGCTGTCGCGCAGGCAGCGCGAGATCCTTCGCGCCGCCTCGCGCAGCGCGGCGTCGCCCGACGTGTGGCCGAGCGCGTCGTTCACGTCCTTGAAGTGGTCGAGGTCGATGAAGAGCACGGCGAACGAGCCCGACTCGCGCACGCAGCGCGCGATCTCCTGCGTGAGCCGGTCTTTGAGCAGCGAGCGGTTCGGCAGGCCGGTCAGCGTGTCGAAATGCGCCTGCACGTACAGCTGCTCGTCGCGCCACGCGGAGGAGATCGCCACCGCGACGCGGTCGGCGAAGTCGCGCACGTGCTTGCGGTCGTCCTCGCCGAGGGCCGAGGGCCCGGGCTGCCCGAGCACCAGCGCGCCGCAGACCGCGCCCCGCCAGTGGATCGGCTGCACGTATGCCGCCATCACGGCGCGCGCGCGCTGGCGCGCGAGGTACGCGGCGCGGTCCTCCCTCGGGTCGGTCCAGAAGCCGTTCTGCAGCCCTTCGAGCGTCGCGCAATCGGCCGCCTGCAGCTCGTGGCGCGCCGCGACCACGCGCTCGGGCGCCTCGGGCGCGGGCGCGTAGATGTGCGCGAGGCCCGGGTTGTCGTGATCGAGCAGCATGACGCTCGGGCAGCTTCCCGCGATCAGCTCGCCGATCCGCCGGAGCACCGTGGCGATGACCGATTCGGTCTCCTCGCTGGAGAGGATGAGCCGGTCGATCTCGGCCAGCGCGGTCAGCACCGAGAACTGGCGCCCGACCCGCGTCGACATGCGGTTGAAGGCGGCGGCGAGCTCGCCGAACTCGTCGTCGCGGTGGACCTCGACCGCCCTGGAGAAGTCGTTGTGCGCGACGCGGCGCGCGCCGGCGGCGAGCTCGTCGATCGGCACCAGGATCGTCCTGATCTGACGCACCGTCAGCCACGCGACGATCAGCAGGGCTAGCAGCACGACGGGCACGTAGAGCTTGCGGAACTCGGCGATGCGCCGGAGCAGGAAGCGCTCGGGCTGCGCCGCGACCACGATCCATTCGCCGACGCCGAACTCGGCGCGCATGAACTGGCCCCACGCGACCGCGCGCATCGTCTCCGGCCCGAGCTCGAACGTCGTCGACGTCGCGGTCGAGCGGCCGGCGAGGGCGTCGATCGTGTGCAGCGCCCCGCCCGACAACGCCGGCGCGCTGCAGAACAGGATGGTGCGCGTGTCCTCGTCGATGACGCAGAAGTCGGTGGCCGCGGGCAGCACGTCGAGCGCGCCCCACAGGAACTCGGGCTGCAGCTCGCCGAAGAGCACCGTCCCCGGGGCGATGCTGGGATCGGGCACGAGCAGGAACACGCGCGCGCTTCCGTGCGCGGGCGTGAAGACGAACGCGTGCCGTCCCGAGGCGAGGCGCCGGCGCAGCTCGTCGGGCACCTCGGGTAGCACGGCGTCGCCCATGACGGGCGTGACCGCGTTTCTCGCATCGACGATGCCCAGCGTGCGGAAATAGCGACGGAGCGATTCGGGCGCGCGCCAGCCGCCGCGCTCGCTGCGGCTGATGGCTCCGGCCGCGGCCTCCGTCGCGAGCAGCAGGTGATCGAGCAGCGTGTCGCCGTAGGCCTTGCTCCTCGCCGCGAGGCGCTGCTCGGCCTCGACCAGCAGCACGTCGCGCACCTCGGCGAGCGAGATCACGGCCATCAGGCCGAGCGGGACGAACGCCGACAGTACGAAGGCGAGGAACACCCGGCGCGCCACGCGGCCGGGGAAGGGCCGCCGCAGGAGCCGCATCACGGGTCGAACTCCGACGCGAGCCCGACGAACCGGCCGTCGCGCGCCCGCACGACGTCGTCGCGGCTGTTCTTCGCCTGCAGCGAGGACGAGGAGGAGCCGTCCTTGCCCACGCTGTACAGGTCGAAGTCGCTGTTCAGCGGGTTGAGCTGCTTGTCCTTCCTCGCCTTGCCGTCGCCCTTGTGCGACACGAGGTTGAAGTAGGCATAGGGCCGGCCCCAAGGGTCGAGCTTGCTGTCCTGCCGGACGTCGGCGAGCGAGTCGGGGAAGCGCCGGTTGTCGAGGTTGTACTGGACCACCAGGAACGCGATGGCGTTGATGTCGGTGGTCGCGGTCGACACGCGCACCCGCTCGGTGTAGTCCGTATAGCGCGAGTAGGCGAGGCTCGCAAGCACGCCGAGAATGGCGAGCGCGATCAGCACCTCGATGGCGGTGAATCCGGTGGAGCCGGTCCTGGGGCCAGCTCTCATTGTTGTTGCCTCCCTGATCTGCGGCGCCCCGGACGGGCTGGCCCAGCCCCGGGATCGGTTCCGCAGAACGTGGAGTTTGACTTAGCGTCCCGCCGGGCGGAACAGGAGATTCGCTCGCCGCGCGCAATACGCACGCTCGCCCGTCCGCGCGCGGGCGGCCCGTGTCGGGGGCCCGTCAGCCGGGCGGATGCGCCTCCTCGAGCGGCCAGCCCGAGACGTCGAAGTCGGCCGGCATCGCCACGTGCACGAACCCGCGCACGTCGCGGAGCGACCGCGTGATGTGGCCCCGGCCGGTCGTGTCCTCGGCGAAGATGAGGTCGCCGGGCCGGCAGACGAAGCGCCGGCCGGTGCTCGACTCGAGCTCGAGCAGCCCCGACACGAGGAAGATCAGCTGCCGCCGCGGCGCGTTGTGCAGGTCCTGCACGTGACCCTCGGGCGTCTCGCGGAAGAACATCGATTCGCAGCGGAAGCTCTGCGACATGGGCCGCTCGCCGCCGCTCATCGGGACGCGGCGGACCTCGATCGCCGACTCTCCCGACGGCCCGGTGAAGATGCGGAACACGCGCATCGCGCGATGCTAGCCGGTTTCGGGGGAGGGCGCGGCGTCTCCGCGCCCGGACACTCCGTAAGGACCATGGACCGGCCGCTCTCCGTCACGAGGGGAGCCGGGGTTCGCTCTATAACATCGGCATCGGTACATCACCGATCGGGCTTCCCTGCGCATGAAAAAAATACTCGTCACCGGCGGCGCCGGTTTCCTGGGCTCGCACCTGTGCGACGCCTTGATCGACGCGGGACACGAGGTGCTGTGCGTCGACAACCTCTTTACCGGCAGCAAGCAGAACATCGTCCACCTCCTGGGCGAGCCGCGCTTCGAGTTCATGCGCCACGACGTCACCTTCCCGCTGTACGTCGAGGTGGACGAGATCTACAACCTCGCGTGCCCCGCCTCGCCCGTGCACTACCAGTTCGACCCGGTGCAGACGACCAAGACCAGCGTGCACGGCGCGATCAACATGCTCGGCCTCGCGAAGCGCACGCGCGCGCGCGTGTTCCAGGCGTCCACCTCCGAGGTCTACGGCGATCCCGAGATGCACCCGCAGCAGGAGCAGTACTGGGGGCGCGTCAACCCGATCGGCATCCGCGCCTGCTACGACGAGGGCAAGCGCTGCGCCGAGACGTTGTTCTTCGACTACCACCGGCAGCACGGCCTCGAGATCAAGGTCGCGCGCATCTTCAACACCTACGGGCCGCGCATGCACCCCGACGACGGCCGCGTGGTGTCGAACTTCATCGTGCAGGCGCTGCGCGGCGACGACATCACGATCTTCGGCGACGGCAGCCAGACGCGCAGCTTCTGCTACGTCGACGACATGATCCGGGGCTTCCTCTCGCTCATGGCGACGGAGCACGAGGTCACCGGCCCGATCAACCTCGGCAACCCGGCCGAGTACACGGTGGCCGAGCTCGCGCACAAGGTCGTCGAGATGACCGGATCGGCGTCGCGCGTCGTGTACCGCCCGCTGCCGGCCGACGACCCGCGCCAGCGGCGCCCCGACATCCGGCTCGCGCGCGAGCGCCTGGGCTGGGCGCCGCAGGTCGCGCTCGAGGACGGCCTCATGGAGACCATCCTCTACTTCGACCGCCTGCTCGGCGAGCGCGAGGAGCAGGCGCCGGTGCGCGCCGCGGCGCGCGCCGCAGCCTGAAGCGCGAGCGCATGTCCCGGCGCGCCGTTCTCGTGACGGGCGGGGCCGGCTACATCGGCAGCCACGCCTGCAAGGCGCTCGCGCGCGCGGGCCACGTGCCGGTCACGCTCGACAGTCTCGAGCACGGCCACGCCTCGGCCGTGCGCTGGGGCCCGCTCGTCCAGGGCGACGTGCGCGACCGCGCGCTCCTCGAGCGCACGATGCGCGAGCACCGCGTCGCGGCGGTCGTGCACTTCGCCGCCTACGCCTACGTGGGCGAGTCGATGCGCGACCCCGGCAAGTACTTCGGGAACAACGTCGCCGGCACGCTGTCGGTGCTCGACGCGATGCGGGCCTGCGACGTGCGCGCGATCGTGTTCTCCTCGACCTGCGCGACCTACGGCGTGCCGCGATCGCTGCCGATCGACGAGCGCCACCCGCAGGATCCGATCAGCCCGTACGGCGAGTCGAAGCGCGTCGCCGAGCGCGCGCTGCACTGGTACGGCGCGGCCCACGGCCTGCGCTCGGTCGCGCTGCGCTACTTCAACGCCGCGGGCGCGGACCTCGACGGCGAGATCGGCGAGGACCACGATCCCGAGACGCACCTCATCCCGCTCGCGATCGGGGCCGCGCTCGGCACGCAGCCGCCGCTCGCGGTCTGCGGCACCGACTACCCGAGCGCCGACGGCACCGCCGTGCGCGACTACGTGCACGTGAGCGATCTCGCCGACGCGCACGCGCGCGCGCTCGACTACCTGCTCGACGGCGGCGGCAGCGTCGCCGTCAACCTCGGCACGGGGCGCGGCCACTCGGTCCGCGAAGTGATCGCCGCGGTCGAGCGCGTCGCGCGCCGCGCCGTGCCGCGGCGCGACGTCGCCCGCCGCGCGGGCGATCCCGCGTGCCTGGTCGCGGACGCGGCCCGGGCGCGCGAGCTGCTCGGCTGGGAGCCGCGATGCTCCGGGCTCGAGACGATCGTCGACACGGCGTGGCGCTGGCACGCGCGCTGAGCGCCGAGGCCGACGCGCCGCCGGCCGCGGACGCGGCGGCGCCGACGCCCCGGGCGCGCGACACCGTCGACGCGCGGCCGCGCGTCGCGGGCAAGTTCCTCTACGCCGGCGACGAGAAGCTCTGGATCCGCGGCGTCACGTACGGCACCTTCCGCCCCGGACCCGGCGGCGACTATCCCGGGCCCGCGCGGATCGACGCCGATTTCTCGGCCATGGCGGCCGCCGGCATCAACGCGGTGCGCCTCTACACCGTTCCGCCGCGCGCGCTGCTCGACGCCGCGCTCGCGCACGGGCTGCGCGTGCTGGTCGGCCTGCCGTGGGAGCAGCACGTCGCCTTCCTCGACGAGCCCGAGCGCGCGCACGCGATCGAGGCGCGCGTGCGCGCCGGCGTGCGCGAGTGCGCCGGGCACCCCGCGGTCCTCGGCTACGCGGTCGGCAACGAGATCCCCCCGGCGATCGTGCGCTGGCACGGCCGCGCGCGCATCGAGCGCTTCGTGCGCCGCCTCTATTGCGCGGCGAAGGACGAGGACCCGGACGCGCTCGTCACCTACGTGAACTTCCCGACCACCGAGTACCTGCGGCTGCCCTTCCTCGACTTCGTGTGCTTCAACGTGTATCTCGAGCAACGCGAGCGGCTCGAGGCCTACCTCGCGCGGCTGCAGAACCTCGCCGGCGAGCGCCCGCTCGTCATGGCCGAGATCGGCCTCGACTCGCGCCGCAACGGCGAGGCCGCTCAGGCCGAGAGCCTCGACTGGCAGGTGCGCACCGCGTTCGCCGCGGGCTGCGCCGGGACCTTCGTCTTCGCGTGGACCGACGAGTGGCACCGCGGCGGCTACGACGTCGAGGACTGGGACTTCGGCCTGGTCACGCGCGAGCGGCTGCCGAAGCCCGCGCTCGGCGCGATCGGCGCGGCGTACGCCGAGGTGCCGTTCCCGGCCGGGCTCGCGTGGCCGCGCGTGAGCGTCGTCGTGTGCAGCTACAACGGCGCGCGCACCATCCGCGACACGCTGGCGGCGCTCGCGCGCGTCGAGTACCCGGACTTCGAGGTGATCGTCGTGAACGACGGCTCGACCGACGCGACGGCGGCGATCGCGCGCGAGCACGCCGTGCGCCTGATCAGCACCGAGAACCGCGGGCTCTCGTCCGCGCGCAACACCGGCTGGCGCGCGGCGAGCGGCGAGATCGTCGCCTACATCGACGACGACGCGTATCCGGATCCGCACTGGCTGCACTACCTCGCGTACGCGTTCATGAGCGGCGACTGGGTCGGCGTCGGCGGCCCGAACATCGCGCCGCCCGGCGACGGCGAGATCGCCGACTGCATCGCCAACGCGCCCGGCGGGCCCGTGCACGTGCTCGCGAGCGACCGGGAAGCCGAGCACATTCCCGGGTGCAACATGGCGTTCCGGCGCGACGCGCTCGAGGCGGTCGGCGGGTTCGACGCGCGCTACCGCGCCGCCGGCGACGACGTCGACCTGTGCTGGCGGCTGCTCGCGCGCGGCTGGCGCATCGGGTTCCACGCCGGCGCGATGGACTGGCACCACCGCCGCAACTCGATCGCGATGTACTGGCGCCAGCAGCAAGGCTACGGCAAGGCCGAGGCGCTGCTCGAGGAGAAGTGGCCCGAGCGCTACAACGGCGCCGGCCACCTCGCCTGGTCGGGACGCCTCTACGGCCGCGGCTTCGCGCTGCCGATCCCGTGGCGCGCCGCGCGGGTCTACGGCGGCACCTGGGGAACCGCGGCGTACCAGTCGCTCTACGAGCCGGCGCCGCTCACGCTCGCGGCGCTGCCGCTGATGCCCGAGTGGTATCTGGTGATCGCGGCGCTCGCCGCGCTCTCGCTCCTGGGTCTCTCGTGGCCGCCGCTGCGCGCGGCGCTGCCGCTCGCCGCGCTCGCCGCGGCGGCGACGCTCGCGCAGGCGGCGCTCGCGGCCTCGCGCGCGAGCTTCCCGCGGCGCGCGCGCTCGCCCGGCGAAGGCGCGAGGCGGCGCGCGCTCACCGCGCTGCTGCATCTGATGCAGCCGCTCGCGCGCCTGATCGGGCGCCTGCGGCACGGCCTCACCCCGTGGCGGCGCGTGCCCGGCGAATGGATCGCGCCGCGGCCGTTCGTGCGCGGCGCGTGGCGCGAGCACGGGCGAGCGCCCGAGCAATGGCTGCGCGATATCGAGGCTCGGCTGCGGCAGGCCGGCGCACCGGTGCGCGCGGGCGGCGACTACGACCGCTGGGACCTCGAGACGAGGCGCGGCCTGCTCGGCGGCGCGCGCGTGCGGCTCGCGCTCGAGGAGCACGGCGGCGGGCGGCAGCTCGCGCGCTGGCGCGCGTGGCCCCGGCCGTCGTCCGCGGCCGTCGCGACGGTCGCCGCGGTCGGCGCGCTCGCGGTCCTCGCGCTCCTCGACCGCGGCTGGGTCGCGGCCGCGGCGCTCGCCGCGCTGGACGCCCTGCTCGCCTGGCGCATCGCGCGCGACTGCGGCGCCGCGCTCGCGTCGCTCGAGCGCGCGCTCGCCGAGGCCGAGCGATGAGGCCGCCGTGAGCGACTCACCCCGCGCCGCCATGAGTGCCGCCGCGCTCGCCCGGCGGCTGCTCGCGCAAGCGCGGCCGTACTGGGCGCACCTCGCCGGCATCGTCGCGCTCGACCTGCTCGCGGTGCCGCTCGCGCTGCTCACGCCGCTGCCGCTCAAGATCGCGATCGACAGCGCGCTCGGCGCCCAGGAGCTGCCCGGGCCGCTCGGCCGCCTCGGCGACGCCGGGATCACGGCTCTCGCCGTGGCGGTCGGCGGCGTCGTCGCGATCGCGCTCGCGACCGAGCTGCAGAAGCTCCTCACCTGGCTGCTGCAGTCGTGGACGGGCGAGAAGCTGGTGCTCGCGTTCCGCGCCAAGCTGTTCGCGCACGTGCAGCGGCTCTCGCTCGCGTGGCACGATACGCGCGGCACGGCCGACGCGATCTACCGCCTGGAGTACGACGCGCCCGCGATCCAGTGGATCGGCGTGTACGGCGTGTCGCCCTTCCTCACCGCGGGGCTCACCCTCGGCGGCATGATCATCGTCACGGCGCGTCTCGACCGCTCGCTCGCGCTGGTCGCGCTCGCCGTCGTGCCGGTGCTCGCCCTGCTCATCCGCGTCTTCGGCGGGCGGCTGCACGCCAAGTGGCACGAGGCGAAGGAGCTGGGCAGCTCGGCCACCTCGGTGCTGCAGGAGGTGCTCACTGCGCTGCGCGTGGTGAAGGCTTTCGGACAGGAGCGCCGCGAGGAGCGCCGCTTCGTCGACCAGGCGTCGCAGGAGGTGCGCGCCAACGTCGAGCTCGTGCGCCTGCAGGGAGCGTTCTACTCGCTCATCGGGCTCACGCTCGCCGCGGGCACCGCGGCGGCGCTGTGGCTGGGCGTATCGCACGTGCAGGAGGGACGCCTTTCGCTCGGCGAGCTCGTGATCGTCATGGCGTATCTCGCGCAGCTCTACACGCCGCTCGACGCGCTGTCGAAGAATCTCTCGAATCTGCAGCGCTCGGTGGTCGGCGCCGAGCGCGCTTTTGCGCTGCTCGACGTGCTGCCCGAGGTCGCCGACCGCCCCGACGCGCGGCCGCTCTCCCGCGCGCGCGGGGAGATCGAGTTCCGCGCGGCGGGCTTCGCCTACGAGAGCGCGCGCCCGGTGCTGCGCGAGCTGAACCTGCGCGTGCCCGCCGGGACGCGCGTCGGCATCGTCGGGCGCACCGGCGCCGGCAAGACCACGCTCGTCAACCTGATCACGCGCTTCTACGATCCCACCCAGGGCGCGGTGCTGCTCGACGGCGAGGACCTGCGGCGCTGGCGCCTCGAGGACCTGCGCCGCCAGTTCGCGATCGTGCTGCAGGAGCCGGTTCTGTTCTCGACCTCGATCGGCGAGAACATCGCCTACGGCCGCGCGCGCGCGAGCGAGGCGCAGATCGAGGCGGCGGCGCGGGCCGCGGGTGCGCACGACTTCATCGCCGCGCTGCCGGAGGGGTACCGCACCCCGGTCGGCGAACGCGGCATGCGCCTCTCGGGCGGCGAGCGCCAGCGCATCGCGCTCGCTCGCGCCTTCCTCAAGGACGCTCCGATCCTGATCCTCGACGAGCCGACCAGCTCGGTCGACCTGAAGACCGAGCAGGTGATCATCCAGGCGCTCGAGCGGCTGATGCACGGGCGCACGACCTTCATCATCGCGCACCGGCTGTCGACGCTCGCGCACTGCGACGTGGTCTACGCGGTCGAGAACGGGCGGCTGGCCGCGGCGACCGTCGACCAGTCGGGGCCGCTGCTCGCGAACCGCGGGCTCGCCGCGGACGCGCCGGTCAGGGCTAGCGGAAGGTGAGGCCGATCTTGAAGGCGAAGGCGCGGAAGTCCTGGTCCTGCTTCACGCCGGCGGGCGAAGTCGCGTCCTTGATGCGGCCCCACGCGAAGTCGACCGCGGGCGTCAGCCGGAACGCGCCCCACAGCGGGACGTCGTAGCCGAACCCGAGGACGCCGCCGAAGCCGCGGCCGGTGCCCTCCTCGGGCACGTCGGTCCAGAAGCGCGCGCCGCCGAGGCCGGCCTTCACCCACCAGCGGTTGGCCGCGGGGTAGGCCTGCGCGATGAAGTTGAACGTCTGGATGCCTTCGCCCTCGTTGAGGCGCCACATGTTGGCGCCCTTCAGCAGCCAGTTCGCGGCCTCGACGCCGAGGAGCAGCCGCGGGTCCCACGAGTAGCCGACGCGCAGCCCGGTGATCATCTTGTGCTGCGTGGTCGACTCGTTCTGGGCCGAGAAGCGTCGCGTCATCGAGGCGTAGCCGATGTCGGCGCCGGCCCACCAGCCCTCGAGCTTCTCGGGATCGAACGCGAGCGCCGCGCCCGGCGCGAGAGCGAGCAGGGCGACGGCGGCGGCGAGGGCGCGCGGGCGGTTCATCGGGGGCTCACGGGCTCAGACAGCGATTCGGCGTTTTCGTGCGCGACGGCGATGGTATCCTGCGTCCGTGCGTCAGGCATTTTCCGACCTTTCGTGAAAAGTCCGCTTCTCCCGCTCCTCGCGTCGGCGCTCGCCGCGGCGCCCGCTTTCGCCGACACGGCGCTGCCGCTGTCGGCGCCCGTGCCCGGCGGCGTCGCCGTCGTCTGTCTCGGGCGCGCCTCGGAGCCCGCGCCGCGGGTCGAGTTCGACGGCCGCCGCGTGCTGGTCGCGCGCGTCGGCGACACGTGGCGCGCGGTGGTCGGGCTGCCGCTCGCGCTGGCTCCCGGGCGGCACGCGCTCGCGGTCGAGGACGGCGACGGCGGCCGCAGCGTGGCGTTCGAGGTGGTGCCGCACAAGTACGGCGAGCAGCACGTGCGGCTGCGCGACCGGCGCATGGTGACGCCGCCGAAGGCGCTGCTCGCGCGCATCGCGCGCGAGCAGCAGACCCTGCTCGCCGCGTTCTCGACCTGGAGCGAGCCGGCGATCGCCGACCTGCAGCTCGACCTGCCCGCGCCGGGGCGCGTCTCGGGCGGGTTCGGCGTGGCGCGCTTCTTCAACGAGCAGCCGCGCGCGCCGCACAGCGGCCTCGACATCGCCGCGGCGGCCGGGACCCCCGTCCTCGCGCCGGCCGCGGGCACCGTCATCGACACCGGGCGCTACTACTTCAACGGCCGCACCGTCATCCTCGACCACGGCGAGGGCCTGATCACCATGTACAACCACCTCGACCACATCGGCGTGGCGAAGGGCGAGCGCGTCGAGCGCGGCCAGGTCATCGGCACGGTCGGACGCACCGGCCGCGTCACGGCCGCGCACCTGCACTGGACGGTGAGCCTCAACAACGCGCGCGTCGACCCCGCGCTGTTCCTCGCGGGCGAGGTGCGCGAGCAGGTGCTGCCGGCGTACGTGCCGGCGTCCGCTTCGGCCGCAGTTTCGACGGGGCCAGCCGAGCCCGCGGCGCCCGGCTGCGGTTCGTGACGTGAGCGTCCTGCCGGTCCGCGCCATCCTCGCCGGCCGGGCGCCCGCGGACCGCCCGGTGACCGTGCGCGGCTGGGTGCGCACGCGGCGCGACTCGAAGGCGGGAGTCTCCTTCGTGCACGTCTCGGACGGCTCGGGGTTCCAGCCGCTGCAGGTGGTCGCGCCCGCGACGCTCGCGAACTACGCCTCCGAGGTGCAGAAGCTCACCGCGGGCTGCGCGGTCGAGGCGACCGGGTCGATCGTGCCGTCGCCCGCGAAGGGACAGCCGTTCGAGATGCAGGCCGCGTCGCTGCGCGTCGTCGGCTGGGTCGAGGACCCCGACACGTATCCGATCCAGCCCAAGCCGCACACGCTGGAGTTCCTGCGCGAGGTGGCGCACCTGCGCCCGCGCACCAACGTGATCGGCGCGGCGTCGCGCGTGCGGCACACGCTCGCGATGGCGATCCACCGCTTCTTCCACGAGGAGGGCTTCGTCTGGGTCAACACGCCGATCATCACCGCCTCGGACGCGGAAGGCGCGGGCGAGCTGTTCCGCGTGTCGACGCTCGATGCCGCGAACCCGCCGCGCACGGGCGAGGGCAAGGTGGACTACTCGAAGGACTTCTTCGGGCGCGAGGCCTTCCTCACGGTGTCGGGCCAGCTCAACGTCGAGACCTACTGCATGGCGCTCTCGAAGGTCTACACCTTCGGCCCGACCTTCCGCGCCGAGAACTCGAACACGAGCCGGCACCTCGCCGAGTTCTGGATGATCGAGCCCGAGATCGCGTTCGCCGACCTCGCCGACGACGCCGCGCTCGCCGAGCGGCTGCTGAAATACGTGCTCGAGGCGGTGCTCGCGGAGCGCCCCGACGACATGGCTTTCTTCGACGAGCGCATCGAGAAGGGCCTCGTCGCCAAGCTGCAGGGCATCGTCGACAAGCCGTTCGTGCGCATGGACTACACCGAGGCGGTGCGCGTGCTCGAGAGCTCGCGGCAGAAGTTCGAGTTCCCGGTGAAGTGGGGCACGGACCTGCAGAGCGAGCACGAGCGCTGGCTGTGCGAGCAGCACGTGAAGGGCCCGCTCGTCCTGGTGAACTACCCGAAGGGGATCAAGGCGTTCTACATGCGCCTGAACGACGACGGCAGGACCGTCGCGGCGATGGACGTGCTCGCGCCGGGGATCGGCGAGATCATCGGCGGCTCGCAGCGCGAGGAGCGGCTCGCCGTGCTCGACGCGCGCATCGTGGAGGCCGGGCTCGATCCCGAGGCCTACGGCTGGTACCGCGATCTGCGCCGCTACGGCACCGTGCCGCACGCGGGCTTCGGCCTCGGCTTCGAGCGCACCGTCGCGTACGTCACCGGCCTCGCGAACGTGCGCGACGTGATTCCGTTTCCGCGTACGCCCGGCAGCGCGCGGTATTGACGAAACTGAGGACGAAGCCGCGGAGCCTCAGCAGAAGTCCTCGGTCACGTAAACCTTGAGGTCGCGCGTGACGGTCACGCCCAGCCCCTCGTGCTGCCAGTGCGGCGTCAGGATGTTGGCGCGGTGCCCGGGGCTCTTCATCCAGCCGGCGACGGTACGCCGCGCGAGCTCGTCCTCGGAGTGCCAGTCGTAGTATTTCCGGTCGCCGAGCGTCGTGATCTTCGCCCACAGGTCGTCGCGCGCGATGTTCTCGGCGCCGCCGTGGACGACGTCGCCGACCGGCACGAAGCACTTGTAGCGCGCCTTGGCGTAGCGCGCGTCGAAGTTGGCGCCTTCGGGCGTGACGTGGGCGAAGTAGTTGCGCCGTCCCATGTCGCCGCTGTGGCCGCGCGCGATCGCGGCGAGCTTCGCGTCCCAGGCGAGGGGTCTCAGGCCCTTGGCCGCGCGCTCGCGGTTGACGAGGGCGTGGATCGATTTCTCCAGGCGCTCCGACGAGACGCGCGGTTGCGGCTTCTGGGCGGGCTTCGGCTCGGTGCGCGCCCGCGCCGAGACCGCGGCGAGCGCGAGCACGCACGCCGCGAGCGCGGCGACGGTCGACTTGCGGATATCCATCGGGGCGTCCTCCCTGACGCGGGGTGATGATACGCCGGCGGCGCGCGCGCCACTGTCAAAAATGACAGGTGTTCAAGCACGCGCCAGCGGCCGATAATGCCTCGGCAACCCGAACGCCGAACAACAACAGCAAAGGGAGGCGCAATGACTGGCGATGCCGACGTACC
Source organism: Burkholderiales bacterium (assembly GCA_035651815.1). Taxonomy (GTDB): domain Bacteria; phylum Pseudomonadota; class Gammaproteobacteria; order Burkholderiales; family SG8-39; genus VBDM01. The sequence continues at coordinate 43,142 of DASRFB010000077.1, read as the reverse complement.
CGTCGCGAATTTCTCCAGCGTGCTCGCCGACGAGCTCTCCGCCGTGAAGGCGGGACGCGCGAAGCTCGAGCAGCCACCCGACGGCGCAGGCCGTCCCTCCAATCCCGCGGCGAGCTACGAGGAGGCGCAGCGGATGCGCCTCAAGGGTCTCGCCTTCTCGGGCGGCGGCATCCGCAGCGCTACCTTCAACCTGGGCATCATCCAGGCGCTCGCCGAGGGAAAGCTGCTGCAGCGCTTCGACTACCTTTCGACGGTCTCGGGCGGAGGCTACATCGGCAGCTGGCTCTCGGCGCAGGTGAGGCACGGGCAGCCGATCGCGTCCCTCGAGGCCGAGCTCAGCCCCACGGCGGGCGGTTCGCCGAAGGCGCGCGAGTACAAGCCGATCGGCTTCCTGCGCCAGTACAGCAACTACCTGACGCCGCGCATCGGGCTGCTGTCGCTCGACACGCTGAGCGGCGTCGCGGGCTACCTGCGCAACGTGATCCTGGTGCAGACCATGATCGTCGCGCTGCTCGCCGCGGCGCTGCTCGTGCCGCGGTCCCTGTTTCTCTCGATGACGCCTCTGCAGAGCCAGGCCTTCGCCGGCCATCCGGGGTCGCTCGGGCTCGTGCTCGGGTGCGCGCTGCTGCTCGTGAGCCTCGGGGCGATCGGCGTCAATCTGCAGGCGCCCAGCGTCTCGCGCCGTGCCACCGGCTCCTTCGTCGCGTGGTGGATCATCGCGCCCGCAGTCGTCGCCGCGTTCGGTCTCGCGGCCGAGCTGTCGGACCCCCGCAGCTTCACCCGGAACGTCGGCGAAGCGCTGCCGTGGGTGACCTTCACCGGCCTCGCGTACGGCGCGCTGACGCTGGTCGCCTGCGTCGGCATGGCGCTGCTGGGCCCGCGTCCGGAAGCGAGGCGGGGCAAGGGGCTTTTCGCCTCGCTCGCCGTGATCGCGGCCGCGCCGCTCGCGGGCGCCGTCGGCGGCGTATTGCTCTACGCCGTCCATGCGGCGATCGTCGCGATCCAGGATCCGGGCGACGCGGCGGACTTCGCGCTGGCGCTCGTGCCTTTCCTGCTGCTCCTGATCTTCTCTCTCGTCGTCGTGTTCCACCTGGGACTGATCGGCCGCATCTTCGACTTCCAGATACACGAATGGTGGGCGCGCTACGGCGCCTGCCTGCTCGCGGTGACGGCGGGCGCGGGCGGCCTGTTCGTGGTCTCGGTCTACGGCCCGCCGCTGGTCGATGCTGGGATCCACTGGGCACAGGCGGGCGGGCTGGCATGGCTCGCGACGACGCTCTGGGGCGTCGTGCGCGGCGCGTCCTCGAGCACGGGCGGAGACTCGAAGTCCTGGAGCGACCGGCTCGTGCGCCTGGTCCCGTACGTGTTCATCGCCGGGCTCGCCCTCGCGCTTTCCTGGCTGATCCAACTCGCGACGGGCAGCGTCCCCGGCGACGCGTCCGGAAGGGCCGCCTGTGGACTAGGCGGCGCAATCATCATCTACGCGCTGCTCGCGTGGCGTCTCGACATCAATCTGTTCTCGTTCCATGCCTTCTACCGCAACCGATTGACTCGCTGCTACCTCGGCGGCGCGCGCGCGGCGCTGGAGAAGGACGCGGCGCGCAGGCCGCATCCGTTTACCGGGTTCGACCCGGACGACGACGTCGCGCTGAAGACGCTGATCGACCCGGCCACCGGGAAGGTGCAGCGGCCTTTCCACATCCTGAACACGACGCTGAACTCGAGCGCCGGCAAGGACCTCGCGTGGCAGCAGCGCAAGGCCGCTTCGTTCTTCTTCTCGCCGCTCTATTGCGGTTACCGCCTGCCGCCGTCGACGGTGCTCGAGAACCGCGGCGGGTTCGTCGCGACCGAGCGCTACATGCGCGCGGGCGTGATGGCGCTCGGGCCGAGCCGCGACACCGGGCCGATGCTGGGCAGCGTGATGGCGGTCTCGGGGGCGGCCGCGAGCCCGAACTGGGGCTTTCATACCTCGGCGCCCGTCGCCTTCCTCCTCACGCTGTTCAACGTGCGGCTCGGGCGCTGGTGCCCGAACACCGGACGCACGCCCGTGCCGCGCGGCCAGGCGCCGCAGTTCGGCGGCTGGCTGCTGCTGCGCGAGCTGTTCGGGCTGACCGACTCGACGTCGCGCTGGCTGTACCTGTCCGACGGCGGCCACTTCGACAACCTCGGCATCTACGAGCTCGTGCGCCGGCGCACGAGCCTGATCCTGGCGATGGACTGCGGGCAGGACGTCGACACGGCGTGCGACGATCTCGCCGACACGCTGCGAAAGTGCTACACGGACTTCGGCGTGCGCATCGTCCTCGAGGTCGACGCGCTGAAGAAGACCGCGCGTACCGACGGACGCGTCGCCTGCAGCGAGAAGCATTTCGTCGCGGGAACGATCGAGTATCCCGCGCTCGCCGACCCCGAGGGCGTCGCGGGCGCCTTCACCGGCACCCTGATCCTGGTGAAGCCGACGCTGACCGAGGCGGTCGTGCGCGAGGCGCCGGACCTGCGCAACTACGCCATCGCCAACCCCGAGTTTCCGCAGCAGACCACGGCCGACCAGTGGTTCGACGAGGCGCAGTTCGAGAGCTACCGCAAGCTCGGCTACATGATCGGGCGCGAGCTGCTCGGCGCGTACTTCAAGGCCGGCAGCGGGCAGAGCACGCTGGCCGAGATGCTCGCCTGACTAGAACGGCATCAGCGTGAGGTCGACGCCGAGGAAGACGCGGATCACGCGCGCATCGAGCATCACGGTCGTTCCGTCGGCGCGGCGCGCTTCGCGCGACAGCGGGTAGTACGACATGCCGGCGCCGAGCACGAACGGCGAATTGCCGATGCCGGCATGGATGTAGAGGCCCGGCGACAGGATCTGCGCGAATCCCGCCGTCGCCTTGCTGTCGACCTGTATCGGCCCGTCGTTGCGGCCGTCGCCCACGCTCATCAGGCTGCCGAAATCCAGCCCCGACACGAACGCGCCCCAGGTGGGAAACCAGCGGTACCCGGTCGGATGCGAGTAATCGACTCCGACCGGCGCGAACAGCGATTTGTTGTGACCGCGGAAAGTGCCCGTGTCGGAGCCGTCCTTCCACAGCTTCTCGGCGCCCCAGGCGGGGCCGACGAAGGCGTTGATCGACCACATCGAGTGGTTCTGCTTCATGCGCCAGGCGCCGGCCGGGGACGCGACGCGATCGAGCGTGTTCGCGATGTCGTCGGAGGACTTCGCGTCGGCGAGCTCGAACGCGATCGGAAGATAGCGCTTGAGCGGCTCGACCGCCGGGTCGGCCGCGACGTTCCACCCGCACTCGTCCTTCGACGAGATGCAGCGGTAAATCTGCGTCAGCGCCTGCGGATACTGCTCCGAATTGACGAGCTTGACCACGCGCAGCAGCTCGCGCAGCCGCTTGCGGTCGACGTCCGGAAGCTCGAGCCCGGGGAAGCGCCCGCCGGCGGTTTCGACGATCTCGGTGAGGCGGTCGAGGGCCGTCGCGATAAAGTCGAGATACGCCTCGCGGCGCTCGTCGCGGTCGCGCTGGCGCGCGGCCCCCGCGCGGAAGCGGTCCCAATCGTCGCGTACGGCCTTGAAGGTGTTCTCCAGCTGCTGGACCGGGCCGCGATTGCGCTCGATCCAGCAATCGATGATCGCGTCGAAGCTGCCGTCGCGTGCGGCGCTGCAATTCGACGCGGCCCAGTCGCGGATCTTCTCGAGCAGGCGCGTCTTGCCGTCGTCGGTGAGCTTGGCGACGTAGCGCGCCAGAGTCGCCTTCGCCAGGGCCGCGTCCCGCGAAGGCGAGCGCGCCGGGTCCGGCGCGCTCGCGGCGAGATAGGACTGGACGGCGACGCCGCCGAGGTAGAACGGACACGCGGACTGCGTGCCGTCGACGCACCCCTCGCGCACGAAGCGCGTGTCCGCCAGGCCGGCGAAGAGCAGCAGGGGATTCGTGCCGCGGCGCAGCTGTCGCGCGAGGTCGAGAAAGAGGTAGCCGACGGTGTTGTTGTCGTGGTTGCGGTAGACGAGGCAGGCGGGCAGCGCGCGCGCGTCCAGCCTGAACGCTTCGGCGACGGTCTGGTCGGGCGGCGCCATGCCGAAGCCGTAGGTGGCCTGCAGGCTGCAGAGGGTCGGGAAGTAGGCCGCGAGCGCGACGCGGTGGTCCTTCTCGCCGCAGACGCGCGTCAGCAGCTCGTCCTTGATCCAGAACCGGATCTCCGCGTTGGCACGCTGGGCGAGGAAATCGGCCGTTCCGACGATGAGGCGGGACGAATCGGTCCCCAGCACATCGGCCGGCACGCTCGTCTTGGCGACCGGAGCGGCGGTCCGTTTGTCCACATTCTCGATGAGCGCCGACGCGCTCGACTTCAGTTCGGCGTCCCGCAGGTTCGCCGCTTGAAGATTCCAGACGGCTACCGTGTACTGATCGGCCGGCGGGCACGGCTGCGATTGGGCGCGCGCATCGCACGCGGCGGCAAGAATGAGCAGCGCCGCGGCGGCGCGGTACGCACTGGAGATGAACACACGCCTCCCGATTCGTTCTTGTTGTGGCGCCTAATCTAGCCGACTTCGGCGGGCTCGCATACCTGTCATAAATGACAGTGCCGCCGCGCTCACCCCTGCCACACGCCGTACCCGTCCTCCCGCAGCGCGATCGCGAGCTCGACCTCCATGTCGCGCGCGGCGTCGTACGGCATGGGGTTGTAGCATTCGTAGAGGTCGGGGAGCAGCCGCAGGCCGTAGCGGAACACGTAGCGGTTCGACTGGATCCCGGCCTTGTGCTTGTCGAAGCGCAGGTCGGGGTCGAGCCCGGTCATGCCGACGTAGACGCACGGCTTGCCCGGGCGGTAGTCGGCGTTGGCGCGGCGGAACTTCGGCTCGTCGAGCACGTCCTTCGACAGCTCGATCACGTAGACGTGATAATGGTGGCTCCGCGGCACGCCTGCTCCCGCGCGACAGAATAACAGGAGGCTAAATCATGGCGGGTGCCCTCGAGGGCGTGCTCACGCTCCCGGACGGCAGACGGCTCGGCTGGGCCGAATACGGCGATCGCCGCGGCCGGCCGGTGCTCGCGTTCCACGGGCTGCCGGGCTCGCGCCGGCAGCGCCATCCCGACGACGCGATCGCGCTCGCGCTCGGTGCGCGCACGCTGCACTTCGAGCGGCCCGGCTTCGGCATCTCCGATCCGGCGCCCGGGCGCACGTTCGCGGGGTGGGCGCGCGACGTCGCCGCGGCCTGCGATCTGCTCGGCGTCGGGCGCATCCGCATCGCGGGCGTGTCGGGCGGCGGGCCGTACGCGCTCGCCTGCGCCGTCGTGCTCGGTCCGCGCGTCGAGCGGGTCGCGCTGATCAGCGGCGTCGGGCCGCCCGAGGCGATGCGCGCGCGCGGCCATTCGCTGTTCGTGCGCCTCGGGTTCGCGCTCGCGCCCCGCGGCGCGTGGACGATGCGGCCGTTCACCGCGGCCGCGAGCGCCGTCGGCCGGCGGCTGCCCGAGCGCTACTTCGAGCTGCTCGGGCTCGGACTGAACGCGACCGACCGGCGCGTGCTCGCCCGGAGCGAGATCCGGCAAATGTTCGTCGAGGACATGGCCGAGGCATTCGCGCAGTCGGGCGCGGCGATGGCCGAGGATCTCGCGCTCGTCGCCTCCGGCTGGGATTTCGATCCGGGCGCCATCCGGGCGCCGGTGCGCTCGTGGCACGGCAGCGACGACACCATCGTTCCGCTGCGCGCCGCCGAGGCCGCCGCCGCGCGCGTGCCGGGCGCGGAGCTCACGGTCATTCCCGGCGAAGGCCACTTCCTCGTGTTCGAGCGCTGGCGCGAGATCCTCGGATGGCTGATGCGCTAGCGGCGAGCGCGCCTTTCGGAGGGCTGCAGGCACCCGCGCTGTCGCGAACTCGCACAAGAATCGCGTGAGATCCTTGCCCGGGTCATCACCCAAGGAGATTCACGTGAACAAGCAGCAGATCGCGGGCGCGGCGAAGGAGATCGCGGGCAAGGCGCAGGAAACCATCGGCAAGCTCTTGGGCAGCGGCAAGCAGCAGATCAAGGGCCTGAAGAAGCAGCTGACCGGCAAGACGCAGCGCGCCGCCTCGCGCACGCGCAAGGCCGGCCGCAAGGCGCGCGCGCGCTAGGGCGCGGCCGCCTTCAGGCGGCCTGGCGCGACGCGGTCCAGCGAGCGCGCTCGCTCACCGCCGAGAGCAGCGCGGCGCCGAAGCGCGGGTTGTTCTTGACCAGCCGGACGAACTCGAGCCGGCTGATGGCGAGCAGCGTGCAATCGGTCTCGGCGACGGCGCTCGCGAGCCGCGGCGCGCGCTCGACCAGCGCCATCTCGCCGAAGATGCCGCCGGGGCCGACCATCTCCATGACGGCGTTGCCGATGGTGATGGCGACCCGTCCGTCGAGAACGACGTACGAGACGACGCCGACCGCACCCTCCTTCATGATGAGCTTGCCGGCGTTGTAGCGGAAGCGGGCGGCCGGCCCGATCTGCTGGCCGAGCTCGGCGAGGATCTGTTCGTCGAGCACCGCGGCTTCCTTCCAGGGGACGCCCTTCAGCGCGTCGTGGGCGCTCAGGCGCCCGATGTTCTCGCGCAGCCGGTGGACCATGACGCTCATCAGCATGAGCGCGAACTCGGGGCGCTTCGCGAGCGCGGCCTGGAACTGGCGGTCGTCGAGCGCGATGACGCGGCACGGCGTCTTCGCGACCGCGGCCGCGCTGCGCGGCGCCTGGTTGATCGAGGCCATCTCGCCGAAGATCTCGCCCTTGCTCACGGTCGCGATCGGCGTGTCCTTGGCGAGCACGCTCACCTCGCCCTCGAGCAGCAGGTACATGCGCTGACGCATCAGCAGGAAGGGCAAACCCTTCTCGCTCTCGGCGAAAATGGTCTTGCCCTGCGGGATGTCCTGCAGCTTGCCTTCGGACTTGAAGAACTGCAGCGCCACGGCCGGGCTGTAGAGCGCGTTCGTGCTGCCGGGAACACGCGACGCATCCATGGGGGCCTCCCTCTCGAGCCGCGCGGCGGTCGTCTTCTCGATGCGCCAGTCGCGCGCGGGAGGTGATTATGCAGTCGGCATGGACCGCCGATCCCGGAAACGAGCAAAAAACCGTTCCATATTCCACACTTCCGCACGACTTCACCGGCCGGAAGCCCGACGAGGCCTCGACACCCGATCAGCCTTCACGGGTCACGGCCGATTTGAGGTGAATCACGTTTCGACATCAGAAGTCCGTTAGGACACAAGGGCTTATAAATGGCAGTTCCTCTGACCCATAACCAGGTATGGCTCTTGCATAAGCAAACGCTAAAGCACCCCAGCGTGCTTTCAACAAACAAGGGAGCACAAAAATGAAACCTAGGCTTTGGCTGTCCGCGGCACTGGCGCTCGGGCTGCTCGGCTCGATCCCCGCGCGCGCCGAAATCACGCTCGCGGTGAACGAGGGCGTGACCTACTTCGTCACCGCGCAGGAGATCCGCGACAAGTACCACGAGCTCGCGGACGCGATCGGCAAGACGCTGAAGACGACGGTGAAAGTGATGCCCGTCGACCAGTACCCGGTGCTCAGGAAAGGTCTCGACGAGCAGCAGTACGACCTCGCGTTCGTGCACCCCGCTCATCACTCGCTGATCTCGATGCGCGACGGCAAGTATCGCCTGGTGGTGCTGACCAAGGGCTACACCGAATACAAGGCGCGCTTCTTCACGGCGAAAGGCGCGGCGCTCAAGCAGCCGTCCGACATGAAGGGCAAGCGCATCGGCATGCCGGACCCCGATTCGATCACCGCGGTGATCACGCGCGCCACGCTGCGGGACCTCGGGATCGACGCCTCCAAGGCGGAGCTGCGGACCACGCGCTACCAGGACGCCGTCCCGTTCTTCGTCGAGAACGGGTTCAGCGACGTCGGCGTGACTGCGTCGGGCGCCGTCGTGAAATCGTGGCAGGAGAAGGGCGGCGCCGTGCTGTTCGAGTCGAGGCCCGTTCCGATCAAGCACATGATCGCCTCCACCCGGATGAATCCCGGCGATGTGACCAAGGTGCGCGAGCTGATGCTCGGCCTGGACAAGAGCGACGCGGGCCGCAAGATCCTCGCGAAGATCGGCTACCAGGGCTACGAGGCCGGAGACGACCAGCAGCTTGCGGCGCTCACCAAGTGGCTCGGCTATTGACGCCCTGCCTCGACCGATGAAACGGCGGCTCCGGCCGCCGTTTTTTTTGTAAGCCGCTGGAGGGGACGGTCAGCACCGCTGGCGCGCTGCGTCCCTGGAAGGCCGGCCGCCAGGCGCCTTCTCGCTGAAGTACTCCCTTAGGACTATCCGGCAACTATCCGCCCGGCCTAAGGTTTTTCGAAGGTCGGGCCGGGATTCGCCCGATTCATCGGGTCCGCCTCGACCGATACGATGCCCTCACTGGGACTTATCGAGGCGAGGATTCCATGACGCAGCTGGCTTATTCGATCTTCACCGCGCATCAGCGCATGCCCGAGAACGATATCGCCCTGCAGATCATCGAGCTGTTCGAGCGCTTTCCGGGCCTGACGGCGTTCACCGTCGGCAAGGACGAGGCCGCCGCGGCGGAGCAGCCGGCCGAGCCCACGGTCGCGATCCGCAACGTGAGCTTCGGCGACTCGCGCAAGGAAGACGAGAGCGAGATCATGGCGCGCATCCGCGACGTGCTCGCGCAGTTCGTCCAGGGGCGTCCCGAGATGCTCGATCTGCTCAGCGGCCGGACGTTCAGCCGCACGCTGCACCAGCTGCTCGATACGCGCGCCCTGCAGGCGCAGCAGCGCGCCGCCTAAGGCACCTATAACACGCTCGGGGAGAGACGCGCGGGTCCGGTCAAACCGGCCCGCGCGTTTTCATTTGACGCCGATGATTCCGCGCATGCCGGGGTGGAACCGGCACACGTAGTCGATGTCGCCCTTGCGGCGCACGACGTATTTCCATTTTCCGTTCGGATCGATCGTTCCGGACTCGATCTTCTTCGCGGCGTTGGTGACCGTGTGCGGCACCGGGTCCTTGTTGACCCACGTGATGGAGTCGCCGACGGCTACCTCGATGCGCTCGGGGACGAACTTCATCCCCTCGATGACGACCTGATGCGACTTGCCGGCGGCGATCGCGCCCGGTGAGAGCGCGATCGCCGCGGCCAGCGTCAGGATCCGGCCGATCCCGGGCATCGGCTTCAGCCGCCGAGCTTGCTCTGGATCATCTTGGCGTGATCCAGGTGCGCGGCGATGGCCGGGCGCACTTTCTCGATCAGGCCCTTCAGCTCGGCGTTCTGCGCGCTCGGGATGAGGGTCTTGTCGATCGCGTCGAGCACCGCCTGGTGATAATCGACCTCGTGGTCGATGTAGGCCTTGTCGAACTGCTTGCCCTTCAGCTTCTTCAGGTTGGATATGTTCTCCGAGGCGCCCTTCTTCAGGCTCGCCTGCGTGTCGCTCGCCGCGGGCTTGACCTTCAGCTTCTTCGCGAGCGCGACCGCCTGCTTGTTCACGGCGGTGTGGTCCTTGATCATCTGGTTCGCGAAGCCTTGCACTTCCTTGTTCTTGGTGTGCGACTTCGCGAGCTTGCCCGCGTCGATGTCGATCTGGTTCGCGGTGACGACGATGCCCGCGATCTGCGGGTCGCTCGGGTTCTGGGCGTAGGCCGCGCCGGCGGCGAGCGCCGCGATCGCGAACACGGTAATGGATGCGTTCTTCATGACTACCATCTCCTTTCGTTCAGTAGGGTCTTTTAGACGGGTTCACGTCCGCCATAGGATGCTCGACCGGGAGGCCGCGTTCCCGCGGCCGCCGGTATGATGAGCGCGTGATCCAGCCGGAAACGCGGATGAGCCGACTGCACGAGACCGCGATGGTGCTGCTCTCCGGCGGCCAGGATTCGACCACTTGCCTGGCGTGGGCGCTAGAGCACTTCGGCAGCGTCGAGACCGTCGGGTTCCGCTACGGTCAGCGGCACGCGATCGAGCTCGACTGCCGCGCGGTGATCCTCGTCGAGCTGCGGGCGCGGTTCCCGGGCTGGGCGCGGAAGCTCGGGGCGGACCACGTGCTCGATCTCGGCGTGATCCCCGCGCTCGGCGCCACGGCGATGACGCACGACATCGCGATAGAGACCGGCCAGTCGGGCCTGCCGAACACCTTCGTCCCGGGGCGCAACCTCCTGTTCTTCACCGCTGCCGCCGCGCTCGCGTATCGGCGCGGCGTGCGCACGCTCGTCGGCGGCATGTGCGAGACGGACTACTCGGGGTATCCCGATTGCCGCGACGACACGCTGAAGGCGCTCCAGGTCGCGCTCGGCCTCGGGATGGGCCGCCGCTTCGTCATCGAGACGCCGCTCATGTGGGTCGACAAGTCGCAGACGTGGTCGCTCGCGCGCGCGCTCGGCGGCGAGCCGCTGCTCGAGCTCATCGTCGAGCACACGCACAGCTGCTATCTCGGCGACCGCAGCCGCCGGCACGCCTGGGGCTACGGCTGCGGCGGCTGCCCGGCATGCGAGCTTCGTGGAAAAGGCTGGGAGCGCTACCGGGCGTCGTCGTAGCGCTCGGGCATCGAAGCCGGCCTGCGGCTCACCCACGCCACGAAGCGCTGCGTGAACTCGGGCACGATCGCGTAGATCGACGCGCCCACCGCGGCGTTCGCGAGCGCCGTGGCGAGGAACAGCTGCGGGATCGACAGGCCGGCCGCGAACAGCAGCATCGACGCGAGCGCCGACACCACCATGAACGCCGCGTTCAGGATGTTGTTCGCGGCGATGACGCGCGACTGGTGCGTCTTCTCGCTGCGCGTCTGGATGAGCGCGTAGAGCGGCACGATATAGAAGCCCCCGAACACGCCGAGGAGCGCTAGGTCCGCGAGCAGGCGCCAGTGCGCGGGCTCGCGCAGGAACTGCGTGAAATGCGCGCCGGCGCCCGCCGCTTGCGAGCCGCTCGCGAAATACAGGTCGACGCCGAACAGCGTGAGGCCGATCGTGCCGAAGGGCACGAGCCCGATCTCGACGCGACGGCCCGAGAGCCGCTCGCACAGGAGCGACCCCGCGCCGATGCCCACCGAGAAGATCGTGAGCAGCAGGATGAAGACGCTCTCGTCGCCGCCGAGGACGTCCTTCGCGTACACCGGGAATTGCGCGAGCAGCGTCGCGCCGTAGAACCAGAACCACGAGATGCCGACGAGCGAGAGCCATACGACGCGGTTGCCGCGGGCGAAGCGCAGGTTGCGCCAGGTCTCGGCGGCGAAGTTCGCGCCGACGCGCAGGCCGGGATCGACCGGCGGCGTCACCGGGATGCCGCGGCTCGCCCACCAGCCGAGGACCGCCACGCCCACCACCGTCGCCGAGGTCGCGATCGCGCCCTGCGGCATCGTCGCCAGCCATGCGCCGAGCACCTCGCCGAGCAGGATCGCGACGAAGGTGCCCATCTCGATCAGGCCGTTGCCGCCGATCAGCTCGTCGGTCGCGAGGTGCTGCGGCAGGTAGCCGTACTTGACCGGGCCGAACACCGTCGAGTGCAGCCCCATGAGGAAGAGCGCCGTCACGAGCTGCCACAGGCTGCCCGCGAGGAAGCCCCACGCGGCGAGCGCCATCACCGCGATCTCGAACAGCTTCACCGCGCGCGCGATGCGCGACTTGTCGAGCTTGTCGGCGAGCTGTCCGCTCGTGGCCGAGAAGAGAAAGAACGGCAGGATGAAGAGCCCCGGGAGCAGCGTCACCAGCGTCCGCGGATCCGCGTCGGTGAGCTGCCCCGCGCGGAACGCCACCAGCGTCACGAGCGCGGTCTTGAAGACGTTGTCGTTGAACGCGCCGAGGAACTGCGTGAAGAACAGCGGCCGGAAGCGCCGCTCGCGCAGCAGCTGGAACTGGGTGCTCAATCGATGGTCGCGCCGACGGCCTTCACCACGTCGCCGTACTTGGCGTACTCGGAGCGGATCAGCGCCTTGAATTCGTCGCTCGTCGTCGCGAACGGCGTGAGGCCGCCGACCTTGGCGATGCGCTCGCGCACGTCGCGGCGCCCGAGCAGGCGGTTGGTCTCGTCGTGCAGCCGGGACACGATGTCGGGAGGCACCCGGGCCGCGGTGAAGAGCCCGAGCCACGCCGTGACCTCGAGCCCGGGATAGAACTCCGACAGCGTCGGCAGGTCGGGAAAAGTCTCCGAGCGGTGCTTGCCGGCGACCGCGAGGCCGCGCAGCTTCCCCGCCTTGATCTGGCCGGTGACGGAGTTTCCGCCGAACATGACCGGGACTTCTCCGGCGATCACGGCGAGCGTCGCCGGGCCGCCGCCCTTGAACGGGACGTGGACGAGGTTGATGCCGGCGCGCGCCTTGAGCATCTCCATCGTCAGGTGGTGCTGGCTGCCGTTGCCGATCGAGGCGTACGCGAGCGGCGGGTTGGCGCGGCGCGCGTACTCGATGAACTCGGGGAGCGTGCGCACCGGCAGCGACGGGTTGATGGAGAGCACCATCTGCGTGGTCACGAGCGATGCGACCGGCGCGAGGTCCTTCAGCGTGTCGACCGGCATGTTGCGGTAGAGGTGCGGGCTGATGACGATCTGGCTGTCCTGCCCGAGGAGCAGCGTATAGCCGTCGGGCGCGGCCTTGGCCGCGAGCTCGCTCGAGAGGTTGCCGTTCGACCCCGGCCGGTTCTCGACCACGACCGGTTGGCCGAGCACCTCGCCCAGGCCGGGCGCGACCACGCGCGCGATGGTGTCGGTCGCGCCGCCGGGCGGGTTCGGCACGAGCAGCCGGAGCGGCCGCGCCGGGTACTGCGCCGAGGCCGACGCCGCGATCAGCAGGAGCGCCGCGGCGCACAGGGTCCGCCACGCGAGAACGAAAGCCGGCCGGGTCATATCCACCTCCTCGCCCCATTTTGGCCGCAAATCGCCCCGCGGGTCCAGCAGGCGGCGCGGCGGCGCGGCCGGCACTAGAATGGCCGGCCACGCCATCGATCCAGCGGGAGCCGCGATGAAGATCTCGATGTACCAGGCGAGCGCGCCGCGCTTCGTCAACATGCTGACCAACCTTTCGGCCATCCTCGACAAGGCCCAGGCCCATGCCGAGGCGAGGAAGATCGACCCGGCGGTGCTCGCGAGCGACCGTCTCTTCCCCGACATGTTTCCGATGAAGCGCCAGGTCCAGATCGCCTGCGACACCGCCAAGGGCGCGGTCGCGCGGCTCGCCGGGGTCGAGGTGCCGAAGCACGAGGACACCGAGCAGACCTTCCCCGAGCTCAAGGCGCGTATCGCGAAGACCATCGACTTCGTCAAGAGCATCGCCCCGGCGCAGCTCGAAGGCACCGAGGACAAGAAGATCCATCTCAAGCTCGGCCCGCGCGAGATCGACTTCACCGGCATGCAGTACCTGCTCGGACACGCGCTGCCGAACTTCTATTTCCACGTCACCACGGCGTACGACATCCTTCGCCACAACGGCGTCGAGCTCGCGAAGCGCGACTACATCGGAACGCCCTGACCCGGCGTCGCCGCGGGAACGACTTCGAGCGCGCGGCGGTCGATCCGGAAGAGCCATGGACCGCAGAGCTTTCCTGGCCGCCGGCGGCGCGCTCGCGCTCGGCGCCTGCGCGGCGCCGCGCCTGGGCGAGTACGAGCCGACCGTCGTCGAGGCCCCGCAATGGCGCGCGGGCGACAGCTGGACCTTTCGGCGCATCGACGGCTACAACGGCTTGCCGCGCGACGTGCTGACGCGCACGGTGAGCGCGGTGAGCCCCGCGGGCATCCGTTTCGTCACGGTGGATCAGAACGGCGCGACGCGCGACGACGCCTTGTTCGAGGCGCCCGGGGTTCAGGTCTCGGGACTGCTCAGCGAGGACGGGCCGATCGCGGGCCTGTTCGAGCCGCGGCTCGTGCTCTACGACTTTCCGCTCTATTCGGGCAAGGCTTGGCGCCAAGGGCTCTACCGCATCTACGGCAGCGGGTTCCGCTCCTACCTGAGCCACACCTCGCGCGCGGAAGGCTGGGAGGGCATCGCCGTCGGCGCGCGCACTTACCGTGCGATCCTCATCCACAGGACCTTCAACTTCGGGCCGCGCGACTCGTTCACGCCCCGCCCGCTGTACCACGACGAGACCGAGTGGTACGTCCCGGAGCTGCGCGGGACGGCGAGCCTGCGGACCAACGAATGGCTGCAGGCGCCGCCGGGTGGCTTCAGCTGGCCGGGCTACCGCTTCGTGTACTCGCTCGAGTCGTTCCGCCTCGCCTGAGCGGCCGAGCGTCGCTCGCGCTGAACGCGGCGCGCCGCGCGCGTGTCCTACGATCGCCGGCACGAGCGCGCGCCGGCGATCCCACGAATCTTTTCAGGAGACCGAGGTGAACAAGGACCAGGTGAAGGGCCGCGCGAAGCAAGTCGCGGGTAAGGCGCAGGAAAAGGCGGGCAAGCTGGTGAAGAACCGCAAGCAGCAGGTGAAGGGTGTCGCCAAGCAGGCGGCGGGCAAGGTTCAGAAGTCGTACGGCGACGCGCGCGACGACCTCGACCGGGACCCGGAGGATTCCGGCCGCGAAGGCTAGGCGAGCCGCTCCTTCCGACAGCCGCGCCGCGCGGCTGTTTTTTTGGGCGCGCGACCGGCGAGCGTCGTCGCGGGCCGGGTCGAGTAACATACGGCCTGCGCGGGCAGTCGCCGCGCCACGGGTGTCATCGAGCGCCCACTAACCAGGAGATCAGCATGACCGCATGGCGTTTCGCGCGGCGGTGGGCCGTCGCGTTGCTCGTTCTCGCGGTTCCGGCCGGTGCACTGGCGCAGACCGCGACCCAGAGTCAGTTTCAGCCCGAGGTTGGCCAGCAGGGGAAGGACGTCGTCTGGGTGCCGACGCCCGAGGCGCTGGTGCAGAAGATGCTCGATATGGCGAAGGTCACCCCGAAGGACTTCGTCATGGACCTCGGCTCGGGAGACGGCCGCACCGTGATCGGCGCGGCCAAGCGCGGCGCGCACGCGCTCGGCATCGAGTACAACCCCGACATGGTCGAGCTGTCGCGCCGCAACGCGAAGGAGGCGGGCGTGTCGGACCGGGCCAAGTTCGAGAAGGCCGACCTGTTCAAGACCGATCTGTCGCGCGCCACGGTGATCACGATGTTCCTGCTCACCGACATCAACCTGCGGCTGCGGCCGACGATTCTCAATCTGAAGCCCGGCACGCGCGTCGTCTCCAACACCTTCCGCATGGGCGACTGGGAACCCGACGAGACGGCCGAGCTCGGCTGCAGCTCGTACTGCACCGCGTACCTGTGGATCGTGCCGGCGCACGTCGAGGGCGTGTGGAAGACGGGCCAGGGCGAGCTGACGCTGCGGCAGACGTACCAGACGGTGAGCGGCACGCTGAGCTCGGGCGGCAAGTCGTCGCCGGTCCAGCGCGGCAAGCTGCGCGGCGATCAGATCAGCTTCACCGCCGGCGGCGCCGAGTACCGGGGGCGCGTCGGCGACAAGGGGATCCAGGGCACCGTGAAGTCCGGCGCGAAAAGCGAGCGCTGGAGCGCGAGCCGCTGAGCCCCGGCATGCGAGCGCTCCTCCTCGCCGCCGCCTTCGCGGCGGCGCTCGCGACGGGCGCGGCCGGCGCCGCCGATCCGGACGTCGTCCGCGTCAACGCGTTCCCCAACGCAAAGTCGCTGGCGCTCCACGCCGGCGTGGAGAAGGGCATCTTCGCCGCACGCGGGCTCGCGGTGCGCCTGTCGTTCACCGAGAACTCGACCAAGCAGCGCGCGGGCCTCGCCGCGGGCGAGTTCGACGTCGTGCACGCGGCGGTCGACAACGCCGTGGCGATGGCCGACGGCGGCCGCGACGTCGTCATCGTGACCGGCGGCGACAGCGGCATGAACCAGTTCTTCGTGCAGCCGGGCATCGGCTCCTTCGCCGACCTGCGCGGCCGCGTGCTGGTCGTCGACGCACCGAACACCGCGTACGCGCTGCTCGCGAAGAAGATGCTGCGCAAGCACGGCCTGCTCGAGAGCCGCGACTACACGGTGAAGCCGGTCGGCCGCGGGGAGCTGCGACTGAAGGCGATGGCCGCGGATCCGGCCAATGCCGCGGCGATTCTCAATCTGCCGTATACGATCCAGGCCGAGGCCATGGGGATGAAGAGCCTCGGCAACCCCGTCGACGCGCTGGGGCCTTACCAGGCGAACGGCGCCTTCGGCCTGCGCGCCTGGGCCGAGCGCAACCGCGGCCTGCTCGAGCGCTACATCGCCGCCTACGTCGAGTCGCTGCGCTGGGTGCTCGATCCGCGCCACCGCGACGAGTGCGTCGCGATGCTCCAGCGCGAGCTGAAGATCACGCCCGAGGTGGCGGCCCGCACCTATCGGCAGCTCGCCGATCCCGCGGCCGGGTTCACGCCCGACGCGCGCTTCGACATGCAGGGATTCCGGAACATGCTCGCGCTCCGGCAGGAGATCGAAGGCGGCGGCCGTCCGGCGCCCGCGCCCGAGCACTACGTCGACCTGTCGTACTACGAGCGGGCGATCGCGACCTTGTCGCGCTGAGGCGACACGAAGCGCAGGATCTGCTCGAGCACGTTGGCGCCGTTCTGGCCCGGCGGCAGCACGTCCCAGAACTGGGCACGCGGCATCAGCTCCTTCAGCGCCCACGCCGCCGACACCGTGTGGCGGGTGTCGGCGCCCGACAGGATGAGCGCGGGCACGTCCATGCGCATCAGCTCCTCGCCGCTCGCGCCCGAGGGCATGGTGTCGTTGAAGATCGCGTCGCGGCTCTGCGCGCAGATCTCGAGGTAGCGGCCGACGTCCTGACGCGCGAGCTCGGCGGCGAACTCGGGATAGACCGCGGCCGGCGAGCCCCACGGCCCGATCTCGGGGTCGTACCAGAAGTTCTCGCCCTTCGGCGCCCGCGCGACGACCGCCGCGAGGCCGTTCGCGCGCACGAACTCGATGTGGCGCTCGAAGAAGCCGTGGCCCTTCTTCATCCAGAGATAGCCGCCCACGGGCCAGTGCAGCAGCAGGCCGAGGCAGGCCTGCGGGTGGCGAGCCGCGAACGCGAGCGCGAGGGAGGCGCCCATGCACGAGCCGAGCACCCAGGCGCGCCGCGCGCCGGCGAGATCGAGCAGCGCCTTGGCCTCGGCGACGTACAGATCCCAGCCGAGCGGCTCGACGCGCCCGCCCGACAGGCCGCACTCGCGGCGGTCGTAGGCGATCGTGGTGAAGTGGCGCGAGAGCGTCGCGAGGCCGTCCATCTCGCCGAACGCCTCCTTGCCGCCGGCGGCGGTCCAGCGCGACATCACCGAGCGCCAGCCGCCCGGCGCGAACATCAGCAGGTGCGGTCCCGCGCCCTGGACGGCGTAATGGACGCGGATCCCGTTGATCGTGGCGAACGGCATGCCGTGAGCCGTTCAGTACTTGTACATGTCGGCGGCGAACACGCCGATCAGGACGACACCCAAAATAATGATCGGGAATACCACGCCCGAAAGCGTCGCGTAATACAAGGTGCGCACTTTCCAGAGCGCGAAGCGCGCCCAGATCGTCCTCATGCGCGGACAAAGCCGGAGCAGTCTCTTTTGCAAATTGAGCCGGTCGCGAAAATACAGGCAGCTGTTCCAAATAGCGAAGTAGTAGAACAACATCACCAAGCCCCAGAACGCCACCGCTCCCGGGCCCGCGTAGTCGTTGGGTTTTCCGTCCGTGAGGGTTGCGATCAGTATCGAGAAGGGAAGCAAGAGCAGAAAGATGAAAGAGGATACTCCATAGGACGCCACCACGGCCCGGATATTCTTCGATTCGCGCGACGTGATGGCGCGGTATGTCTTGCGAGCCCGACGCGGCGACGCGCAATGCCTACGAATCTTCTTCGCGACCAATGTGGGACTCGCCGGATCGAACAGCCGGCAAATCATAAGCTCGATCTTGCGCGTAAACAGCGCGGAAGGCGCCAGCTCGGCTTGAAAAGGATAGTCACCGAAAGTGTCGGCGACATAGTTCTCTGTGGGAATGTAGGCGAGGATGCCGCCGCTCGCGGTGAAACGCGCAAGGTGCCGGCCCAGATAGTCGCCGTAGACACGGTCCAAGTCCTTCCAGCGGTACTTCGGCGGTATCCGGTTGACGATGTATTCGATGTTCGGCTTGAGATCGGATCCGGCATAGTACTCGTAATACGTATCGATCAACCCGAGCGTGCCGGCGAACGTGACCGTATCGGCCTCGGTGACCACCAGAGTATGGTGGCAGATCCCGGCCGACGCAATGCTGGTCGCATCGATACCGCCATGACAGTCGAGAACGAAGCAGCCAATCCCGTCCCTGCGCGCGAAATAGTCGAACAGGCAGCCGAGTCGCGCGCTCATCAGTCGTGGATTATCGAAGATTGCATCCCAGTCGTGCTGCACTTCCGCAAACAACGACGCCGGGAGTAGCCATACGTTCGGAGCCACGCGTACCAGCTTCGGATTCGCGGAATCGACCTGCTCCAGGCGCAGCAGATCCTTCGCATTGGCACCCGATAACTCACCTTGTGAGGCGAATACGCCGGTACAGCCCATGTTGTGGAAGTCCAGGTCTATGACTAGCACCGGCGTGCCCGATGTGCCGACCAGGAATGCGAAGTTCGTGGCGAGGGTGGTCTTCCCCACTCCACCCTTACCGCTCACGAAGGCGACGCTGCGATATTTATTGTTGCTGTTCGGCATTCTTCGAGGGAGAGCTCGAGCCGTGTTTCTGGCGATAGATGTTCTCGAATCCTTCCGCCAATTCGAGGGCGGGCGCACGTGCGGTGAGCTTGATCACGACTGGCAGCGAATTCGCGAAGAACAGGCCGAGGCTCCCCATCAAGCACCATTTATAGCCTTCGACCTGCACGGGCTGGCCGAACGGAACCTTGGCCAGACATTCGATGACGAGGACGATCAGCACCAGCAGGGCGAAGAAGCCCACGACGGTGGCCATCAGCGTCAGTATCCGGATCGAAGGCTCGCGATCCTCGCGGAATTTCTTCCAGATTCCGATGATCTCGCGAAGGCCCTTTTGCGCCTCCTGGCCTTGTCGACCGATCGCGGCTACCGCGGATCTCGATCCTTCGGATTCAGCCGGTGGAGACATTCGTCTGCCCTTATGATGACGGCGATGCAAACGCTATGGCGCTGCGGCGCCCTCTGGGCCAAGTATAGCGCCGCCGCGCGGGCGCACCGTCCCGCGCGATAAAATGCCCTGCCGGCGGCCATGTGAACGTCGGCCCGGGAATATACTGACGCGCTAATGAACGATGAATCGAAATGGAAGCACCACGGCGTGCGCGTCGTGCGCTCGGGCGAGCTCGACGTGAACACGCCGCAGACCCCGGGCATGAACCGCGCCGCGGCGATCACGCACGCACGCGCGGGCGCCGAGAAGCTCTGGGCCGGCACCGTCGTGATCCACCCGAAAGCGAAGACCGGCGCGCATCATCACGGACCGGTCGAGAGCGTCATCTACGTCGTGAGCGGACGCGCGCGCATGCGCTGGGGCGACCGCCTCGAGTTCGTCGCCGAGGCGGGTCCCGGCGATTTCATCTATGTGCCGCCGTACGTGCCGCACCAGGAGATCAACGCGAGCGACGAGCAGCCGCTCTCGTGCGTGCTCGTGCGCAGCGGCCAGGAGCCGGTGGTCGTGAACCTCGACATCCCGGTGGTGGAGCAACCCGAGCAGGTACGCTGGGTCGACGACATTCATCCCGCGCCGGAGGGCTAGCTCCGTAGCCGAATCGCCGGGCGCGCTGTCGGTGCGCAACGACAGAGGCGCAGTCTTGCAGAGACCGTCGGCAAAGTTGTCCATTCGCCAGTGAGCGGGCTCTTTCCGACACCCTCACACCGGGACCAATGACCGGCCGGCGGGCCTTTTTGCGCATCGATTCGTCATATTCTTCGCGTTCCGAAACAGCCCCTTAGCCGCACGCAATGGGCCGCGTCCCGCGGCAGCCCACCGCCGTCCGGGCCATCGCCGTCAAATTCCGGTGTATTCGTGGAACGGAGCTTGCTCGTTAGGCAAGCGCAAGGATCGGAATCGGGAGGCGCGTGGAATACGTCACGCCTCCGCGGTCGGGACGCTCGAAAGGAGACGACGATGAAAACGCTCCAAATCGAACAGCTGAGCCCTCAGCTCCGCCGGGTCGAGGAGGGCTTCGCGGTGCTGGTGCACGTGCTGTTCCGCACGTACCCGGAGCTGCTGTGCTTCTCGCTGGGCGGACGCGCCGATCTGCCGCCGGGCATGGACATCAGTGACACCGACGCGCAGATCTTCATCACCGACGTCGATTTCGCCAAGCCCATCAGCCAGGAATACCAGAACGAGATCGGCGAGGCCCTCGGCGGCATCGTCTCCGATATCGTGAGCGAGCGTCCGGAAGCGCTCGAAGTGCTGCCGGGAAGGACCTTCGCCCGCACGCTGCAGTAGCTTTCGCTACGGGCTTCCCAGGAATTCGCGCATCCAGCGACGGTAGTCGTCCTCCCGCGTCGCGCGCTTCATGACCTCGGCGGCCGCGACGCCGGTGAGCTGCGCGGGCGGCGTCCCTTCGCGCAGCGCCTTCAGCGTCTCGTGCACCGCGCGCACCGCGGCCATGAACGGCTGGTGTCCCTGCAGGCACACGCGCACGCCGCGGCTTCCCAGGTAATCGCGATCCATCAGCTCGGGCCCGACGTTGCCGAGGAAGATCGGCACGCCGACGTGCGGCGCGATCGCGTCGAGCTGCGCCCGGGACTTCATGCCCACGAAGAACAGCGCGTCGACTCCCTCGGCCTCGTATGCCTTCGCGCGCGCGACGGCCTCCTCGACGCCCGCGAACGGCAGCGCGCTCGTGCGGCCGACGACGACGAGGCCCGGGTCGCCGCGCGCCGACAGCGCGGCGCGCATCTTGCCGGTCGCTTCCGGGATCGAGATGAGCTGGTCCTTGCCGCCGCCGAAGGGCGCGGGCAGCAGCGTGTCCTCGATCGTGAGCGCGGCGACGCCCGCGTTCTCGAGCTCCTCCACGGTGCGGCGCACGTTGAGCGCGTTGCCATAGCCGTGGTCGGCGTCGACGATGAGCGGCAGCGCGCCGGCGCGGCAGATCCGGCGCGCCTGCTCGGCGAACTCGGTCAGGGTCAGCACGACCAGGTCGGGCGCGCCGAGGACCGCGAGCGACGCGATCGAGCCGGCGAACATGCCGGCCTCGAACCCGAGGTCCTCGGCGATGCGTGCCGAGAGCGCGTCGTACACGGAACCCGGGTAGACGCAGCGCATCCCTGACAACAGGGCGCGCAGGCGCCGGCGTCGTTCGCTGAAATTCATGGAGGGCCCGATGCGGAAGAACCACCGCAGATTAGCATGAGCGACGGCTCCATGAGCCGAACGGTCTGTCGCGGGCCGCGTGCGGCCGCCATCGCGGTTCGCGGCCCGTTCCTAGAATCCACCGGTCGCGCAAGGAGACCGGAAAAATGTCCCTCACCTTGAACAAGAACCGACCCGCCGACGTCCCGGGCGGCGAGCCGTCGTCGTTCCAGGCCGTGCTCGCCGACGTCGAGGACTTCTGGACGCCGCTGCCCGACAAGCCCGAGGAAACCCCCGAGGCCGTGGCGCGGGCTCTGTGGCTCACCGCCGCGGGCACGCCGGTGTCCGCCGAGGGTTGCCTGGGCGTGGCGCTCCCCGAGCTCGACGCCGGGGCGCTCGGGCGCCTGCGCGCGCTGCTCGCGCGCAAGCGCGACGGCGAGCCGCTCGCGCACCTGACCGGGCGGCAGACGTTCATGGGCCTCGAGCTGCTCGCCGGGCCGTCGGCGCTGATCCCGCGCAAGGAAACCGAGATCCTCGGACGCGCGCTCATCGACAAGATCGGCGAGCTCACGCGCGAGCGCGAGGAGATCCGCGTCATCGACCTGTGCACGGGCTGCGGTAATCTCGCGCTCGCCTGCGCGCGCCGCGCGCCGCGGGCGCGCGTGTGGGGCGCCGACCTGTCGGCCGAGGCGGTCGCTCTTGCGCGGCTCAACGCCCGCCATTGCGGGCTCGCGTCGCGCGTCGAGTTCCGGGAAGGCGACCTGTTCGCGCCGTTCCAGGACCCGGAGTTTCTCGGCCGGTGCGACCTCGTGTCGTGCAATCCTCCCTACATCTCGTCGGCGAAGGTGCCCGGGATGCACCGCGAGATTTCCGGCTTCGAGCCGGGGCTCGCGTTCGACGGCGGAGCGTTCGGCATCTCGGTGCTCACGCGCTTCCTGCGCGAGGCGCCGCGCTTCCTGAAGCCGGGCGCGTGGCTCGCGCTCGAGGTCGGCGCGGGCCAGGGCCCGGCGACCGCGCGGCAGCTCGCGAAGAACCCCGCGCTCGCGGAGGTCGAGACGCGTGCCGATGCCGACGGCGAGATCCGCGCCGTGCTGGCCCGCGCGCGCTGACCCGAGCCCGATTCCGGCGCCGCCCCGCCGCCCGGCGGGTTACCATTGCCGTCCGCGAGAGGAGTCCGGACGGTCATGAGAACCATAGCGATCGAGGAGCACTACACCACCGCGATGTACCGGCAGCAGGTGCCGGCGAACGAGTTCCGCAACTTCTACCTGACCTCCCGCAGCGAGCAGCTCGGGCACGACATCGCCGCCGAGCTGGGCGAGCTCGGTGCGCGCCGGATCGCCGCCATGGATGCCGCAGGCATCGACGTGCAGGTATTGTCGTTCGGCTCGCCCGGTCCGCAGGGCTTCGCGAGGGACGTCGCGATGCCGATGGCGCGCGACGCGAACGACCGCCTGCACGAGGCGATGCGGGCGCATCCGGGCCGCTTCGAGGGCTTCGCCGCGCTGCCGACCGCCGATCCCGCGGCCGCCGCCGACGAGCTCGAGCGCTGCGTGCGTAAGCTCGGCTTCCGCGGCGCGATGATCCACGGCCACCAGCAGGGCGAGTTCCTGGACGAGCGCAAGTACTGGCCGGTGTTCGAGCGCGCCGAGGCGCTCGGCGTGCCGATCTACCTGCATCCGACGCTCGCGCATCCCAAGGCGCTCGAGTCCTATTTCAAGGGCTATGAGGAGCTGGCGCGCGCCGCCTGGGGCTTCGCGATCGATACCAGCTGCCACTTCCTGCGCATCGTGTTCGCCGGCGTGTTCGACGCGTACCCGCGCCTGAAGATCATCCTCGGGCACCTCGGCGAAGGCCTGCCGTTCGCGATGCACCGCCTCGACGATCACGCCGGGCGCGCCGCCGCGCGCCGCGGCCTCGCGAAGCGCCCGCTCGAGTACCTGCGCGACAATCTCCTCGTCACCACCAGCGGCAATTGGTACGAGCCCGCGTTCGTGTGCACGCTGCTCGCGCTCGGCGCGGACAACATCCTGTTCGCCGCGGACTGGCCCTATGAGGCGAACACGACGGCGGCCGAGTTCCTGAGGAAGATCTCGATCAGCGAGGGCGACCGCGAGAAGATCGCGCACCGCAACGCCGAGCGCTTGCTCGGGATCCGGAGCGCGTCGTGAGCCAGTCCGAGGTCCGCGACGGCATGAGGGTCGAATGGGACGTGCCGATCACGATGGACGACGGCCTGGTGCTGCGCGCCGACGTGTTCCGGCCCGAGGCGGAAGGGCGCTATCCGGTGATCCTCAGCTACGGTCCGTACGGCAAGGGCTTGGCGTTCCAGGACGGCTACAAGACGGCGTGGGAGATCATGGCGCGCGACTATCCCGACGCGGTCGCGGGCTCCTCCAACCGCTACGCGAACTGGGAGGTCGTCGATCCCGAGAAGTGGGTGCCCGACGGCTACGCCTGCGTCCGCGTCGACTCGCGCGGCGCCGGGCGCTCGCCGGGGTTCCTGTGCCACAACAACGCGCGCGAGACGCACGACATCTACCTGTGCATCGAGTGGGCCGCGGCTCAAGCCTGGTGCTCGGGCAAGGTCGGCATGAACGGCATCTCGTATTACGCCAGCAACCAGTGGCGTGCCGCCGCGGCGAACCCACCGCACCTCGCCGCCATCTGCGTCTGGGAAGGCTGGAACGACGCCTACCGCGAGAGCGCCCGCCACGGCGGCATCATCTGCAGCTTCCGCAAGAACTGGCAGGACATGCAGGTGAAGACGGTGCAGCACGGGCAGGGCACGCGCGGCGCGCATAGCCGCGTGACCGGCGAGCTCGTCTGCGGGCCCGAGACGCTGCCGCCCGACGAGCTCGCGAAGAACCGCGAGGACATGTGGCAGGCGTTCCTGTCGCGCGAGCTGTGGGACCGCTATTACGCGGAGCGCTCGCCCGACCTGTCGCGGGTGAACGTGCCGCTGCTCTCGGCGGCGAACTGGGGCGGCCAGGGGCTGCACTCGCGCGGCAACTTCGAGGGCTTCGTGTTCGCCGGGACGAAGCAGAAGTGGCTCGAGGTGCACGGCGGCTCGCACTGGGCGCCGTTCTACACCGACTACGGCGTGAAGCTGCAGAAGCGCTTCTTCGCCCATTTCCTGAAGGAGGAGAAGAACGGCTGGGACCGGCAGCCGCGCGTGCTCCTCAACGTGCGCCATCCCGGCGAGAAGTTCGCGCTGCGCGAGGAGAACGAATGGCCGCTCGCGCGCACGAAGTGGACGCGCTTCCATCTCGACCCGAGGGGCATGCGGCTGGGCACGGGCGATGTCCAGGCGGTCTCGTCGCTCGCCTACGACGCGATGGGCGACGGCCTCACCTTCTCGACGCCGCCGCTCGCGAAGCCGATGGAGATCACCGGGCCTTCGTCGCTGAAGCTGTCGCTCTCCTCGTCGACCGCCGACGCCGACGTGTTCGCCGTGCTGCGCGTGTTCGACCCGAAGGGCAAGGAGGTGCTGTTCCAGGGCGCGCTCGATCCGAAGACGCCGGTGGCGCAGGGCTGGCTGCGCGGCTCGCACCGCAAGCTCGATCCGCGGCGCTCGCTGCCGTACCGTCCGTTCCACACGCACGACCAGAAGCAGCCGCTCGAGGCGGGCAAGGTGTACGAGCTCGAGGTCGAGATCTGGCCCACCTGCATCGTCGTCCCCGCCGGCTACCGCATCGCGCTCTCGATCCGCGGCCGCGACTACGAGCACGACGACGCGCCGGCGACGCTCTCGAACATGAAGAATCCGATGCGCGGATGCGGGCCGTTCACCCACGACGACGAGACCGACCGGCCGCCGCAGGTCTTCGGCGGCAAGGTGACGCTGCACTTCGGCGCCGGCCGGCCGGCTTCGCTGCTGCTGCCCGTGATACCGGCGTAGTCCTTCCCTAGACCCCGAGGTGCTGCCGATGCAGCTCGGGCCGCGCGCGCAGCTCGCCCGAGCTCCCCGAGAACACGGCGTTCCCCTTGACCAGGATGAGCGCGCGGTCGGCGACCGCGGAGACGGCGGCGACGTTCTTGTCGACGATCACCGTAGCCATGCCCTCGTCCTTCAGGCGGCGGACGATTTCCCAGATCTCACGAGCGACCAGCGGGGCGAGGCCCTCGGTGGCCTCGTCGAGCAGCAGCACGTCCGGATTGGTCATCAGCGCGCGGCCGATCGCGAGCATCTGCTGCTCGCCGCCCGAGAGCTGCGCCCCGCCGTGATCGAGCCGCTCGGCGAGCCGCGGGAACGACTCGAGCACGCGATCGAGCGTCCAGTGGCGCCGGCCCTGGCCCCCGCGCCTCGCCGGCATCATCAGGTTTTCCCACACGGTGAGGTTGGGGAATATGCCGCGCCCCTCGGGGACGTAGGCAATGCCCGCGCGGGCGATCGCGTGCGGGGCCGCGCGCGTCATGTCGCGGCCCTTGATCTCGATCGCGCCGGCGCTGGGGCGCACGAGGCCGAGCAGCGTCTTCAGCAGCGTCGTCTTGCCCATGCCGTTGCGGCCCATCAGCGCCACCGCCTCGCCGGCGCTGACGGAAAAATCCAGGCCGTGCAGGACGTGGCTCGAGCCGTAGTAGGTGTGGATGCCGCGGGCTTCGATCAGGGGACGGTCGGCTGCGACGCTCATCGACCGCGACGATAACGCGAAATCGTGCGGCGCGCCGCTACGACGTACAATGCCGAAGGAACCCGTTCACGAGGAGCGTCATGAGAGCGCTCGTGCCGAGCACGTTTCTGCTTGCGGCGTTGGCGCTGTGCGTCGGAACCGCGGGCGCGCAAATTCCGGGCCAAGGCGCTTATCCCTCGCGGCCGATCCGGCTGATCGTCCCGTTCCCGCCCGGCAACACCATGGACATCATGTCGCGGCTCATCGGTCCCAAGATGAGCGAGCGCCTCGGACAGCAGATCCTGGTCGAGAACCGGCCGGGCGCGAGCGGCATGCTGGGCCTCGATCTCGTCGCCAAGGCGCCCGGCGACGGCTACACCGTCGGCGCCGGACAGGGCGGCAACATGGTGGTGCTGCCGCACACGAGCAGGAACATTCCTTACGATCCGCTCAAGGACTTCGCTCCGGTCGCGGTCTCGACCACCAACTATCTCGCGATCGTCGCGAACCCGGACGCGCCGTTCAAGGACATCGGCGGGATGATCGCCTACGCGAAGGCGAACCCGGGGAGGCTGACGGTCGCCACCAATGGCGAGGGCGGCTTCCCGCATCTCGCGTTCGAGCACTTGCGCATCCTCGGCAGGTTCACGTTCACGCACGTGCCGTACAAGGGCTCGGCCGCCATCGCGACCGACGTCATCGGCGGCCAGGTGCAGGTGGGCATCGACGGCATCACCGGCCTGACGCCGCACGTCAAGTCGGGACGCCTGCGGCTGCTCGCGATCACCAACAGGAAGCGCGTGCCGCTCTGGCCCGACACCCCGGCGGCGGCCGAGGCCGTGCCGGGCTACGAGTCGGGCGGCTGGTTCGGCTACGTCGCGCCCGCGGCGACCCCGCGCGCGATCGTGCTGAGGGTCAACGAGGAGATCAACCGCGCGATGCGGCTCCCGGACGTGAGCGACAAGCTGACCGGCGCCGGGCTGATCGTGGTCGCCGAGTCGCCGGAGTACTTCGCGCAGCTGATCCGCAGCGACTACGCGAAGTACGGCAAGCTCGTGCGCGACATCGGGTTCACGCCCCAGTAACGCCGGGCGTCACTGGATCTTGAGGCCGGCCGCCTTCACGACCTTGCCGGTCTCGCGGATCTCGTCCTCGACCAGCTTCCTGAACTCCTCGGGCGTGTCGGTCACGATCTCGGCACCCTGCTTCTCGATCGCGGCCTTGACCTCCGGCAGCGCGAGCGTCTTCACGAGCGCGGCGCGCAGCTTCTCGATGACCGGACGCGGCGTGTCCTTCGGCGTGACCAGCCCGTTCCAGGCGCTGTAGCTGAAGCCGGGGATCGTCTCGGCCACCGGCGGCAGGCCCGGGAGCAGCGGCGTGCGCTGCGGCAGGCTCTGCGCGAGCGCGCGCAGCTTGCCGCTCCTCACGTGGCCGATGGCCGCGGATGCCGGTGTGATCGTCCACTGCGACTCGCCCGTCATCACCGAGAGCACCGAGGCGCCGCCGCCCTTGTACGGCACGTGCACCGACTCGAAGTGGCCCATCACCTGCATCATCGCGCCGGCGAGGTGGCTCTGCGAGCCGGGGCCCGCGGAGGCCATGTTGATCTGGCCGGGATGCGACTTGCACCAGTCGATCAGCTCCTTCGTGCTCTTCACCGGCAGCGACGGCGTCACCACGAGCATGTTCGGCAGCACCGCGAACATCGAGACGAACTCGAAGTCCTTGAGCGGATCGTACGGCAGGCTCTTCCTGAGGTTCGGCGCGATGGTCATGCCCGAGGGCGACGCCGAGGCGATGGTGTAGCCGTCGGGCGCAGAGTTTTTGGTCGACTCCATGCCGATCAGGCCGCTCGCGCCCGCCTGGTTCTCGATCACGATCTGCTGGCCGATGACGTCGCCCATGCGCGCGCCGAGCACGCGCGAGAGCGTGTCGTTCGAGCTGCCCGGCGCGTTGGGCAGGATCATCTTGATCGGGCGGCGCGGGTAGTCGCTCTGCGCGAGCGCCGTCTGCGCGAGGAGCGCGAGCAGCAGGAGCGGGACGCACTTCGATGCGAGTCTCATTTCGGTTCTCCTCTCAAAAAGACGCCTCAGTAGACGCGATGATGCGGCGGTTCGCCCTTGACGAGCACCCGCTCGACGTTGGCCCAGGCGCTCCGGAAGAGGAGCGCCGAGGATTGACGCGTGACGCCCGCGACGTGCGGCGTCAGCAGCAGCCTTCTCGCCGCGTCGCCCCGCAGCGCGAGCAGCGGATGGTCCGAAGCGGGCGGCTCGCTCGAGTAGACGTCGACCGCGGCGCCGCCGAGGCGCCCCGACTCGAGCGCGCGCGCGAGCGCGGCCTCGTCCACCACGCCGCCGCGCGATGCCTGGACGAGCACGGCGCCCGGCTTCATCGCGGCGAGCTGCCGCTCTCCGACGAGGCCGGTGGTCTCGGGCGCGAGCGGCACGTGCACGCTGACGACGTCCGAGACCGCGAGCAGCTCGTCGAGGCCGACGCGGCGCGCGCCCGGCGCCTCGCGCGGTGCCGGATCGTGATAGACGACGCGGCACCCGGCGCGCTCGAAAGCCGCCGCGACCGCCAGCCCGATCGCGCCGAGGCCGACCAGCCCGACGGTGAGGCCGTCGAGGCCCGCGAGGTTGTCGGCGAGCATGCGCGCGCGGAAAGCCGCGTAGTTGCCGGCCCGGATCTCGGCGTCGGCCCACGCGAAGCGCCGCAGCAGCAGCGAGGCGGTGGTGACCACGTACTCGGCCACCGCCGCATTGCTGCCGCCCGGGACGTTGGCGACCGGGATGCCGAGGCGCTTCATCGCGCCGGCGTCGAGGCGGTCGACGCCGGCGCCCGTGACCTGCACCAGCGCGAGGCGAGCGCCCTCGAACAGCGGCGCCGCGAGCTTTCCGCCGACCGCGGGGATCACCAGCGCGCGCGAGCGCGCGACCATCGCGGAGAGCTGCGGATCGTCGGGCTTGCCGTACGAGACCTCGAGCGACCCGGGCGGAAGCGCGTCGACGCGCTCGAAGTCGGCGCGCGGACGGAGACAGAGGACGGCGTGCGTCACTTCCCGAGGTCGCGGTTGACGACGCGCGCCGTCGGAAAGAAGCACAGCAGCACCAGCGGCTCGCTGCCCGTGTTGCGGGTCACGTGCGTCTCGCCCGCGGGAATCAGGATCGTGTCGCCGGCGCGCAGCTCGTGGTCGCCGCTGTCGGACTCGGTGCGCCCCTGTCCCGACAGCACGTAGATGCACTCCTCGGTGTCGGCATGAAAATGACGCCCGCGGAGCGCGTCGCCCGGATTCGGCACGGCGATCTCGACGCGCCGCAGCGTCACGGCGTGCGACCCGCTCGCGCCCGACACGATCTCGAGCGAGCGCCGCCCGGGGAGCCCGAGCTCGCGCGCCTGAGCGGGTTTGACGACGCGCGCCATCAGAGCGCGACCTTGAGGTGCTTCACCTCGGCGGTTCCGCCCTGCGCCTCGTCGAGCATGCGGAAGAGCTCCTTGGCTTCCTTCGCGATGGCATCGGCGATGTCGGCCAGCATCTTCACCCCCTTGTCCACGGTGGCGTGCTCGGGCGCGCCGTACCAGCCCGTCGGGGCGATGGTGCGGATGTCGCGCAGTACCGGCTGGAAGCTGCGCGTGCGGCGCAGCTTGTCCCACTTGCGGCCGTGCGAATGATCCGACGAGTCGTCGATGCGGTCGAGGTGCACGAGGTCGGGCCGGTAGGCGAGCACCGCGAGCGCCTCGATCTCGCCGCCGTGCGTGAGCCCGCCGCAGTCCTTGCCGTAGAGATCGGCCGCGACGTAGCAGGCCTGCACGGTGAGCACCGTCATGCCGTGCTCGCGGTGCAGCGACTCGGCCGCGATCGCGAGCGACGGGATGTTGCCCTCGTGCCAGTTGAGGACCAGCAGATATTTCGCGCCGTGCTTGGCGGTGGCCGCGCAGGTCTCGACCACGACGCGCATGTACGTCTCGGGCGTGAGCGTGATCGTTCCCTCGAACGGCATGTGCATCGGCGTGACGCCGAGCGGGCCCCCGGGGAGCACCACGCCGTCCATGCGCTCGGCCACCGCGTGGCCGATCACGTTGGAGGCGAAGATGTCGGTGCCCGTCGGCAGGTGCGGTCCGTGCTGCTCGACGCTCCCCGCGGGGAGGATCACGAGGGGGTTGCGCCGGAACTGCGCGGCGATCTCGGGCTGCGTCAGCTCCCAGAAATAGCGGCTCGGGGCGCTCATGCGTGCTCCTCTCAGGCGGCGCGCTGCGCGCGCGCGGCGATCTTCTCGCGCGTCTCGTCGATCACTTCGGCGAGCGTCACGGCCTGGCCCCTGCGCTCGATCGAGCGCAGGGCCGCGTAGACCGCGGCGAGCGCGACGTTGCCGTTGTGGGCGGTGAGCTCGCCCGAGCGTCCGGTGCGGCAGCTCTCGGCGAACATCTCGAGCTCGGCGCGGAACATGTCGCTCTCGGGCACCGGCAGGACCTCGCGCTTGGCGTGGCCGTCCTTGCCGCGCTGGATGTAGAGCGTCGCGCTCTTGTGGAGAAGATGCGGCGTGTCCCAGGTGCCGAAGTCGATCTCGTAGTGCATGAGGCCCTTGGAGCCGAACACGCGCAGCGCGAACACGCCGGGCGAGGTCCAGCACGAACCGACGTAGCCCAGCTTGCCGTCGGCGAAGCGCACCGTCGTCATCGACTGGTCGTCCACCTCGGCGCCCACGGGCGAGAGCTTCGACGCGGTCGAGCTCACCTCGGCCATCTCGCCGCCGAGATAGTGCAGCACGTCGAAATGGTGGATCGCGAGCTGCGACAGCGGGCCGCCCGGCGCCTTGTCCTTGTACCAGCGCCAGGTCTTGGGCGTGAGCTCGAGCGCGCGCTCGTTGGAGAAGTTCGCCTCGATGAAGGCGACGCGGCCCAGCTCGCCCGAGTCGATCCTCGCGCGGATCGCGCGGATTCCGGCCATGAGGCGCGCGCTGTGGCCGACGGTGACCGTGACGCCGTGCTCGCGCTCGAGGTCGGCCATCTGCAGCCCGTCCTCGAGCGTATTGGCGATCGGCTTTTCCGTATACACGTGCTTGCCGGCGGCGGCGACCTGGCGCGCGAGCGGCCAGTGCTGCTCGTTGGGGACGGTCAGGATCACGCCCTGGATCCGGCCATCGGCGAGCAGCATCTTCAGGTCGGCAACGGCGGAGACGCCGAACTCGGCGGCGAACGCGGCGCGTTTCTCCTCCGAGCGGCTCGTCGCGCAGACGATCTTGATCTTGCCGGACTGCGCGGCGGCGCGGGCGAGCACCTTGGCCCAGCGGCCGAGGCCGACGATGGCGACGTTGACTGGAGAGTCCATGGGTGGTCCTGCGAGGCGTTGGAACCGAAGTGGCGCTATTGTAATACGGAGACCACGAAGCGAGGACACGCATGGACGACCTCCAGACCCTGCGCCGCGACGTCGCGCTCGCCAACCGCGTGATCGAGCGCTTCGGCCTGTCGAACGCGTTCGGGCACGTGAGCGCGCGCATTCCCGGCACGAGCACCTTCTACTTCCCGACGCGGCGCTCGCCCGGCCTCGCCGACGACAAGCGGCTGCTCGTCATCGACACCGACGGCAACGTCGTCTCGGGCGAGGGCATCCCGAACAGCGAGCTGTGGATCCACGCGCGCATCTACGCCGCGCGCGCCGACGTCGGCGGGATCGCGCACGCGCATCCGGGCGCGTGCGTGTGCCTGACGCAGATCGGCCAGCCGCTTCGCGTCGTCCACAACCAGGGCGGCGCCTTCTTCGACGCGGTCGCGCAGTACGACGAGATCGGCCTGATCCGCACGCGCGAGCTGGGCGACCTGCTCGCGCGGCGCCTGGGGGCGGGCGTCGCGGTGATGATGCGCGGCCACGGCATCACCACGGCGGTGGGCGACGTGCGCACGGCGACGGTCGCGGCTTGCCTCGTCGAGGAGAGCGCGGCGATTCAGCTGCGCATGCTCGCCGCCGCGGGCGGCGACGCCGGCAAGATCCGCTTCTACACGCGCGAGGAGGCGGAGCGGGTGCGCGACCAGCTCACGCCCAAGGTGGTCGAGCGCGCGTGGGAGTACTACGCGCTCGCCGCGGAGGCCTTGCCCCTCGGCGCCCGCGCCTAGGCTTCGAGCCGGATCGGCAGCGAGCGCACCGGCTTGCCGGTCGCGGCGAAGATCGCGTTCGCGACGGCGGGCGCGATCACCGGCGTCGCCGGCTCGCCGACGCCGGTCGGCTTCTCGCTCGAGCGCACGATGTAGACGCCGATCCGCGGCATCTCGTTCAGGCGCAGCGGCGGATAGTCGTGGAAGTTCGACTGCTCCACCACGCCGTCCTTGAGCGTGATCGCGCCGTGCAGCGCCGCGCCGAGCCCGTACGCGATGCCGCTTTCCATCTGCGCGCGCACGACGTCGGGGTTGACCGCGACGCCGCAGTCGACCGCGCACACGACGCGGTCGACGCGCACGCGGCCCTCGCGCAGCACGGTGACCTCGGCGACCTGCGCGACCACGGTGCTGAACGACTCGTGCACGGCGATGC
This sequence comes from Burkholderiales bacterium, assembly GCA_035651815.1. Lineage (GTDB taxonomy): Bacteria > Pseudomonadota > Gammaproteobacteria > Burkholderiales > SG8-39 > VBDM01. The sequence continues at coordinate 10,818 of DASRFB010000077.1, read as the reverse complement.
CGCGCCCGCGCCGGTCGCCGCGCGCCGGCTCGGCGAGCGGCTGGCCCCAGTTGCCCTCGCTCGCGGCGAGCTCGAGCGCGGCGCGGTGGCGCGGCGCGCGAGCGAGCAGCGCGCGGCGCAATTGGTAAGGATCCTTGCCCGCACTCGCGGCAAGCTCGTCGAGGAAGGTCTCGGTCGAGAACGCCGTGTGCGTCGAGCCGACCGAGCGCCACCATTGCACCGGGACGCCCATCTTCGGCGAGTGGAGCTCGACGCCCAGGTTCGGGATGCGGTAGGGCAGCGTGCTCGCGCCCTCGACCGAGGTCGCGTCGATGCCCTTCTTGACCATCATCCCCTCGAACGCCGTGCCCGCGAGGATCGACTGCCCGACGATGCGCTGGCGCCAGGCGACGATGTTGCCGCGGTCGTCGAGCCCCGCCTTCAGCGCGTGGAAGTACATCGGGCGGTAGGAACCCGCGCGCATGTCGTCCTCGCGCGTCCACACGAGCTTGACCGTGGCGTTGCCGCCGCGCTTCTGCGCGAGCGCCTTCGCGATCGACACGGCCTCGACCACGTAGTCCGAGTGCGGGTTCGCGCGCCGCCCGAAGCTGCCGCCGGCGTAGAGCATGTTGAGCTTCACCTGCTCGGGCTTGAGGTCGAGCGCGCCCGCGACCGCGGGCTGGTCGATCGACTGGAACTGCTCGCCGTTCCAGATCTCGCAGCCCTCGGCCGAGAGCCGCACCACGCAGTTCATCGGCTCCATGGTCGCGTGCGCGAGGTACGGGAACTCGTACGCGGCCTCGAGCGTCTTCGCCGCGCCGGCGAGCGCGCCCTCGGGATCGCCGTCCCAGCGCGCGGGCGCGCCCGGCTTCGCGGCGAGCTTGCGGTACTCGGCCATGATCTCGGCGGAGCCGAGCTTGAACGCCTGCGACTCGTCCCACTCGACGGCGAGCGCGTCGCGGCCTTTCTTCGCCTGCCAGAAGTCGGACGCGATCACCGCGACGCCTTGCGGAACGGCGAGCACGTCCACCACGCCCTTCACCTCCTTCGCTCGGGCGGCGTCGAACGACTTGACCTTGGTGCCGAAGCGCGGCGGATGCGCGACCACGGCGGTCAGCATCCCGGGCAGCTTCACGTCCTGCGTGTACATCGCTGTGCCGGTCGACTTCGCGTGCGCGTCGGTGCGCGGCGCGCGCTGGCCGATGTAGACGAAGTCCTTCGCGTCCTTCAGCTTCACCTCGGCCGGCACGGGTTGCTTCGCCGCGTCCGCGGCGAGCTGGCCGAAGCTCGCGCGGCGCTTGCTCTCGGCGTGCGAGACGACGCCGCGCTGCACCGCGATCGCGTCGGCCGGGACGCCCCAGCGCTCCGCCGCCGCGGCGACCAGCATGGCGCGCGCGGCGGCGCCCGCCTTGCGCATCTGCTCGTAGGAGTTGGCGAGCGCGGTGCTGCCGCCCGTGCCCATGAACTTTCCGAAGAACAGGTTGTTGTAGCGGCTCGCGTCCGCGGGCGCGCCCTCGGCGCGCACCTGGCGCCAGTCCGCGTCGAGCTCCTCGGCGACGAGCGTCGGCAGGCCGGTGAACGTGCCCTGGCCCATCTCGACGTGCTTCACGATCACCGTCACCGTGTTGTCCGCGCCGATGCGCACGAAGGCGTTCGGCTCGAACGTGCCTTCGGCGCCGGCGCGGCCGCCGGCCATGCCCGGCGCGGCTTGCGCGAGAACGCCCGGCGCCACGACGCCGAGCGTGAGCCCGGCTCCGGCCTTGAGGAAATCGCGGCGGCTGACGTTGACGATCTCGAAGTCGCTCATCTGCTTCTCCTGTCATTCTGAGCGCGAAGCGCGAAGAATCTGCTTTGATTTTTTTTAAAAGCAGATCCTTCGCTTCGCTCAGGATGACGCGACATGGCATTGCCCACGTCGCGTCACTTGATCTCGCGCGACGCCTGGCGGATCGCGCTGCGGATGCGGTTGTAGGTGCCGCAGCGGCAGACGTTGCCGCTCATCGCGGCGTCGATGTCCGCTTCGGTGGGACGCTTGTTCTTCTGCAGCAGCGCGACCGCGCTCATGATCTGCCCCGACTGGCAGTAGCCGCATTGCGGCACGTCGTTCGCGACCCAGGCGGCCTGCACGGCGCGGCCTTCCTTGGTGGCGCCGATCGCCTCGATGGTCGTGATGCGCTTGCCGGCGGCCGCGCTCACCGGCGTCGAGCACGAGCGCGCGGGCGCGCCGTTGAGGTGGACGGTGCACGCGCCGCACAGCGCCATGCCGCAGCCGTACTTCGTGCCGGTCATGTCGAGCCGGTCGCGCAGCACCCAGAGGAGCGGCGTGTCGGGGTCGGCGTCGACCTCGACGCGCTTGCCGTTGACGTTCAGGGCGATCATGGGAAGCTCCTTCGGAGGATTCGGTTCACCACCACCCGGCGCGCTTGCGCAGCGCCGCGTTCGCCTGCGAGGCGTCGGCGACGACGGCCGGGACGTCGACCGCGGTCAGCCGGCCGCCGCGCTTCAGGACGCGGCCGTCGACCATCACGGTGTCGACGTTCGCGGGCTGCGCCGCCTCGACCAGCAGGTGCGCGGGATCGCTCGGTACGCCGAGGTTCACGTCGCGCGTGTCGACGAGGATCAGGTCGGCGCGCTTGCCCGGGACGATCGAGCCGATGCGGTCGGCCATGCCCATCGAGCGCGCGCCCTCGATCGTCGCGAGCTCGAGCACGCGGCGCGCGGGCAGCTTGAACTCGTTCTGCGCGCGGCCGTTCTCGATGTTCTGGATCGCCTTCATGATCGCGAACATGTCGGCGTTGCCCGAGAGCGCGGTCGTGTCGACCGACAGGCCGAGCGGGATCCCCGCCGCGAGGAACTCGCCCGTCGGCGGAAAGCCGAAGCCGATGCGCATCTCCGTGTAGGGAGACACGCTCACCGAAGCGCCCGACTCGGCGAGCGCGCGGATCTCCTCGGGCGACACCCAGGTCGCGTGGATCACCTGGACGTCCCGGCCGAGCAGGCGCTCGCGCGCGAGCAGCGCGATCGCGTCCGATCCCTTGCGGTTGTTCGCGTGCACCGAGATCGGCAGCCCGAGGCGGCGCGCGGCGTCGAAGTCCTGGCGGTACGCCGCGGCGGCGACCGCGCCGGTCGCGCCGGTCGAGGGGCCGCGCCACGCGAGGCCGAGCGAGACGAGACCGCCGTTCGAGTACCGCGGCCAGTCGCGCGCGCGGCGCTCGAGGTCGGCGAGGTCGATCGGCTGGTCGCCCGGCTGGCCCTGCGCCGCACCGTACGAGAAGCGCCCGCGCAGGCCCGACTCGGCGAGCGCCCTGAGGCTCTGGTCGGCGAACTCGGGGCCTCGGATGTTGTGGCACCAGTCGTGCACGAACGTGATGCCGCCGTTCACCGCCTCGGCCGCGCCGAGCCGCGTGCCCCGGTACATATCGGAAGGGAGGTAGGCTTTCCCGAGCGCGAGCGCGGTCGGGAAGTAGCCGTGCTCGCGCCGGTCGCCCGACATGCTGCGCAGGAGCGTGTTCCACAGGTGCCAGTGCGTCTCGACCAGCCCGGGCAGCGCGATCATCCCGCGGCCGTCGATCGCCTGCGCGCCGGGCGCCTCGACGTCGCGGCCGACCGCGACGATGCGCCCGCCGCTCACGTGGATGCGCGCGCCCGGGAGATCGCCGAGCCCGGGATCCATGGTCATCACGTACGCGTCCCGGATCAGGACATCGCCCGCGGCCGGCAGCGCGGGCGACGCGCCGGGCCGGCCGATGGGACCCGCGCAGCCCGCCGCGCCCAGCGCCGCGAGACCACCCAGAAAATGTCGCCTGCTGATCGTGCCGCGCTCGGCCATGGCTTTCTCGTCCTCCGGTGGGAAGCCGCATTATAGGCGCGCCATGACAACGTCAAATTTGCCCTGTGCGGGGCGATGGTCGGACCTGTAGATTGCCCGGCAGACCCGACGCGCGCGCGGGGGTTTCACACGCCCGCGCCGCACTCGAATAGAATCGGGATTTGCGGAACGCGGGGGGGAGCAGGGCCATGACCGTGGCGGAGCGTCCGAGGCAGGACATGTCCATTCCGGACGGGGACGCGCTGTTCGCTTCGCTGTTCGAGCAATCCGCCGCCGGCGTCGGCATCGTGTCGCTCGAGGGGTATTTCCTCCGGGCGAACCCGGCCTTCTGCCGCATCACCGGCTATACCGAGGCCGAGCTCCAGCAGAAGACCTTCCTCGACCTCACCTATCCCGAGGACCTCGAGGTCACCTCGGTCAACCGCGGCGCGCTGATGAGCGGCGAGGCGAAATCGCGGACCTACGAAAAGCGCTACGTCCACAAGAACGGCACCCCCGTGTGGGTGCAGGTCGTGGGCTCGGTCGTGCGCGACGGCACGGGCCGGCCGACGTGCACGGTCGCGATCGTGAACGACATCAGCGGCCTCAAGCGCACCCAGGCCGCGCTCGAGTCGAGCGAGGAGCGCTTCCGGCGCATGGTCGAGATGAGCTCCGACTGGTACTGGGTCCAGGACGAGAACTTCCGCTTCGTCGAGCTGCCGGGTCTCGCCAAGCGCGGCCTCGACGCCGAGGTGGTGATGGGCAAGACGCGCTGGGAGATCCCCGACCTCGCCCCGCTCCCGGAAAAGGTCTGGGAGCAGCACCGGGGAAAGCTGCTGCGCCACGAGCCGTTCACCGACTTCATCTTCCTGCGCTACGACAAGTCCGGGCAGACGCGGTATCTCTCCGTCACCGGCGAGCCGATCTTCGACGGTAACGGTCGCTTCAAGGGCTACCACGGGGTCGGGCGCGACATCACCGGCCGCGCGCGGTCGCAGAAGGCGCTCGAGGACAGCGAGGAGCGCTACCGGACGCTGTTCGAGGTGCACCCGAACCCGATGTGGGTGGTGGACGCGAAGACGCTCGGCTTCCTCGCGGTGAACGACGAGGCGGTGCGCCAGTACGGCTACACGCGCGAGGAGTTCCTGTCGATGACCGCCGACCAGATCCGGCCGGAGGAGGACGTGGCCGAGCTGCTCAAGGCCTTCGAGGACCGCAGCCGCACCTACAAGCAGCGCGTGTGGCGCCACAAGAAGAAGAGCGGCGAGCTGATGTACGTCGAGATCGTCTCGTTCAACCTCGAGTTCGACGGCAAGATGGCGCGGCTCGGGGTGATCAACGACATCACCGAGCGCGTGAAGATGGAAGAGCGCGCGCAGGAGATCGAAAAGAAGTACCAGGCGCTGCTCAACGAGCGCCGGCAGTCCTGACCGTCCGTCTCCCGGCATGCGCCGTTCGGCGCATGCCCGCCCCCGGCAGCCCCGCAGACGCGATTCGTAACCCCCGTCGCCGCCTCAGGTTTTTCGAGGTCCGGCCCCGGGGAGGGCCCGATTGGACCGCCTCGGCCCGGCCTTTAATCTGCAATTGCCCGGCGCGCATTGCCCACATGCGCCGGCGCCGCAGAGAGTCGAGGCCAGATAAGGGAATGGCCGGTGCCCTGCGGCTGTCGCGGGCGAGCGAACGAGGAAAGGCGGCCATGCTCAACACCAAGGATTGGAACCACAGCCCGTTGCTGCGCCGGGTCGAGGAGAGCATCGTCAGCGAGATCAAGGCCATCTTCGAAGCGTTTCCCGATCTCGCCGGCTTCTCGGTCGTCGACCGCTCGGGCCTTCCCGATGACATCGATCCTTCGGGCCGCGAAACGCAGCTTTTCATCGGCGATATCGGGTTCTGCCCGCCTGTCAGTGACCGCGAGCACGGCAGGGCATGCAACGAGATCTGCGACGCGCTCTCCGATATCGTCTCCGAGCGCCCCGAGGCGTTCGAGATCCTGAAAGGGCGCACCTTCTCGAGAATTCTGCACTAGGCATCGCACGGCCCCTTCAGGGAGAGGGCCCGCAAAACGGCGCGAGATCCGCGCCGTTTTGCATTTCTGGGGCTATTCGACCGTCACTCCCGAGAGCCGGATCAGCCGGCCCCAGCGCTCGTACTCCGACTTCAGGAACCCGGCGAACTCCCCGGGCGGCGGGCCCATCACCTCGAACCACTGGCGCGTCACGTGCTGCTCGCGGAACGCCGGGTCGTTCAGCGCCTTCATCGTATCGGAGTAGATGCGCGCCACCGTGTCGCCCGCCATCCCGGGTGGCCCCATGAAGGCGAGCCAGGTCCCGGCCTCGTAGCCCGGCACTCCCGATTCCGAGATCGTCGGCAGCTCGGGCAGGCGCTCGATGCGCTTCGCCGTTACCGCCGCCACGAGCCTCAGCTTCCCGGCGCGCGCGTGCCCTTCCACGAGGAGCGGCGTCACCATCATCATCGAGATCTGCCCGGCGACCAGGTCGGCGACCGCCGGACCGCCGCCCTTGTACGGCACGTGCACGATGTCCAGGCCCAGCAGGCGCTTCAGGTAATCCATGCTGATGTGCCCGGAGGAGCCCAGGCCGAACGATCCGTACGAGAGCTTGCCGGGGTTGGCCTTGGCGTAGGCGACCAGCTCCGGGAAGCTGTGCACGGGCAGCGAGGGATGCACGACCAGCACCCAGGGGAAGCGCACCAGCGCCGTGATCGGCGTGAATCCGCCGAGCGCGTCGTAGGGAAGCTTCTTGTACAGGTGCGGGTTCATCACGAACGACGATGCCTCGGAGACGAGCAGCGTCGTTCCGTCGGGCGCCGCCTTCGACACGGATTCGGAGCCGATGATCTGGTTCGCGCCGGGGCGATTCTCGATCACCACCGGCTGGCCCCAGGATTCCGAGAGGCGCGGTGCGAGCGCGCGCGCGAAGGTGTCGGTCGCTCCGCCGGCCGAGCTCGGCACGACGATCTTCACCGGACGCGAAGGGAACGCGGACTGCGCCTGCGCAGCGCCGGCCGCGGCGATGAGCGCCGCGAGCGCGAGCGTCCGGAGCAGGATGTTTGCCGACATGCGCTTACGCCGCCGGCCCGTCGTCGCGCGCCCGGCCGGCCACCTCGCGGCAGACGAGCACGATCATGCGCAGCCCGCCGCCCGTCTCGGCGACCGGGTTGCCCTGGCACTCGAAGCGCCGCGCGGCGCGGCCTGCCATCGCCATGCGCAGCTCGGCGCGGTCCTGCTTCATCGACGCGCGCAGGTAGGCGAGGAAGCGCCCCGCCTTGCCGCGATCGTCGGGGTGCACGAGCTCGAGCCAGTCGCGCCCCGGCGCGGAGCGCTCGGGATCGTAGTGCTCCGCGTACGAGGGGCTCGCGTACTGCAGGATGCCGTCGGCGCCGATCACCGCCACCAGGTCGCCCGCGTGCTCGGCGATGAAACGGAACTGCGCCTCGCTCGAGCGCAGGCTGTCGCGGGTGTGCACCAGGTTCTTGTTCTGCACGTGGAAGACGTCGCCGAGCGCGGTGACGTAGCCGAGGATGCCGACGACGGCGAGCGCGCTGACGAGCGGCCCGGTGTCCGGGTTCCAGCGGAAGCCCTCGAGCGCGCCGAGCGCAGCGGCCCCGGCCGCGAACCCGACGAGCCCGCGTCCGAACAGGCGCAGCCCGCCGCAAACCGCGTTGTCGAGGCTGATGGCGACGACCGCGCCCAGCGCCGGCAGCAGCGCGAAATCCACGTGCGAGGCCCACGCCCCCATCAGGATCGAGTCGGCGTCGAGGTTGCGGAACTCGGCTCGCTTCGAGTCGTGCGCGAGCCGCGCGTGCAGGTAGGCCGCCTGCGGATAGAGCAGGAAGGTCGCGAGCGCCAGCACGTAGGTCCATGGCCCGAGCGAGCGCTCGGCGGCGAGCGCGACCGCGACGATCAGCGCGTAGCCGAACGACACCGTGCGCGACAGATGATTGATCTGCGCGAGACGGTGCGCGGGCGGCAGGCGCAGCGGCATCCCGGCCTCCCCGGAGCGCCGCTAGGCGGTGCGCGCGCGCACGAGCGGCACCAGGCGCGCCGACGCCTCGTCGACCGTCATCACGTCGCCGAAGAAAATGTGGAAGGTGTTCAGGCTCGCGGCGTGCTCCTCGTCGCTGCGCGCCGCGGTGGCGTCCGACAGCATCGCCACGCGGTAGTCGAGCATCATCGCGTCGCGCGCCGTCGACTCGCAGCAGACGTTGGTCGTCGTTCCCGCCACCAGCACCGTGTCGACGCCCCGGCGCGAGAGGGTCTCGTGCAGGTCGGAGGAGCCGGGCAGCATGGCGCTGAACTTGATCTTCTTCACGCGAAGGTCGACGGGCGAGGGCTCGAGCGCGTGCCAGAGGCGGTAGCCCTCGGCGTCCTCGGCGAGCGTCGCGAGGCGCCGTGCCGCGACCTCGGGACTCATGCCGTAGCGGTGATGGTTGCCCCAAGTCTCGAGCGCCCCGGTCGCCGTGGTCTGGATCCAGGCGACCGTGCCGCCCGCCGAGCGCATCGCCGCCGCCATGCGGTTGATCGCCGGGACGATCGCGCGCGCGACCGGGACCTCCTGCGGGAACCCCGGCGCGACGAAGTAATTCTGCATGTCGACGACGAGCAGCGCGGCGCGCGCGCAGTCGATCGCCTCCAGCGAGAGGGGCTTTCCCTTGCGCCCCAGCACGCGCTGCCGGACATGATCAGGAACCGAGTACGGATGCATGGCGCTCTCCCGGCTGCAAGCAGGGCCGAAGAATACCGCAGCGACGCGGCATGAACAAATCCCGGTTTCGCCGGAATTTCGGCTGCGGTGCGGCCGTATACGTTGCGGTCGGGTCAACATTTCCGCTATATAGGAGAGCGCGCGCGGAGGTCCGGCTGGGCGGTCCGCGCGCCGGGGAGGGGTCGCATGGCCGGCAGCTACAACTATTGGCTGGTATTCCTGTCGCTCGTGGTCGCGATCCTCGCGTCGTACACCGCGCTCGACCTCGCCTCGCGCATCACGGCCTCCAAGGGCTTCGGCGCGCGCGCCTGGCTGCTCGGCGGCGCTTTTGCGATGGGTACCGGCATCTGGTCGATGCACTTCGTCGCCATGCTCGCGTTCAGCCTGCCCATCCCGACGGCATACGACGTCACCACCACGCTTGCCTCGATGCTCATCGCGGTGGTGGTCTCCGGGTTCGCTCTCTACACGGTCACGCGCAACACGCTGAGCGCCCGCAACCTCGTGTCCGGCGGCGTGCTGATGGGCGTCGGCATCTCTTCCATGCATTACACCGGCATGGCGGCGATGGAGATACTCCCCGGGATCCGCTACGAGCCGCTGCTCTTCGCCGCCTCGATCGTGGTCGCGATCGCGGCCTCGATGGCCGCGCTGTGGATCGCGTTCCAGCTGCGCTCGCGCGCCGGCCGCGTGGTCCACGCCAAGCTCGGCAGCGCGGTGATCATGGGGCTCGCCATCGTCGGCATGCACTACACGGGCATGGCCGCCGCCGGGTTCGCCTCGGATGCGATCTGCACGACCGTCGGATTCGCCGACAACTCCTGGATGGCGGCGACGATCGCCGGCGTCACGTTCCTGATCCTGTGCGAGACGCTGGTGCTCTCGGTGGTCGACGCGCGCATGACGTCGCGCACGGCGCGCTGGGCCGCGTCGCTGCGCGAGGCGAACGAGGAGCTGCAGCATCTCGCGCTCCACGACAATCTCACCAAGCTCCCCAACCGGATGCTGCTCCAGGATCGCATCCAGCAGGCGGTCGAGGAGTGCCGGCGCGGAGGCGCGCATTGCGCCGTGCTCTTCGTCGACCTCGACCGCTTCAAGCGCGTGAACGACTCGCTCGGGCATTTCGTGGGCGACGACCTGCTGCGCGCGGTGGCCGAGCGCCTGCGCTCGGCGGTGCGTCTCGAGGACACGGTCTCGCGGCTCGGCGGCGACGAGTTCGTCGTCCTGCTGCGCCAGGTATCGCACGCCGAGGACGCGGTCGCCGTCGCGCGCAAGATCATCGATGCTCTGGCGACCCCGGTGCGCGCGGGCGCGAGCGATCTGCGCATCAGCTCGAGCATCGGCATCAGCGTCTTCCCGATGCACGGGGACACGGCCCAGGCGTTGATCACCCACGCCGACGTCGCGATGTACCAGGTAAAGAAGACCGGCCGCAACAACGTGCTGGTGTTCTCGCCCGAGATGACGAGCTCGTTCCCCCGCCGGCTGACCCTGGAGAACGAGCTGCGCAGCGCCCTGGACGCCGGCGAGCTGGTGCTGCACTACCAGCCCAAGGTGGATCTGGCGAGCGGCGAGCTCTGCGGCATGGAAGCGCTGCTGCGCTGGCGCCACCCGGAGCGGGGCCTGGTCCTGCCGAACGACTTCATTCCGGTGGCCGAGGAGACGGGGCTGATCGTGCCCATCGGCCGCTGGGTGCTGCACGAGGCCTGCCGGCAGAACCGCGAGTGGCAGTCCAAGGGGCTGCCGCGAGTCCCGGTGGCGGTGAACATTTCCGGGCTCCAGTTTCAGCAGAAGGATTTCGTCGATACCGTGGGCCACGCGCTCGCTCGGGCGCGCCTCGAGCCGAGATGGCTCGAGCTCGAGATCACCGAGACGGTGGTCATGCACAACGCCGCCGAGGCGATCGTGATGATCGAGAAGCTGCGCGCCACCGGCGTCGAGATCTCGATCGACGACTTCGGCACCGGCTATTCGAGCCTTTCGTATCTCAAGCGCTTCCCGATCGAGTCGCTCAAGATCGACCGTTCGTTCATCGATCAGGTCACGAGCGACGTGGGCGACGCGACGATCACGCGCGCGGTGATCGGCATGGCGCACAACCTCGGCCTCAACGTGATCGCCGAAGGCGTCGAGACCGCCGATCAGCTCGACTTCCTGATCGCGAACGCGTGCGACGAAGCGCAGGGACGGCTATTCTCGATGCCGGTGGCGCCGGGAGAGCTCCTGAAGATGCTGCGCAGCGATCGCCGGCTCGGGCGGCGCGAGCCCGCGCAGGATCTGCTGATTCAGGTCGAGCCGCTGCGCAGG
>DASRFB010000076.1:0-4993 GCA_035651815.1 Burkholderiales bacterium | reverse complement strand
CCGACTTCATGACCGCCCACTGGGCGCCGCTGCCGCACGAGCTGCTCGCCAAGGTCTCCAGCCGCATCATCAACGAGGTGCGCGGGATCAACCGGGTCGTCTACGACGTCTCGAGCAAGCCGCCCGCCACGATCGAGTGGGAATAGAGGCGGACGAGCGCTTCATGCGCGAGGCGCTCGAGCTCGCGCGGCTCGCCGCCGCGCGCGGCGAGGTGCCGGTCGGGGCGGTCGTGGTGCGCGAAGGCGAGGTGATCGGCCGGGGCTCGAACGCGCCGATCTCGAGCCGCGACCCGACCGCGCACGCCGAGATCGCGGCCTTGCGCGACGCGGCGTGCGCGCTCGAGAACTACCGGCTGGGCGGCTGCATGCTCTACGTCACGCTCGAGCCCTGCGCGATGTGCGCCGGCGCGATCATGCACGCGCGCATCGCGCGCCTCGTGTTCGGGGCCGCCGATCCCAAGACCGGTGCCTGCGGCAGCGTGGTCGACCTGTTCGCCGAGCGGCGGCTCAACCACCACGCCGAGGTCGAACGCGGCGTCCTCGCGACCGAGGCGGGCGCGCTGCTCTCCGAGTTCTTCGCGGCGCGCCGGTGAGAATCGAGGTCTCGATCCCGGCGCAAACGCTCGCGCTCCTCGACGACTCGGGGGCCGAGCTCGCGCGCTACCGCGTCTCGACGGCGAAGAACGGCGCCGGCGAGGTGCGCGACAGCCTGTGCACGCCGCGCGGGCGCCACGTCGTCCGCGCCAAGATCGGCGCCGGCGCGCCGCCGAACACCGTGTTCGTGCGCCGCCGTCCGACCGGCGAGCTCTGGACGCCGCTGCTCGCGCGCGAGTTCCCGGGCCGCGACTGGATCCTGACGCGGATCCTGTGGCTCTCGGGCTGCGAGCCGGGCTTCAACCGGCTCGGCCGCGTCGACACGATGCGCCGCTACATCTACATTCACGGCAGCCCGGACACCGTCCCGATGGGCGTCCCGGGCTCGATCGGCTGCATCCGCATGCGCAACGCCGACATCGTCGAGCTGTTCGACCGGGTGCCGGCGCGCACGCCGGTCGAGATCCGCGGCTAGCGCTGCGCGGCGGTATCGAGGCGCTCGGAGCGCGAGCGCCCGCCGTGCGGAGCGGGCAGCGCGCCGTCCTCGACCGCGACGCCGTGCACGTGGACCATCTCGCCGCCGAGCCACCCCGACACGGCGAGGATGACGACCGCCACCACCGACAGCATCACCGGCCAGCGCATGTCGGTCGTCGCCTGCACGCGCAGCCAGATGTTCACCGCGTAGAGCGCGACCGCGATCAGGTTGAGGACCATGTGCGTGACTGCGATCCGTCGCACGCGCGCGAGCTGCGGCGACACGAGGTCGATCAGCCCCGGCACGGCCGCGACGAGCGCGCCGACCAGACCGCCCACCATCGTGTAGAAGGCCGCCACCTGCCATCCGGGCGACGTCGCTCCGGCGAGCACGACGATGTCGCACACGAGTGAGAAGATCCATAGGCCGACGGGAAACACGATCAGCATCGGATGCAGCGGATGCTTCGCGATCGTTGCGGGTGTTCGCATGAGTATCGCTCCTTCGAAGAGAGTGGACACCGGAACAGGTTGCATCATCCATGCCAATCGCCGTGCTCCGTTTGCCGGAAAAATTTTCCGATACGCGGGCAAGAGTTACAGCGCGGCGTGATCCGAAAGAAGGACGAAAACGCCGCTGCGGCCGGCTTTTGCACACGGCATGGAGCTTGCTGCCGCATTGGCGAGGCCGCTTTTCTGCGCCCGGCGGGGTCGCCGGGGAGCGGCGATTCACCGAGGAAAACTGAACCATGCGGCAAACGACTCTTCTCGCCGGAATCTCCCTGCTCACTCTCGCAGCGGGCGTCGCCTTACCCGCTTCCGCGCAGACCACGCGCGAGACCACCGTCACGACCGAGCGCTACTACATGCCTTACCAGAAGGATTTCTGGAGCTACATCGGCGCGAACATCGGCCAATCGAAGCTCAAGGACTCCGACTTCGGGATCTCCGACGACACCGACACCGGCTTCAAGATCTACGGCGGCGGCAAGTTCCGCGACTGGCTCGGTCTCGAGGTCGGATACATGAACTTCGGCAAGGCGAAGCTCGCCAACGGCGGCGAGGAGAAGGCCCAGGGCTTGAACGTGCAGGCCGTGCTCGGGCTCCCGCTCGGCGCGAACTCGAGCATCTTCGCCAAGGGCGGCGCCGCGTATACGCGGGCCGACGTGATCGGCGCGAAAGTGAACGGCTGGGAGCCCAGCTACGGCGCGGGCGCGGCGATCGGGCTGAATCGCAACTGGCAGATCCGGCTCGACTGGGACCGGGTGCGCTTCGAGGTGCCGAACGGCAAGGACAACTTCGAGATGGTATCGGCGGGCCTGCAGTACCGGTACTGACAACGCAAGAACTTCAAAGGAGAAGCACATGGCATTCGGGTTCCTGGGCCGCAGACGGCGCGGGCCGCGGCGCGACCGCGGCGCACTGGTCGCGCCCCCGGGGCCCCGAATGCCGCACGAGCGCGACCAGGTGGTCCAGCAGCCCCCGGCGCGTCCGAAGGAGAAGCTGCGCCAGGCGGCCCGGGACGAGCAAAGCGGCCGCCGGGACACCGAGGCGCGCTGGCGCGCGACCGACGAATTCTCCAAGAACGCGACGCCCGAGAAAAAACCGGTGCCGGTGATCATCCGAAGGCGCTACCGGATCTAGTCCGGCAACATTTACAAGCGCTCTGAAAAATTTACCGATGCGCAACGATCGCGGACCAAAAAGATCGAATGTTTTCAGGGTACGGAAGACCCCTGCCGGACGGCACGGTTCGTGCAATACAGAACCGACGCACAGCGTCGTCTCCGCAGACGACGACAGGGACGGCAAGGGGATTCCAAGCCTGACAATTTTCGTGGCCAAGGCCGCTGATTAGGAAATTCCATATGCACACGAGACGACAGACGGTCCGCAAGGCCGTATTCCCGGTGGCCGGTTTCGGCACCCGGTTTTTGCCCGCGACCAAGGCGTGCCCGAAGGAGATGCTCCCGGTCGTGGACAAGCCGTTGATCCAGTACGCGGTCGAGGAAGCGGCCGCGGCCGGGATCACCGAGATGATCTTCGTCACCGGCCGCAACAAGCGGGCGATCGAGGACCATTTCGACCGCGCCTACGAGCTCGAGAAGGAGCTGGAAGCCGCGGGCAAGACCGATACGCTGCGCGAGCTGCGCAATGCCCTGCCCTCGGGCCTGACCTACAGCTACGTGCGCCAGCCCGAGATGCGCGGCCTGGGCGACGCCGTGCTCTGCGCCGCGTCGCTGGTCGGCGACGAGCCCTTCGCCGTCATCCTGCCCGACGACATCATCGACGCCGAGATCCCGGCGATGCGGCAGATGGTCGAGCTGTACGAGCAGACCCGCAGCTCGGTGGTCGCGGTCGAGCGGGTCGATCCCGCCGAAGCGCACCGCTACGGCGTGATCAAGCCCGAGAGCGCGGCCGGCGGTCCGGTCCAGCGGCTGGCGGACCTGGTGGAGAAGCCCAAGCCCGGAACGGCACCCTCGTCGCTCGCGATCGTCGGCCGCTACATCCTCAGCCCGGCGGTGTTCGAGCTGCTCAGGATGCTGCAGTCGCGCACCGCGAAAGGCGAGCTGCAGCTGACCGACGGCATCCGCGGGCTCCTCGGTCTCGAGTCCGTGCTCGGCTACGAGTTCGAGGGCGTGCGCTACGACTGCGGCACCAAGATCGGACACCTGCAGGCGCAAGTCTGGTACGCCCTGAAGCGCCCCGAGCTGCGCGACCAGTTCGCGTCGTATCTGCGCCAGCTCAGCTGGAGGCCGCGCCAGAAGGCGCCGGCGGTGCACCGCGACGAGCCCTCGCGCGCCTGGAGCAAGAGCACCAACCCGCTGCGCGTGGTGAGCGAGCGCGACTAGCGCCCGAGGAGTCGCTCGATCTTCGCCGCGTCGGGGCGCTCGACGACCCCGCGCTCGGTGATCAGGCCCGTCACCAGCTCGGCGGGAGTTACGTCGAACGCCGGGTTGGCGACGCGGACGCCTTCGGGAGCCCAGCGCATCCCGCCGTAGCCGGTCACCTCGGACGCGCTGCGCTCCTCGATCGGGATCGCCTCGCCGGTCGCGACCTCGGGGTCGATCGTCGAGACCGGCGCCGCGACATAGAAGGGCAGGCCGTGGCGCGCGGCGAGCACGGCGAGGGGATAGGTGCCGATCTTGTTCGCCACGTCGCCGTTCGCGGCGACCCGGTCGGCGCCGACGATGACCAGGTCGATCTCTCCGCGCCGCATCAGGTGACCCGCCATGCCGTCGGTGATCAGCGTGACCGGGATGCGCTCCTGCACCATCTCCCAGGCGGTGAGGCGCGCGCCTTGCAGGTACGGCCGGGTCTCGCTCGCGATCACGGAGATGCGCTTGCCCTGGTCGCGCGCGGAACGCACTACGCCGAGCGCCGTGCCGTGGCCGGCCGTGGCGAGCGCCCCGGCGTTGCAATGGGTCATGATGCGCGCCCCTTCCGGGACGAGGGCGGCGCCGGCGGCGCCGATCGCGCGATTGGTCGCGAGATCGGCGTCGAGCAGCTCGAGGGCCGCGCGAACCGGATCGCGACCGGCGGCGAGCGCCTCGCGCATGCGGTCGAGCGCCCAGAAGAGATTCACGGCGGTCGGGCGGCTCGCGGCCAGTGCCGCGAACGCCCGTTCCAGCGCCGCCGCGAGCTCGGCGCGCGGACGATGCCGGTGACGCAGCGCCTCGAGCGCCACGCCGAACGCGGCGGCGCAGCCGATCGCGGGCGCCCCGCGCACCACCATGTCGCGGATCGCGGCGGCGACCTCGGCGGCCGAAGCGCAGCTCACGTAGTCCAGGCGTCCGGGAAGACCGCGCTGGTCGATCAGCTCGAGGCGCTCGCCCGTCCAGCGCAGCGTCTCGACCGCGGTCGCTTCAGATGACGCGCTCATTGCCGCCGTCGACGGGCACCTGCGCGCCCGTCGTCTTCGC
>DASRFB010000075.1:0-10518 GCA_035651815.1 Burkholderiales bacterium | reverse complement strand
CCCACTCGATCGTGGCGGGCGGCTTGCTCGAGACGTCGTAGACGACCCGGTTGATCCCGCGCACCTCGTTGATGATGCGGCTGGAGACCTTGGCGAGCAGCTCGTGCGGCAGCGGCGCCCAGTGGGCGGTCATGAAGTCGGCGGTCTGCACCGCCCGGAGCGCGACGACGTGCTCGTAGGTTCGGCCGTCGCCCATCACGCCCACCGAGCGCACCGGAAGAAAGACCGCGAACGCCTGCGCCACCTTGTCGTACCAATCGGCCGCTCTGAGCTCCTCGATGAAGATGGCGTCGGCTCGACGCAGTAAATCGGCGTATTCCTTTTTTACTTCCCCGAGGATCCGTACCCCCAAGCCGGGTCCCGGGAACGGATGCCGGAACACCATCTCGCGTGGAAGCCCGAGCGCGAGACCGAGCTCCCTCACCTCGTCCTTGAACAATTCGCGCAGCGGCTCCAAGAGCTTCAGGTGCAGCGTCTCGGGCAGCCCGCCGACGTTGTGGTGCGACTTGATGGTGTGCGCCTTCTTCGTCTTCGCGCCCGCGGACTCGATCACGTCCGGATAGATCGTGCCCTGGGCGAGCCACTTCACGCGCGCGAACTTCTTCGCCTCGGCCTGGAACACCTCGACGAACTCGCGGCCGATGATCTTGCGCTTGGCTTCGGGATCGTGGACGCCGGCGAGCGCGCGCATGAAGCGCTCGCCCGCGTCGACCAGGTCCACTCGAACGCCGAGGTTCTTCGCGAAGGTGTCCATCACCTGGCTCGCCTCGTTCAGGCGCAGGAGCCCCGTGTCGACGAAGACGCAGGTGAGCCGGTCGCCGATCGCGCGCTGGAGCAGCGCCGCGACCACCGAGGAGTCGACGCCGCCCGAGAGCCCGAGGAGCACCTGGTCGTCGCCCACCTGCGCACGCACCCGCCCGGCCGCCTCCTCGGCGAAATTCGGCATGGTCCAGTCGCCCGAGCAGCCGCAGATGCCGCGCACGAAGCGCTCGAGGATCGCCGCGCCCTGGCGCGTGTGCGTGACCTCGGGGTGGAACTGCACGCCGTAGAAGCGCCGCGTCTCGTCGGCCATGCCGGCGATCGGCGTCGAGTCGTTGCTCGCGATGACCTTGAAGCCCGGCGGCAGCGCCGTGACCTTGTCGCCGTGGCTCATCCAGACGTCGAGCAGCCCGTGGCGCTCCGCGTTGCTGCGGTCCTGGATGCCCTTGAACAGCTCGGAATGCCCGCGCGCGCGCACCTCGGCATAGCCGAACTCGCGCACGCCGGAGCTCTCGACGCCGCCGCCGAGTTGCGCCGCCATGGTCTGCATGCCGTAGCAGATGCCGAGCACCGGCACGCCGAGCTCGAACACCGCCGCGGGCGCCTTGGGCGTCGCGTCCTCGTAGACCGACGCCGGCCCGCCCGACAGGATGACGCCGCTCGCGCCGAAGTCGCGCACGAACGCGTCGCTCGCGTCCCACGGATGCAGCTCGCAGTAGACCTTCGCCTCGCGCACGCGGCGCGCGATCAGCTGCGAGTACTGCGCGCCGAAATCGAGGATCAGGATCTTCTCGTGCGCGCGATGCGAGCGCGGCGGCGCGGTCTCGCGGTCGGTTCTGTGCGCGTGGGCCGTCGGCACGCTAGTCCGCCTGGTAGTTCGGCGCTTCCTTGACGATCTGCACGTCGTGCACGTGCGACTCGCGCATGCCGGCGGCGGTGATCTCGACGAACTGCGCGCGCTCGCGCACCGCCTCGATGCCGTCGCAGCCCATGTAGCCCATGCTCGCGCGCAGGCCGCCCATCAGCTGGTCGATGACTTTCGCGACGGAGCCCTTGTAAGGCACGCGGCCCTCGACCCCTTCCGGCACCAGCTTGTCGATGTGCACCGCCGGGTCCTGGAAATAGCGGTCCGCGGCGCCCTGCTGCATGGCGCCGAGCGATCCCATGCCGCGGTAGGACTTGTAGGTGCGTCCCTGGAACAGCTCGGTCTCGCCGGGCGACTCCTCGGTGCCGGCGAACAGGCTGCCCAGCATGACCGCGTGCGCGCCCGCGCCGATGGCCTTGGCGATGTCTCCCGAGAAGCGGATGCCGCCGTCCGCGATCAGCGGCACTCCGGAGCTCGCGAGCGCGGCCGAGACGTTCTGGATCGCGCTGATCTGCGGGATGCCGACTCCCGCCACGATCCGCGTCGTGCAGATCGAGCCGGGCCCGATGCCGACCTTCACGCCGTCGGCGCCGTGGTCGACCAGCGCCTTGGCGGCGTCGGCGGTCGCGATGTTGCCGCCGATCACCTCGAGCGACGGATGGCGGCGCTTCACCCATTTCACGCGGTCGAGCACGCCCTGAGCGTGCCCGTGCGCGGTGTCGACGATGATGACGTCGACGCCCGCCTCGACCAGCGCCTCGACCCGCTCCTCGGTGCCTTCGCCGACGCCGATCGCGGCGCCGACGCGGAGCTTCCCGTGCTGGTCGCGGCACGCGTTCGGGTACTCGGTCGACTTCAGGATGTCCTTCACCGTGATCAGGCCGCGCAGCCGGAAGCCGTCGTCGACCACCAGCACGCGCTCGAGGCGGTGCTTGTGCAGCAGCGC
Organism: Burkholderiales bacterium; assembly: GCA_035651815.1. Classification (GTDB taxonomy): domain Bacteria; phylum Pseudomonadota; class Gammaproteobacteria; order Burkholderiales; family SG8-39; genus VBDM01. The sequence goes on along the minus strand of DASRFB010000075.1, from coordinate 7,948 downwards.
CTTCGCCTCCTCGGGGCTCGCGCTCTCCTTCACGTAGATGAGGCGCTCCTTCGGCGTCATGATCGAGCGCACCGGTGCGTCGAGGTTGGTCTCGAAGCGGTAGTCGCGGTTGGTCACCATGCCGACGACGCGGCCCTTCTCGACCACGGGGAAGCCCGACACCTTGTGCTGCTGCGTGAGCGCGAGCAGCTCGCGCACGGCGATGTCGGGCGACACCGTCATCGGGTCGCGCAGCACGCCCGACTCGTAGCGCTTGACCTTCGCGACCTCGGCGGCCTGCGCCTTCGGCGGCATGTTCTTGTGCACGATGCCGACCCCGCCCTCCTGCGCGAGCACGATCGCGAGCCGCGCCTCGGTCACCGTGTCCATCGCGGCCGAGACGAGCGGGATGTTGAGCTGGACGTTGCGCGTCAGCCGGGTTTGCAGGCTGACTTCGCGGGGCAGGACGCTGGAGTGGGCGGGAACGAGCAGGACATCGTCGAACGTGAGGGCCTTCTGTACTAGGCGCATGGCGACATCCAAAAGCCGCATTATACGCGGGGCGCAACCCTCGGTAAATCCTGCACAATCCCCCGCGGCGTCAATTGACGGCCCCGGCGAAAGCCGCTATGGTGGCCCGGTCGATTTTTGCCGGGTCCAACGCCATGCTCCGGACATCGCTCGCATCGCTCACGCTGGCCGCCGCGCTCGCCGCGCTGCCCGCGCACGCGCAGGTCTACAAATGCATCGAGAGCGGCCGTACCGTGTACTCGCAGAACCCCTGCCCGTCCGGTGCGCAGTCGACGACCATCCGCAGGGACGCGCCCACGGCACCGGCGCCCGGCGCGGCGAAGGCCGGCCCGATGACCGCGGTCGAGCAGGAGCAGGAATTCCGCAAGCGGCAGAAGGAAAAGGAAGAAGCGCAGAAGAAAGAGGACCAGAAGACCGCCCAGGCGGAGGAGAAGCAGCGCAATTGCGAGACCGCGCGGCAGCAGCTCGCGCAGTACGAGATCGGCGGCCGCATCGGCAGGATCGACTCGAAGGGCGAGCGCTACTATCTGGACGACGCGCAGATCGAGCAGGGGAAGGCGAGCGCGCAGGCGTCGGTCCGGCAGTGGTGCGGCAACTAGCCTAGCGCCCGGCGCGGCGCCTCGCGCGCGCCCTTCTCGATTCCTTCGGGTCCGCCTGCAGCGGGCGGACGATCTCCACGCGGTCGCGATCGCGCAGCCGCGCCTCGGGCCGCACGCGCTTCCCGTACACCGCGAGCGCGGCGGTCGCCGGATCGATCTCGGGAAACTCCTCCGCCAGGCCGCTCGCCCGCAGCGCGTCGGCGGCGCTCGCGCCTTCGGGCAGCGTCAGCGTACGCAGCGCCTGCCGCACGGGCGACGCGTACGCCACCTCGACGCGGATCGTCGCGCCGCTCATCGCCGGCCGAGGCGCTGCTCCGCGCGGCGCACGAAGGCGTCGACGAAGCTGTCGGCGATCTTGTGGAACACGGGGCCGGCGACCTTGTCCAGGATGCGGCTCGCGAACTGGTACTCGAGGCGGAACTCGATCCTGCTGCCGCGCTCGCCGAGCGGCGTGAAGCTCCAGTGCCCGCGCAGCGTGCGGAACGGCCCGGACACGAGCGAGATGTCGATGCGCTCGCCCGGCCGGTTGGCGTTCTCGGTGGTGAACTCCTGGCGCAGGCCGTGATAGTTGGCGCGGATCGTCGCGACGGTGCGGCCGGGCTCGCGCAGCGCGACGCGGGTGCTTTCGCACCAGGGCAGGAACTGCGGGTAGGACTCGACGTCGTCGACCAGGGCGAACATCTCGTTCGCCGTGTAGGGCGCGAGCACCGAGCGATCGACGACGACCATGGCTTAAAATCGCAGAATTCTAGTGGAAAGCCCGCGTCCGTGACGATCGCCGAAAACCGCAAGGCCTTCCACGACTACTTCATCGAGGAGCGCTACGAGGCGGGCATCGCGCTCGAAGGCTGGGAGGTCAAGGCGATCCGCGCCGGGCGCGTCCAGCTCAAGGAGGCCTACGTCATCGTCAACGGCGACGAAGTCTTCCTGATCGGAGCGCACGTCAGCCCTCTCGAAACGGCGTCCACCCACGTGCACCCCGACCCGGTCCGCACGCGCAAGCTGCTTCTCCATGCCGAGGAGATCCGCAAGCTGATCGGCAAGGTGCAGCGCGCCGGCTACACGCTCGTGCCGCTCGACCTGCACTACACCCGCGGGCGGGTGAAGCTCGCCGTCGGCCTCGCGAAGGGCAAGCGGCAGTACGACAAGCGCGCGACCGAGAAGGAGCGCGACTGGCAGCGCGAGCGCCAGCGCCTGCTGCGCACCAAGACCTGAGATCCGATCCGGCGCCGGGCCCTATTTCGCCGGGACGGTCGACCGGGACGGCGACTCCGAGGCCTTCGCGAGCTGCATCCAAGTGTCGACGACCGTGTCCGGGTTGAGCGACATGCTCTCGATGCCTTCCTGCATCAGCCACCGGGCGAAGTCGATGTTGTCGGAAGGGCCCTGTCCGCAGATGCCGACGTACTTGCCCGCCTTGCGGCAGGCCTGGATCGCGAGGCGCAGCATCGCCTTCACCGCGGGGTCGCGCTCGTCGAACGCCTCGGCCACGAGCCCCGAGTCGCGATCGAGCCCGAGCGTGAGCTGCGTGAGATCGTTCGAGCCGATCGAGAAGCCGTCGAAATGCTCGAGGAACTGCTCGGCGAGGATGGCGTTGGAAGGCACCTCGCACATCATGACGAGGCGCAGGCCGTTCTCGCCGCGCTTCAGGCCGCCGGCGGCGAGCAGCCCGATGACGCGCTCGCACTCGCCCAGCGTGCGCACGAACGGCACCATGATCTCGACGTTGGTGAGCCCCATGTCGTTGCGCACCCGCCGCATCGCCTCGCATTCGAGCTCGAAGCAGTCGCGGAACGACTCGGCGATGTAGCGCGAGGCGCCGCGGAAGCCGAGCATGGGGTTCTCCTCGTCGGGCTCGTAGCGCGAGCCGCCGAGCAGCTTCTTGTACTCGTTCGACTTGAAGTCGGAGAGCCGCACGATCACGGGCTTGGGCCAGAAGGCGGCGGCGATGGTCGCCACGCCCTCGGCGAGCTTCTCCACGTAGAAGGCGCGCGCGTCCCGGTAGCCGCGGGCGCGCTCGTCGACCTGGCGCTTGAGCTCGCTCGGCAGCCTGGCGTACTCGAGCACCGCCTTCGGGTGCACGCCGATCATGTTGTTGATGACGAACTCGAGCCGCGCGAGCCCCACGCCCCAGTTGGGCAGCGCCTGGAAGTCGAACGCGAGCATCGGGTTGCCGATGTTCATGGTGATCTTGACCGGGCACTTCGGCATGTCGCCGAGCTGCTGCGAGCTCACCTCGACCTCGAGCAGGCCGCGGTAGACGTAGCCCGTGTCGCCCTCGGCGCAGGAGACGGTGCAGGTCGTGTCGTCGGCAAGCGTCCGCGTCGCGTCGCCGCACCCCACCACGGCGGGGATGCCGAGCTCGCGCGCGATGATGGCGGCGTGGCAGGTGCGCCCGCCGCGGTTGGTGACGATCGCGGCCGCGCGCTTCATCACCGGCTCCCAGTTCGGGTCGGTCATGTCGGTGACCAGGATGTCGCCCGGCTTGACGCGCGACATCTGCGAGGCGTCCTTGACGACGCGCACGCTGCCCGCGCCGATCTTGTGGCCGATGGCGCGTCCGCTCGCGAGCACCTCGGAGCGCTGCTTCAGGCGGTAGCGCTCCTGGCCTTCGGTCTTGCGCGATTTCACGGTCTCCGGGCGCGCCTGCAGGATGTAGATCTTCCCGTCGACGCCGTCCCTCGCCCACTCGATGTCCATCGGGCGCTGGTAGTGCTCCTCGATCTTCATGGCGAAGCGCGCGAGCTCGATCACGTCCTCGTCGGAGAGGCAGAAGCGGTGCCGGTCGGCCTCGGGGACGTCGACCGTCTTCACGGCTTCGTCCCCGCCTTCGGCAAAGATCATCTTGTGCATCTTCGATCCGAGGCCCCGTCGGATGATCGGGTACTTGCCCGCGCGCAGCATCGGCTTGTGCACGGTGAACTCGTCGGGGTTCACGGCGCCCTGCACCACCGTCTCGCCCAGTCCCCACGACGCGGTGATGAAGACCACGTCCTGGAAGCCCGACTCGGTGTCGAGCGTGAACATCACGCCGCTCGCGCCCCGGTCGCTGCGCGCCATGCGCTGGATGCCCGCGGAGAGCGCGACCGCCGAGTGATCGAAGCCCTTGTGGATGCGGTACGAGATGGCGCGGTCGTTGTACAGGGACGCGAAGACCCGCTTCAGCGCCTTCATCACGGCCGGAAGGCCGCTCACGTTGAGGAAGGTCTCCTGCTGTCCCGCGAAGGAGGCGTCGGGCAGGTCCTCGGCGGTGGCGCTCGAGCGCACGGCGACCGAGCCCTCGCCGCCTTTCATCATGTCGGCGTACGCGGCGGAGACGTCCTGCTCGAGGCGCTTGGGCAACGGCGCCTGCTCGATCCAGCCGCGGATCTCGGCGCCGCAGCGGGCGAGCGCGTCGGTGTCGTCGGCGTCGAGCTCCTTCAGCCGGGCGTCGATGCGGTCCTTGAGGCCGCCCTGCGCCAGGAAATCGCGGTACGCCGCCGCCGTGGTGGCGAAGCCGCCGGGGACGCGGATCCCGGCCTTCGACAGCTGGCTGATCATCTCGCCGAGCGAGGCGTTCTTGCCGCCGACGCGGTCGACGTCGCTCATGCGCAGCTGCTCCAGCCTGACGACGTATTGTTGATCGCTCATGACACCGGCCTTCTTCGGTTGTTGAACCTTCGGCGCGAAACCGCTATTTTAGCGGCAGCGCCGTCTCGGCGCTGACTCGGGGTCAACGCCTTCCTTCCATGTCCGTTCCGCGGCGCACCGTCTTCTTCGTCTCCGACGGCACCGGCATCACGGTCGAGATGCTCGGCCACAGCCTGCTCACGCAGTTCGAGGGCATCGAGTTCCAGCACGTCACCGTGCCCTTCGTCGACACCGTCACCAAGGCGCGCGCCTGCGTCGCTCGCATCGAGGACGCGGCGCGCAGCGGCAGCGCGCGGCCGGTAGTATTCACGACTCTCGTGAACGGCGAAGTGCGCGACGTGATCCGGGCGGCAGGGGCGTTCGTGCTCGACTTCTTCGAGGTGTTCCTCGATCCGCTCGAGGGCGAGCTCGGCGCCAAGTCGAGCCACACCATCGGCCGCTCGCACAGCGCCCTCGACACCAAGCAGTACACGAACCGGATCGACGCCATCAACTTCGCCCTCGCCCACGACGACGGCGTGTCGTCCCGCGACCTCGACAAGGCCGACGTGATCCTGGTCGGCGTCTCGAGGAGCGGGAAAACCCCGACCAGCCTGTACCTCGCGCTGAAGTTCGGCATCCGGGCGGCCAATTATCCGCTCATCCCGGAGGACTTCGACCGCCTGCAGCTGCCCACGGTTCTCCAGGACTATCGCGAGAAGCTGTTCGGCCTCTCGATCAGCCCCGAGCGGCTCACCGAGATCCGCCACGAGCGGCGCCCGAACAGCCGCTACGCGAACCTCGACAACTGCCGCTTCGAGGTGCGCCAGGCCGAGCAGCTGATGCAGCGCGAGGGCGTCCGCTGGGCCGACTCGACGACCAAGTCGATCGAGGAGATCGCGACCACGATCATGCAGGACTTCAAGCTGGAGCGGCGGGTGTATTAGGTTAATGAGGAGACGCCGACGTCGCCCGTCGCGGCGCCTTGTCGAGCAGCTCCGCCAGGTAGTCCTTCCAGAACTTCGCCATGCCCGTGGTCGCGTGCCCGCGCGTCTCGGCGCTCGCCGGGATGACGACCAGGCGCCCGTTCTTCACCCGCCTCATCTCGGGCTCCATCACGCCGATCTCGGGCGGATTGCGCTCGTCGTCGGCGGCGTTGATCGCGAGCACCACGGCCTCGATGCGCTCGAGCCCGGGCGACGGGTTGTAGTCGTCCGAGGATTCCCACTGGTACAGCAGGTCGTTCGCGTCGCCGCGGAACGGCGCGTCGAGCCGGTCGAAGACGATCCTGTCGGCCTGCTCGCGCGTCGGCGCCTGCTTGAAGTAGGCCTGCGTGCCGCCCGAGGTCGCGATCGCGAACTCGGTGAGCGCGAGCTGCATCCCGCGCGGCTGCGCGGTGTAGTTGCCGCCGTTGTAATCGGGGTTGCGGCGGATCGACTCGACCAGCAGCCGCCGCATCATCCAGTTGCGGCCCGACATCTGGATCGGCTGGCACGCCATGGGCACGATCGCGTCCATGAACCCGGGGTGCTGCACGCCCCAGATCCACGCCTGCATCCCGCCCATCGAGTTGCCGAGGACGAGCCGCAAGTGCTTGATGCCGAGTCCCTCGGTGACGAGGCGGTACTGCGCGAGCACCATGTCGTCGTAGTTGTACTTCGGGAAGCGCGCGCGCAGGCCGTCGGAAGGCTTGGTGGATTTGCCCGTGCCGAGCGCGTCGGGGAGGATGACGAAGTACTTCGCCGCGTCGAGCGGCTGCCCCGGGCCGAACAGCTCGCCGGCGAACTGCGGATTGAGGAACGAAGCCGCCGACGATCCGGTGCCGTGGAGTACGAGCACCGGCTCGTTCTTCGGCGCGCCGACCGTCGTGTAGTGCAGCTTCACGTCGCGCAGCGTCTCGCCGGTGTGGAACCGGAACTCGCGCGCGGTCCAGTCGGCTTCCTTCGGGGCGGGATAGTCGGCGGCAGCGGCCGAAAATGCCGTCAGCATCAGCATGAGTAACGATGCGACGCCGCTATGGTTCCGGGCTGTGAGATTCATGTCTTCACCTCTCAAGCGTTGTCATTGCCTCGATCTTCAGAATCCACTGCCCACCCGTTTCCGGGCGATCCAGACGACCGCGCGTACGATCCACTCCGGGCAACCGAGGTCACGCAGGTCCTTCGCGCGCTGGTCGATATAACCCTCGTTCGAGAAAACGGACGGCTCGATCGATAATTGTTCGCGACACCGCTCCACTTCGGCCTGAGCGCCGGGGAACCGTCGGGCAGCGAGCAAGGCGGAGCGGATGCAGACCATCTCCACGCGATAGCGCACCGGCTCGTCATACGGGATACCGAGCTCGAAGAGCCTCGCGTGCGTGGCTTCATGGACAATCGTGCATGCCAGTGAAGCGTCCGTCGTGTCCGGCGCCAACATGAATCTTTCGCGGAGTCGGCAAGTCTCATTGGTGCGATCGAAGCTTGCGTGGGCAGAGTCGTTACCGAGAACTAGAAAGGCTTTGAGCAAGCGAACTGCCCGGTGATAGCGTTCGGGGGCGTGCTGTTTCAGCAGGCCGAGCGCCGCGTCGATGCGTTTGTAAATCAAGGGCCTCTCTTGCTTTTCGCAGAGGGGTGTCCAGACCGGTACTCCATGCGACTCGTGTACAGGGCTGATCCACTTGAGGAGGGCGAAGAAGCCGGCGGCCAGGGGTCTCTTAGGGCTTCGGGTAACCATCCAGCGCCTTCTTCTGCCTGACCTGCTCGAACAAGCATATCGCGGCCGCGGCGGCCACGTTGAGCGACTCGGATTTTCCGGGCATCGGGATCCGGACCCAGTCGGTCGCGACGCCGCGCCCGGCTTCGGACAGCCCGGCGCCTTCGTTGCCGAACAGCCACGCGACCGCGCCGTCGAGCTTCGTCTCGTACAGCGACGCCTTGGCGCGCGGCTCGGTGGCGACGACGCGGCCTTTGCATCGGCGCGCGACGTCGGCGAGGTCGGCGTTCTCGTGGATCGACAGAAAGAAATGCGCCCCCATCCCGGCGCGCACGGTCTTGGGCGACCAGGCGAAGACGGATCCGGGCGAGAGGAACACGTCGCGGATGCCGGCGGCCGCCGCGCTGCGAAGGATCGACCCGAGGTTGCCCGGATCCTGGAGGTTCTCGATCAGGACCGCGGCGCCCAGCTCGCGCGGAATTTCCGGCGGCTTCGGCGCCTCGACGACCGCGACGACGCCCGACGCGGTCACGACC
>DASRFB010000074.1:0-18504 GCA_035651815.1 Burkholderiales bacterium | reverse complement strand
GAAAAATTCTTGAACCAACAGCTTGAATTTGGTTGCGGACTCTAGCGTCACTGTTGTGCGCGTCCCCCGTCGGACGTACCTGATGTGACCGGAAAGCGACCATCTTGGACCGCAAGGTTCAGGAAGAGGGTCTAGCGGCATGGCGGGGGGCACCCCATAACGAACGCAGGCGCAGCCTGCGTTTTTTATTTCGGCTATCCTCGCTGCTCCCATGCGCCACTGGCTGATGAAGTCGGAGCCCGACGAGTTCGGCATCGACGACCTCGCGAAATCGCCGCGCCAGACGGCGCCGTGGACGGGCGTGCGCAACTTCACCGCGCGCAATTTCATGCGCAACGAGATGCAGCTCGGCGACCCGATTCTCTTCTGGCATTCCAGCACCGATCCGATCGGCATCGCCGGGATCGCCGAGGTCGCCTCGGCCGCGCACGTCGACGAGTCGCAGTTCGACCCGAAGAGCGACTACTACGACGAGCGCTCGAAGCGCGACAAGCCGCGCTGGTGGTGCGTCGACGTGAAGTTCGTGAGGAAGACGCCGTTCGTGCCGATGGACGAGCTGCGCAAGCACAAGGCGCTCGCCGACATGATCGTGCTCCGGCGCGGCAACCGCCTCTCGATCACGCCGGTCGAGCCCGCCGAGTGGGCCTACATCGAGAAGAAGCTCCTCGGCGGCTGATGGCGAGGCCCGCGAACGACACGCTGCTCCGCGCGCTCGCGCGCGAGCCCGTCCCGTATACGCCGGTGTGGCTGATGCGCCAGGCCGGGCGCTACCTGCCCGAGTACACCGCGACGCGCGCGCGCGCCGGCAGCTTCCTCGCGCTCGCGAAGACCCCCGCGCTCGCTGCCGAGGTGACGCTGCAGCCGCTCGCGCGCTTCCCGCTCGACGCGGCGATCCTGTTCTCCGACATCCTCACCATCCCGGACGCGATGGGCCTGGGCCTGTACTTCGTCGAGGGCGAAGGCCCGCGCTTCGAGCGCCCGGTGCGCGACGCCGCGGCGGCGGCGAAGCTCGCCCCTCCCGACCCGGGAGCGGAGCTCAGGTACGTCGGCGACGCGGTGCGCGAGATCGTGCGCGCGCTCGGCGGCGCGGTGCCGCTGATCGGGTTCGCGGGCAGCCCCTGGACGCTCGCCTGCTACATGGTCGAAGGCGGCGCGAGCGACGACTTCCGCGCCGTCAAGTCGATGCTCTACGGCGATCCGCGCCTGCTGCACCGCATCCTCGAGGTGAACGCGGCCGCGGTCGCGGCGCTGCTCGCGGCGCAGATCGAGGCAGGCGCGGACGCCGTCATGATCTTCGACACCTGGGGCGGGAGCCTCGCCGGCCCCGCCTTCCGCGAGTTCTCGCTCGCCTATATCGAGCGCGTGCTCGCCGGCGTGCCGCGCAGCCGCGACGGCGTGCCGATCCCGCGCATCGTCTTCACCAAAGGCGGCGGCGCCTGGCTCGAGGCGATTGCCGCGAGCGGCTGCGACTGCGTGGGCCTCGACTGGACGGTCGACCTCGGCGCCGCGCGGCGCCGCATCGGCGAGCGCGTCGCGCTGCAGGGCAATCTTGATCCGATGGCCCTCTTCGCGCCCGCGGACGCGATCCGGCGCGAGGTCGCGGCGCTGCTCGCCTCGTACGGAACGGGCAGCGGCCACGTCTTCAACCTCGGGCACGGGATCTCGCAGCACACGCCGCCCGAGAGCGTCGCCGAGCTGGTGCGCGCGGTGCACGAATTGAGCGCGCCGTACCATTCGGGACGCTGACAAGGCGCGTCCCGCCGGGGCGACGCCGCGGGGACCGCGATCGGACTTATACACATGACCCCCTGAAACCCCGCGCCTGGCGCGGCGTTCCACGGTGTCCCTGGGGAGAGACAAATATCTTTCTGTTTCGATTGGGGTTTCGGCCACGCCACGATTTTAGGCAGCGGTAAAAATCCTTTTCGGCAACGCAGGTTACAGTTTTGTGACACGGTTACGCACACCGTTATCCACAAATTCTGTGAAGAACCCAAAAATCACCATACGGGCTCGCTGCTTATCCCGAGTTACACAGATTCCACTTGAGTGACGATTCGCGCCTCAACCTGAGCGCGGCGACCGTCGCGCGCGTCGCGCTCGACGTGCCGCTGCCGAAGCTCTTCGATTACCGCGCCGACGACGCGACGCGCGACGACATCGGCGCGCGCGCGGTGGTCCCGTTCGGCACGAAGCGGGCCGTGGGCGTCGTGGTCGACGTCGCCTCCGGCTCCGACGTCGCGCCCGAGCGGCTGCGCCGGGTCGAGCGCATCCTGCGCGAGGAGCCGCGGCTTCCCGCCGAGTGGCTCGATTTCGCGCGGTTCGCGAGCGACTACTATCACGAGCCGCTCGGCCCGGTGATCCTGAACGCGCTGCCGCCGCGCCTGCGCGGACCGAAAGCCCTGCCCGCGCCGCCGCGCGCGTTCGCGCTGACCGGGCCGGGCCGCGCGGCGCTCGCGACGCTGCCCCGGCGCAACGCGCGCCAGCGCGCGCTGCTCGAGCGCCTCGCGCACGGCCCCGTCGACCCCGCGGAGCTCTCGCCGCCCGAGCGCTCGCAGCTGTCGCGCGCGCTCGAGTCGGGGTGGATCGAGGCGCGCGCCCCGGTCGCGACGCGGGCGCGCTTCATCGCGGCGCACGAGCTGAACGCCGAGCAGCGCGCCGCGGCCGGCGCGGTGGCGGCCGAAGGCTTCGGCGTGACGGTCCTGTTCGGGGTGACGGGCAGCGGCAAGACCGAGGTCTACCTGGGGCTCATCGCGCGCGCGCTCGAGACGGGCGGGCAGGCGCTCGTCCTCGTGCCCGAGATCGCGCTCACGCCCGCGCTCGAGACCGCGTTCCGCGAGCGCTTCCCCGGGGCGCGGCTCGTGGTGCAGACGAGCGCGATGCCCGAGGTCGAGCGCGCCGCGGGCTGGCTCGCCGCGCTCGAGGGCCGCGCCGACATCGTGCTCGGCACGCGGCTCGCGGTGTTCGCGCCGCTCGCGCGGCTCGCGCTGGTGGTGGTCGACGAGGAGCAGGACGCCTCCTTCAAGCAGCAGGAGGGGCTTCGCTACTCGGCGCGCGATCTCGCGATCGTGCGCGCGCGCTCGGCCAAGGCGCCGGTCGTCCTGTGCTCGGCGACGCCCTCGGTCGAGACCTTTCACCACGCGCTCTCGGGGCGCTACCGCCTGATCGAGCTGCACCACCGCGCCGTCCCCGAGGCGCGCCTGCCGGCGATCCGACTGCTCGACCTGGGAGCGCACCCCGCGCGCGAAGGGCTCGCCGCGCCGCTCGTCGAGGCGATCGGCGAGCGGCTCGCGCGCGGCGAGCAGGCGCTCGTCTTCCTCAACCGCCGCGGCTACGCGCCGGTGCTCGCGTGCCCCGCGTGCGGCTGGGTGAGTGGCTGCACGCGCTGCAGCGCCAACATGGTGCTGCACCTCGCCGACCGCGAGCTGCGCTGCCATCATTGCGGCCTCGCGCACGGCGTGCCGCGCGCCTGCCCGCAGTGCGGGAACCCGGACCTGCTCCCGTTCGGCCGCGGCACGCAAAGGATCGAGACGACGCTCGCCGAGCGCTTCCCGAAGGCGCGCGTGCTGCGCATCGACCGCGATTCCGCGCGCGGGCGCGCCGGCCTCGAAGGCCTGCTCGGCCGCGCCCACCGCCGCGAGGCCGACATCCTGGTCGGCACGCAGATTCTCGCCAAAGGCCACCACTTCGGGCGGCTGACGCTGGTCGGCGTGATCAACGCCGACGCCGGCCTGTTCGCGCCCGACTACCGCGCGGGCGAGCGCAGCTTCGCGCAGCTGCAGCAGGTGGCGGGCCGCGCGGGGCGCGCCGAGCTGCCGGGCGAGGTCCTGATCCAGACCCGCTACCCGCACCACCCGCTCTACCAGTCGCTCGTGCGCCACGACTACGCGGGCTTCGCGAAGAGCGTGCTCGCCGAGCGCGAGAAGGCCGGCTTTCCGCCGTTCATGTTCGAGGCCGCGCTGCGCGCGGAGAGCCGCGACGCCGAGCGCGCGCTCGCCTTCCTGCGCCGCGCCGCGGCGCTCGCGCCCGCGTCGGAGGGCGCGGTGACGCTCTATGACCCCGCGCCCATGTCGCTCGCCCGCCTGGGCGGGATGGAGCGCGGGCAGCTGCTCGCGCAGTCGGCGTCGCGCCCGAGGCTGCAGATCTTCCTGCGGGAGTGGACGGGGCGCCTGTACGCCGAGCGCGCGAGCGGCGTGCGCTGGCACCTCGACGTGGATCCGACCGAGTTCTAGGTCGGCTAGGATTTCTTCGCGGGAGCTTTCTTCTTCGCCTTGCGCAGCCGGGTATTGCCGTGCGAGCCCTTGAACACCTTGCCCTTGAACGTGCGCTTGTCGCCTCTGCCCATGCTTTCCTCTCGAGTGCGGTCCGGGTGGAACCGGCCCGTATAATAAGGGGTTTGCCGTCGCGATCCCATGTCCGCCGAGATCCGCTCGCACCTGACCGACTTGCTCACGAAGGCGCTCGCCCAGGTCGCGCCCGGGATTGCCGCCGACCAGCGGGCGTCGCTGATCACGCTCGAGCGCCCCAAGCAGGCGCAGCACGGCGACTTCTCGTGCCCGGCGGCGATGCAGCTCGCGAAGAGCCTGAAGCGCAATCCGCGCGAGGTGGCGCAGGCGCTGATCGCGGCGCTGCCGCCCTCCGACTGGCTCGAGCGCGCGGAGATCGCGGGGCCGGGCTTCATCAACCTGCGCCTGCGCGCGCAGGCCAAGCAGCACGTGGTGCGCGCCGTGCTCGCTCAAGGCGAGCGCTACGGCCGCTCCGACGCCGGGCGCGGCGAGCGCGTCCTGGTCGAGTTCGTGTCGGCGAACCCGACGGGGCCGCTGCACGTCGGCCACGGCCGCCAGGCCGCTCTCGGCGACGCGATCTCGGCGCTGCTCGAATGGCGCGGCTTCGTCGTCGCGCGCGAGTTCTACTACAACGACGCGGGCAACCAGATCGAGAACCTCGCGCTCTCGGTGCAGGCGCGCGCGCGCGAGCGACTGGGGCTCGCGGCCGAGTTCCCGGCCGACGGCTACCACGGCGAGTACATCGGCGAGATCGCCGCGAAGTACCTCGCCTCGGGCGCGCGCGACGCCGAGGACCTCGACGCGATCCGGCGCTTCGCCGTCGCGGAGCTGCGCGCCGAGCAGGACCGCGACCTGCAGGCCTTCGGGGTGCGCTTCGACAACTACTACCTCGAGTCGTCGCTCTACGCCGACGGCCGCGTCGAGCGCACGGTGCAGAGCCTCGTCGACTCGGGCGAGACCTTCGAGCGCGACGGCGCGCTGTGGCTGAAGACCACCGACTACGGCGACGACAAGGACCGCGTGATGAGGAAGAGCGACGGCTCCTACACCTACTTCGTGCCCGACGTCGCCTACCACGTCACGAAGTGGGAGCGCGGCTTCCGGCGCGCGATCAACGTGCAGGGCTCGGACCACCACGGCACCGTCGCGCGCGTGCGCGCCGGACTGCAGGCGATCTCGGACAAGCAGCACCTCGGCATCCCGGCCGACTATCCGCGCTACGTCCTGCACAAGATGGTGACCGTCATGAAAGGCGGCGCCGAGATGAAGATCTCCAAGCGCGCCGGGTCGTACGTGACGCTGCGCGACCTGATCGACGAGGTCGGGCGCGACGCGACGCGCTTCTTCCTGGTGTCGCGCAAGGCCGACACCGAGTTCACGTTCGACGTCGACCTCGCGCGGTCGCAGACCGAGGAGAACCCGGTCTACTACGTGCAGTACGCGCACGCGCGCATCTGCTCGGTGCTCGAGCAATGGCGCTCGCAATTCGTTGACCCGGATCGGGATCTGCTCGCGGCTGGACTGGAAGGCGCGGACCTCGCCCCGCTCACGCTCGAGCGCGAGCTCTCGCTGCTCGGGCGCCTGGGCGATTTTCCGGACGCGCTCGCCGCCGCCTGCGACGAGCTCCAGCCGCACCAGCTCACTTTCGCGCTGCGCGAGCTGGCGGGGGAGTTCCACAGTTACTATAATGCCGAGCGTGTCCTCGTCGCGGACGCGCCCCTGCGCCGGGCCCGACTCGCGCTGTGCGTGGCGGTCAGGCAGGCGCTTCGCAACGGGCTCGCGCTGCTGGGCGTGAGCGCGCCCGAGAAGATGTGAATACGCCCTTCCTGGAACAGGCTCTCGACCGAATGCATCAAGATTTCAAGCCCAGGCCCGCGCCGCGATCGAAGTCGGGCGGCACGCTCCTGCTCGGCATGGTGGTCGGGTTTCTGCTGGGGCTCGCGGTGGCCGCGCTGATCGCGGTCTATTTCCTGAAGACGCCGATGCCTTTCCTCGAGAAGGGCAAGGAGAAGCCGCCCGGCGCGCCCAACCTCACCGAGGGCGCGAAGCCGCCCGAGAAGGCGCAGCAGGCGAAGGCCGAGACCAAGCCGCGCTTCGATTTCTACCGCATCCTGCCCGGGCAGGAGGAGCCGGTGACCGAGCGCCAGGTGCGCGAGGCGCAGCGCCAGGCGCAGAAGACCGGCGAGCCGCCGAAGGAGACCTACCTGCTGCAGGCGGGCGCCTTCCAGAATCCCGCCGACGCCGACAATCTCAAGGCCAAGCTCGCGCTCATCGGCGTCGAGGCCAACGTCGAGCCCACGAACCTCGCCGAGAAAGGCATCTGGTACCGCGTGCGCGTCGGGCCTTACACGAAGCTCGAGGACATCAACCGCGTCCGTCAGCAGATGGTCGAGAACGGGATCCAGGTGTCGCTCGTTCGCGTCAAGGACGCGACCGCCAAGAACTGAGGAAAGCATGCTCAAGAAACTGTTCGCATTCGTCGCCGTCCTGTCCTTCGCGCTGCCCGCGCTCGCGCAGCGCACGCCCGAGGAAGGGATGGATTACAACGAGCTCCGGCCCGCGCAGATGACCGAGTCGCCGGGCAAGATCGAGGTCACCGAGTTCTTCTGGTACCGCTGCCCGCACTGCTACGCGCTCGAGCCGCAGCTCGCGTCCTGGCTGAAGCAGCTGCCCAAGGACGTGCAGTTCCGGCGCGTGCCGGCGGTGTTCAGCGACGAGTGGGCGATCGACGCGCGCATCTTCTACACGCTCGACTCGCTCGGACAGGAGGAGCGCGTGCACCGCGCGCTCTTCGACGCGATCCACCAGCAGGGCGGCGTGCGCCTAAAGGGCGAGGCCTACGCGAAGTGGGTCGCCGACTGGGTCGCGAAGCAGGGCGTCGACGCGAAGAAGTACGACGAGGCCTACCGCTCATTCTCGGTGTCCACCAAGGTGCGGCGCGCGACCCAGATGACCAACGCTTACAAGTTCGACGGCGTGCCCGCGATGGCGGTGCAGGGACGCTGGATCGTGAACGCGTCGAACACGATGCTCTCGACGACCAGCTACCTCATCGACCAGTCGCGCAAGGGCGCGGCCACCGCCGGGAAGTAGCCTCCCTTTACGTGGGCGCGGCCGGCGCAGGGCTCCGGGTCTTCGTCACCGGCGCCTCGAGCGGCATCGGCGCCGCGCTCGCTTCGCACTACGCGCGACAAGGCGCCGCCGCGCTCGGGCTCGTCGCGCGGCGCCGCGACCGGCTCGAAGCGCTCGCGGCGAGCCTCGGCGTGCCCGCGGCCTGCTACGGCTCGGACGTCACCGACGCCGAGGCGATGCGCGCGGCGGGCGCGGACTTCGTCGCGCGCTTCGGCGCGCCCGACATCGTCGTCGCCAACGCCGGCGTCTCGGCCGGCACGCTGACCGAGCACGCCGAGGACCTCGCGGCGATCGCGCGCATCCTCGAGATCAACGTCGCCGGGATGGCCAACACGTTCCAGCCGTTCGTCGAGCCGATGCGCGCGCTCGGCCGCGGAACGCTGGTCGGGATCGCGAGCGTCGCCGGCTTCCGCGGGCTGCCGGGCGCGGGCGCGTACAGCGCCTCGAAGGCCGCGGCGATCGCCTACCTCGAGAGCCTCCGGGTCGAGCTGCGCGCGAGCGGCATCGCGGTGGTCACGATCTGCCCCGGCTACGTCGCGACGCCGATGACCGCCGAGAACTCCTACCGCATGCCCTTCCTGCTCGACGCCGACGAGGCGGCGCGGCGCTTCGCGCGCGCGATCGCGGCGAAGCGCCGGCGAGTCGTGATTCCCTGGCAGATGGCGCTGCTGTCGCTCGTGTTCCGGGCGCTGCCGGGCTGGCTCTACGACCGCGTCTTCGAGCGCGGCCCGCGCAAGCGGCGCGCGCCCGTATGACGGGCTAGCGCAGCGGCTCCTTCTCGCCGTCGACCGCGGGCAGCGGCTCGGGCTTCTCGGCGCCGGTGCGCACGCGCACGTACGAGCCCGGCGCGTCCTCGATCGCGGGCAGCGCGCCGGACCCGGGAACGCGCGCCGCGACGCGCTCGTTTCCGTTCAGCGCCGCGATCCACGCCTGCCAGTCGCTCCACCAGGAGCCTTCGTGCCATTCGCCCGCCTGCTGCCAGGCGTCGGGCGACTCGGGCAGCTCGGCGTTGGTCCAGTAGCCGTACTTCTTCGCGGCCGGCGGATTGACGATGCCGGCGATGTGGCCCGAGCCGCCGAGAACGAACCGGACCGGGGCCGCGGGCCCGGGACGCGGTCCGGTCGCGCCGGCCAGGATGCGCGCGCCCTTGTACGTCGACTTCCAGGGCGCGATGTGGTCCTCGACCGTCGAGATGAAGTACGCGGGCAGCGAGATCTTGCGCAGGTCGATCGGGACGCCGGCGAGCGTGATGCCGCCCGGGTCCTTGAGCTTGTTCTCGATGTACATCTTCCGGAGGTAGAAGCTGTGCATCTTCGCCGGCATGCGCGTCGAGTCGGCGTTCCAGTACAGCAGGTCGAAGGGGAACGGCTCCTTGCCGAGGAGATAGTTGTTGATCACGAACGACCAGATCAGGTCGTTCGCCCTCAGGAGATTGAAGGTCGCCGCCATCTCCGAGCCCTCGAGGTAGCCGCGCTCGTTCATCTTGCGCTCGAGGTTCTGCACCTGCCCCTCGTCGATGAAGACGCCCAGCTCTCCGGGGATCGAGAAGTCGAGGAGCGACACGAAGAAGGTCGCCGAGGCGATACGCTTGTCGCCCTTCTCGGCCATGTACGCGAGCGTCGCGCCGAGCAGCGTGCCGCCCAGGCAGTAGCCGATGACGTTGACCTCGCTCTCGCGCGTCGCCTTGCACACGGCGCCGATCGCGGCGAGCGATCCCTCGAGCAGGTACTCGTCGAAGCCCTTGTCGGCGTAGCGCGCGTCCGGGTTCACCCAGGAGATCACGAACACCGTGTGCCCCTCGCCCACCGCCCAGCGGATGAACGAGTTCTTCTCGCGCAGGTCGAGGATGTAGTACTTGTTGATCCAGGGCGGGATGACGAGCAACGGGCGCTTCCACACGGTCGGCGTCGTCGGCGCGTACTGGATCAGCTGGATGAGCTCGTTCTGGAACACGACCTTGCCGGGCGTGGTCGCGACGTTCTCGCCGAGCTTGAACGCGCCCTCGTCGGTCATGCTGATCCGCAGCTGCCCGTCGCCGCGCTCGAGGTCCCCGAGCAGGTTGTTCAGCCCGCGCACCAGGTTCTGCCCGCCCGAGGCGAGCGTCTCGCGCAGCACCTGCGGGTTGGTCAGCGCGAAGTTGGACGGCGCGAGCGCATCGATGGTCTGGCGCGTGAAGAAGTCGACCTTCCTGCGCGTCTCCTCCGGCAGCCCTTCGACGCCGCTCACCGCGTCGCGGATATGGCGCGCGGTGATCAGGTAGCTCTGCTTCAGGTAGTCGAAGACGAAGTTGCTCTGCCAGTCGGGATCGCGGAAGCGGTTGTCGCCCTTGGCGGGCTCGGCGACGGGCGGCGACTCCTTGCCCATCAATCGCAGCATCGAGGACTGCCACAGCGCGGCGTAGTCCCACGCGAGCTTCATCTGCAGCTCGGCGAGCTTCCACGGGTTCGCGAACATCGCCGAGGCGAGATCCATGAAGGCGCGGGCGATGCCGAACTCGTCGCTGAGCGCGACGCCCTTGCCGTCGGCGTGGCGCTGCGCGAAGTCGGCGAGGAGCTTGCCCGAGCGCTCGGCGACCTCGGCGAAGATGCGCGCCGTCTCGGCGGGATCGGGGGCGGGCTTGTGCTGTGCTGACATTGATCAGGCCTGTCTGTATCGGATCACGCCGTCGGCGCCGGTCTCGCGCGCGAGCCGCCCTTCGGCGTGCAGGTAATGAAGGTGCGCCATGGCTTCGCCCATGGCGAAGAAGGTCTGGTGCGCGTCGAGCTCGCGCCGGAACAGCGTCCCGAGCACCTCGGCCGCGGACTTCGGGACATCGCAGGCCTCGTGCAGCTCGGCGAGCCGCAGCCGGTGGTGCTCGACGAGCTGCGCGATGCGCTCGCGCAGCCCGCGGAACGGCAGCCCGTGCGAGGGCAGCACCAGCGTCCCGGCGGGAAGCGCGGCGAAGCGCTCGATCGACTCGAGGAAGAGCGCGAGCGGGTTGCCGAGCGGATCGACGCCCCAGACGCTGACGTTGGTCGAGATCCGCGGCAGCACCATGTCGCCGGCGATGAAGACGCCGGTCTCCTCGCACCATAGCGACGCGTGCTCGGGCGAATGCCCGTAGCCGGGGAGCACCTGCCAGTCGCGAGCGCCGATGCGCAGGCGCTGGCCGGGCGCGAGGCGCCGGTACGTCTGCGGCAGCTCGGGAACGCCGCGCCGGTACGCCATGCCGCGGCCCTCGATGCCGGCGAGGCGATCGCCGCCGAGCCCGTTCGCGCGGAACATGGCGAGCACCTTGTCGAAGGCGTAGCCGGCGAGCCCCTCGTGCAGCACGTGCGCGGTGAGGAACTCGGCCTGCGGCATCCAGAGCTCCGCGCCCGAGCGAGCGAGCAGCCACGCCGCCTGGCCGACGTGGTCCGGATGGTGGTGCGTGACGACGATGCGCCGAAGCGGCTCCCGCACCTCGTCGAGGATCCGCTCCCAGATGGCGCGCGTCGCGTCGTTGCCGAGTCCGCAGTCGACCTGGGTCCATCCGTCCTCGTCCTCGAGCAGCCACAGGTTGATGTGGTCGAGCGCGAACGGCAGCGGCATGCGCAGCCAGCGCACGCCGGGGGCGATACTGCGGACCTCCGCGGGCGCGGGCGGCGTCGCTTGCGGATACTGCAGCAGGGACTCCGGTGTCATTGCGTCCTGTATGAGGCCGCAGCGACGGAGTAAAATTCCCGCCTCGCGACGCCAAAACACTGAATTTTCGCAGATTCGCGCGGCCCGCGCCATCGACCATGACCGAGACGGCCCAGACCTACACGATCGGCGCACTCGCGCGCGAGTTCGACGTGACGCCGCGCGCGATCCGCTTCTACGAGGACGAGGGCCTGATCGCGCCCGGGCGCACGGCCGGCCGGCGCGTGTACGGCAAGCGCGACTACGTGCGGCTGAAGCTCATCCTGCGCGGCAAGCGCCTCGGGTTCTCGCTCGCCGAGGTGCGCGAGATGCTCGAGCTCTACGACGCGGCCCTCGACGAGCGCCCGCAGCTGCAGAAGTTCCTGGCGGCGCTTCAGGCGCGCCGCGAGCAGCTCGAGAGCCAGCGCCGCGACATCGACGAGGTGCTCGCCGAGATCCGCGGCTTCGAGGCGCAGTCGAGGAAGCTGCTGAACGGCCGGCGCCGGAAGCGTAGTTGACGTTTACGTAAACGGTAAGTACAGTAGATTCCCCCATGGAGCTCCCGGGCCTGCGCTTCGCTCTCGGCGACGAAATCGAGATGCTGCGCGCGAGCGTGCGCGACTTCGCCGCGGCCGAGATCGCGCCGCGCGCGGCCGAGATCGACCGCTCCAACCAGTTTCCGGGGGACCTGTGGGGGAAGCTCGGCGCGCTCGGGCTGCTCGGCATCACGGCCGAGGAAGAATACGGCGGAACGATGATGGGCTACGCCGCGCACATCGTCGCGATGGAGGAGATCAGCCGCGCCTCGGCCTCGGTCGGCCTCTCGTACGGCGCGCACTCGAACCTGTGCGTGAACCAGATCCGCCGGAACGGCAGCGACGCGCAGAAGCGCAAGTACCTGCCGCGGCTGGTCTCGGGCGAGGCGGTCGGGGCGCTCGCGATGTCGGAGCCGGGCGCGGGGTCCGACGTCGTATCGATGCGCACGCGCGCCGAATATCGCAACGGCCGGTACCTCCTGAACGGCAGCAAGATGTGGATCACCAACGGCCCCGACGCCGACGTCCTGGTCGTCTACGCCAAGACCGACGCCGAGGCGGGCGCCCGCGGCATCACCGCATTCATCGTCGAGCGCGGCTTCCCCGGCTTCTCGACCGCGCAGAAGCTCGACAAGCTCGGCATGCGCGGCTCGAACACCTGCGAGCTCGTCTTTCAGGACTGCGCCGTGCCGGAGGAGAACGTGCTGTCCGAGCCCGGGCGCGGGGTGAACGTCCTCATGAGCGGCTTGGACTACGAGCGCGCGGTGCTCGCCGGCGGCCCGCTCGGGATCATGCAGGCGTGCCTCGACGTGGTCGTGCCCTACGTGCACGAGCGCAAGCAGTTCGGCCAGCCGATCGGCGAGTTCCAGCTGATGCAGGGCAAGCTCGCCGACATGTACACGACGCTCTCGGCGTGCCGCGCCTACGTCTACGCGGTGGGCCAGGCGCTCGACCGCGGCGATGCTGAACGAGGAAGCGCACGCAAGGACGCCGCCGGCGCGATCCTCTACGCCGCGGAGAAAGCGACCTGGATGGCGGGCGAGGCGATCCAGTGCCTGGGCGGCATGGGCTACATCAACGAGACCCCGACCGGTCGCCTGTGGCGCGACGCCAAGCTGTACGAGATCGGCGCCGGCACCTCCGAGATCCGGCGCTGGCTGATCGGGCGCGAGCTGTTCGAGGAGACGCGATGAGCGGGCTGGTCGAGACCGACGATTTCGGCCGCCGCGCGGGGGCGTGATGGAGATCGACGGCTACGTCCCGGGCAGTATCGGCCGCATCGTCGAGATGCACGGCACCTATTACGCGAGGAACTGGCGGCTCGGCCCGGTGTTCGAGGCGCAGGTCGCGCGCGAGCTGGGCGAGCTGATGGAGCGCTTCGACGCCGCGCGCGACGGCTTCTGGATCGCGCGCGAGGGCGGCGACATCGCCGGCTGCATCGCGATAGACGGCAGCCGCGCGCCCGATACCGCGAGGCTGCGCTTCTTCATCGTCGACGAGGGACGCCGCGGCGCGGGGCTCGGCGAGCGGCTGATGCGCACCGCGCTCGGCTTCTGCCGCGGCGCGGGCTTCCGGCGCGTCTTCCTCACGACTTTCGCGGGCCTCGACGCCGCGCGCGCGCTCTACGAGCGCCACGGCTTCGCGCTCGCCGAGCAGAAACCCGACTCGAGCTGGGGCGTCGAGATCCAGGCCCAGCGTTTCGAACTTCAACTGCAGCAGTAAGGAGGCACCATGTCCCACGACCCGATCGTCATCGTCTCGGCCGCCCGCACGCCGATGGGCGCGTTCCAGGGCGAGCTGCGCGACTTCGCCGCGCCGCAGCTCGGCGCCGCCGCGATCCGCGCCGCGGTCGAGCGCGCCGGCGTGAAGCCGGAGAGCGTCGACGAGGTGATCATGGGATGCGTGCTGCCCGCGGGCCAGGGGCAGGCGCCCGCGCGCCAGGCGGCGCTCGGCGCGGGACTGCCGCTCGCGACCGGGTGCACCACGATCAACAAGATGTGCGGCTCGGGCATGAAGGCGGCGATGTTCGCGCACGACGGCCTCGCCGCGCAGGCCGACGGGCGCATCGTCGTCGCGGGCGGCATGGAGTCGATGACCAACGCCCCGTACCTCTTGCCGAAGGCGCGCGCCGGTTACCGCATGGGCCACCAGCAGGTGCTCGACCACATGTTCTTCGACGGGCTCGAGGACGCGTACGCAAGAGACGAAAAAGGCGGGGGCAAGCTGATGGGCGTGTTCGCCGAGGATTGCGCCGCGAAGTACAAGTTCTCGCGCGAAGCGCAGGACAAGTTCGCGGTGACGTCGCTCGAGCGCGCGCAGGCCGCGAACAAGGACGGCTCGTTCGCCTGGGAGATGACGCCGATGACCGTGAAGGCCGGCAAGGCGGAGCGCTTCCTCGAGACCGACGAGCAGCCGTTCAAGGCGAACTTCGAGAAGATCCCGACGCTGAAGCCCGCGTTCCGCAAGGACGGCACCGTCACTGCGGCGAACTCGAGCTCCATCTCGGACGGGGCCGCGGCGCTCGTCATCACGCGGCGCTCGACCGCGGAGAAGCTCGGACTGAGTCCGCTCGCGACCATCGTCGGGCACGCCACGCACGCACAGGAGCCCGGCTGGTTCACGACCGCGCCGGTGGGCGCGATCCGCAAGCTGTTCGAGCGCACCGGCTGGAACAAGGACCAGGTCGACCTCTACGAAATCAACGAGGCGTTCGCGGTGGTGACCATGGCGGCGATGACCGAGCACGGCCTGCCGCACGAGAAGGTGAACCTCCACGGCGGCGCCTGCGCGCTCGGCCACCCGGTCGGGGCGTCGGGGGCGCGCATCGTGGTCACGCTGATCGGCGCGCTCCGGAAGACCGGCGGCCGGCGCGGCGTCGCGGCGCTCTGCATCGGCGGCGGCGAGGCGACCGCGATGGCGATCGAGCTGGCGTAAGCGCGACGTGGTCCTCGCCGCCGAGCACGAGCAGCTGCGCGACGCGGTGCGCAAGTTCGCGCGCGAGCGGCTCGCGCCGAACGCGGCGCGCTGGGACCGCGAGCGGGAATTTCCGCGCGAAGCCCTCGCCGGCCTCGCCGCGATGGGCCTCTACGGCGTCGCGGTTCCCGAGCAGTGGGGCGGCGCCGGGATGGACGCCACCGCCATGGCGATCGCCTGCGAGGAGATCTCGGCGGGCGACGGAGCGACCGCGACCATCGTCGCGGTGAACAACCTGGTCGCAGGCATCCTCGCCGGCTACGGCAGCGACGAGCAGAAGCGGCGGTTCCTGCAGCCGCTCGCGCGCGGCCAGATGCTCGGCGCCTTTTGCCTCACCGAGCCGCAGGCGGGCTCCGACGCCTCCGCGATCGTCACGCGCGCGGAGAAGCACGGCGGCGACTACGTGCTGAACGGCGTCAAGCAGTTCATCACCTCGGGCAAGAACGCCGACCTCGCGGTCGTCTTCGCCGTCACCGACAAGGCCGCCGGAAAGAAAGGCATGAGCGCCTTCGTCGTGCCGACGAAGACGCCGGGATACAAGGTCGCCCGCATCGAGGACAAGGCCGGCCAGCACGCCTCCGACACGGCGCAGATCGTCCTCGAGGACTGCCGCGTGCCGGCCGCGAACCGCCTGGGCGAGGAAGGCGCGGGCTACCGCATCGCGCTCGCCAACCTCGAGTCGGGACGGATCAACGTCGCGGCGCAGGCGGTGGGCATGGCGCGCGCCGCGCTCGAGGCGGCGATCGCGTACGCGCGCGAGCGCAGGAGCATGGGCAAGGTCCTCGCCGGGCACCAGGCGGTCGCGTTCCGCCTGGCCGATATGGCGACGGGCGTGGAAGCCGGGCGGCAGCTCTATCTCCATGCCGCGGCGCTGCGCGACGCGGGCAGGCCGTGCCTCGAGGAGGCGTCGATGGCCAAGCTCTTCGCCTCGGAGATGGCCGAGCGCGTATGCTCGGACGCGATCCAGATCCACGGCGGCTACGGCTACGTCGCCGACTTTCCCGTGGAGAGGATCTGGCGCGACGTGCGCGTGTGCAAGATCTACGAGGGCGCGAGCGACATCCAGCGCATGGTCATCGGCCGCTCGCTGACGGGAGAATGACATGGCCGCGAAAACGATCGACTTCTATTTCGACTTCTCCTCGCCCTACGGCTACATCGCGAGCACGAAGATCGACGCGCTCGCGGCGAAGCACGGGCGCGAGGCGCGGTGGCGGCCGTTCCTGCTCGGCGCCGCGTTCAAGCAGACGGGCGGCCAGCCGCTCACCGACATCCCGATCAAGGGCAAATACTCGGCGCGCGACATGGTCCGCACCGCGAAATTCATGGGCGTCGACTACCGCCAGCCGTCGACCTTCCCGATCGGTACCGTCGCGGCGGCGCGCGCGTTCTACTGGGCCGACGCGAAGGACCCGGAGCGCGCGAGGGACGTGGCGAAATCGCTGTACCGCGCCTACTTCGTCGACGACGTCAACATCGGCGACGCCGAGAAGACGGTCGAGGTCTGCGCCAGGCTCGGCTTCGACGCCGCCGCGGTGCGGGCCGGGCTCGCCGATCAGTCGGTGAAGGACCGGCTGCGCGCCGAGGTCGACGCCGCGATCGCGCTCGGCGCCTTCGGCTCGCCCTACATCGTGGTCGACGGCGAGCCGTTCTGGGGCTCCGACCGCCTCGAGCAGGTCGACCGCTGGCTCGCGAGCGGCGGCTGGTAATCTTCGCGCGATGCCCGCGATCAAGACCCGGCTGGACGTCCGCTCGGAGGAGTTCCAGGCCAACGCCCGCGCGATGAGCCAGGGCGTCGCCGACCTGAAGGCGCGCGTCGAGCGCGCGGCCGAAGGCGGCGATGCGCCGGCGCGCGAGAAGCACGTCGCGCGCGGCAAGCTCCTGCCGCGCGAGCGGCTGCGGCTGCTGCTCGACCCGGGGTCGCCCTTTCTCGAGCTCTCGCCGCTCGCCGCGCTCGGCCTCTACGGCGACGAGGCGCCGGGCGCCGGGATCATCACCGGCGTCGGCCGCGTCTCGGGGCAGGAGTGCGTGATCGTCGTCAACGACGCGACCGTCAAGGGCGGCACCTACTATCCGATGACGGTGAAGAAGCACCTGCGCGCGCAGGAGATCGCCCGCGACAACGGCCTTCCGTGCATCTACCTGGTCGACTCGGGCGGCGCCTTCCTGCCCGAGCAGGACGACGTCTTCCCGGACCGCGAGCACTTCGGGCGCATCTTCTACAACCAGGCGAACCTGTCGGCGGCGGGCATCCCGCAGATCGCCGCGGTGATGGGCTCGTGCACCGCGGGCGGCGCGTACGTGCCGGCGATGTCGGACGAGACGGTGATCGTGAAGGGACAGGGCACGATCTTCCTCGGCGGCCCGCCGCTCGTGAAGGCCGCGACCGGCGAGGTCGTCACGCCCGAGGAGCTGGGCGGCGCCGAGGTGCACGCGCGCCAGTCCGGCGTCGTCGATCATTACGCGCAGAACGACGCGCACGCGCTCGCGATCGTGCGCTCGATCGTCGCCAACCTCAACCGCGCGAAGCGCGTGACGCTCGCGCTGCGCGAGCCCGCCGAGCCGCTCTACCCCGCGAGCGAGCTCGCGGGCGTCGTGCCCGTCGACGTGCGCAAGCCCTACGACGTGCGCGAGGTGATCGCGCGCCTCGTGGACGCGAGCGAGTTCGACGAGTTCAAGAGTAGCTACGGCACGACGCTCGTGACCGGGTGGGCGCGCCTCTGGGGCTACCCGGTCGGGATCCTCGCGAACAACGGCATCCTGTTCTCCGAGTCCGCGCTGAAGGGCGCGCATTTCGTGGAGCTCGCCAGCCAGCGCGGCATCCCGCTCGTGTTCCTGCAGAACATCACCGGCTTCATGGTCGGGAAGAAATACGAGGCGGGCGGCATCGCCAAGGACGGCGCGAAGCTCGTGACCGCGGTCGCGTGCACGCGAGTCCCGAAGCTCACGGTGATCATCGGCGGCTCGTTCGGCGCGGGCAACTACGGCATGTGCGGCCGCGCGTACTCGCCGCGCTTCCTGTGGATGTGGCCGAACGCGCGCATCTCGGTGATGGGGGGCGAGCAGGCCGCCGCCGTGCTCGCGACGGTGCGCCGCGACGGCATCGAGGCGAAGGGCGGCCGCTGGAGCAAGGCCGAGGAGGAGGCGTTCCGGCGTCCCATCCTCGAGCAGTACGAGCGCCAGGGCCATCCTTATTACGCGACCGCGCGCCTGTGGGACGACGGCGTCATCGCGCCCGAGGACACGCGCCGCGTGCTCGGGCTCGCGCTCTCGGCCGCGCTCAACGCGCCGATCGAGGCGACCCGGTTCGGCGTCTTCCGGATGTAGGAACGAGGGGGAACATGGCTTACCAGTCGATCGAGATCCAGATGGGCGACGGCGTCGCCGTGCTGTGGCTGAACCGCCCGCAGCTTCGCAACGCCTTCGACGAGAACATGATCGCCGAGGTGACCGCCGCGTTCGACGCGCTCGAGCGCGACCCGGCGGTGCGCGCGATCGTGCTCGCCGGCAAGGGCAAGGTCTTCTGCGCGGGCGCCGACCTCGACTGGATGAAGCGGATGAAAGGCATGAGCCGCGAGGAGAACCGGGAGGACGCGCTCGCCTTCGCGAAGATGCTCCACCGCATCTACACGCTCGCGAAGCCGACCGTGGCGCGCGTGCACGGCGCGGCGTACGCGGGCGGCATCGGGCTGCTCGCCGCCTGCGACATCGCGGTCGCCTCGAACGACACCGAGTTCTGCCTGTCCGAGGTCAAGCTCGGGCTCGCGCCCGCGACCATCAGCCCGTACGTGGTGGCCGCGATGGGCGAGCGCGCGGCGCGCCGCTACTGCGTCACCGCGGAGCGCTTCACCGCGGCCGAGGCCTACCGCATCGGGCTCATCCAGGAGATCGCGCTGCCCGCGGAGCTCGACGGCACGGTGAACGTCATCCTCGGC
>DASRFB010000073.1:0-2129 GCA_035651815.1 Burkholderiales bacterium | reverse complement strand
GCGACCGGGCATCGGCTTCCACAACGAGTGGATGAGCCCGAGCGCGCCGTAGCAGTCGCGCGTCCCCTCGTCGCCTCCCCGCTCCGCGATCACGCGCATCGCGGTCAAGTCGTAGATCTCGTTGAACTCGCGACCCTTCTTCGCCATCTTGTCGTAGATCGAATAGAAGTGCTTCGCGCGCCCGGAGATCTCGGCCGGGATGTCGACCTTGTCGAGCTCCTTCTGCAGGACGATCGCCGCCTCGCGGACGTGCTCCTCGCGGTCGGCCCGGCGCTCGGCGACCATCTGCTTGATCTCCTCGTACTTGCGCGGGTGGAGCGTCTGGAAGGAGAGGTCCTCGAGCTCCCACTTGAGCGCGTGGATGCCGAGGCGATGCGCGAGCGGCGCGTAGACCTCGAGCGTCTCGCGCGCCTTCTGCACCTGCTTCTGCTTGCCGAGGTACTCGATCGTGCGCAGGTTGTGCAACCGGTCGGCGAGCTTGATCAGGATCACGCGCACGTCTTCGGCCATCGCGACGATCAGCTTTCGGTAGTTCTCAGCCTCGGCGTGCTCGCGGCTTTGGAACTGGACGCGCGTCAGCTTCGTGACGCCCTCGACCAGCTTCGCGATCTCGTCGCCGAACTCGGAGCGGATGTCCTCGATCGCGGCGCCGGTGTCCTCGACGACGTCGTGCAGCAGCGCCCCGGCCAGCGTCGGCTCGTCGAGCTGCAGCCCGGCGAGGATCTTCGCGGCGCCCCAGGGGTGGTAGATGAATTCCTGGCCCGACTGACGCACCTGACCGGTGTGTGCGCGCGCGGCGAAGTCGAACGCACGCTGCAACAGCGCCCGGTCGACGTCGTCCTTGTACGCCTCGACCTCGGCGACCAGCTCCTCGACGAGGTCCTGATGCCGCTCGAGGACAGCCATGAGGCCAGTGTAGCCCTCGCCCTTCTGCGCCCATCCCCCGCGCGCGGGATGCGCAGGAACCCTCGGATCGGCGATGAAACGAGTGACCCCGTGTTCTCACGACGCCGACAGACCAAGAAGCTGAACCAGATCGCGCGCGTCCTGCGCGAGCTCGACGCCGTCTCGACCCGGCCCGCGGCGCGCCGTCGCCGCACGCGGAGCCGCGTCGTGCTCGGCCGCGCCGCCTAGGCGGCCCGCGCGAGCGGCACAGGCGCGTCCAGCAGCGCCCGAAAGCTCGGTGACTCGAGCAGGCTGCGCCGTGCGCCTTCGCCGAGCTCGAGCTCCGCGAAGATCGCCCGCGCCTCGGGCGTCCAGGCGGCCTCGCCCGCCCGCCACTCGTGGGCGAGCCAGTCGCGGAGATCGGCGAACCGGTCGGGCGCATCGAACACGCGCCGCACGACGAGCTGTGGGGCGGTGACGCCGTTCCACCGGTTCTCCTGCAGCCGGAACGCGACGTCGTAGCGGCCCGGCCGGCGCAGCCGGTCGAGCTGCGCCCCCTGCCCGAACGCGATCGCCGACCCCGCATCGCGCCCGCGCTGGCGGACGCGGAAGCGGAGATGCTTCCCGTCGCCCACCGTCTGCAGGTCTCCCAGCTCGCAGTCGTCGACGAGCAGCGTGACACCCGGGTTGCCGAGCCCGAACGGCGCCAGGGCGCCGAGCTCGGCGCAGAGCGCGAGCGTCAGCTTCCGGCCCGGGACGACCGCGTCGACGCGTGTCGTCGGGACGAGGTCGTCGTCCGACAGCGCTGCGTCGGCGTGGGCCGCGAACGCAGCGGCGAAGGCCTCGACGCGCTCGGGCAGGATCGTGAGCCCGGCGGCAGCGCGATGCCCGCCGAACCGCTCGAGCTGGTCCGCGCACGCGCCGAGCGCACCGTGCAGGTCGAACGCCGGGACCGACCGCCCCGAGCCCTTCCAGGCGCCGTCGGCGCCGGCGATCAGCACGACCGGCCGGTGGTAGCGCTCGACCAGGCGCGACGCGACGATCCCGATCACACCCTCGTGCCAGCTCTCGCCCGACGCCACGTAGCCCCGCCGCCGGCGCCGGGCGTCCGGCCACGACTCGATCTGGTCGATCGCCTCGCGCAGGATCCGCTCCTCGACGGCCTGCCGCTCGCGGTTCAGGCCCTCGAGCTCGTCGGCGAGCGATGCGGCCTCGCCGGCGTCGTCGGTGAGGAGCAGCGCGAG
>DASRFB010000072.1:0-13301 GCA_035651815.1 Burkholderiales bacterium | reverse complement strand
ATCGCCATCGGTAGCGCTCCACAACACGGCGACGATGAGGATTACTACCTGGAGTGCTTGTATGCGGTCGAGGACTTTACTGACGACGGAAAGGATGACTTTGCTACGTGGTGCAGGACGCTGGGAGCAAATAACGCCATTCGCTCAGAGGCCGTCATCCTTTACACCGTTGCTGATAAGCCGGAACAGCGAATGCTGGAAGGTGACCCGGCTAGAGCGATGCGGGCGAAACTTTGTTCCAAAAACAGGAGGAGTAGTTGGTGTCGGTGATGCCTAACCTCACAATCGAGCGGGACGCGCGCAAGAGCAGCGCGCGCGCCCCTCATTGTGGACGTTAGGGCGCACAATGATAAACACGCTACGTTGGCTAGGCATGGTTCCCGCGTGCTTCGTCGCGTGGTGGCTTAGCCTTCTGCTCGGGTTCGGGCTGCTCGAGGTAGCCAATCGTTTCTGCCCGGCCGAGGATTTCATTTCGGGCATGTGCGTCGCGCCGTGGTTTCGCTATGTTGAGGACGGGATCATCGCCGGATGTGCCGCCATTGCAGCTGCTGCAATAGTTCTCGTCGCGGTCATGCTCGCCCCATCTCATAGATTGCCGGTCGCCTCGGTCGTCCTCGGGGCAGGCATACTCGTCGCGCTCTATATGGGATATGCGACCCAGGCGTGGGGTAGCTTCGTGGCCGCTGTGCTCGCGGGCGGAGCTCCGGCCTTCTTGAGTGCGCCACAACGCAGACGTTAGGAAGCGAAAGTCCATGCCTTGGATGGCGAGGTCGGCGATATCGAAGACAGTCGTTGAATGATCACCTGAGAACAGGAACGGACAATGCCCACCCAAACCCTCGGCGGCTCCTGCCTCTGCCGCGGTATCCGCTACACCGTCACCGGCGAGCTGCAGCGCTTCGTCCACTGCCACTGCTCGCGCTGCCGCAAGTCGACCGGGACCGGACACGCGACGAACTTGTTCGTCAACGGCAGCCTTAAGTGGGAGAGCGGCGAGGATCGGGTCCGCTCGTTCAAGGTCCCGGAAGCGGAGCGCTTCTCGAACGTGTTCTGCTCGACCTGCGGCGCGCGCCTTCCGCGCTTCAACCCGCAGCTGCAGACGGTGATGGTGCCCGCCGGCTCGCTGGACGACGTCCCGGACATGAAGCCGACGGCGCGCATCTTCCAGAATTCGCGCGCGCCGTGGTCCTGCGACGACACGAAGCTGCCGAGCCACGGCGAGTATCCGGGCTAGATCGCCCCGCTCTTTCTGAGCAGCGCCGCCACCCGTTCCGCCATCTTCTCGTACCCCTTCGCGTTGGGGTGGATCAGATCCGACTTCAGCTCGTTGTCGGTGAGGATCTTGACGAGCATCGAGTCGTCGTAGGGGATCTTCAGCTCGGTCGCGATCTCGCCGTAGAGCGGCGCGGTCGCGGGCATCAGGCCGGGCTTCGGCACGCCGATCAGCACGACCTGCGCGCCCTGCGAGCGCGCGAGGGCGATCATGGAGCGCAGGTTCCGGGCGGCGGCCTGGTCGTCGAGGTGCTGGAGGAAGTCGTTGCCGCCTTCGCACAGGACGAGGAGGGCGGGCCTCGATTCGTCGAGCGCGGATTGCAGGCGCGCGAGGCCGGCGGCGGTGGTCTCGCCGGGGACGCCGGCCGACACGACTTTGCGGCCGATCAGCGCCTGGAGGCGCGCGGGGTAGCTCTCGTTCTCGTTCGCGCCGGTGCCGAAGGTGAGGCTGTCGCCGAAGGCGAGGACGACGGCGTCACCCGGGAGCTTCGAGAGCTTGGGCGAGCCGCCGCCGCACGCGGCGAGCACGAACGCGAGGAGCAGGGCGAAGCGCTTCACGAGAGCTTCTCCGGCTCCACGACCGGCGGCAAGGTCTTGCACTCGAGGAAGATCCGCGCGCGGCAGGTCGCGCACACTTTCCGGTCGACGCGCTCGAACACGGTCGCGAACGCCTCGCGCTTGCCGCGGAAGACGTTCTCCTCGCCGATCCGCTTCATGTAGCCGCCGCGCCGGAGCAGGTCCTCGACGGGCTGGCGCAGGCTGTAGAAGTAGAGCCGCCCGCCCATCGCGCGCCGGCGCTCGGCCTCCTCGGCGAGGAGCTCCGCGCCCGCCATGTCGACGAAGTTGACGCTCTTCGTCATGAGGACGAGGTGCTCCTGCGAGCGCGCGTGCTCGCGCAGTGTGTCGAAGTGGCGCTCGACGTGGCTGACGGCGCCGAACCAGATCGAGCCCTCGATCCTCAGGATCTTCGCCTGCGGGCACTCGCGCAGGTCGTCCTCGGGCTCGGTCATCTTGCGGTTCGGATGGCGCGGATCCGGCACGAGCGTGCGCATGATCGGGTGCGAGGTGCGGTGCAGGTAAACGACGAGCGAGGCCAGCACGCCGAGCGCGATCGCGAGCTCCATGTCGAGGAGCAGCGTCGCGACGAAGGTGACGGCGAGCACGGTGGTCTCGCCGCGGCTGGTGCGCACGATCTGGCGGATGCGCGCGAAATCGATCAGGCTCCAGGCGACGATGAACAGCATCCCGGCGACGACCGCGTAGGGCAGGTACGCGGCGAGGCCGCCGATCGCGGCGAGGACGAACACGAGGACGAGCGCCGAAACGATCGCCGACATCGGCGTGCGCGCGCCGCTCTCGTAATTGAGGATGCAGCGGTTCACCGACATGCTCACCGCCATCCCGGAGAAGAAGCTCGCCGAGACGTTCGCGAGGCCCTGGCCGACGAACTCCTGGCTGTAGTCGACGCGCTGCCCGGATTTCAGCGCGAGCGCGCGCGTCACCGAGTACGCCTGGATCAGGCACACGGCGGCGACCGCGAGCGACGGGCCGAGCAGCGTGCCCAGCGTGAGCGGCGAGACGTCGGGCGCGGAAAGCGGCGACAGCGCACCGGGCAGCGCCCCGAGCGTGCGCAGCCCCGTGCGCGCGGGCCCGAGCCACGCGTTCAGCGCCCAGGCGAGCGCCCCGCCCGCGAGCATCGCGACCAGCATCGGCGGCAGGCGCGGGAAGAAGCCGCGCGCGGCGGCGCCGACGGCGAGCGTCGCGCAGGCGACGACGAGCACCCAGGGCTGGACCTGCGACAGGCGGATGAACGTCGAGAGCACGAGCGCGGTGAAGCTCGCGGCCGGCGGAATCGAGATCCCGAGGAAGTCGGGCAGCTGGCTCGCGAACACGAGCAGCGCCACCGCGGCGGTGAACCCGACCACCACCGTGTCCGACACGAACTGCAGCAGCGACCCGAGGCGCAGCAGCCCGACCGCGATCATGATCACCCCCGCCATGAACGCGAGCGTGAGCGCGAGATGGATGTAGTAAGGCGTCCCCGGCACCGCGAGCCCCGCGAGCGACGCGAGTACCATGAGGGACACGGGGTTCGTCGGCCCCGACATCCCGTGCAGCGACGAGCCGAACAGCGCGGCGACGATCACCGGCACCATCGAGGCGTACAGGCCGTACTCGGGCGGCAGCCCCGCGAGCGTGGCGAACGCGACGCCCTGGGGCAGCACCACCAGCGCGCCGACGAAGCCCGCGATCGCGTCGGCGCGCAGCGTCTTGCGGTCGACCAGGGGCCACCACTTCAGGAAGGGCAGCGTCCGGGTCAGCGCCGGGCGCGCGGCGAGCGAGCTCATGCGCCGCTATGGTAGCAAACGGCGTGATATGCTCGCCGCCGCATCTCCGTCGATACGCAAGTCCCTGCCATGCCGCGGTTCTGCGCCAACATCAGCATGCTGTTCACGGAGCGCGCGTTTCCCGAGCGCTTCGACGCGGCGGCGCGCGCCGGCTTCGCCGCGGTCGAGATCCAGTTCCCCTACGGCTGGAGCCGGGAAGAGCTCGCCGACCGGGCGCGCGCGGCCCGGGTCGAGGTCGTGCAGATCAACCTGCCGGCGGGCGACCCGCAGCGCGGCGACCGCGGCATCGCCTGCGATCCGTCGCGCGCGGGCGAGTTCCGCGACGGCGTCGGCCGCGCGCTCGAGTACGCGCGCGCGCTCGGCTGCCGCCAGATGAACTGCCTCGCGGGGATCGCGCCGCGCGGCCTGCCCGAGGCGGCGCTGCGCGAGACCTTCGTCGCCAACGCGCGCTGGGCCGCGGCCGAGCTCGCGCGCGAGGGCATGACGCTGCTGGTCGAGCCGATCAACACGCGCACCGTCCCCGGGTTCTGGCTGAACCGGCCGTCGCAGGCGCTCGCGCTGATCGACGAGGCCCGCGCGCCGAACCTCGCGCTCCAGTTCGACGTCTTCCACGTGCACGTCATGGAGGGCGACGTCATCCCCGAGTTCGAGGCCGCCTACGGGCGCATCGGCCACGTCCAGGTCGCCGACGATCCCGGCCGGCACGAGCCGGGCACCGGCGCGATCGATTTCCCGGCGCTGTTCGAGCGCATCGAGCGTCTCGGCTACCGCGGCTGGATCGGCGCCGAGTACGTCCCGTCCGCGCCGACCGAGGACACGCTCGGCTGGGCGCGGCGCTGGGTGCACGAGGTTCCCGTGCGCCGCAATCCGTGGTAGAAAATCCGTCATGATCGCCGACGACCTGCATCAGACCATCGACGGCGCGCGCCAGGCCGAGGTCGTGGCGCGGCTGCGCCCGATCCTGCCGGGCGAGGCGCTGCTCCACGCCGCCGAGGACACGAAGAGCTACGAGAGCGACGGACTGTCCGCGTACCGGCAGCCGCCGATGGTCGTCGCGCTGCCCGAGAACGAGGACCAGGTGGCCGCCGTGCTGCGCGCGTGCCGCGACCTCGGCGTGCCCGTGGTCGCGCGCGGCTCGGGCACCGGGCTCTCGGGCGGCGCGCTGCCGCGCGGCGACGGCGTGCTGCTCTCGCTCGCGAAGATGCGCCGCATCCTCGCGGTCGACCCGGTCGCGCGCGTCGCTCGCGTGCAGCCCGGCGTCACCAACCTCGCGGTGTCCGCGGCCGCGGAGCCCTACGGCCTGTTCTACGCGCCCGACCCCTCCTCGCAGATCGCGTGCTCGATCGGCGGCAACGTGGCCGAGAACTCGGGCGGCGTGCACTGCGTGAAGTACGGGCTGACCGTGCACAACGTGCTGCGCGCGCGCGCGGTCACGATCGAGGGCGAGGCGATCGAGCTCGGGTCGGAGGCGCCCGACGCGGCCGGCCTCGACCTGCTCGCGCTCCTGATCGGCAGCGAAGGCATGCTCGCGGTGGTCACCGAGGTCACGGTGAAGCTGCTGCCGAAGCCCGAGACCGCGCGCTGCGTGCTCGCCTCGTTCGACGACCTGGAGAAGGCGGGCAACGCCGTCGCCGACATCATCGCCGCGGGCATCGTCCCCGCGGGCCTCGAGATGATGGACCGGCCCGCGACGCGCGCGGTCGAGGACTTCGTGCACGCGGGCTACGACCTCGAGGCGAAGGCGCTGCTCCTGTGCGAGTCGGACGGCACGCCCGAGGAAGTCGAGGAGGAGATCGCGCGCGTGACCGCGGTGCTCGAGCGCGCCGGCGCGACGCGCTTGCGCGTGTCCGGGTCGGAAGCCGAGCGCCTGCGCTTCTGGGCGGGCCGGAAGGCCGCGTTCCCCGCGGTCGGCCGCATCTCGCCCGACTACTACTGCATGGACGGCACCATCCCGCGGCGCAAGCTCGGCGACGTGCTGCTCTTCATCGAGGAGCTGCAGACGAAATACGGGCTGCGCTGCCCGAACGTCTTCCACGCCGGCGACGGCAACCTGCACCCGCTCATCCTGTACGACGCGAACGACCCGGACCAGCTCGCGCGCACCGAGCGCTTCGCCGGCGAGGTGCTCGAGAAATGCGTCGAGGTGGGCGGCACCATCACCGGCGAGCACGGCGTCGGCGTCGAGAAGATCAACCAGATGTGCGTGCAGTTCGGCGAGCGCGAGATCACCGCCTTCCAGGGCGTGAAGCGCGCCTTCGATCCCCGGGGCCTGCTCAACCCGGGCAAGAACATCCCGACGCTGCACCGCTGCGCCGAGTTCGGCCGCATGCGCGTGCACGGCGGCGCCTTGCCGCATCCCGGGCTGCCGCGGTTCTAGTGCGCAGGCCCCCGCTTCCCGCGATCGTCGCCGCCGCGCTGCTCGCGCTGGCGTCCCCGCACGCGCACGCGATCGTCGACGAGATCCAGGTGTACACCGACGACGTCGACGCGCGCGGCGAGAGCGGCCTCGAGCTGCACGTCAACACGACCCCGCGCGGACGCAAGACGCCCGACTACGAGGGCGACGTGCCGCCGTACCGCTCGACGCGAATCACGCCCGAGTTCTCGTGGGGCCTGGGTCACGACATGGACTGGGGCGTGTACCTGCCGACCGTGGTCGACCGCGACGGCCGCTGGTACGCCTCGGGCGCGAAGCTGCGCTTCAAATGGATGCCGCTGCATCCCGCCGGGGGCTGGTACGCGGGCGCGAACATCGAGCTCTCGCGCCTGTCGAAGAAGTACTCCGACTCGCCGTGGAGCACGGAGCTTCGCCTCATCACGGGATACCACGCGAGCGACTGGCTGGTCGGCGTGAACGCGATCCCCGAGTGGGGGCTCTCGAAGGGCTTCCGCGGCTCGCCCGACCTCGAGCTCGCATGGAAGGCCGTGCACCGCGTCGCGGGTCCGTTCGCGATGGGGCTCGAGTACTACAACGGCTACGGCACGCTCGACAACCGCCTCGCCGGCCCGGAGCAGGACCGCACGCTCTACCTCGTCGCCGAGGTCGAGGCGAAATCGTGGTCGCTCAACTTCGGCGTCGGCCACGGCCTCACCCCCGCGAGCGACAACGTGACGGTCAAGGCGATCGTCGGGATCGAGTTCTGAGATGGAACCGATCCTCGACGAGTGGTCCGCGAAGATACGCGACGCGCAAGCCGCGAAGCGGCCGCTGCGCCTGCGCGGCGGCGGCACCAAGGACTTCTACGGCCACGCGCTCGAAGGCGAGGTGCTCGACACGCGCGCCTACGCCGGCATCGTCGCCTACGAGCCGAGCGAGCTCGTGATCACGGCGCGCTGCGGCACGCCGCTCGCGCAGATCGAGCACGCGCTCGCGGGCCGCGGCCAGATGCTCGCGTTCGAGCCGCCGCGCTTCGCGCAGGTCGGATACGGCGGAGGAACGCTCGGCGGCATGCTCGCCGCCGGCCTCTCGGGCCCGCGCCGCCAGCAGTGCGGCGCGGTGCGCGACTTCGTGCTCGGCGTGCGCGTGCTGGACGGCCGCGGCGCGGACCTGCGCTTCGGCGGCCAGGTGATGAAGAACGTCGCCGGCTACGACGTCTCGCGCGCCATGGCGGGCGCGCTCGGGACGCTCGGCCTCGTGCTCGAGGCCTCGGTCAAGACCCTGCCGCTGCCCGTCGCCGAGGCGACGCTGCGCCTCGAGATGCCCGAGGCGAACGCGATCGAGGCGATGAACCGCTGGGCGGGAAAGCCCTTGCCCGTGAGCGCGACCGCGTTCGCGGGCAAGCAGCTCGCGGTGCGACTCTCCGGCGCGGCGGCGGCGGTCAAGGCTGCGTGCGCGAAGATCGGCGGCGAGCGCCTCGGCGACGCGGAGGCCGCGGCGCTGTGGCTCGCGGTGCGCGACCACGCCGCGCCGTTCTTCGAGTCGCGTCCCGGCGGCACGCCGCTGTGGCGCATCGCCGTCCCGTCGGCAACGCCGCCGCTCGGCGTCCCCGGCGAGACGATGATCGAGTGGGGCGGGGGCCAGCGCTGGCTCGTGACGCAGGCCGAGGCGCGCACGGTCCGCGACGCCGCGCGCGCGGCGGGCGGCCACGCCACGCTCTTCCGCTACGGCGACAAGTCGGTCGGCGTGTTCCAGCCGCTCGAGCCCGCCGTCGCGGCGATCCACCGGCGGCTCAAGCAGGAATTCGACCCGGCCGGCATCTTCAATCCCGGCCGGATGTACCCGGATCTGTAGGTTCAGATGCAAACCGCGCTAGCCGATTTCATTCGAGGAACTCCCGAGGGCGACGAAGCCGACGCCATCCTGCGCAAGTGCGTGCACTGCGGCTTCTGCACCGCGACCTGCCCGACCTACCTGCTGCTCGGCGACGAGAACGACGGCCCGCGCGGCCGCATCTACCTGGTGAAGGAGCTGCTCGAGGGCGCCGAGGTCAGCGAGAAGACGCAGCTCCACCTCGACCGCTGCCTCACCTGCCGCGCCTGCGAGACGACGTGTCCCTCGGGCGTGCAGTACGGCCGGCTCGCCGACATCGGCCGCAAGCTCGTCGAGGAGCGCGTGCCGCGCTCGCCGTGGCAGCGCGCCAAGCGCGCGGCGCTCGCCGCGGTGCTGCCGCGCCGGGCGCTGTTCGCCGCGCTCTATCGCGTGGGACGCGCGCTGCGGCCGCTCCTTCCCGCGGCGCTGCGCCGCAGCGTCCCGAGGACCGCGCGCGCGCCCGGCGCCTGGCCCGCGGCGCGCCACGCGCGCAAGATGCTCGTGCTCGCGGGCTGCGTGCAGCCTTCGCTCGCGCCCGACACGAACGCGGCGGCGGCGCGGCTGCTCGACCGGATCGGGATATCCCTCCTCGAAGCGCCGGGCGCGGGCTGCTGCGGCGCGCTGCGCTTCCACATGAACTACCAGCGCGAGGGGCTCGACGACATGCGCGCGCTGATCGACGCGTGGTGGCCCTACGTCCAGACCCGCGCCGTCGAGGCGATCGTGATGACCGCGAGCGGCTGCGGCGTCACGGTGAAGGAATACGGCCACCTGCTGCGCGAGGACCCGCGCTACGCCGAGCGCGCGGCGAAGATCAGCGCGATGACGCGCGACCTCGCCGAGGTGCTCGACGCCGAGCTCGACCGCCTCGCGCCGCTGTTCGCGGGCGCGAAGCCCGCGAAGGCCGCGTTCCACCCGCCGTGCACGCTGCAGCACGGCCAGCGCGTGAAGGGCGCGGCCGAGCGCGTGCTCGCGCGCTGCGGCTTCGAGCTGACCCCCGTGCCCGACGCGCACCTGTGCTGCGGGGCGGCGGGCACGTACACGATCCTGCAGCCCGAGCTCTCCGAGCAGCTGAAGCGGAACAAGCTCTCGGCGCTCGCCTCGGGCGGTCCGGAGCTCGCGCTGACCGCGAACGTCGGCTGCCAGGTGCACCTCGACTCGGCCGGCGCGCTGCCCGTCGGGCACTGGGTCGTCGCGCTCGAGGGGCGCCTGCGATAATAGTGATGTCGTCCTGAGCGCAGCGAAGGACCTGCTTTTCGCGATCGCGAAAGCAGATCCTTCGCTTCGCTCGGGATGACTTCGTAAAATGGCCCGGAAGATCGACAACCTCCCCGAGCGCCCCGCGAGCCGCGACATCCGCCAGCTCGCGCGGGTGCTGCGCTTCCTCGCGCCGTACAAGGCGAGGATGGCGGTCGCGGGCGTGGCGCTCGTCGTGGCGGCGGGCTGCGTGCTCGTGCTGGGACAGGGGCTGAAGCGCGTGATCGACTCGGGCTTCGCGGGCGCGGATGCCTCGTCGCTCGACACGGCGCTTTTCGTGCTGCTCGCGATCGTCGCGGTGCTCGCGGCCGCGACGTATACGCGCTTCTACTCGGTCTCGTGGATCGGCGAGCGCGTGTCGGCCGACATCCGGCGCGCGGTGTTCGGGCACCTGCTCGAGATGCCGCCGGGCTTCTTCGAGGCGACGCGCACCGGCGAGGTGATCTCGCGGCTCACCAGCGACACGGCGCTGCTCGAGCTCGTGATCGGGTCGTCGGCCTCGTTCGCGCTCCGCAACACGCTGATCATGCTCGGCGCGCTCGCGATGCTGGTGATCACGAGCCCGAAGCTGACCGCGCTGGTCGTCCTCGGCGTGCCGCTCGTGGTGGTGCCGATCCTGCTCTACGGCCGGCGCGTGCGGCGCCTGTCGCGCGCGAGCCAGGACCGCATCGCCGACGTCAGCGCGCACGTCGACGAGTCGCTGCACGAGATCCGCACGGTGCAGGCCTACGGCCACGAGGACGCCGACCGCGAGCAGTTCGGCGCGCGCGTCGAGGCCGCGTTCTCGACCGCCGTGCGGCGCATCCGCCAGCGCGCGCTCCTGATCGCGATCGTGATGCTGCTCGCGTTCTGCGCGGTCGCGATCATCCTCTGGGTCGGCGGCCGCGACGTGCTCGCGGGAAGGCTCACGGCGGGCGACCTGTCGGCCTTCGTCTTCTACGCGGTGCTGGTCGCGGGCGCCTTCGGCGCGGTCTCCGAGGTGATCGGCGACCTGCAGCGCGCGGCGGGCGCGACCGAGCGGCTGATGGAGCTGCTCGCGGCGGAATCGACCATCCGCGCGCCGGCGCAGCCGAGATCGCTCCCGACGCCGTCGCGCGGCGAAGTGCGCTTCGAGCGCGTGAGCTTCCATTACCCGTCGCGGCCCGACAGCGCCGCGCTCTCCGATTTCTCGCTCGCGGTGTCGCGCGGCGAGCGCGTGGCGCTGGTAGGTCCCTCGGGCGCGGGGAAGTCGACCGTATTGCAGCTGCTGCTGCGCTACTACGACCCGGACTCTGGCGCGATCACGCTCGACGGCGTGCCTCTCGCCGACGCCGATCCGCGCGAGCTGCGGCGGCGCATCGCGCTCGTGCCGCAGGACCCGGTGATCTTCGCCGCGAGCGTCGCCGAGAACGTGCGCTACGGCCGCCCCGCGGCGAGCGACGCCGAGGTGCGCGCCGCGTGCGACGCGGCCTACGCGAGCGAGTTCGTCGACCGGCTGCCCGAAGGCATGGACACCTTCCTCGGCGAGCGCGGCGTGCGCCTCTCGGGCGGGCAGCGCCAGCGCCTCTCGATCGCGCGCGCGCTGCTTGCCGACCGCGCGGTGCTGCTCCTCGACGAGGCGACGAGCTCGCTCGACGCCGAGAGCGAGCGCTGGGTGCAGATGGCGCTCGAGCGCCTGATGCGCGGGCGCACCACGCTCGTCGTCGCGCACCGCCTGGCGACGGTGAGGAGCGCCGAGCGCATCGTGGTCATGGACCAGGGACGCGTCATCGCGAGCGGCACGCACGCCGAGCTCGTGCGCGAGGAGGGGCTGTACGCGCGGCTCGCGGCGCTGCAGTTCCTCGGCGGCGCGGCGGCGGAACCGGTGCGTCTAGAATAGGCGCATGGCCGCGCCCCTGTTCTCGGTGATCGTCGCCACGCACGAGCGTCCGGCGCTGCTCGAGCGCGCGCTCGCGTCGCTCGCGGCGCAGACGTTCCGCGACTTCGAGACCATCGTCGTGAGCGACGAGCCGAGCGCGGCGACGCACGCGGCCGCCGGCCGCGGGCTCGGGCCGAACGACGTCTACCTCCGCCGCCGCGGGACGCCGGGCCCCGGTCCGAGCCGCAACGCGGGCCTGCGCCTCGCGAGCGGGGAGTACGTCCTCTTCCTCGACGACGACGACAGCTACGATCCGGGGCTGCTCGAGCGCTTCGCCGGCTGCGGCCGGCTCGACCGCCGCACGGTGCTCTACTGCGACCTCGAGATCGTCATGGAGTCGCGCTCGAGCGCGCCGCCGCGCCGCCTCTCGTCGAGCCGCGTCGACACCGGCGCTCAGCGCCCCGAGGACCTGCTGGTCGAGAACTTCATCCCGAACAACTGCGTCGCCGTGCCGCGCGCGGCGGCGCTCCGGCTCGGGTTCGACGAGCGCCTGCACAAGCTCGAGGACTGGGACTTCCTGCTCGGTCTCCTGCAGCACGGCGCCTTCGCGCACCTCGATTTCGCCGGGCCGCGCTACCACCGCGACCCGGCGGGCGAGGGGCACCGCGATTCCTACGCTCCCGCGGACCGAAACCAGCTCGCGCTGGACCATCTGTGCATCTACCGCAAGTGGCCGGCCGCGACCGAGGCGCAGCGCGCCGCGCGCGCCGCGGTGCTCGCGCGATGGGGCATGCAGCTCCCGTCCGGGTGGCTCTGAGCGCCCGCCTCGCCGCCGCGCTGCTCGCCGTCGCGGCGCTGCCCGCGCACGCCGACGTGCTGCGCATCGGCTCGAAGCGCTTCACCGAGTCCTACATCCTGGGCGAGGTGCTCGTGCGCCAGGTCGCGGGCGCGACGGCGGCCGAGCACCGGCCGGGCCTCGGAAACACCGGCATCGTCTTCAACGCGCTCGAGTCGGGCGCGATCGACCTGTATCCCGAGTACACGGGCACGATCGCGAAGGAGATCCTGAAGCTCGACGGCCGGCCGTCGCTCGACGAGCTGAACCGCGCGCTCGCGGAGCACGGGCTCGCGGCCGGGATCCCGCTCGGGTTCAACAACACCTACGCGCTCGCGATGCGCGACGACGAGGCGCGAAAGCTCGGCATCCGCTCGATCTCCGATCTCGCGCGGCATCCCGAGGCACGGCTGGGCCTCTCGCAGGAGTTCCTCGGCCGCGCCGACGGCTGGCCGGGCCTGAAGACCGCGTACGCGCTGCCGCAGGCGACGCCGCGCGGCCTCGACCACGGCCTTGCCTACGAGGCGATCGCCGCCGGCAAGATCGACGTCATGGACGTGTACACGACCGACGCCAAGATCGAGCGCTACTCCTTGCGGGTGCTCGAGGACGACCGCGGGTATTTCCCGCGCTACGACGCCGTGATCCTCTACCGCCTGGACGCGCCGAAGCGCTTCCCCGCGGCATGGTCGGCGCTGAAGCAGCTCGAAGGCAGGATCGACGAGCGCACCATGATCCGCATGAACGCCGCGGCCGAGCTCGACAAGCGCAGCTTCGCCGAAGCCGCCGCGCTCTTCTTCGGCGGCGGCGCGCCGCGTGCCGAGCGCCGCTTCGTCGACGTGCTCTTCGGCCCGGACTTCGGGCGCCTCACCGCGCAGCACCTGCTGCTCGTGTTCGTCTCGCTCGCGGCGAGCATCGCGCTCGGCGTGCCGCTCGGCATGGTCGCCGCGAAATTCGCGCGCACCGGACAGCTGATCCTCGGCACCGTCGGCGTCATCCAGACCATCCCGTCGCTCGCGCTGCTCGCCTTTCTCATCGCGATCCTGGGCACGATCGGCACGCTGCCCGCGATCGTCGCGCTGTTCCTCTACGCGCTGCTGCCGATCGTGCAGAGCACGTGCACCGGGCTGATCGGCATCGCGAAAGGCATGCGCCAGGCCGCGCTCGCGCTCGGGCTCTCGACCCGCGACCGCGTGCGCCTGATCGAGGTGCCGCTGGCGATGCCGTCGATCCTCTCCGGCGTGAAGACCTCGGCCGTGATCAACGTCGGCACCGCCACCATCGCCGCGTTCATCGGCGCGGGCGGCTACGGCGAGCGCATCGCCTCGGGACTGGCGCTGAACGACACCGCGACCCTGCTCGCGGGCGCGATCCCGGCGGCGGCGCTGGCGCTGATCATCCAGGGGGCGTTCGAGCTCTGGGAGCGGCGCTTCGGGTGGATGCGGCGCGCAGGTCGGCGATAATGAGTCGGCGATAATACCGGCCAAGACCCTAAACGAAAGG
>DASRFB010000071.1:0-82425 GCA_035651815.1 Burkholderiales bacterium | reverse complement strand
AAGGCGCACCCGCTGGACTTCAGGATCACCAACGCGCCCGAGCGCCTGGCGAAGACCGGGGACCGCTGGGCCGACGCCCTGACCCGGAAGCAGAGCCTGGAAAAGGTCCTGGAGAACGCGAAGTCCTGAGCGCGACCGCTTGATTCCGCTGAAGTTTTGCGTTCATAATACGCGCCCCTTCGTCGGGAGAGCACCATGGTGGCACGATCCATCGCATCGCTCAGCGTCTCGTTCGGGCTGGTCTCGATCCCGGTGAAGCTGTACTCGGCCACCGAGGCGAGCCGCGCGATCTCCTTCAACCTCCTGCACAGGGCGTGCGGCTCGCGCCTCAAGCAGCAGTACCTCTGCGCCAAGGAGGAGGTCGTCGTCCCGCGCGAGGACATGGTGAAGGGCTACGAGTTCGCCAAGGACCAGTACGTGATGTTCTCGCCCGAGGAGCTGAAGGCGCTGGAAGAAACCGGCACGCACACCGCCGAGATCACCGAGTTCGTGCCGCTCGAATCGGTCGATCCCGTGTACTTCGACAAGGCGTATTACCTCGCGCCCGACAAGGGCGGCGCCAAGCCCTACGCGCTGCTCGCGAAGGCGCTGCGCGAGACCGGGCGCTGCGCGCTCGGGCGCTGGGCGGCGCGCGGCAAGCAGTACATCGTGATGCTGCGGCCGGTGGAAGTCGATGGCACGGACGGCCTCGTGATGCAGCAGCTGCTCTACGCCGACGAGGTGAGGAAGATCGGCGACATCGAGATCCCCAAGACCGAGGTCAAGGACGCCGAGCTGAAGCTCGCGCGCCAGCTGATCGAGCAGCAGGCCTCCGAAGCCTTCGACCCCGCCGCGTACAAGGACGAGGTGAAGGAGCGCATCGAGGCCGCGGTGCAGAAGAAGGTCGAGGGCCAGGAGATCACCATGACCGAGGAAGCGC
The DNA here is from genome assembly GCA_035651815.1 of Burkholderiales bacterium. Classification (GTDB taxonomy): domain Bacteria; phylum Pseudomonadota; class Gammaproteobacteria; order Burkholderiales; family SG8-39; genus VBDM01. The sequence continues at coordinate 81,506 of DASRFB010000071.1, read as the reverse complement.
CGCAGGGCGGGGGCCAGGTGATCGACCTGATGGAGGCGCTGCGCGCGAGCCTCGAGAAGAAAGGCGCGGCGCCTTCGAAGGCCAAGGAGGCCGAGGCGCGCAAGCCCGCGAGGCGCGCGGCCGCACAGGCCGCGCCCGCGAAAAAGGCGGCGAAGAAGTAGCCCCCGGCCGCAGGCGATGCACCAGTACGGCGTCCGCGACGTCGAGCGGCTGCTCAATCTTTCCCGCAGCACGATCCACAGCCTGGTGAAGGCCGGGTTCGTGTCGCCCGCGCGCGGCCCGCGCCGCTCGCTGCTCTTCTCGTTCCAGGACCTGATCGTGCTGCGCACTGCGCAGGCGCTCGCCGCCGCCAAGGTGCCGGCGCGGCGGATCACGCGATCGCTGAAGGAGCTCAGGCGGCAGCTTCCGACCGCGGTGCCCCTGTCCGGCCTGTCGATCGGCGCGGTCGCCGACCGCGTGGTGGTGAAGGAAGGCGCGAGCCGCTGGCAGGCCGACTCGGGACAGTACCTGCTCGCGCTCGAGGTGGAGCCCGCCGCCGGCTCGCTCAGGGTGATCGAGCGCCGGGGCCCGAGCGCCGAGGAATGCTTCGAGCGCGCGCTCGCGCTCGAGCGCACCGACCTGCCGGGCGCGCGCGCCGCGTACGAGCGCGCGATCGCGGCCGACGCGTCGCACCTGTCGGCGCACGTCAACCTCGGGCTGCTGCTGCACGAGGACGGCCGCTTCGCCGAGGCCGAGTCCGCCTACCGGCGGGCGCTCGCCGCGTGCGGCGGCGATCCGGTGCTCTGGTACAACCTCGGCGTGCTGCTCGAGGACATGGAGCGCAAGGACGAGGCGCTGGCGGCGTACGAGGAGGCGCTGCGCAAGAACCCGCAGTTCGCCGACTGCCACTACAACCTGGCGCTCCTGTGCGAGGACCTGAACAAGCCCGCGAAGGCGATCCGGCACATGGCGCAGTACCGGCGCCTGGTCGAGCGGCGCTAGCTAGTCTTCTCGTCGATCCACTTCGCGGTCTTGCGGCCGGCTTTCTCGAGCGCCTGGCCGGTCTTGACGGCGGCCTTCTTCAGCGCGTGCCCGGTCTTGTGCGCCGCGCGCTCGAGCGCGGCTCCGGTCTTCTGCGCCGCGCGCTCGAGCTTGTCGGACTCGTGCGCCGACGCGGGTCCCGCGGCGAGCGCGGCGAGGGAAACGAGAACGAAGGTGGCGATATTCTTCATCGAGTGTCGCTCCGTGGAGACGGTGTCCGCTCCGCTGGTTCGTCATGACTCAGACCGGCTTGCGCTCTTTCGCGTTCCAGTAACGCTCGAGGTTGTCGATCAGCGCCGGGCTGAAGTGGCAGTAGGCCTGTTCGATCGCGTAGAGCGCCATGTACTCGCGGAACAGGTCGAGCGGCTCCTGCGCGAGCCGGAACGCGCGCCGGTTGGCGATCGCGCCGACCACGCCCGAGGTGGTCAGCCGCTCGACCGCGCGCGCGATCGCGGCGTCCATGTCTCCGCGCGCGCAGAGCTCGTCGCAGACGAGCCGCCCCTCAGGGCTCGCGCAATCGAGCCGGCGCTCGGCCATGACGAGCTGGCGCGCGATACGGTCGCCGGTGAAGCGCGCGAGCCGCAGGTTCGCGGCGCCCGGGATGATGCCTTCCTTGCGCGCGGGCAGCGTCAGGTACGCGCTCTCTTCCGCGACGACGTGATCCATCACGAGGAGATACTGGCAGTGGCCGCCGATCGCGAAGCCCTCGACCGCGGCGATCCAGAGCTTCTCGCGCGTGTTGCCCGCGACGTCGTCGGGCGGCGCATCCTCGCGCGCGAGGCCGCGGTAGATCTTGCTGACGACGCCGAGGTCGCGCTCGAGGTACCACAGGAACGGGATCTTGCCGTAGTACAGGTGCGTGAGGTTGATGCCGCTCCCGAACACGCGCAGCCCCGCGTGCCGGCCGCTTTGCACCGGACCGCCGCGCAGCACGCACACCTCGGTGCGCGGGTCGAGGATCGCGAGGTCGACGGCGGTCTCGGCGGCGGCGAGCGTCGTGTCGTCCTCGGCGTTCAGATGGCGCGGGTTCTTCTGGACGACGATCGACGCCTTGCCTTCGCGCACGACCTCGGCCGCGCCGAGGTCGACGCGCCCGTGCCGCTCGAGCTCCGGCAGGCGCTCGAGCGACTCCGGCTTCGGCAGCAGCATCGCGTGGCACAGGTGGCGGCCGGCGTGTGCGTCGGCGAGAATCGCCGAGACCAGGATGCCTTGGTCGATCTCTAGGCCCGCCTTGTCCCGCTGCAGCCGCTCCGATTCGGCGGCAACCTCCGCGCGGGTCGGCGCGAGGCCGGGCACGGCCTCGGCGGCCTCGTACACGATCCGCTCGACTCGGACGAAGCGCGAGTATCCCCGCGTGATCCGGCCGTAGAGCGTCCCGGCATGCACGGTGAGGAAGCGCCGGCGCGCCGCGCGCGCCTCGTCGCGCCCGACGCCGCCGTCCCGCCAGAACGACGCAAAGCGGGCGCAATCGCCGTCGAAATCGGCGGTGACGGCGGGCGCGTCCGGGCTCGTGGGGCTCACGTCGTGTGGATCAGACCCTGCTTGATCGCATAGCGCACCAGCTCGGCGTTCGTGCGGGCGCCGACGATCTGCATGAGCCTGTACTTGTGGAATTCGACGGTGCGGTGGCTGATGCCGAGGATCGCGGCGACCTCCTTCATGTGTTTGCCTTCGGCAACGAGCTGGAGCACCTCCATCATGCGCGGCGTGAGGTCCAACGGCCTGGGCTTGTCGCGCCCCGCTGCCGATGCGCGCGCCAGCGCGCGCGCCACCGGCGCGGAGACGTAAGAGCCGCCCCTCAGCGCCTGCCGGATCGCCTTCTTCAGCTCCGACGCCGCCGAGTTCTTCAGCAGGTAGCCCGACGCTCCCTGGCCGAGCGCGGCCTCGGCGTGGCTCGGTTCCGGGTTCTGAGTGATGTAGACGAGCTTGATCGTCGGATGGAGGGACTTCAGCCGCCGCCCGGCCTCTAGGCCGTTCAGCAGCGGCATGCCGATGTCCACCACGACCGCGTCGGGCTTCAGTCGCGCGGCCGCCTTGAGCAGCGCGTGCCCGTCGGAGACGGCCCCGACGACGTCGAAATGTTTCTGCAGCAGGTGCTGCAGCGCCTCGACTACCATGGTGTGATCATCTGCGAGCAGGATGCGCGGTCGTCTCATCCTCCGCCCCGCGATACTGGAATGCGTCAATGGGACTCGCCGGCGTCATCGCCGCGAGGCATCTCGAGGCTCTCCGACGGGACCCACACGCCGACCGTGGTGCCACGTCCCGGGGTCGAATGGACGAGGACGTTCGCCCGTATCGGCCGGCAACGCTCGCGCATGCTGACGAGCCCGAGGCAGGCCTTGTCGCTGGCGGCGCGGGCATCGAAGCCGACGCCGGTATCGGTGATCATCAGGTGGATGCCGTCCGCGTTGCGCGCGAGGTGCACCTGTGCAGACGCCGCTCCGCTATGCCGGGCGACGTTGCTCAACGCCTCCTCTGCGATCCGGAACAGGCACAGGGCGACGTCGGGCGGCAAGCGCCTCGGGATCGAAGAGAAGGTGCACTCCACTTCGACGTGATGATGCTCCGAGAACTCCTCGGCGAGCCGCCGGATCGCGGGCACGAGCCCGAGGTCGTACAGCGTCGCCGAATGCAGTCGGTGCGACAGGCGGTGGATGTCGCCCGTGATCTCGTTGATCTGCCGCAGCGCCTCCTCCAGGCGGCGGTCCAGGCCCGCGACCTTCGCGGCGGAGATCCTGCGCAGCTCATCGAGCCTGATCGCGACGATGCCGAGCCGCTGGCTGACGTGGTCGTGCAACTCGCGGCCGATGCGGCCGCGCTCCTCTTCCTGCGCCTTGATGAGCTGACCGGCCAGGTTCTGGAGCACGCTCTCGGCGTGCTTGCGCTCGGTGATGTCCTGCAACGTGCCCGCCAGTCGGATCATCGAGCTGCCGGCTTTGACGGGCCCGCCCAGCGTGTGGATCGAGCGCACCGCGCCGTCGGGACGCACGATGCGAAACTCGGCATCGAACGAGCGTCCTTCGCGCACCGCCCGCGCGTACGCTTCTTCGGCGTGTCCGCGGTCCCCGCGGTGTACGAAGCGCCAGATCGAGTTCTCCGCGGCCAGCTCGTCGAGCGAAGGGTCGAGTCCGAGGATGCGGTACACCTCCTCCGACCAGTAGTCCTGACCGCACCACGGGATCGTGATCTCGTAGCTGCCGATGTGCGCGAGCGCCTGAGCGCGCTTGAACTGCGCCTCGCTGCGCGTGAGCGCCTCGAACAGGGCCTGGCGCTCGAGCTCGCGCCTGTGCCGGTCCGAGATTTCGCGCGCGATAGTCGAGTATCCGCGCAGTCGGCCGTCCGCGTCCCGGTGCGCGACGATGGTCTGCGACACCGGGATCTCGCGCCCGTCCCGATGCAGCAGCGCCGTCTCGGCCGACCACCTTCCGGCGCGCCGCGCCTCGGGAAGCGCGGTGCCGCGCAGCACGTCCACGACCCAAGCCGGGTGGTAGTCGAAAAGCAGGGTCGTTCCGATGTCGCGCGTCGGCGACAGCCCTACCGTCACGCGGGCGGCGGCATTCAGGTACGTGAGGCGTCCGTCGGCGTCGGTCATTGCGATGAAGTCGGCGGCGCGGTCGACTATCTCGATCAAAGGTTCGTGCTGCATCGTTCGGATCATGTCTCCGCGTTCGCTAGTGTACGACTCGCGGGATTTTCCGCCATGCCCTAGGAGTACTCCGAGTTCCGCCGCCGAATGAATCGGCATAGATTCGTGCCTGCCGGTTTCGCCCGCGACGACTTGTCCCGGGGCGGCAATCCGGCCGATTCACCGAAGGGGGGACCATTCCGACAAAAAAGACACCGGGCCTCGGCCCCGGAGCCGACAGCGTAACGCTCGTGACGTATGTGCACTGCGCGCACTGCCGCAAATATTTTCGCTCCACGATGCAATTCCCGACGCTGCACCAGTTCGAGCGCGCGGCGCGCTTGGGGTTGATCGCGCAGTGTCCGGGCTGCTACCGGATCTTCGACTGCGATCGTACGAACATGTACTGCGACGTCAGCGGCTCGGGCCGGCCCGAGACATTCCCGACTCCGTCGCTCGGCCGAGCGCGGGGCGAGGAGCCTTAGCACCCGATTTCCACGCGCGTGGCATAGAATCCTCCGCCGGGACCACCGTTTCGGCCGGAGGAAGGCGCGATGAGAGCAGCGGGGCGCTGGAGCATCACGGGGGTCGGACTGTTGAGCGCCTGCCTGGCCGCGGGCGCCCGGCCGACAGACGTCCCGCCGATCGGGGCGAGCGACCTGGGCGGCGTGGTCACCGGTGCGGACGGCCCCGAGGCGGGCGTCTGGGTGATCGCCGAGACCACCGACCTTCCGACGAAATTCGCCAAGATCGTCGTAACAGACGACCAAGGCCGGTACCTCGTCCCGGAGCTCCCTCGCGCGAGCTACAGCGTCTGGGTCCGGGGCTACGGCCTCGTAGACTCGCCCAAGGTGAAGGCCTCGCCGGGCCGGCGTGTCGACCTGCGCTCCGTGGTGGCGCCGAGCGCCGCCTACGCAGCCGACTACTATCCGGCGATCTACTGGTACTCGATGCTGAAGATCCCGGACAAGAGCCTGTTCCCGGGCACCGGCGAGAATGGGAACGGCGTGCCGGCGACGTTCCACACGCAGGGCGAGTGGCTGAACACCGTCAAGACGAACGGCTGCAACTCGTGCCACGCGCTCGGCACGAAGGGCACGCGCACGATCCCCAAGGCGCTCGGCTCGTTCCCATCGTCGTTCGACGCGTGGGCGCGGCGCATCGCCTCGGGCCAGGCGATGACGACGATGACCTCGGTCATCGGGCGTCTCGGCCCGAAGCTCTCGCTCTCGCTCTGGGCCGACTGGACCGACCGCGTCGCCGCGGGCGAGCTGCCGCGCTCGGCGCCGCGCCGGCCCGAGGGCGTCGAGCGCAACCTCGTGCTCACGCTCTGGGACTGGAGCACCCCGACCGGCTACATGCACGACCTGATCGGGACCGACAAGCGCAAGCCCACGATCAATCCGTACGGCAAGCTCTACGGCTCGACCGAGGAGAGCACGGACGATTTCCCGGTGCTCGATCCGGGGACGAACACCGCGATGCGCGTGCATCATCCGGTGCGCGACCCGAACACGCCCTCGTCGAAGCGCGCGCCGATGGCGCCGTCGCCTTACTGGGGCGACCAGCCGATCTGGGACAGCAAGGCGAGCCTGCACAACCCGATGATGGACGAGCGCGGCCGGGTCTGGTTCACCGCGCGCGTGCGGCCGCCGGAGAATCCCGCGTTCTGCCGCAAGGGCTCGAGCCATCCTTCCGCGAAGGCCGTGCCGCTCGAGCGCGCCAACCGCCATCTGTCGATGTACGACCCGTCGACCGGCAAGTTCACGCTGATCAGCACCTGCTTCCCGACGCACCACCTGATCTTCGCAGAAGATGCCGACCAGACGCTGTGGACCTCGAGCGGCGCGACCGCCTCGGGCGTGCTCGGCTGGCTGAACCGGCGCGTGTTCGAGGAGACGGGCGACGAAGCTCGCGCCCAGGGCTGGACGCCGTTCGTGCTCGACACCAACGGCAACGCCCGGCGCGACGACTACGTCGACGCCAAGGCGCCGGTCGATCCGTCGAAGGACAGGCGCGTGATGATCGGCCTCTACGCGGTCGCCGTGAACCCGCGGGACGGCTCGGTGTGGGGCACCTCGCTCGGCTTCCCGGGGTACGTGGTGCGCGTCGCTCCCGGTCCCGATCCGACGCACACCGCGCTCACCGAGGTCTACGAGCCCCCGTTCCCGGGCTACGGCCCGCGCGGCGGCGACATCGACAGGAACGGCGTGTACTGGGCATCGCTCTCGAGCGGGCACCTGGGCGAGTTCGACCGCCGCAAATGCAAGGTCCTGAACGGCCCGAGCGCGACCGGCAAGCACTGTCCCGAGGGCTGGACGCTGCACCCGTTTCCCGGGCCGCAGTTCGCGGGCGTCTCCGAATCGGGCAGCGTCGAGTCGAGCTACTTCACCTGGGTCGACCAGTTCGACGCCTTCGGCCTCGGCCCCAACGTCCCGTACGCGACCGGCAACCTGAACGAGGCGCTGCTCGCGCTGGTCGACGGCAAGTTCGTCACGCTGCGCGTGCCTTACCCGAACGGCTTCTACACCAAGTGGGCCGAAGGCCGGATCGACGACCCGGCCGCCGGCTGGAAGGGGCGCGCGCTGTGGGCGACGTTCGCGACGCGCGCGATGTTCCATCTCGAGGGCGGCACGCAGAACCGGCCGAAGGTGGTGCGGTTCCAGATGCGGCCCGATCCGCTCGCCAACTAGTACCGCTGGGCGATACGACCGCCGCATATCGCGGCCGTCCCGGAGCTATATTGCGCATCAACTCCGGGGGGGAAGTCCATGAAAAGCCAATGGATCGCGTGGTCGGCGGTATCGACCGCACTGCTCGCGGGCTGCGGCGGCACCGCGGATATTCGGGACGCCGACCAGGGCCTGCAGGCACCCGACGCGAAGGTCGCCATCCTGTTCACGCCGAGGGAGGGTGTCTACGACGCCAAGGCGCGCAGCGCGCGCTTCTCCGGCGTCGACGGCAAGACGATCGGAACGTCCATGGGCGGCTTCCCGGATGTGACGCGCGTCACGCCGGGAACGCACCTGTTCAAAGTGAGGTGCTTCGATCCGAGATTTTGGGACCCCCACAAGCCTTCCATGGCGGAAACGTTCATGCTGTTCGAGGCAACCGTCGAGGCCGGGCATTTCTACGAGCTCGGCTGCGACATGAACGCGCACGCGATCGACCGCGGTACGAGCCTCGAGTCGGTCAAGAACCTGCTGCATCCAGACGCCGTCGAGAAGCTGCGGCCATAGCGGCCTAAATATCTACAACACAGCCCAAAGGGCAAGGAGGAGACCAATGAAGCAAAAGGACATCCGTTCCATCGCACGGTATTTCGCGCTGGTCTGCGCAGGCACAGTGCTGGCCGGCTGCGGCGGACCCGCTTACGTCAAGATGACCCCGGAGACCGGTGCCGAGCTGAAAGCCGCCCCGGTCATCAATGTGGTGTGGTTTCGGACGGTCGGAATGAACATCATGACGCCGAAGAGCCAGGCGGGCGGCGGTCTCTTGCCGGCGCTGATCGTGTCCGGGACCAAGTCGGGCGAGCTGCCGAGCGGCGACCAGCTCGTGAAAGCGTACGGGCTGCCCGACCAAGCCGACGAGGTGAGCGCGAAGCTGGTCGAGAAGCTCAAGACGGAGGGCCGGCTCCCGACCGTGCGCGTGGCGTCCGCCTTGTTCCCGCCGCGCGTGTACCAGGAGAATCCGGCGCAGTACGGCAGCAAGTTCTCGAGCGGCCTGGTGCTCGAGATCAACGTGGAAGGCCCGGGAGCCGGCTATGGCGCCATGAACTGGCAGACCTACACGTATGGCTTCGCCGGCAAGGCCCGGCTGATCCGGCCCTCGGACGGCAAGATCCTGTGGTCCGATCTCTGCTTCCTCGGCATCTTCGGCGACGAAGCCGACAAGCGCAAGCTCGACGTCACCGAGTTCGAGAAGGACGGCGGCAAGCGCTTTAAGGAAATCTACCACTACAGCAACGACCGCTGCAGCCGCATCCTCGCCGACAAGCTGCTCGGCAAGGCGTCCTAGTCCGAAGCGCGGTATCCTGTGCGCGAGCCCGCGCACAGGAGGACCGCCATGGCGAGGACCCGGCCGTCGCAGCGCAGAACCGATGATCTGATCCCCGCAGCAGCAAACGGGCTCGTCGACCGCCGCGCGTTCTTGCGCGGCGGCGCCGCGCTCGCGGCCGTCACCGGCTACGCGCTCGCGAAGCCCGCCGCCGCCGAGCCGCTGAAGGACGATCCCTGGAGCCGCGTGCCGGGCGAGACCGTCGGCACCTACGGCCTGCCGTCGCGCTACGAGAAGAAGGTCGCGCGCACGCTGTCGAATCCGAACGGCGAGCCGCGCACGCAGCACGCGCGCACGCCGCACCATCTGCTGAACGGAACGTTCACGCCGAACGGGCTGCACTTCGTCATCTCGCACGCGGGCAATCCCGACATCGATCCCGAGCGCCACAAGCTCGTGATCCACGGGCTGGTGAAGCGGCCGCTCGTGTTCACGCTCGACGCGCTCGAGCGCTACCCGATGGTGTCGCGCATGACCTTCGTCGAGTGCGGCGGCAACAGCGCGCCGCTGTTCGCGCACGATCCGATCCAGGCGACGGTGCAGGCGCTGCACGGGCTGTCGTCGTGCGCCGAGTGGACCGGCGTGCCGCTGTCGACGCTGCTCGAGGAGACCGGGATCGAGGCGAAAGCGAAGTGGATGATCGCCGAAGGCGCCGACGCGCCGGCGCTCTCGCGCAGCGTGCCGCTGAAGAAGGGCCTCGACGACGCGATGATCGCGCTGTACCAGAACGGCGAGCGGCTGATGCCGGGCAACGGCTACCCGATGCGGCTGCTGCTCCCGGGCTGGGAAGGCAACATGAACGTGAAGTACCTTCGCCGCATCAAGCTCGTCGACGAGCCGGCGATGAGCTACTACGAGGCGCGCACCTACGCGCCCATCCTGCCGAACGGCAAGGCGTACCGCTTCTACTTCGTGAACGAGGTGAAGTCCTTCATTACGCACCCGTCGTTCGGGCACCTGCTGCGCGGTCCGGGTCTCTACGAGATCTCGGGGCTCGCGTGGTCGGGCAACGGGCGCATCGCGAAAGTGCTGGTCTCGGCCGACGGCGGCTCGAGCTGGGCGCAGGCCGCGCTGCAGGACCCGGTGCTGCCGAAGGCGTTCACGCGCTTCCGCGCGCTGTGGCGCTGGGACGGCGGGCCGGCGGTCCTGCAGAGCCGCGCCTGGGACGAGGCGGGCAACGTGCAGCCGACGCGCGCCCAGATCGTCGCCGAGCGCGGCCAGAGCGCGAGGACGCCGCCGGTGACGGCGTTCGTGAGCCAGCATTACAACGGGCCGACCAGCTGGGCCGTCGACGCGAAAGGCGAGGTGAAACATGTCTACGCGTAAGGCGCTTGCCGCCGCGCTGGCGCTCGCGTGCTCGGGCGCCTTCGCCGCGGGCCCGAACCTCGGCAAGCCCATCACGCCCGCCGAGATGGCCCCCTGGGACATCAGCATCCCGCCCGACGGCGCGGGGCTGCCGCTCGGCGGCGGGACGCCCGCCCAGGGCGAGAAGATCTTCGCGCAGAAATGCGCCGCCTGTCACGGCGAGAACGCGCGCGGCGGCAGGAACGCCACGCTGGTCGGCGGCGACAAGATCGTGAACATGGACTCGACGCGCACGATCGCCAACTTCTGGCCGTACGCGACGACGGTGTTCGACTACATCCGGCGAGCGATGCCGTGGCCCCAGCCGCGCTCGCTCACCGACAACGAGGTCTACGCGCTGACCGCGTACATCCTGTCGGAGAACAAGCTGATCGGCCCCGACGACTCGATGAACTCCGAGACGCTGCCCAAGGTGCGGATGCCGAACCGCGACGGGTTCATCCTCCGCTTCCCGGAGAAGATCCAGTAGCGCTCTACTTCTCGTCGCCCGCGCTCCGCGCGCGCTGGCTCTCCATGTCCATGGCCTGGCCGATGCTCTTCTGCATCTGCTCCATGGTCTTCTTGCCCTGCTCGAGCTCCTGCTTCTTGAGCGCGGCCGCGGTGGCCGCCGTGCTGGCGGTCTCGACGCCGCAGCCGGCGAGCGCGGCGGCCGCAAGCAAAGCTAATATCGTCCTCATGGCTTTCTCCCTGTCGCTCCGATGAGCATCGCCCTAGCGTACCGCATCGCCCGGTCGGTGGTCGTCCTCGCCGTCTGCGCGAGCGGTATCTTTTCCTGGAGCGGGGCGCTCGCCGAGCCGCGCTTCTCCTTCGCCGCGACTCCCGGCAGGCTGCCGAAGGACGTCGTCCCGGAGCATTACGCGCTGCGCATCGCGCCCGCGGGGGATCGGTTCGACGGGGAGGCAGAGATCGACCTCGAGGTGCGCAAGACGGTCGCGGCGATCGTTCTCAACGCGGCGGACCTCAGCTTCAAGTCCGCACGCCTGGTGGACGCGGCCGGCTTCGGGATGACGCTGCGCTGGACGCTCGGCCGCGACGACGGCATCGCGACCCTCGATCCGCCGGCGGGCGCGATTCCCCCGGGGCGCTACCGCCTGCGGATCGACTACTCCGGGCGAATCGGCAGGCACCCGCAGGGGCTGTACCGCATCGGCTACCGCACCCGCGAGCGCGGACGCGCGGTCGAGAAGACCATGCTCGCGACGCAGATGGAGCCCGTGTACGCACGGCGGCTCTTCCCCGGCTGGGACGAGCCCGTGTTCCGCGCCACCTTCGACATCACCGCGGTGGTCGACGCCGGCCTCACCGTCGTCTCCAACATGCCGCCGGCGCGCGAGTCGCGGCGCCCCGACGGGCGCAAGGAAGTGACCTTCGCGCGCTCCCCGTCGATGGCGACCTATCTCGTCGCGCTCTTCGTCGGCGAGATGGACCGGGTCGAGGACGAGGTCGACGGCGTGCGGCTCGGCATCTACACGCCCAAGGGCAAGCTCGCCCGCGCGCGCTACGCGCTGCAGGCGACGAAGGAGATCGTGCGCAACTACGACGACTACTTCGGCGAGCGCTACGCGCTGCCCAAGCTCGACCAGATCGCGCTGCCGGGCGGCGGAGGCGGCGCCATGGAGAACTGGGGCGCGATCGCCTACAACGAAGCCTGGCTGCTCTATGCGAGCGCGACCGACTCGCCGCGCCGGCGGCAGCAGGTCTACGGCACCATCGCGCACGAGATCGCGCACCAGTGGTTCGGCAACCTCGTCACCATGGCGTGGTGGGACAACCTCTGGCTGAACGAAGGCTTCGCGAGCTGGATGGCGGGGCGCACGCTGCGGCATTTCCATCCCGAGTGGAGCTCCGACCTGCGCGACGCGCTCGCCAAGGACCGCGCGCTGTCCGAGGATGCCCGGCGCACGACGCACCCGATCCAGACGCCGGTCGAGAACGACGCGCGCGCCATGGACGTCTTCGACGCCATCACCTACGCGAAGGGCGCGGCGCTCCTGCGCATGCTCGAGTCGTATCTCGGCGAGGCCGCGTTCCGGGACGGCGTGCGGCGCTACATCGTCGCCCACCGCGGCTCGAGCGCGACCACCGCCGATCTGTGGCAGAGCCTGTCCGAGGCGTCGGGCAGCGACGTCGCGGCCCTGGCCGCGGCGTGGACCGAGCAGCCGGGCGCGCCGGTGGTGCGCGCGGCGCGGCGCTGCCGCGACGGCACGGAGACGCTGACGCTGTCGCAGGAGCGCTTCACCGTCAACGACCCGAAGGCCGAGCCGCTCGCGTGGAAGATCCCGGTCGTCGTCGCCGACGCGTTCGGCGCGCGCCGCGCGGTGCTGCTCGAGCGCGCGCCGCAGGAGATCGCCCTCGGACGCTGCGCGGGCCTGCTCGTGGTCAATGCCGGGGACACGGGCTACTTCCGCGTGCAGTACGACGACGCCACGCTGCGCCGCCTCGCCGCCGCGCTGCCCTTTCTCGACGTGCAGGACCGGCTGAAGCTGCTCGCCGACACCTTCGCCCTGGTCCAGGCCGGGCGCGTCGACGTGACGCGCTACCTCGCGCTCGCGGAGCGCCTCGGCACCGAGACCGAGGGCGCCGTCTGGGATCAGGTGATCGGCGCGCTCGCGTTCGTGCGCGACCTGATGGACGATCCGGCCGACGCCGAGGTGATGCAGGCGTACACCGCCCGCCTGCTGCGCCCGCCGTTCGCGCGTGTCGGCTGGGACCGGCGCGAGCGCGAGAGCCCGGAGACCGCGCTGCTGCGCCGCACGCTCATCGACGCGCTCGGCCGCGCCGACGACCCCGACGTGGTGAGCGAGGCGAAGGCGCGCTTCGCCGCGCGCCGCGCGCAGCCGATCGATCCCGCGATCCGGTCCGCCGTTCTCGACGTCGTCGGAAGGCACGCGGACGAGGCCGAGTTCGACGCGCTGTTCGCGATGATGCGCGGCGCGACCGACGTGGGCGAGCGCTGGGAGGCGGAGTCGGCGCTGCGCCGGGTGCGCGACCCGCGGCTCGCCGAGCGCGTGATGCGCTTCATGCTCGCGACCGAGACGCTGCCGCCGGGCGAGGCCGTGTACAACGTGACGCAGGTCGGCGCCGACAGCGGCCAGAAGGAGCTCGCCTGGGACTTCGTCCTCGACAAGCTGCCGGCCCTGCTCGCGAAGGCCTCGCCGCGCGGACGCGTGTACGTGCTGCCGGGAGCGGCGGCGCCCTTCAACGACGCCGCGCGCGCCGACGAGCTGCTCGCCCTCACGCGCGAGAAGCTCGACCCGGGGGCGCTCTACGAAGCCGAGAAGACGGCGGACTGGATCCGCCTGAAGGCCGCGGTCCAGGCGCGCGATGCGCGCCGCGCGGTGGAATGGGCGCGCGCGCGGCTGGGCGCCGCGCCGCCGTCGGCGCGCTGACGCCCCGCCTTACTTCACCAGCCCCGCCTTCTTCGCGATCGTCAGCACGCGCCGGTGCTCGTCGCGGATCTCTTCGACCAGCTTCTCGGGCGGCGCGTAGTCGAGCACCATCCCGAGCGGCTCGAGCTTGGCCGCTATCGCCGGCGATTTGATCGCGTTCTCGAGCGCCGGCACCAGTATCTGCTTCACCTCGGGCGGCACGCCCGCCGGCGCGAAGAACGCCACCCATACGCCGAAGAGCGGCTCGCGGTAGCCGAGCTCCGCCATGGTCGGGATGCCGGGAAAATCGGGGTACTTGCTGGAGATCACCATGCCGCGGAAGGTGCCGTTGCGCAGCTGCCCCGTCATCGTGCCCAAGGCGAGGACGATGCCCTCGACGTGGCCCCCGAGCAGCGCGGTGAGCGCGGGGGAGGCGCCGGTGAACGGAACGATCGTCAGGTCGGCGCCGGTGAGCGAGGTGATGGTGCGCACGCAGAATTCGCCCACGGAGCCGGAGCCCGCGGTGCCGATGCGGATCTTGCCAGGGTTCTGCTTCGAGTACTCGACCAGCTCGGCGAAGCTCTTGTACGGCGCGTCCCCGCGCACCGCGAGGACGCTCGGCGAGCGCATCGCCAGGCCGAGCGGCGTGAGGTCGCGCAGGGCGTCGTAGGTCACGTTCGCCGGGTCCATGATGGAGCGGTAGATCAGCGCGGCGTTGTTGGTCAGCGTGATCGTGTGGCCGTCCGGCTTGGCTTTCACCACCGCCTGGGTTCCGACCGAGCCGCCGCCGCCGGGGCGGTTGATCGGGACGACGGGCACTTTCAGCTCGCGCGCGAGCTCCTCGGCGATGCCGCGCCCGGACGTGTCGGTCGCGTCGCCCGGCGCGAGCGGGATCACGAGGCTGATCGCCCCTTTGGGATAGTCCTCGGCGGCGGCCTGCGCCGCGGGCAGCGCCGCGAGCGCGAAGATGCTTGCGCGCGCGAGGCGAAGCAGGGCTGCGTTCATCGCTTGCGTTCCTCTCGTTCGTCCTCGGGAGGCGTGAGCGTAACATTTTCGGAAGGAGGACGGCCCGCGGCCGTTGACGCCGCCGCGGCTGCACCCGTAGACTCTGCCGGGATTGGGCAGCGGGACACGGAGCCTTAGCACGATGAGCCGAGAGAACGTCGACGCCCCTGAGCGCGCGCCGACGGTCATCCTCTTCGCGGAGACCCGCGGCTTCACGCGCACGTCCGAAATGCTCGAGCCAGCCGTCGCGCTCGAGCGCGTCTCCGAGTTCTTCGGCCTGGTCTCGGCCGCGGTCGAGCAGCACGAGGGCGTCGTGCTGCACCTGCTGAACGACACCGTGATGGCCGCCTTCACCGGCGCCGACGACGCGCCGCACGCCGTCGACGCGGCGCGCCAGATCCAGCGCGAGTTCGCGCCGCTCGCGGAGCACTGGCAGAGCGAGTTCGGCCTCAAGGCCGCCGTCGCGATGGGCCTGCACTCGGGCGAGGCGGTCCTCGGCTACACCGGCGGCGCGCTCGCCGACCGCCTGCTCGTCCTCGGCGACTGCGTGAGCGTGGCCGAGCGCCTGCTGCACCGCGCGCGCTCGGGCGAGTTCGTGCTCTCGGAGGGCGTGATGGAAGTGCTGCGCGCGAGCGGCTACGACCTCGAGCCCGAGCCGCTGCCGCCGCTCGAGATGGCGCGGCGCGAGCCGATCCACCTGTTCGGCGTGCTGCTCGACACCCGGCTCGACTTCACCTGAGCGCCGCGTGCGCATCGCCGTCGTCGGCGCCGGCCCCGCGGGTCTGCTGTTCGCGCTCCTCGCCAAGCGCCGGTTCCCGTCCTGGAGCGTCGACGTCGTCGAGCAGAATCCCGCCGGCGCGACCTACGGCTTCGGCGTGGTGTTCTCGGCGGGCGCGCTCGCCTTCCTCGAGCGCGACGCGCCCGACGTCCTCTCCGCGCTGTCGGCGGCGTTGGAGAGCTGGCCGATCCAGCGCATCGTCCACCGCGGCGAGCGCGTCGACATCGACGGCAACGGCTTCGCCGCGATCGCGCGGCTGCGGCTGCTCGAGATCCTCGCCCGCCTTGGTGCCGAGGCGGGTGTCGCGATCCGGTGGGGCAGCGCCCTCGCATCCCTCGACGAGCTGGGCGATGCCGACCTCGTGGTCGGCGCGGACGGCTTCAATTCCGCGGTGCGGCGCTCGCTCGCCGACCGGTTCGAGACCGACGTGCGGCCGCTCACGAACCGCTTCGTCTGGTACGGCACGGCGCAGCCGTTCGACTGCCTCACGCTGACGTTTCGCGCGAGCGCCGAAGGCGCGTTCGTCGCGCATCACTACCGCTACGCGCCGGGCATGAGCACTTTCATCGTCGAATGCGACGACGCCACGTGGCGGTGCGCGGGACTGGCGGCGATGTCGGACGCGCGCAGCCGCGCGTACTGCGAGCGCGTCTTCGCCGCGGACCTGGGCGGCCACGCGCTCGTGTCGAACAAGTCCGTGTGGCGCCAGTTTCCGCTCCTGTCCAACCGCCGCTGGTGGACGGCGGCCGGGGCGGGACACGCGGTCCTGATCGGCGACGCGCTGCGCACCGTGCATTTCTCGATCGGCTCGGGCACTCGCCTCGCGTTGGAGGATGCGATCGCGCTCGACCGCGCCTTCGGCGAGGCGGGCGCGCACCCGGCGGCCGCGCTCGCCGCGTTCGAGCGCGAGCGGCGTCCCGTCGTCGAGAAGATGCTCGCGGCCGCGAGCGCGAGCTCGCACTGGTACGAGCGGCTCCCCGTGAAAATGTCACTCGATCCGCTGTCGCTCGCATACGACTACATGACGAGGAGCGGACGCATGTCGCCCGAGCGCCTGCGCGAGACCGCGCCCAAGTTCATGAAAAGATTCGAGGGCGGGCGGAGGGGCTAGCCCGCGTTACAAAGTCGCGCGGCGGCGACGCTCCTGATTGGAGCAACCGCCGCATGGAACCGGCGGTGCCGCAACGGTCGAACCTCCTTTAGAAAGAGAACGACGGAGCGACCACCGTGGCAGTTTCTACAAAGGTGATGCAAGACTTGCGCGGCCGCATCGCGGCGCTCACGCGCTGGCTCGACCGGCACTGCCCGGATTGCGAAACCGAGCAGGCGCACACGCGGGACGGCACGCGCGAGCAGGCCTACTGGAACTACGGCTACCTCGCGGCACTGCGCGACATGCTGCGCAAGCTCGGCGGCACGCGGGCCTAGTCAATCGAGCCGCTTGATCGCCTCGCGTGCGGCGGGACGCTGCACGCTTCGCGTCAGCCAGCGGTCCAGCTTGGGCAGCGGGTGCAGGTCGAGCTTCATCGCATAGACCGTGTAGAGCGTGCTCGCGATCATGAAATCGGACAGATCCCAACGCACGCCCCCGAAGTAGTCGCCGCGCCCGAGCTGCGCCTCGAGCACGCGCAGCAGCTCGAGGAGGCGCCGCTCGCAGTCGTCGGCGAGCGCGGCGTTGCGCTCCTCCCGCGGCAGCCCGAAGCGATGCCGGTACACCGCCGTGATCAGGCGGTCGACGTCGCGGGCGACGAAGAACGACCATTGCAGCACGCGGGCCTGCGCCTCGAGGGTCGTGGGCCAGAGCCGATTCGGGTATTTCTGGGCGAGATGGAGGTTGATCGCGGACGGCTCCCGAAGCACGAACCCGCCGTCTTCCATCGCCGGAAGGGGGAGCTCCCCCCCGGTTGCCAGGTGCTCGAACGGAATCTGCGACTCGCAGCACATCCAGATGACGCGGAAGGCGCGCGAGCGGGCGCGCCCGTAGATCTTCAGCATTTCCTTCCCCAGGGCCCGCGCGTCTCCCGGACGCCGACGAGGCTCGACTGACTGAACCGCTCCCCGAGGTCTTGTCACGGCGCATCGTCGGCCGTGGCGGCCGCGTAACGCTCGCCGGGCGGAGTGCCGCCCTGAAGGTGGGCGCATCTTAGAGGACGCGCCCGAGCGCGGTCAAGCGTCCGTGGCGCTAGAATGGCCTCGTCCGATGTCCACGACCCCGCAATCCGCCGACGCGGGCCGGGCGCTGCGCAGCGCGCTCGGCCGCTTCTCCACCGGCGTCGCGATCGTCACCACGCTGACGGCCGATGCGCGCCACACGGGGGTCACGGTGAACTCGTTCAGCTCCGTGTCGCTCGAGCCGCCGCTCGTGCTCTTCAGCCTGTCGCGGCGCGCCCACATCTACGCGGTGTTCGCGGCGGCGGGCGGATTCACCGTGAACGTGCTGAGCCAGAAGCAGAAGCTCGTGTCCAACCGCTTCACGCGCCCGGGGACCCTCGTGTGGGACGACATCGTGCACCACAAGGGCGCGAACGGCTGCGCCGTGCTCGCCGACTCGCTCGCGTGGTTCGAATGCGAGCGCCACGTCGATCACGACGGCGGCGACCACGTCATCCTCGTCGGGCGCGTGACGGCCTTCGGCGTGTCGCGCGAGGACGCCGATCCGCTCGTGTTCTACCGCGGCAACTACGGGTCTTTCCAGGGAGACGAGCGCGTCCATCCCGACCTCGGCGGGGCGCTCGGCGATTTCTCCTCTTACGGCTGGGGCGGGATGTAGCGTGGGCGAGCTCGCGTTCCGGACGGACGGCGGCGAGCGCGCGTTGCGCGTCGAGCGCCTCGTCATCGCCGGCTGGACCGGGCGCGACCGCGCGGCGGTCGACCATCACATCGCCGAGCTCGCCGCGATCGGCGTGAAGCCGCCGCGCGCGGTGCCGTCCTTCTACCGCGTCGGCGCGAGCCTGCTGACGACGGCGACGTCGGTCGAGGTCGTCGGCGGCGACTCGAGCGGCGAGGTGGAGTTCGTGCTCGTGTCGGCGAGCGACGGCGTCTACGTCGGCGTGGGATCGGATCACACGGACCGCAAGGTCGAGGCCTACGGCGTCACGGTGTCGAAGCAGATGTGCCCGAAGCCGATCGGCCCGGAGCTGTGGCGGCTCGCGGACCTCGAGGACCACTGGGACCGGCTGGTGCTGCGCTCGCACGTGGTACGCGCCGGGCGGCGCGCGCTCTACCAGGAAGGACCGGTGTCGAAGATGCTCGCGCCGCGCGATCTGATCGCGCGCATGCCCGGGTCCGAGGCGAAGCTGCCCGCGGGAACGGCGATGTTCTGCGGCACGCTGCCGGTGCAGGGCGAGATCGGCGGCGGCGAGCGCTTCGAGATCGAGCTCGAGGACCCGGTGCGCAAGCGCAGCCTCGCGCACGCCTACGCGGTAAGGAGCCTCGAGATCGCGGATTGACGCGGAGAACGACCATGGCGATACGCAAAGAGCACAAGGAGTTTTACACCGTCGACCTCGGCAAAGGCTGGGAGACCCCGGAAGGCTATCCGTCCGGGATCCAGCAGCAGATCCTCGCCGGCTTCCTCGACGAGCGCGCGAAGCGCGGCTTCCGCACTCGGCACCTGCGCTTCGCGCCGGGCGTCTACACGACCGAGCCCTTCGTGCACGAGTACTGGGAGGAGGTGTACCTGGTGTCCGGAGATCTCGTCGTCGGCTGCGACCGCAACGGCAAAGGCGGCACGAAATACGGGCCGAACACCTACGCCTGCCGCCCGCCCGGAACGCCGCACGGCCCGTTCCGCTCGGACTCGGGCTGCCTGCTGCTCGAGCTGCATTACTACGACGAGGGCGCGAAGCGGTGATCTCACGCGAATCTTTTCCCCTCCTCGGCGAGGAGGGGAAAAAGTCGTGAGCTCCCTTCCGACGGTCGCGTCGCTCGCGCGCGAGCTCGCGGCGGGAAAGACCTCGAGCCGCGAGCTGGTCGAGCGCGCGCTCGCGCGCATCGCCGATCCGGCGGGCGAGGGCGCGCGCACGTTCATCCGCGTCCACGCCGAAAGGGCGCGCGCCGACGCCGACGCCTGCGACCGCAAGCGCAAGGACGGCGTCGTGCCGTCGCCGCTCGCCGGGATTCCGGTCTCGGTGAAGGATCTCTTCGACGTCGCCGGCGACGTCACCACCGCGGGCTCCAAGGTCCTGCGCGACGCGCCCGCGGCGAGCGCCGACGCGGTCGCGGTGGCGCGTCTGCGCGTCGCGGGCGCGGTCGTGATCGGCCGCACCAACATGACCGAGTTCGCCTACTCGGGCATCGGCATCAACCCGCACTACGGCACGCCCGCGAACCCCTGGGACCGCGCGACGCGCCGGGTCCCGGGCGGATCCTCCTCCGGCGCGGCCGTCTCGGTCGCCGACGGCATGGCGGTGATCGGCCTGGGCACCGACACCGGCGGCTCGGTGCGCAACCCGGCGGCGCTGTGCGGCGTCGCGGGCTTCAAGCCGACGCAGCGGCGCGTGCCGCTCGCCGGATGCTTTCCGCTCTCGGGCTCGCTCGACTCGATCGGCCCGCTCGCGCCGTCGATCGCGTGCTGCGCGAGCGCATTCCAGGTGCTCGCCGCCGAGCCCGTGCGGGCGCTCGAGCCGGCGGCGCTCGCCGGCCTGCGGCTCGGCGTGCCGAAGAACGTCGTCCTCGACGACCTCGATCCGGAAGTGGCGCGCGCGTTCGACGCCGCGCTCGCGCAGGTGTCGTCGCGGGGCGCGCGCCTGGTCGACATGCGGCTGCCGGAGCTGGACGAGATCGCGGTCGCGAACCGCCGCGGCGGCATCCTCGCGCCCGAGGCCTACGCGCTGCACCGCAAGCGCCTCGCCGAGCGCGGCGCCGACTACGACCCGCGCGTGCGGCGCCGCCTCGAGGCCGCGAAAGACGTTCCCGCCGCGGACTACGTCGAGCTGCTGCAGCTGCGCTCGCGCCTGGTCTCGGGCTTCCGCCGCGAGCGGCTCGGCGTCGATGCGCTGCTCGTGCCCACGGTTCCGAAGATCGCGCCGGCGATCGAGCCGCTCGAGGGCGACATGGAGCGCTTCTTCGCCGTGAATCCGCTGATGCTGCGCAACACCAGCCCGTTCAACTTCCTCGACACCTGCGCCGCGAGCCTGCCGATCCAGCGGCGCGGCGAGGCGCCCGTCGGCCTGACGGTGGCCGGCTTCCCCGGCGAGGACGAGCGCGTGCTCGCGATCGCGCTCGCCGTGGAGGCGGCGCTGGGAACCCCGGCGTAGAATACGCCGGCCATATTCCATGGAGGAGAGCGCGACATGAAGAACAAGATGTTCGACCGCCGCGGCTTCCTGAAGGGCGCGGGCGTCCTCGGCGCGGGCCTCGCGTTCCCGGGACTCGCGCTGTCGCAGGGCGCGAAGATCAAGGTCGGCCTGATGCTGCCGTACACCGGCACTTACGCGGCTCTCGGCGTCGCGATCGAGAACGGCTTCCGCATGGCGCTCGCCGAGTCGGGCGGCCGGCTCGGCGGCCGCGAGGTCGAGTTCTACAAGGTGGACGACGAGTCGGAGCCCGCGAAGGCGACCGACAACGTCAACCGCCTCGTGACGCGCGACAAGGTCGACGTCGTGGTGGGCACGGTGCACTCGGGCGTCGCCGCGGGGATGATCCGCGTCACCAAGGAGTCGGGCACGCTGCACATCATCCCGAACGCGGGCGTCGGCGCGGCGACCGGCCCCTTGTGCGCGCCGAACATCGTGCGCACCTCGTTCTCGAACTGGCAGTCGGGCTACGCGATGGGCGCGGTGCTCGCGCAGAGGAAGAGCATCCGCAACGTCGTCACGCTCACGTGGCGCTACGCCGCGGGCGAGGAGTTCGTGAAGGGCTTCAAGGACGGCTACGCGAAAGGCGGCGGCGCGGTCGCCAAGGAGCTCTGGCTCCCGTTCCCGAACGTCGAGTTCCAGGCGCTGCTCACCGAGATCGCCTCCGTCAGGCCCGACGCGGTGTACTCGTTCTTCGCGGGCGGCGGCGCGGCGAAGTTCCTGCGCGATTACGCGCAGGCGGGCCTGAAGGACAAGATCCCGCTCGTCGGCCCGGGCTTCCTCACCGACGGCGTGCTCGACGCGGCGGGCGACGCGGCGCAGGGCATCGAGACCTGCCTGCACTACGCCGACAGCCTCAACACGAAGCGCGACAACGATTTCCGCGCCGCCTACGCGAAGGCGTACAAGATGCCGCCCGACGTCTACGCCGTGCAGGGCTACGACTCGGGGCTGCTGCTCGCCGCGGCGCTCAAGTCGGCCGGCGGCAGGATCGAGGACAGGAAAGCGGTCGTCGCCGCGATGGAGAAGGTGACCGTCGACAGCCCGCGCGGCAAGTGGCACCTGTCGAAGGCGCACAACCCGGTGCAGGACATCTACCTGCGCCGCGTGTCGGGCAAGGAGAACAAGTACGTCGGCGTCGCCGTGAAGGGGCTCGACGACGATCCCGCTTCGATCGCGGCGTGCAAGATGTCGTGAACGATCAGGCGTGATTCCCGGGGAGGCCGGCGCGAGCCGGCCTTCGTTTTTGCGCCCATGGACCTCCACACCTTCCTCATCCAGCTCCTGAACGGCGTGCAGTACGGGCTGCTGCTGTTCCTCGTGGCGAGCGGGCTGACGCTGGTGTTCGGCATCATGGGCATCATCAACGTCGCGCACGGCAGCTTCTACATGATCGGCGCCTACCTCGCCTGGTCGCTGACCGCGCGGCTCGGCAGCTTCTGGATCGCGGTCCCGGCGGCGATCGTCGTGGCCGCCGCGGTCGGCGTGCTGCTCGAGTGGCTGGTCATCCGCCGGCTCTACGACCGCGACCACCTGTACCAGGTGCTGCTCACCTACGGGCTCATCCTCGTGTTCGAGGAGATGCGCAGTCTGCTCTGGGGCGACGACGTCCGCGGCGTGCCGGTGCCGGCATCGCTCGGGAGCTCCATCCCGCTCACCGAGACGCTCTCGTATCCGGTTTATCGGCTGTTCATCTCCGGGGTCTGCCTCGCCGTGGCGCTCCTCATCGTCTGGGTCATCCAGAAGACGCGGCTCGGGATGATCATCCGCGCGGGCTCCGTGGACCGGCAGATGGTGCAGGCGCTCGGCATCGACGTGCACGCGCTCTACCGCGTCGTGTTCGCCGCGGGGATCACGCTCGCGGCTTTCGCGGGCATGGTCTCCGCGCCCGTGTCCGCGATCGCGCCCGGCAT
Source organism: Burkholderiales bacterium (assembly GCA_035651815.1). GTDB lineage: Bacteria > Pseudomonadota > Gammaproteobacteria > Burkholderiales > SG8-39 > VBDM01. The sequence continues at coordinate 59,076 of DASRFB010000071.1, read as the reverse complement.
GGGCAACCCGGTCCTCATCGTGTGCTTCGTCATCATCGTGATCGGCGGCATGGGCTCGGTGAAGGGCGCGATGCTCGCGTCGCTGCTGATCGGCCTCGTCGACACCTTCGGCAAGGTGGTTCACGTGGAGATCGGGGGCCTGCACGTGCTGCCCGAGCTCTCGAGCATGACCGTCTACCTGCTGATGGCGGTGGTGCTGCTGTGGCGCCCCGAGGGCATCTTCGGGAGGCGCGCGTGAAGGAGGAGGGGATGAGCAGGTCCGCCGTCGCGCTCGTCGCCTGCATCGTCGCGCTCGCGCTCGTGCCGCTCTTCGCCGAGAAGTTCTACGTGCAGTTCTTCGCCAAGATCATCATCATGGCGATTCTCGCCATGAGCCTCGACCTGCTGCTCGGCTACGCCGGGCTGGTGAGCTTCGGCCACGCGGCCTTCTACGGGGCGGCGGGGTACGCGCTCGCGCTCGCGACGCCGCAGTTCCAGGCGGCGAGCTTCTGGACGTCGCTGCCGCTCGCGGTGGCGGCGAGCGCGCTGCTCGCGCTCGCGATCGGCTTCTTCGTCGTGCGCACGCGGGGCATCTACTTCATCATGGTGACGCTCGCCTTCGCGCAGATGCTGTTCTTCCTCTTCTACGACACCAAGATCGCGGGCGGCAACGACGGCATCTACATCGACGCGCGCCCGGTCGCCGACATCGCGGGCTGGCGGCCGTTCAGCCTCGACGACTACCGGCACGTGTACTGGCTCGCGCTCGCGTTCCTCGCCGCCGTGTACGTGCTGCTGCGCACGGTCCTGCGCTCGCCGTTCGGGCGCGCGATCGCCGGCATCCGCGTCAACGAGCAGCGCATGATCTCGCTCGGCTACGCGACCTTCCGCTACAAGCTCGCGTGCTTCGTCCTCTCGGGCGCGATCGCCGGCATCGCGGGCTATCTCGCTGCGGTGCAGTTCGGCGTCGTCAATCCCGAGACCCTGGGATGGCACCTGTCCGCCGCGGTGATGATGATGGTGATCCTCGGCGGCATGGGCACGCTGCTCGGGCCGGTGCTCGGCGCCGCGGCGTGGATGCTGCTCGAGCTCGGGCTCCAGGGCCTGCCCGACGCGGGCGGCGTGAACCTCGGCAAGCACTGGCAGCTGTTCATGGGCCTGTTCATCGTCGTCGCGACGCTCGTCCTCCCGCACGGCATCGTCGGGCTGGCGCGCTCGCTGCGACGGCCGGCGGAGCGCTCCCTCGACAAGCTCGGGACGAACGATGGGCTCGGGACGAACGATGGCTGAGCGGCCCGCCCTCGCCACGCGCGCGCTCACGCGCCACTTCGGCGGGCTCACCGCCGTGCGCGACGTCTCGATCGAGTGCCGCACGGGCGCGGTGCACGCGGTCATCGGGCCGAACGGCGCGGGGAAGTCGACGCTGATCAACATGCTCTCGGGAGAGCTGGCCCCGAGCGCCGGGGCGATCGAGATCGACGGCGCCGACGTGACCGGCCTGCCGCCGCAGCGCCTGTCGAGGCTCGGCGTCGGGCGCAGCTACCAGAAGACGAACGTCTTCCTGCCGTTCACGGCGATCGAGAACTGCCGGATCGCGGCGCAGGCGCGCCTCGCCGGCTCGATGCGCTTCGTGCGGCCCGCGCTCGCGAACCGCGCCGTGAACGAGGCGGCCGAGCGCGCGCTCGCGGCCGCGGGCCTGGAGACGCGCGCGCAGACGCCGGTCGCGGCGCTCTCGCACGGCGAGCAGCGCCAGGTCGAGATCGCGATGGTGCTCGCGACCTCGCCGCGCGTGCTCCTGCTCGACGAGCCGCTCGCCGGGATGGGAGCGGAGGAATCGGCGCGCATCGTGGCGCTCTTGCGCCGGCTCGCGCCGGACCACGCCGTGCTCCTCGTCGAGCACGACATGGACGCGGTGTTCGCGGTCGCGCACCGGCTGACGGTGATGGTGAACGGCGCGGTGCTCGAGTCGGGCTCGCCCGAGGCGATCCGCGCGAGCCGCGCGGTGCGCGAGGCCTATCTCGGCGTCGCGGAGCCCGTCCATGGCTGAGGCGCCGCTCCTGTCGCTGCGCGGCGTGTCGAAATCCTTCGGCGCGTCGCGCGCGGTGCTGCGCGGCGTCGATTTCGATCTCGCCGCGGGCGAGTACGTCGCCGTGATGGGCGAGTCGGGCGTGGGCAAGTCGACCCTGCTCAATCTCATCGCCGGGCTCGACCGGCCCGACGAAGGCACGATCGCGTTCGAGGGCGCCGAGCTCGTCGCGCTCGACGACGACGCGCGCACGCGACTGCGGCGCCGGAGCATGGGCTTCGTGTTCCAGGCGTTCCACGTCCTGCCTTACCTGACGCTCGCGCAGAACGTCGGGCTGCCGCTGCTGCTGAACGGCATCCCGGCCGCCGAGGCCGCCGGGCGCGTCGCGGCGATGCTGCGCGCGGTGCGGCTCGAGGAGCGCGCGCAGAGCCTGCCGCGCGAGCTCTCGGGCGGCGAGACCCAGCGCGTCGCCATCGCCCGAGCGCTCGTCCACGGGCCGCGGCTCGTGCTCGCCGACGAGCCGACCGGCAACCTCGATCCCGAGACCGCCGCGACGGTGCTGGCGCTGCTGCGCGAGCGGGTGAAGGGCGAGGGCAGCGCCGGGATCCTGGTCACGCACTCGGCGGCTGCCGCGCGCACCGCGGACCGGATCTGCGTGCTCGGCGCGGACGGCCTCCGTCCGGCCTAGAGCGCCGCTTGTAAAGCAAGGTAAAGACTTCTGTCGCCGCGGCGCGACGGGTGTAAATTGTCATGCCCTCCCCCGTGCTCTCGCATCGAGAGATGAACAAGCGCAGAACCCTGCTCGCCGCGGCCGCGGTCCAAGCCTTCCTGGTCCCGCTCGCGGCGATCGCGCAGCAGGCCGCGCCGGCGCGCAAGATCCGGCGCATCGGCTTCCTCGCGCTGCGCGCGCGTCCGCCGTCTTGGAACAACGACTACTACGGCAGCTTCCTCAGGCGCCTGGCCGAGCTCGGCCACGTCGAGGACGAGAACGTCGTGTTCGACTGGCGCTTCGCCGACGGCAAGGCGGAGCGGCTGCCCGAGCTCGCCAAAGGCCTGGTGCAGGGCGCGCCCGACGTCATCGTCACCTCGGGCACCGGCGCCACGCGCGCCGTGCAGCGCGAGACCACCACCATCCCCATCGTCATGGCGGTGGCCGCCGATCCCGCGACCAGCGGATTCATCACCAATCTGGCGCGGCCCGAACGCAACGTGACGGGCGTCGCGCGCGCGGCCGTGGAGGTCAGCCCGCATTATCTCGAGCTGCTGATGGCGGTCGCGCCGAAGCTCGAGCGCGCGGCGGTGCTGCTCAATCCGGACAACGAGTTCTATTCGCCGCGGCTGAAGGCCATCCTGAAAGTGGCCCGCGCCGCGAACGTGAGGGTCCAGCGCGTGGAGGCGCGCACCGCGGGCGAGATCGAAAGCGGGTTCAAGGTGATGTCGGGGGACGGCGCGCAGGCGGTCATCGTCCCCTTCGATCCGATCTACATGCAGTACCGCCGCGAGCTGGCGGTAGGCGCGCTCGGCAACCGCCTGCCGTCGGTGTTCGGCGTGCGCGAGCACGTGACGGCCGGAGGCCTGATGAGCTACGGGCAGGATTTCAACCAGCTCTACCGGCGCGCGGCGAGCTACGTCGACCGCATCCTGCGCGGCGCGAAGCCGAGCGAGCTGCCGGTCGCGCAGCCGTCGAAGTTCGAGCTGGTCATCAACCTGAAGACCGCGAAGGCGCTGGGACTGGAGATTCCCGAGACGCTGCGCAAGAGCGCGACGCGCCTCGTCGGCTGAGCGCGGGCTAGTCCCGGGGCTGGTCGTCGCGCGGCTCGTCGGGCCGCTGCAGCAGCGAGGCCACGGGCTCGGACCGGGACGCGGACTGCAGGACGGGCACGGGCTCCCACGCGAGCACCGGCATCGCCGCATCGGTGCGCTCGATGACGTGCGCGTACACCCATTTCGCATCGAGCCAGGGATCGCGCGGCGATACGGCGCCCTCGCGCGTGCGGCGCCGGCCGTAGCGCAGGCTCGCACGCAGCCGCGCCTCGGTCTCGCTCGGCGCGATCACCTGGACCGCCTCGCGCTGGACGCTGAACATCCAGATCGGATCGCTGGTGTGAAGCGGAACGAGCAGGTAGATGCGCATGGCGACTCCGGCAACCTACGTCGGACCGTCCCCGGCCGTCGCCGTTCCGGCCGTGCGCGCCGGCGCGTGAATTTATGCCGTCGTCCTAGGCCCCGGAAATGCGGAAAAAGCCTCGCTCGGCGCCGTGCATGCGCTCGCAGCCGGTATCGGTCACGAGGATCAGCTCGCCGACCTGCACGCCGGCGCGCTGATCGGGCGTGATCACGTTGGGCTGGACCACGCAGGTCATTCCCGACTGGAGCGTCAGGTGCGGCAAGGGCCCCGCGGGACGGCTGCGGCTGCCGAGCACCGGCGGAAAATAGCCGCCGCCGAAACCGTGCATGAGATCGTCGTAGACGGTGAAGCCCGCGTCCTCGATCACCGCGGCGGCGTCGATGATCTGCTGCATCGTGGTGCCGTGCCGGATCACGCCGGTGACGGCGTCGAACGCGGTTTCCGCGGTCTCGTGCAGGCGGCGGAAGAGCGGCGTCGGCTCGGCGTCGACCGTGAAGCTGCGCAGGACCTGGCCCGGATAGTCGAAGAAATGCGCGGTGATCTCGGTCGCGATCGCGTCGCCTTTGCGGATCCTGCGGCTCGAGGCGATCTGGCGCGGCACGCAGTAGCGCGGGTCGTCCATCGGCGTCGCCATGAAATAGTGGATGAAGGTCCACCCGCCGTGCGGGTGATACGCCGCCTCGCAGATCGCGCCCAGCTCGCGCTCGCTCATGCCGGCGCGCGCCTCGCGCCGCAGCGCGTCGATGGCGAGATCGGTGAGCGCGCAGCCGATGCGCATCCAGTCGATCTCCTCGCGCGACTTCACCAGCCGCAGCTTCACGTACTCGGCGTTCAGGTCGACCAGCGGCCCGAACACGGCCTCGAGCTTGCGCAGCTTCGAGAGGCCGAGGAAGCCCATGAAGCCGAGCCGCTTCACCTTGCGCGTCTTCAGGTCGGCGATCACCTTGTCGATGCCGCGGTGCTCGCCCCAGCGCACCTCGGTGTCGCGCGCGAGCAGCTTCGCGAGCGGCCAGTGGTTGTACCACTCCATGTACATCACCTGGCGCTCGGGCGGCGCGACGATCACGATCGCCTCGGTCGTGGCCGACCACGAGGTCAGCCAGCCGACGCCGGTGCCGGCGCGCTGCTCGCCGCACACCAGCAGGTGATCGACCTCGGCCGCGCCCATGACGCGCTCGAGGCTCGCGCGCCGGCGCGCCATCTCGGCGTCGGAGAAGCGCGGGTATTCGGCGGACAGGATCCCGGCGAGCCTGGGCTCGAGCTGCAACGGCGGCATGGACGTCTCCTCCGGGCGACAAGTCTATCGCAGCGCGTGGCGGCGCACCGGTTTGCTACCATTCCCGCATGATCCGCGCGGCGTTCCGCGAGCTGCTGCTCGCGCCCATGCTCGAGCACAGGGGCCGGCTCGCGCTCTCGATCGGCGCGATCGCGCTAGGCGTCGCGCTCGGATACTCGGTGCAGCTCGTGAACGGCGCGGCGATCTCGGAGTTCACGCAGGCGGTGCACACGCTCGCCGGCGACGCCGACCTCCACGTCCGCGGCGGGGCGGCGGGCGCGGCCGGCGGTTTCGACGAGGCGCTGTACTCGCGCCTCGCGCGCCTGCCCGAGGTCGCGGTCGCGAGCCCGGTCGTCGAGGTCGACGCGAAAGTGCCGGGACGGCGCGAGCCGCTGCGCGTGCAGGGCATCGACGTGTTCCGCGCGGCGCTGATCCAGCCGCTCGCTTTCGGCGGCGAGGTCGGCGATCGCCTCGACTGGCTGCGTCCCGACCGCGTGTTCCTGTCGGCGGCGGCGGCCGACGCGCTGGGGGTCGCGCGGGGCGACGCGCTCGCGTTCCAGGTCGGGCTCGGCGTCCGGACCTTCGTCGTCGCGGGTGTGCTGCCCGCCGACGCGATCCGCGGGCGCCTCGCCATGATGGACGTCGCGGCGGCGCAGGCGGCGTTCGGGCGCGCCGGGCGCCTCGACCGCGTCGATCTGCGGCTGCGCGCGGGCGTGCCGGCGGAGGCCTTCGCGGCCCGGCTGCGCGCCGACATGCCGCCGGGCGTGGTGGTCGAGCCCGCCGACGCCGACGCCGAGCGCGGCGCGAGCCTGTCGCGCTCGTACCGGGTGAACCTGAACGTCCTCTCGCTGGTCGCGCTCTTCACCGGCGGGCTGCTCGTATTCTCGACGCAGGCGCTCGCGGTCGTGCGCCGGCGCGCGCAGCTCGCGCTGCTGCGCGTGCTCGGCGTGACGCGCGCCGGGCTCGTCGCGCTCCTGCTCGCGGAGGCGGCGGCCATCGGCGCGCTCGGCGCCCTGGCGGGCCTCGTGCTCGGCCAGATCGCGGCCGAAGGCGTGCTGCGCTACTTCGGGGCCGAGCTGGGCGCCGGGTACTTCCGGGGCCTGCGGCCCGCGGCGTCGTTCGACGCCGCGGCGATGGCAGGCTTCTTCCTGCTCGGCACGGCGACCGCGCTCCTCGGCAGCCTCGCCTCGGCGCTCGAAGCGTCGCGCGCGCAGCCGGCGGCGGCGCTGAAGGCCGGGGACGAGCAGCGCGCCTTCGCGCCGCTGCAGCCGGCGTGGCCCGGGATCGCGCTCCTCGCGCTCGGCGCGGCGCTCACGCAGGCGGGCCCGGTGCGCGGCCTTCCGATCGCGGGCTACGTCGCGATCGCCCTGCTGCTGGTGGGCACCATCGCGCTCATGCCGCGGATCGCGGTCGTGTTCTTCCGCAGGCTGCCGGGATTGCGGCTGCCCGCGGCGGGTCTCGCGCTCGCGCAGCTGCGCGGCGCGCCCGGGCCGGTGGGCGTGAGCCTCGCGGCGATCGTCGCCGGGGTGAGCCTCATGGTGTCGATGGCGATCATGATCGCGTCGTTCCGGCAGTCGCTCGACGACTGGCTCGAGCGCGTGCTGCCCGCGGATCTCTACGTGCGCGCGGGGCTGGGCGGCGACTCCGCCTTCCTGTCGCCGGCCGACCAGCGCGCGCTCGCCGCCGTGCCCGGCGTGCGGCGCGCGGAGTTCCAGCGCACGCAGCGTCTCGTCCTCGCGCCCGCGCGTCCGGCGATCGTGCTGATCGCGCGCGGCGTCGAGCGCGAGGGACGCCTGCCGCCGCTCGTCGGCCCGGCGCACGAGCGCGCCGCCGCCGACCCGCCGCCGGCGTGGCCGAGCGAGATCGCGGCCGACCTCTACGGCTGGCGCCCGGGGCAGGTGATCGAGCTGCCGATCCCCGTCGCCGACAAGGCGCCGAAGCCCCGCCTCGGCCCGCACGGCCTGCCCGCGTTCGTGGTCGCGGGCGTGTGGCGCGACTACGCGCGCCAGCAGGGCGCGGTGCTGATCGAGCGCGACGCCTACCTCGCGCTCACGCGCGACGCGAGCGCGAACGAGGCGGCGCTGTGGCTCGCGCCGGGCGCGAGCCTCGACGCGGTCGAGCGCGCGCTCTCCGGGATCCCGGGCGGCGCGAACCTCGAGCTCGCGCGCCCGGGCGAGCTGCGCGACGTGTCGCTGCGCATCTTCGACCGCACTTTCGCGGTGACCTACGCGCTCGAGGCGGCGGCGGTGATCATCGGGCTGCTCGGCCTCGCGTCCTCGTTCGGCGCGCTGGTGCTCGCGCGCCGGCGCGAGTTCGGCATGCTGCGCCACGTCGGCATGACGCGCGGCCAGATCGGGGCGATGCTCGCCTTCGAGGGGGCGCTGGTGTCGTCGCTCGGGCTCGCTGCGGGGGTCGCGCTCGGATGGCTCGTCAGCCTGGTGCTCATCCACGTCGTCAACCGGCAGTCGTTCCACTGGTCGATGGACCTGCATCTGCCGCTGCGCCCGCTCGGGGCGTTCGTGCTCGCCATGCTCGCGCTCGCTACAATGACTGCGATGATCGCGGGCCGGCGCGCCATGAGCCGCGACGCCGTGCTCGCCGTCAAGGAGGACTGGTAAGTCCAGGGAGAACGCAGTGCCTTCCGCGATCGCCGAGAGGATCATCAAGCTGCGCGCGCGCCGCAAGGCGCTCGTCGGCTTTTCCGATTTCGCGACCGACGCGCGCGCCCAGGCGCTGGACCGCGCCCTGAAGACGCGCTGGCTGCGGCTGGCGAGCGTGCTCGGGGCGGAGATGAGCGTGCTGGCGGCGCTCGCCGGAACCGACAAGTACGGCCAGCATTTCTACACGCTGGTGTACGAGAAGTTGGCGCGCGCCCGCCGGCGGCAGCCGGTCACCCTGCTCGAGATCGGCATCGGCGGCTATTCCAAGAGAACGGGCGGCGAGTCGCTGCTCATGTGGGAGGCGTATTTCCGCAAGGGACGCGTCTACGGTATCGACCTGCGCGACAAGACCGACTTGTCGCGCGGCAGAATCAAGGTGTTCCAGTGCTCGCAGGTCGACCGGGAGAAGCTGACGGCGCTCGCGCGCGAGATCGGCCCGTTCGACTTCATCATCGACGACGGCAGCCACGTGAACGCCCACCAGATCGAGACTTTCCGCATCCTCTGGCCCTACGTGAAGAACGGCGGAACCTACGTGGTCGAGGACGTGCAGACCTCGTACTGGCCGCGGTTCGGCGGCGGCGCGCTCGGCTCGCTGGCGTATCAGCGCTCGTGCATGAGCTTCTTCAAGGGACTCGCCGACAGCGTGAACGCGCCCGAATTCCTCGCGCCGCCCGCGCCCGACGCGGTGATCGAGCGGCAGATCGAGAGCGTCTCGTTCCATCACAACCTGATCGTCGTCGCGAAAGACCTGTTCAACCGCGTCTCGAACTTCCCGCTGGAGGAGGCGGACACGCGCGCCTTGCTCATGGAGCCGGCGGAGGGCGCGGAGCGCTGATGCGTACGGGACGCCGGCTGGCAGCCGCGCTGGCGGCGGCGCTCGCTCTGGCGCTCGCCGCGGCGGCCGCAGCGGTCGACTACCCGCCGGTGACCGAGGGCACGGCGCTGCGCTTTCCGCACGATCACGGCAGCCATCCGCGGTTCCGCACCGAATGGTGGTACGTGACCGGATGGCTGCGCGCCTCCGACGGCAGCGAGCGCGGAATGCAGATCACGTTCTTTCGCAATCGTCCCGGGATCGCCGAGGACGTGCCGGGGGCGCTCGCCGCGCGCCAGCTCGTGTTCGCGCACGCGGCGCTCGCCGATCCGGCGAACGGGCGGCTGCTCCACGATCAGCGCGCCGCGCGCGCCGGGCTCGGGCTCGCCGACGCGCGCGAGGGCGGCACCGACGTCGCCATCGGCGACTGGTCGCTCAAGCAGACGGCCAACGGCTACGCCGCCGAGATCGCGGCGCGCGAGTTCCGCTACTCGCTCACCTTCGAGGCGCGCGAGCCGCTGATGCTGAACGGCGATCGCGGCGTGAGCCGCAAGGGACCGCGGCCCGGCGAGGCGAGCTACTACTACAGCCGCCCGCACCTCGACGTGGTCGGCACCGTGACGGTCGGCGGGCGCGCGATCGGCGTGCGCGGCGAGGCCTGGCTCGACCACGAATGGTCGAGCGAGTACCTCGCGCCCGAGGCTGCGGGGTGGGACTGGATCGGGATCAACATCGAGGGCGGCGGCGCGCTGATGGCGTTCCGCATCCGCGACAAGAGCGGCGCCAAGCTCTGGGCGGGCGGCACCTTGCGCGGCCCGGACCGCCGCGCGCGCGTGCTCGCGCCGGAAGAGGTGGATTTCACGCCGCTCAAGCGCTGGCGCTCGCCGCGCACGCGCACCGAGTACCCGGTCGCAATGCGCGTGCGCGCGGGCGACCTCCGGGTCGAGCTGCAGCCGCTCATGGACGACCAGGAGCTCGACGCGCGCGCAAGCACCGGCACCGTCTACTGGGAAGGCGCGGTGCGCGCGAGCGCCGACGGCAGGCCGCTCGGGCTCGGCTATCTCGAGCTGACGGGATACGGGAAGCCGCTCAAGCTGCAGTAGAATCGCCGCTCCCTCCAGAGCGACACGCCGCGATCCCTTGCCCGAGCCGTCCGATCTTTCCTCCGTCACTGTCCTCGGCGGGCGGCTCGAAGTCCAGCGGATCGCGGGCACGAGCGCCGGCGCGCCGACGCTCGTGTTCCTGCACGAGGGCCTGGGCTCGGTCTCGATGTGGCGCGACTTTCCGCGCCGGGCGGCGCAAGCGACGGGCTGCGCGGCCGTCGCCTACTCGCGGCGCGGCTACGGTCGCTCCGAGGCGCTGCGCGGTCCGCGGCCGGTCCGCTACATGCACGACGAGGCGCTCGAGGTCTTGCCGCCGCTGCTCGAAGAGCTCGGCGTGCGCGAGCCGGTGCTCGTCGGCCACAGCGACGGCGGCTCGATCGCGATCATTTACGGCGGCGCGCACGACCGGCTCAAGGGCCTGGTCGTGATGGCGCCGCACGTGTTCGTCGAGGACCTGAGCGTCGAGAGCATCGCGCAGGCGAAGGTCGCGTTCGAGACGAGCGACCTGCGCGAGCGGCTCGCGCGTCACCACGCCGATCCCGAAGGCGCGTTCCGCGGCTGGAACGACGTCTGGCTGCATCCCGAATTCCGCGCCTGGAACATCGAGGAGTTCCTGCCGCGGATCACGTGCCCCGTGCTCGCGATCCAGGGCTTCGACGACGAGTACGGCACCATGGCGCAGATCGAGGCGGTGGTGCGGCAGGTGAGCGGGCCCGTCGAGGCGCTGCGCCTGGACCGCTGCGGACACTCGCCGCACCGCGACCAGCCCGCGGCCGTGCTCGAGGCGCTCGCGCGCTTCGTCGCGCGGCTCGACAACGGGGCGTGAGACAATCGCATCCTCCACGAAGGGCACGACGACGAGCATGAATCCGAACCTCAAGATCGACATCTTCCCGCACATCTTCCCGAAGGCCTTCTTCGACCGCATGATGCAGATCGCCGAGAGCAATCCCGCGCTCAAGGCGAACATCAAGCGCTGGCTGCACATCCCGGTGCTGTGGGACCTCGACGCGCGGCTGAAGATGATGCGGCGCTTCCCCGGCTACAGGCAGGTGCTGACGCTGTCGCTGCCCGCGATCGAGTACCTCGCCGGTCCCGAGGAGTCGCCCGCGCTCGCGCGGCTCGCGAACGACGGCATGGCCGAGATCTGCGAGAAGCATCCCGAGCAGTTCCCCGCGTGGGTCGCGTCGCTGCCGATGAACAACGTGCCCGCCGCGCTCGAGGAGATCGACCGCGCGATCGGGCGGATGGGCGCGAAGGGCATCCAGATCTTCACCAACGTCAACGGCCGGCCGCTCGACGACCCCGAGTACTTCCCGATCTTCGAGCGCATGACCAGGAAGTACGACCTGCCGGTGTGGGTGCACCCGACGCGCACCGCCAAGTTCGCCGACTATCCCGGCGAGCCCAAGTCGAAGTACGAGATCTACTGGCTGTTCGGCTGGCCCTACGAGACGAGCGCGTTCATGGCGCGGCTCGTGTTCTCGGGGATGATGGAGAAGCTGCCGAAGCTCCAGATCATCACGCACCACCTGGGCGCGATGGCGCCGTTCTTCGAGGCGCGCATCGGCTACGGCATGGACCAGCTCGGCACGCGCACCTCCGACGAGGACTACACGGTGATCCTGAAGCGCATGGCGAAGCGCCCGGTGGACTACTTCAAGATGTTCTACGCCGACACGTCGATCAACGGCTCGGCGTCGGCGATCCGCTGCGGCCTGGACTTCTACGGCCAGGACCACGTGCTCTTCGGCACCGACTGCCCGTTCGACCCGGAAGGAGGACCGCTCTTCATCCGCGAGAACATCAAGGCCATCGACTCGCTGAAGCTCAAGGACGGCGATCTCAGGAAGATGTACTTCGGCAACGCGATCAGGATGCTGCGCATCGAGCTGCCGAAGGACGCGAAGGCTCCGGCGAGGAAGAAGCCGGCCGCGAAGAGGAAAGGGAAGAGGAAATGAGCATGATTCCGCGCGAGCGGGTCGACTACTCGGCGATCGTCGACCGTCCGAAGCTGAAGCTGCCCGGGGATGCGCGCGTCGTCGTCTGGACCATCGTCAACCTGGAAGTCTGGGACATCTCGCGCCCGATGGCGCGCCAGGTCCTGCCGCCGCCGACGGGCGTGACGCAGCTCCCCGACGTGCCGAACTGGAGCTGGCACGAGTACGGCATGCGAGTCGGCTTCTGGCGCTTCCACGCGATGTACGAGCGGCTGAAGATCAAGCCGACGCTCGCGCTCAACGCGCGCGTGTGCGTCGACTACCCGCGCGTCGCGCAGGCCTGCCGCGACTCGGGCTGGGAGTTCATGGGGCACAGCTACGAGCAGGGCCCCATCCACGGCGAGAAGGACCAGCCGGCGATGATCAAGCGCTGCGTCGACACGATCCGCGACTTCACCGGCAAGCCGCCCGTCGGCTGGCTCGGACCCGGGCTCACCGAGACCTACGAGACGCCCGAGCACCTCGCCGCCGCGGGCATCAAGTACATCGGCGACTGGGTCTACGACGACGAGCCGACCGAGATCAGCACCCGGAACGGCCCGCTGATCACGATCCCGTACTCGATGGAGACCAACGACATCCCGGTGATGATCGTCCAGCACCACGAGGCGGCGTACTGGCTGCAGAAGTGCGTCGACCAGTTCGATCGCCTCTACCAGGAGGGCGCCGACCGGCCCAAGGTCATGGCGATTGCGATCCACCCTTACATCAGCGGGCAGCCGTTCCGCATCAAGTATCTCGAGCAGGTGTACGAGCACATCAACAAGAAGAAGGGCGTGCTGCACTGGAACGGCGAGCAGATCATGGAGTGGTATCTGAAGGCGCGGAAAAAGGCAAAATAGCCGACGTCATGGACTCGCTCTGGGCCAACCTGAAGTGGATCGCGTTCCAGGCCCAGTATTGCGCGGGCCGCAACCTGCTCGAGTCGAGGATCTGCCGCGATTTCTGGCCGTGGGCGGCCGGGGCCGCGGCCGTGGTCGCGCTGATCGTGGCCTACTTCGTCTGGAGCTGGATCGCGAAGCACGTGCGCGCCTGGGCGTGGCGCCGCGCGCAGGCGAAGGTCGCCGACGCCGCGACGATGGACAGCGTGCGCTGGAGCGGATACGACCCGAGGAAATGACTTCGAAAAGGAGCTGAAAAAATGCCGATGCGGTACGTCGCTGCGTGTCTGGTGGTCCTGGCGGGATGCGGCACCACGGCGAGAGAGTCCTATCTGCCCGACGGGACGCGCGGATTCCATGTGAGCTGCGACGGCTTGTGGGGCGCCTCGGGCGACTGCTACGCCAAGGCGGGCGACGTGTGCGGCGCGAAGGGCTACGTCCTCGTGAACTCGGGCGGGATGGCGAGCACGCGCGACTTCTTCTTCAAGTGCAAGGACTGAAGACGCGACTTTTGCCTCCCGGTGCCGCATCGTGGCGCGCGCGCCGGAGCGCCGGGCGTACACTGGCGCGTCGCTTTTCCCGCGCGCCCGCGCCGAGAGCTTGCGTCCCCGAACCTACATCGTCTATTGCACCTGGGCGTGCCTGAGCCCGGTCGCGCTCGCGGTGATCCGCATCGTGTTCGACGCGCCCGCGTCGGTGCCGGCGCAGGACGATGCGATGTTCGCGATCCTCGGTACGTTGATGGCGGGGCTGTTCACCTATCCGACCGGCATCGTCGGGACGATCGCATCCGGCGTCGCGGTCTATTTCGGCCTGGTCACGCCGACCGAGTCCGTGCTGCTCGCGACGCCGCTGTACGTCGCGGCGGGATACTTCCAGTGGTACGTGCTGATTCCGCGTTATTTCCGCGGCGGCGCCGTCGCGGCGCTCGGCGGCAGGCGCAGGCGCGCGGGCTAGTGCTCGCTATGCGCGTCGGCCTGCAGGAACTGCAGCACCGCCACCTCCTCGCGTCGCAACGCGGGCGCGGGCTTGCGGCGCCGTGCGGGACGGGGTCCCTCGGCCGCGACGGGTAGCGGCGCCGTCAGCCCCTTCAGATAGGCGAGCACGAGCCCCGGGTGCACGTAGTATTTGCGGCAGACCGCGCGCGTATTGCCGAGGCGCTTCGCCACCGCGTCGATCGCCTTGTTCATGTTTCGCTCCGCTTGCTTGTGGCTCTTCGCGGGCCCCATGGCGCACAGCTCCCGCGCCGCGAGCATGGTCCCCGCCCAGGTGCGGAAGTCCTTCGCCGTGATGTCGCGGCCGGTGGCCTCGCGCAGGTACGCGTTGACGTCGTCCGAAGAGATCGTCTGGCGTCGGCCCTCTGCATCGAGATACTTGAACAGCTCGTAGCCCGGCAAGTCCTGGCACTGCTGCACGATGCGAGCGAGCCGCCGGTCGGTGACCGCGATGGTGTGGTCGACGCCGCTCTTGCCGCGGAAAGTGAACTGGAGCTTCGCGCCCTTGATCTCGACGTGGCGGCCGCGGAGCGTGGTGAGACCGAACGAGCGGTTCGCCTTCGCGTACTCGTCGTTGCCGACGCGGATCAGCGTCTTGTCGAGCAGGCTCACCACGGTCGCGAGGATCTGGCGCCGCGTCAGGTCGCGCGCGCGCAGGTCGCGCTCGACGCGCTCGCGGATCTCCGGAAGGATCTCGCTGAACTCGAGCATGCGGCGGAACTTCGACCGGTCGCGCGCGTCGCGGTACAGCGGGTGATAGCGGTACTGCTTGCGTCCGCGCGCGTCGCGCGCGGTGACCTGGATGTGGCCCTTCGGGTCCGGGCAGATCCACACCTCGGTCCACGCCGGCGGCACCACGAGCGACGCGAAGCGCTTGAGCTCCTCGCGCTCGGTGATGCGCTCGCCGTCGGGCCGGAAATAGCTCCAGCCCGGGCCCGAGCGCTCGCGGCGGATCCCGGCGACGCCGTCGCTGACGTAGGTCAGCCCCGCGCGCGCCGCGGTCTCGCGGTGCTCGTCGACGCGCGCCGGCAGCGCCGCGTCGCGCAGCTCCGCGCGCCGCGGCGGGATCGCCGGCGCCTTCGCCGTCTCCTGGGTACGGGGTCTCATGACGGCGCGAGTCTGTGCCGGGCCGGTTCGGCCGGCAACGTTCGGCCGCCCCCGGGGCCGACAAATATCACGGCGCGGCGGGCGATCTAGGGAAAAACCTGCTTCGGATCAGCCTTTTCCCGGGGCGCGGGCCCTTCAGAGCTTGATGCAGACGTTCATCGGCTCCGAGTAGAAGTTGAGCGAGTGCAGCCCGCCTTCGCGGCCGATGCCCGAGAGCTTCGCGCCGCCGAAGGGCGTGCGCAGGTCGCGCAGGAACCAGCAATTCACCCACGAGATGCCGACCTCCATCGCCTGGCCGACGCGGTGGCCGCGCGAGAGGTTCGTCGTCCACACAGTGGAGGCGAGGCCGTACTTCGTATCGTTCGCCATTGCGATCGCTTCCTCCTCGCGGTCGAAGGGCGCGAGGTGCGCGCACGGTCCGAAGATCTCCTCCTTCACGGTGCGCGCGGTCTCGGCGAGACCGGTCCAGAGCGTCGGCTGGATGTAGCAGCCGTTGTCGCGCGCGTCGCCGAACTTCGGGACGCCGCCGCCGGTGACGACCTTCGCGCCTTCTTTCGCCGCGAGGTCGTAATAAGAAAGCACTTTCTCGCGGTGCTGCTTCGAGATGAGCGGCCCCATGGTGCACGTCCCCTCGTGCGGCCACGCCATGACCAGGGCCTCGGCCTTCGCCTTGAGCGCCGCGACGAAGCGCTCGAAGATCGGCCGCTCGATGTAGACGCGCTCGGGCGCGAGGCACACCTGGCCGCAGTTCGAGAAGATCGCGTTCGCCATGCCGGCGACGGCGGCGTCGAAGTCGCAGTCGGCGAAGACGATGCCGGCGTTCTTGCCGCCCAGCTCGAAGGAGATCGGCTTCACCGTCGGCGCGACCGCCTTCATGATCGCCGAGCCGGTCGTCGTCTCGCCGGTGAAGGTGATGCCGTTCACCTCGGGATGCGTGGTGATGAACTCGCCCGCGGAGTCGGGTCCGAAGCCGTGCACGACGTTGTACACGCCGGGCGGCACGCCGCAGTCGTGCATCACCTCGGCGAGCAGCGTCGCGGTCGAGGGCGTCTCTTCCGACGGCTTGGCGACGATGCAGTTGCCGGCGGCGAGCGCGGGCGCGAGCTTCCACGTGAGCAGCAGCAGGGGCAGGTTCCACGGCGCGATGACGCCGATCACGCCGAGGGGCTTCCTCAGCGCGTAGTTCACCGCGCCCTTGCCGTCGGGCGTGTCGAGAAAATAGGACTCGGTGCCGTAGGTGCGCACGATGTCGGCGAAGACGCGGAAGTTCGCCGCGCCGCGCGGGATGTCGAGATGGCTCGCGAGCGAGGCCGGCTTGCCGGTGTCCGCGACCTCGGCCTTGAGGAAATCGTCGAAGCGCTTCTCGACGCCGTCGGCGACCTTGCGCAGCAGGTCGACGCGCTGCTGCAGCGGCATCTTGCCCCACGGGCCTTTCAGCGCCTTCTTCGCGGCCTGCACGGCGGCGTCGACCATCGCGCGGTCGGCCTCGTGCACCTGCGCGACGACCGTGCCGTCGACCGGATTGAGCTTGGTGAACTGCTTGCTCGAGCTCAGGAACTCGCCGTTGACGTAGTTCTTGCGCTCGACGACTTTGAGGTTGGCGGTCATGGGGACTCCGGGAACGCGGGGCGGATGCTCGGCATTCTAATGCTACACTTCGAACTTTTCCGCGGGAGCAGTGATGAATTCGGCGGTGGTACGCCCGGCGATCGAGGGCCGGGAGCACTGGACGAAGAAGGGCGACGTCCGTCTTTTCCTGTGGCAGAAGGCGAACGCGGCCGGGACCGCGAAGCAGGGCACGATCCTGTTCGTGCACGGCTCTTCGATGGCGTCGCAGCCGACCTTCGACCTGCACGTCCCCGGGCGGCCCGACTCCTCGGTGATGGAGTGGTTCGCGGCGCGCGGCTTCGACACCTGGTGCATGGACCACGAGGGCTACGGGCGCTCGGACAAGAAGCGCCCGATCAACAGCGACATCGCGAACGGCGCCGACGACCTGAAGGCCGGCACCGACTACATCCTCAAGACGACCGGCGCGAAGAAACTGCTCGTGTACGGGATCTCGTCGGGCGCGCTGCGCGCGGCGCTGTTCGCGCAGCGCCATCCCGAGCGCGTCGCGCGCCTCGCGCTCGACGCCTTCGTCTGGACCGGCGAAGGCAGCCCGACGCTCGCCGAGCGCCGGAAGAAATTGGCGCAGTTCGCCGCCACCAACCGCCGTCCGATCGACAAGGCGTTCGTGCACAGCATCTTCGACCGCGACCACCCGGGGACGGCGGACGAGGCGACGATCGAGGCCTTCGCCGAGCAGATCGTCGCTCTCGACGGCTCGGTGCCCACCGGCACCTACGTCGACATGTGCTCGAAGCTGCCGATCGTCGATCCCGCGAAGATCACGGTGCCGACCCTCATCATGCGCGGGCAATGGGACGGCATCGCGAGCTTCGACGACCTGATCCAGTTCTTCGAGGGGCTGCCGAACCCGGACAAGAGCTTCTCGGTGATGGCCGGCATCTCGCACGCGAGCTTTCAACAGAAGAACTACCTGATGGTCTACCACATCCTGCACGCCTTCTTCACGCAGCCGGAGCCGGTGTACAGGGGGTAGGAGAGGCCGCGGAGCAACGAGGACGAAGGAGAGACCCCATGATCCGTGCAACGAAACTGATCCAGGCGACGGCGCTGGCCTGGGGACTGGCGCTCGCGGCGCCGTCATTCGCGCAGAAGTACCCCGATCACCCGGTGCGCATCGTCATACCGCTCTCGCCCGGCGGGACGACCGACGTCCCGGGGCGCATCATCGCGCAGAAGCTCTCGGAGACGATGGGCCAGCAGTTCTTCGTCGAGAACCGCGCCGGCGCGGGCGGCACGATCGGCAGCGACTACGTCGCGAAGTCGAAGGCCGACGGCTACACGCTGCTGCTCACGGCGAGCCCGTTCGTGATCGCGCCGCACGTGTACAAGAAGCTGCCGTACGACGCGCTCAAGGATTTCGACCCCGTGATGAAGATCGCCGAGGGGCCTTACGTGCTGGTCGTGCATCCCTCGCTCGGGGTGAGCTCGGTGAAGGAGCTGATCGCGCTCGCGAAGAAGAACCCGGGCAAGATCGACTTCGCGAGCTCGGGCAACGGCGGCGCGCAGCACCTGGTGACCGAGCTCTTCATGTACATGGCGGGCATCAAGATGAACCACGTGCCCTACAAGGGCAGCGGCCCGGCGCAGCAGGACCTGATGTCGGGGATCATCAAGGTGAGCTTCGTCGGCACCCCGATCGCGATCCCGCAAACCAAGTCGGGTCGCCTGAAGGCGCTCGGCGTGAGCACGCCGAAGCGCTGGCCCGACCTCCCGAACGTGCCGACGATCGCCGAGGCCGGGGTGCCCGGCTTCGAGGCGGTGGTGTGGATCGGGATGCTCGCGCCCGCGGGAACGCCCAAGGAGATCGTGAGCCAGCTCGCCGGCGACATCACGAAGCTCCTCGGCGACAGCGAGGTGAAGAAGCTGCTCGATCCCACCGGCATGGACCCCGCGCCCGACACGCCTGCCCAGTTCGCGAAGTTCCTCAAGGAGGACTACGACAAGTGGGGCAAGGTCGTGAAGGAATCCGGCGCGCACGTGCAGTGACGTCCTTGTCATTCTGAGGAGCGAAGCGACGAAGAATCTGCTTCTCGATCGGTAAAGCAGATCCTTCGCTTCGCTCGGGATGACTTCGTGCGCGAAGCCATCCTCCTTCTCGCGCTCGCGAGCACCAATTCCGGCATTGCGCTGCGGGTCATCGAGCCGATGCTGCCGCAGCTCGCGGCGGACTTCGGCGCGAGCGTGTCGGCAACCGCGGTCGTCATCACCGCTTACGCGATCGCGTACGC
Source organism: Burkholderiales bacterium (assembly GCA_035651815.1). Classification (GTDB taxonomy): domain Bacteria; phylum Pseudomonadota; class Gammaproteobacteria; order Burkholderiales; family SG8-39; genus VBDM01. The sequence continues at coordinate 40,244 of DASRFB010000071.1, read as the reverse complement.
CTGCGCGCAGCTCGTCCACGGGCCGCTCGGCGACCGCTTCGGGAAGCTCCGCGTCGTCACGCTGACGCTGTTCTGCGCCGGCGCGGGCTGCTACGGCTGCGCGCTCGCCCAGGGCATCGCGTCGCTCTCGGCGATGCGCTTCGTCACCGGCGCCTTCGCGTCGACGCCGGTGATCCTCGGCATGGCGTACATCGGCGACCGCGTCGCGGTGGCCGATCGGCAGCCCGTGATCGCGCGCTTCGTGATGGGCACGATCTCGGGCCAGGCGCTCGGGCCCTTCATCGGCGGCGCCGTGACGGACCTCGTCGGCTGGCGCGGCACCTTCGCGCTGATCGGCACGATCTTCCTCTTCGTCGCGACCGTGCTCCTCGTGCGCACGCGCGGCCAGTGGGCCGGCGACCTCGGGAAGAAGATCGAGGGCAACCCGTTCGCGACGCACCTGCGCCTCGCGCACGAGCCGCGCGTGCGGCGCGTGCTCGCGGTCGGCGCGATCGAGACGTTCTTCTTCTTCGGGCCGTTCTCGTTCCTCGGGGCGTATTTCAAGGTGAAGTTCGGGATGAGCCTCACGCTCGCGGGCGCGATCCTCGCGGGCTTCGGCGTCGGCGGCATCTTCTACGGCCTCATGGTGCGGCGGCTGCTGATGGAGCTGGGGCAGCGGGGACTGGTGCTCTGGGGCGGGATCTGGTGCTGCATCTTCTTCGCGGCGACGGCGTTCATCCCGCTGTGGCCGGTGCTGTTCGTTTGCACAATCGGTCTCGGGTTCTCGTTCTACATGCTGCACAACACGCTGCAGCTCAAGGCGACCGAGATGTCGTCGACCGCGCGAGGGACGGGCGTCGCGATGTACTCGTCGGCGTGGGCGATCGGGCAGGCGGTGGGGGCGGCGGGGATGGGGTTCAGCGTGGGGCTGCTCGACTACGCGCCGTCGATCGTGGCGTTCGGGGTCGGGTACCTGCTGCTCGGAATCTGGCTGAGGCGGAATCTCGAGAAGCTATAGGATCGTTAACGCGGAAGGCTTCCCAGTCTTCTCAGCTCCGGAAATATCCGGACTCCGGCGGCCGCGATCGCCACCGTAACGATTCCGCCCGCCACCACCGCGAACACCGGCGTCGTCAGCATCGCCAGCGCCCCCGACTCGAACGCCCCCAGCTGATTCGACGACTGGATGAACACCCGGTTCACCGCCGACACGCGGCCGCGCACTTCGTCCGGCGTATACAGCTGCACCACCGTCTGCCGGATCACCACGCTGATGTTGTCCATCGCGCCGACGCCGACCAGCGCCGCGAGCGAAAGCCAGAACGAGGTCGACATCCCGAACACCGCCGTCGCCAGGCCGTAGCCCGCGATCGAGATGAAGAACGCCCGCCCGACGTGCCGCGGCTCGCGCGCGCCCTGCAGGAACGCCATCCCGAGCGCGCCCATCGCGGGCGCGGCCGAGAGCCAGCCGAGCTCGCGCGGGCCGACGTGCAGGATGTCGCGCGCGTAGAGCGGGAGCAGTGCGGTCGCGCTGGCGAAGATCACGGCGAGCAGGTCGAGCGACATGACGCCGAGGACGACGGGCGTGCGCCAGACGTGCGCGAGCCCGGCGAACAGGTCGCTCCAGGTGGTCGCGCGGCGCGCCGGGAGCGCCGCGCGCGCTGGGATGCGCGTCGCGAGCACGAGCGCGACGAGGATCAGCACGGCGTTCGTGCCGTACACGATGCTCGCGCCCCCGTAGACCGCGATCATCGAGCCGGCGACCGCCGGTCCCGAGATCGACGCCAGCTGATACAGGCTCGAGCTCCACACGACGGCGTTCGGGAACACCGGGCCGGGGACGAGCTGGGGAAGCAGGGCGTCTCTCGCCGGCCGGTTGATGACATGTCCGGTCGTGCTAACGGCCGCGAAGAAGTAGAGCCAGCCCGCTCCGGCGCCCGCGATCGCGGCGGCCGCCAGGCCGGTCGAGGCCGTGCCCCAGAGCACGAACGAGGCGATCATCACCTTGCGCCGGTCGAAGCGGTCGGCGATCTCGCCCGCGGGAAGGAAGAACAGCATGGCCGGCACGAACTGCGAAAGCCCGATCAGCCCGAGCGCCATCGCGGACCCGGTCCGGTTGTACATGTCCCAGCCGAGGGCGACCGCCTGCGTCTGCTGGAGCACGGCCGAGAGCAGCACGACCACCGCGAACAGGCGGAAGTCGCGCACCCTGAAGGCGGCGTAGCGGTCGGCGGGGACGGTGGCTTCGGCCATAAAAAGGGGCGCTCGGGCGCCCGAGCGGATTGTATCCGGGAACCCGCTATAATTCCCCGCATCCCAGCAGCGCCCGCTCGCCGCTCCCCATTTTTTCTCGAAGAGGTCCGCATGAACACTCGTGACGCCGCGCTCGCGAAGGTCCGCGAGCTCCACCATTACATCGGCGGGAAGCACGTCAAGGGAGAGGGCGGCCGCTTCGGCGACGTCTACAACCCGACGACCGGCGCGGTCGCGGCGAAGGTGCCGCTCGCATCCAAGGCCGAGGTGGAAAAGGCGATCGCCGACTCGAAGCGCGCCTTCGCCGAATGGTCCGAGATGTCGCCCGTGGCGCGCGCGCGCGTCATGTTCAGGTTCAAGGAGCTGGTCGAGAAGCACATCGACGAGCTCGCGGCGATCGTCTCGTCCGAGCACGGCAAGGTGCTCTCCGACGCCAAGGGCTCGGTGCAGCGCGGGCTGGAAGTGGTCGAGTTCGCCTGCGGCATCCCGCACCTCATGAAGGGCGAGTACTCGGACAACGTCGCGACCGGCATCGACCTCTACTCGATCCGCCAGCCGATCGGCGTGTGCGCCGGCATCACGCCGTTCAACTTCCCGGCGATGGTGCCGATGTGGATGTTCCCGGTCGCGATCGCGTGCGGCAATACCTTCGTGCTGAAGCCCTCGGAGAAGGATCCGTCGACGGGGCTGCGACTCGCCGAGCTGATGCTCGAGGCCGGCGCGCCTCCCGGAGTGCTGAACGTCGTCAACGGCGACAAGGAGGCGGTCGACACGCTGCTCTCCGACCCGCGCGTCGCGGCGGTGAGCTTCGTCGGCTCGACGCCGATCGCCAAGTACGTGTTCGCCACCGGCTCGGTGAACGGCAAGCGCGTGCAGGCGCTCGGCGGCGCGAAGAACCACATGATCGTCATGCCCGACGCCGACATCGAGGTCGCCGCCGACGCGCTGATGGGCGCGGCCTACGGCTCCGCGGGCGAGCGCTGCATGGCGGTCTCTGTGGCGGTCCCGGTGACCGAGCGCACCGCGGACGAGCTGATCGAGGCGATGACGCCGCGCATCCGCAAGCTCAAGGTCGGGCCTTCGGCGGATCCGTCCTCCGAGATGGGGCCGCTGGTCACGCGCGAGCACCGCGACAAGGTGAAGGGCTACGTCGACCTCGGCGTGAAGGAAGGCGCGAGCCTGGTCGTCGACGGCCGCGACTTCAAGGTCGCCGAGCAGCCGAACGGCTTCTTCCTCGGGGGGTCTCTGTTCGACAAGGTGCGCACCGACATGCGCATCTACAAGGAGGAGATCTTCGGTCCGGTGCTCTCGGTCGTGCGCGCGCGGAATTTCGAGGAGGCGCTGGCGCTGCCCTCCGACCACGAGTACGGCAACGGCGTCGCGATCTTCACGCGCAACGGCGACGTCGCGCGCAACTTCACGCACAAGGTCAACTGCGGCATGGTCGGCATCAACGTGCCGATCCCGGTGCCGCTCTCGTTCCACAGCTTCGGCGGCTGGAAGAGCTCGATCTACGGCGACATGAACCAGCACGGCCCCGAGGGCGTGCGCTTCTACACCCGACTCAAGACCGTGACCGCGCGCTGGCGCGAGGGCGTGAAGCCGGGCCCGAGCTACGGGATGCCCATTTTCAAGTGACCGGTGAGCGAATGCGAACCGGTCATCCTGAGCCGCTTTTGGCGAAGGATCTGCTTTTCGTGTCGCACGACGAAAAGCAGATTCTTCGCTGCGCTCAGAATGACAAGCAAAAGCAGATTCTTCGCTGCGCTCAGAATGACAGCTGAATGATCGACCTGCACGACATCCGCTACCTCCGGATCGGCACGCCCGACCTCGAGTCCGCGGTCGAGTACGCGACGACGATCGTCGGGCTGCAGCTGGTGGCACGCGAGGGCAAGGCCGCCTACTTCCGCTCGGACAAGGCGGGCGCGCGCGGCGACACGCGCGACCACACGCTCGTGTACTTCGAGGGCGAGGCGAACGACCATGCGGTCGGGTTCGACCTGCGCGATCCCGAGGCGCTCGACGCCGCCGCGGTCGAGCTCGAGAAGGCCGGCCGCCCGGTCCACTACGGCACCAAGGACGAGTGCGAGCGGCGCCGCGTGCGCGCCTTCGTCGCCTCGAGCGATCCGAGCGGGAACCGCATCGAGATCGTGGCGCGTCCCTACCATTCGGGGCTGCGCTATCACCCGGCGCGCGACGCCGGCATCACGCACTTCAGCCACATCGGCCTGCGCACCTCGAACGCGGCGCGCGACGAGGCCTTCTGGACGAAGATCTGCAACGCGCGCGTCTCCGACTGGATCGGCGACGCGCCGCTGCTCCGCATCGGCACGATCCATCATTCGCTCGCCCTGTTCCCGTCGCCGCACCCCGGCGTGCAGCACATCAACCACCAGGTCGAGGACATCGACGACGTCATGCGCTCGTACTACTTCCTGCGCGAGAAGGGCGTGAAGATCGTCTTCGGGCCCGGGCGGCATCCGTCGTCGTCGGCGGTGTTCCTCTACTTCGAGGGGCCCGACGGCATGGTGTACGAATACTCGGTCGGGGTGAAGCATATCCGGCCCGAGGACGAGGCCGGCTACCGCCCGCGCCAGTTTCCGTTCGCGCCTGAATCGTTCTGCATGTGGGGCGCGCGGCCGGACATACCGGAATTCAGGGAAGAGAAGAAACCCAAAGGCGGCAAGGCCTCGCTGAAATCAGCGGCGTAAGGAGGAGATATGCAGGTTCTCATCCGAGCCTTCGGGCTCATGCTCTCGCTTGCGCTCGTCTCGTGCGCTTCGGTGGCGCCCGAGCCGCCGAGGACGCTCACGCCCGTCAACCTGATCGTGTTCCCGGGCGGCTTCAACTGGCCGGTGTGGGTGGCGCAGGAGAAGGGCTTCTTCGCGCGGAACGGGATCGAGGTGAAGGTCACGCCGACGCCGAGCTCGGTGTTCCAGCTCACCAACCTGATCGACGGCAAGTTCGACATCGCCATGACCGCGGTCGACAATCTGATCGCGTACCGCGAAGGACAGGGCGAGGTGCCGAAGATCGGCCCGGACCTGTTCGCGTTCATGGGCGGCGACAACGGGTTCCTGCGGCTCGTCACGATCCCGGGCGTGCGCACTTTCGACGATCTCCGCGGGAAGACGCTCTCGGTCGACGCGCTCACGACCGGCTATGCCTTCGTGCTGCTCGAGATCCTGGAGCGCAACGGCCTCGTCCACGGCCGCGACTACCAGACCGTGTCCGCGGGCGGCGTGCTGCAGCGCTTCCAGCAGCTCATGGAGCAGAAGCACGCGGGCACGCTGCTGCTGTCGCCGTTCGAGGTGCAGGCCGAGGCGAAGGGCTTCAACCGGCTCGCGAACGCGATCGACGTGCTCGGGCGCTACCAGGGGCTCGTCGGCGGCGCGCGCAAGAGCTGGGCCGACGCCCATCGCGAGGCCGTGATCGGCTACATCCGGGCCTATGTCGACGCGGTGGAATGGCTCTACGATCCGCGCAACAAGGACGAGGCGATCGCGATCTTCCTGAAGAACCTGCCGCAGGCCGGAGCGCAAGGCGCCGAGACCTCGTACCGGATCCTGCTTTCGCCGACGGACGGTTTCCAGCGCCGGGCGCAGATCGATCTCGAGGGCGTGAAGACGGTCCTCGGCCTGCGCTCCGAGTACGGCAAGCCGCAGAAGACGCTCGCCGATCCGGCGAAGTACTACGACGATACGTTCTATCGCGCCGCGATGGCGCGCTGACGGAGGAACAGGCATGACGACGATCAACGTCAACGGCAAGCCGCACGCCGTCAAGGCGGCGCCCGACACGCCGCTGCTCTACGTGCTGCGCAACGAGCTCGACCTCGACGGGCCGAAGTTCGGATGCGGCCTCGCGCAATGCGGCGCGTGCACGGTCCATATCGACGGCAGGGCGATGCGCTCGTGCTCGGTCCCGGTATCGACGGTGAAAGGCAAGGTCGTCACCATCGAGGGCCTCGGCACGCCGGAGAAGCCGCACCCGGTGCAGAAGGCCTTCATCGAGGAGCAGGCGGCGCAGTGCGGCTACTGCATCAACGGGATGGTCATGACCGCCGCGGCCTTGCTCGCGAGGAATCCGAAGCCGAGCGACACCGACATCCGCAAGGCCATGGACGGCAACCTCTGCCGCTGCGGCACGCACATGCGCATCCTGCGCGCGGTCAGGCGCGCCGCCGGGGAGGCCGCATGAAGATGGACCGCCGCGAGTTCCTGAGGAGCGCCGGCGCGCTCGTCGTGTCGTTCTCGATCCCCCTCGACGCCCCGGCCCAGGCCCCGGCTCCGGCGCGGGCGCAGCAGCCCAACCCCAGGCTGCAGCAGCTCGACGCCTGGCTCGCCGTCGGCGGCGACGGCACTGTGACGGTCTACACGGGCAAGGTCGAGCTGGGCACCGGCGTGCAGACCGCGCTCGCGCAGCTCGTCGCCGACGAGCTCGACGTCCCGTTCGAGCGCGTGCACATGGTGATGGGCGACACGGCCGTCTGTCCCAACCAGGGTCCGACGGTGGGCAGCCAGACGATGATGCGCGCCGGCCCGCAGCTGCGCCAGGCGGCGGCCGAGGCGCGCCAGACCCTGCTCGGGCTCGCGTCGGCGAAGCTCGATCAGCCGGCCGAGCGCCTGACGGTGAAGGACGCCGTGGTGTCGGCGCCCGGCGGAAAGAGCGTGTCGTACGCCGAGCTGGTCGGCGGCAAGAAGTTCGACCACGCGATGAGCGGCAAGGCGAAGCCCAAATCGCCCGCCGAGCTCAAGGTGATCGGCAAGCCGATCCCGCGCGTCGAGCTGCCGGCGAAGGTCTACGGGACGCACCAGTACGTGCAGAACGTGCGCGTCCCGGGGATGCTGCACGGACGCATGGTGCGGCCGCCCGCGCCCGACTTCGTCGTCGAGAAGGTCGACGAGCGCGCGGCGAAGAAGCTGCCGGGCAACGTCCGCGTCGTCGCGAAGCGCAACTTCGTGGGCGTCGTCGCCGACCGCGAGGAGCAGGCGATCAAGGCCGCGCGCGCCCTGAAGATCCAGTGGAAGCAGGCGATCGCCCTGCCGGCGATGAAGGACATGCCCGCGTTCACGCGCGGCACCAAGAGCACCGAGCACGCGGTCGCCTCGAACGGCGACGTCGACTCGGCGCTCAAGCGGGCGAAGGCGCACCACGCGCAATACTACGTGCCGCACCAGATGCACGCGTCGATCGGCGCCTCGTGCGCGGTCGCGAGCGTCACCGCGGACGGCGCGACGCTCTGGTCGCCGACCCAGAGCTCGTTCAACCTGCGCGACGCGGTCGCGAAGACGCTCGGGCTCGCGCCCGAGAAGGTGCACCTGATCTGGGTCGAGGGCTCGGGCTGCTACGGGCACAACGGCGCCGATGACGTCACCGCCGACGCGGCGGTCCTCTCGCAGGCGGTCGGCAAGCCGGTGCGAGTGCAATGGATGCGCAACGACGAGCACGGCCACGAGCCGAAAGGCGCCGCGATGGTGATGGACGTGCGCGGCGCCCTGGACGAGAAGGGCAACGTGGCGGCGTGGGACTACCAGGTGTGGAGCCCCGGCCACGCGGGGCGCCCGTCGGGGCAGGCCGCGGGCAATGTGCTCGCCGGCGCGGCGCTCGGGCAGCCGCATAAGCTCGCGCCGAACGGCGCGGACCGCAACGCGAAGCCCACCTACGTCTTCCCCAACGCGCGCGTGCGCCTGCACTTGCTGCAATCGACCGTGCTGCGCGTGTCGTCGCTGCGCGGCCTGGGATCGCCCGCGAACACCTTCGGCAACGAGTCGTTCATCGACGAGCTCGCGGCCGCCGCGAAGGCCGACCCGATCGAGTTCCGCATCCGGCACCTGAAGGACGAGCGCGCGATCGCGGTGCTCGAGGCGGTGGCGAAGCTCGCGAACTGGGAGCCGCGGCCGGCGCCGCGCCGTCCGAAGAGCGGCGAAGGACGCGGCGTCGCCTTCGTGCACTACGACAACTACAGCGGCTACGCCGCGGTGGCGATGCAGGTGCACGTGGAGCGCGCGAGCGGCAAGGTGCGCGTCGAGCGCGTCGCCGTCGCGCACGACTGCGGCCAGATCGTCAACCCGGACGGCCTGAAGAACCAGATCGAAGGCAACATCGTGCAGACGCTCTCGCGCGCGCTGCTCGAGGAGGTGCGCTTCGACACCAAGAAGCTCACGAGCCTCGACTGGGCGCGCTATCCGATCCTGCGCTTCTCGGACCTGCCGCGGGAGATCGACATCGCGCTGATCGACCGCCCCGACCAGCCGTCGCTGGGCGCGGGCGAGCCGGCGGCGGCGCCGGTCATGGCCGCGGTGGCGAACGCGATCTTCGACGCGACGGGCGCGCGCCTGCGCAACGTGCCGTTCACGCCCGAGAAGGTCAAGGCGGCGCTGGTTTAACCCAAGGAGAACGAGAACAACATGGCCGACCTCAGCTACAGGATCCTGGGCATCTGCGGAAGCCTCAGGGCCAAGTCGTACAACCTGATGGCGCTGAAGATCGCGGGCAGCCTCATGCCGGCGGGCATGGCGCTCGAGATCGCAACCATCGGCGACCTGCCGCTCTACAACCACGACGTGCAGGAGAAGGGCTTTCCCGCGCCGGTCACGCGCCTGCGCGACCAGGTGCTCGCGGCCGACGCGCTCCTGTTCGCGTCGCCCGAGTACAACTGGTCGGTGTCGGCGCCGCTCAAGAACCTGATCGACTGGCTCTCGCGCTTCAAGCCGACGGTGCCCTTCCAGGACAAGCCGGCTGCGGTGATCAGCGCCACGCAGGGCCCGCTCGGCGGCGCGCGCGGTCAGTACGACCTGCGCCGCATCCTCGACGGGCTGGGCGTGCACTGGCTGCGCAAGCCCGAGATCTTCATCGGCATGGCGCAGAACAAGATCGACGCGGAAGGCCGGCTGCTCGACGAGCCGACGCGCAAGATCATGACCGAGCAGATGGCCGCGTTCCGCGACTGGATCGGCCGCGTGAAGCGGGCGTACGCATGATCGCCGAGGCCGCCGTGAGCTACCGCCTGGTGAGCTATCAGTCCGGGCGCGAGGCCCGCGCCGGGATACTGGTCGAGGAGCAGGTCTACGATCCCGCCGCCATCCTCGGCAACGCGGCCTATACGAGCGTGCTCGCGATCCTTCAGGACTGGAGGACGGCGCGCTCGGGCCTCGCGCTCGCGGCCGAGCGCATCATCGCGGGCAAGAGCCGCGCGAAGGGCGTGCCGGCGAAGCGCGTGAAGCTGCTCGCGCCGGTGCTCCACCCGGGCAACATCTATTGCGCCGGCGCGAACTACACCGACCATATGATCGAGATGGCGCGCGCGCACGGGCGCGAGCCCGGTCCGACGGCTAAGGAGCGCGGCGAGAAGCCCTGGCACTTCATCAAGGCTTCGCGCAGCACGATCGTCGGACCCGGGGCGAAGGTCAAAATCCCCCCGTACTGCCGGATGATGGACTGGGAGGTCGAGCTCGCCGCGGTCATCGGCCGCACGGCGAAGGACGTCCCGGTCGAGAAGGCGCTCGACTTCGTCGCGGGCTACACCATCGCCGACGATCTCTCGGCGCGCGACGCCGGCCGCCGCGACAAGACGCCGGAGACGTCGCCGTTCCACATGGACTGGCTCGGCCACAAGTCCTTCGACGGCTCGTGCCCGCTCGGACCGTGGATCACGCCGGCGGGCGACATTGCCGATCCGCAGAACCTCGGGCTCAAGCTCTGGGTCAATGGCGAGCTGATGCAGGATTCGCACACGAGCAAGATGATCTTCACCACCGCGGAGCAGATCGCGATGCTGTCGTCGCGCGTGACGCTCAATCCGGGCGACCTGATCCTCACCGGCACGCCGGCGGGCGTCGGCATGCCGCGCAAGCGCTTCCTCAATGCCGGCGACTCGGTGAAGCTGTGGATCGAGGACATCGGCGAGATGACCCACACGATGGCGTAACGCTGCAATCACACGGAGACGCGAAATGTCGAAGGAGAACTACGACAAGGGCCTGGCGGTGCGCAGGGAAGTGCTGGGCTCGGATTACGTCGAGCGCCAGCTCGCGACCGCGGACGACTTCAACCGGCCGCTGCAGGACCTGCTCACCGAGTACTGCTGGGGCGCCGTCTGGGCGCGGCCGCAGCTTCCGCGCAAGACCCGCAGCCTGCTCAACCTGGCGATGCTGTCGGCGCTCAACCGCCCGACCGAGTTCAAGACCCACGTGCGCGGCGCGCTGAAGAACGGCTGCACCAAGGACGAGATCCGCGAGGTGCTGCTCCAGGTCGCGATCTACTGCGGCGCCCCGGCCGGGGTGGAGGCGTTCCGCCTCGCGCGCGAGGCCTTCGCCGAAGGCGAGAAGCGCGCCTGAGCGGCGCGCCCGGGTCAGCCGCCCTTGCCGCGGCCGCCCTTGTCGTACATGTAGGGGTCGTCCAGGCGGAAAGTGCGCAGCACCGTGCCGCTCGACGCGTCGAAGGCGACGTTGAACAGCTTGTACCAGTTGTTCGCCTCCTTGTAGCGCCAGGACCATACCTCCTCGTTCTTCCCGCGGTACTGGGCGACGTCCTTGGGCGCGCCGAGCACGCGGCGCACCTGGTCGCGCGACTGGCCGGGCTGGATCTTGGCGAAGTACGGGTCGTCGAGCACCTGGTGCACGTCGCGCACGGCATGGTCGGGCCCCAGGTCCACCATGTAGGTGTACCAGCCGTTCGGGCTGGTGGGGTACTCCCAGGTCTCGGTGCCGTCGCCGTTCTTCCAGACCTCGGCGGGCGTCCCCATCCGGGCGCGGACCTGGTCGGCGCCGGTCCCCGGGGCGATCGAGCCGTAGCCGGCGCAGCCGGCGATCATCGCGGCCAGGGCCGCGGCGGTGGAAATGCGCAGGATGCTCATAGTCATAAAGTTTAGACTACGCGTTGTGGAAAATCTTCCCCCGGATGTATAAACACCGGATGCAACGAAAAATTCCCTGCGTCCTGATGCGTGGCGGCACCTCGCGGGGGCCTTACTTCCTCGCCTCCGACCTGCCCGAGGACCCCGAGCGCCGCGACCAGGTGCTGCTGCGGGTCATGGGCTCGCCGCACCCGCTCCAGGTCGACGGCCTGGGAGGCGCGAACACGCTCACGAGCAAGGTCGCCATCGTGAGCCGGTCGAAGCATTCCGGCGCCGACGTCGACTACCTGTTCGCGCAGGTCTCGATCGACGAGGCGTTCGTCGACACCAAGCCCAACTGCGGCAACATGCTCGCCGGCGTCGGGCCGTTCGCGATCGAGTCGGGGCTGGTGAAGCCCGGGCAGCGCGAGACGCTCGTGCGCATCTACAACGTCAACACCGAGACGCTGATCGAGGCGGTGATCCAGACCCCGGGCGGCTCGGTCGAATACGAGGGCGAGACGCGGATCGACGGCGTCGCCGAGGCCGCGGCCCCGATCAGGCTGACCTTCCTCGACGCCTACGGCGCCGTCACCGGCAAGCTGCTGCCGACGGGCGAGCCGACCGACCGCATCCAGGGCGTCGAGGTCAGCTGCGTCGACATGGCGATGCCGGTCGCGATCATGGCCGCCGAGGCCTTCGGCAAGACGGGCGGCGAGACCGCCGAGGCGCTCGACGCCGACCGCGACATGATGAAGCGGATCGAGTCGATCCGGCTCGAGGCCGGGCGCCGCATGGGGCTGGGCGACGTGTCTCGGCTCGTGGTGCCGAAGCCGGTGCTGATCTCCTCGCCGTCCTCGGGCGACGGCGTGCGCTCGCGCTACTTCACGCCGCACGCCTGCCACAAGGCGCACGCGGTCACCGGCGCGCTCGCGGTCGGGACGGCGTGCGCGCTGCCCGGCTCGGTCGCCAGCCGCTGCGTGCGCCCGGCGGACTTCCGCGGCGGCGTGCTGCGCATCGAGCACCCGGCCGGCGCCATCGAGGTCGACCTCGAGGTCGAGGACAAGGGCGGGACGCGCAACGTGAAGCGCGCCGCGCTGGTGCGCACTGCGCGCCGCATCTTCGAAGGCAGCGTGCTCGTCCCCGAGGCGCTGTTCACCTGAATGTCATTCTGAGGGGCCGCAGGCCCCGAAGAATCTGCTTTTCGATTTACCGAAAAGCAGATCCTTCGCTTCGCTCAGGATGACAAGGCTCATGCGGCCTTCGTCGCCGCCGGCCGCGCCGCCGAGAGCAGCTCGCGCAGCACGTACGGCAGGATGCCGCCGTGCAGGTAGTAGTCGACCTCGATCGGCGTGTCGATGCGCAGGCACACGGGCACCTCGCGCTTCGAGCCGTCCTTGCGGTGGATCACGAGCGTCAGGTCCATCTGCGGCCGCAGGCCGTGGTCCATGCCGACCAGGTCGAGCGTCTCGGTGCCGTCGATGCCCAGCGACTGGATCGAGTCGGTCCCCTTGAACTGGCAGGGCAGCACGCCCATGCCGACCAGGTTCGAGCGGTGGATTCGCTCGAAGCTGCGCACGATGACGGCCTTCACGCCGAGGAGCTGCGTGCCCTTCGCCGCCCAGTCGCGCGACGAGCCCGAGCCGTATTCCTCGCCGCCGAGCACCATGGTCGGGACGCCGTCCGCCATGTAGCGGATCGCCGCGTCGTAGATCGGCATCTGCTCGCCCGAGGGCTGGTGGAGCGTCACGCCGCCCTCGATGCGCGAGCCGTCCGGCTTCGCGGGCAGCATCAGGTTCTTGATGCGCACGTTGGCGAAGGTGCCGCGCATCATCACCTCGTGGTTGCCGCGGCGCGCGCCGTAGCTGTTGAAGTCGGGCACCGCGACGTCGTGCTCGAGGAGATACGTGCCCGCCGGCGACGTCGGCTTGATCGAGCCCGCCGGGCTGATGTGGTCGGTGGTGATCGAGTCGCCGAAGACGCCGAGGATGCGCGCGCCGCGGATGGGCTGCGCGGTCCCGTGCTGCATCGAGAAGTCCTTGAAGAACGGCGGCTCGGCGATGTAGGTCGACAGGGGCCACGTGTAGACGTTGCCGCGCGGGGCGCTGATGGCCTTCCACATGGGGTTGGCGTCGGCGACGTTGCCGTAGAGCTTGCGGAACGTCCTCGCGTCCATCGCGTACTTCATGCAGTCGTAGACCTCCTGGCTCGTGGGCCAGATGTCGCCGATCCACACGTCCTTGCCGTCCTTGCCGCGGCCGATCGGCTCGGTCATGAGGTCCTTCAGCACGGTGCCCGCGATCGCGTACGCGACCACGAGCGGCGGCGACATGATGAAGTTCGCGCGGATCGCGGCGTGGATGCGCGCCTCGAAGTTGCGGTTGCCCGAGAGCACCGACGCGCACACCAGGTCGCTCTTGTTGACGGTCTCCTCGATCGTTTCGGCGAGCGGCCCGGAGTTGCCGATGCAGGTGGTGCAGCCGTAGGCGGAGAGATAGAAGCCGAGCTTCTCGAGGTACGGCAGGAGGCCGGTCTTCGTGAGGTAGTCGGTGACCACGCGCGATCCGGGGGCGAGCGACGTCTTCACGTGCTTCTTCACGGTGAGGCCGCGCTCGACCGCCTTCTTCGCGAGCAGGCCGGCGGCGAGCAGCACGCCCGGGTTCGAGGTGTTCGTGCACGAGGTGATGGCCGCGATCAGCACGTCGCCCGAGCCGAGCTCGATGCCGTCGCGCGTCTTGAAGCGTTTCGCGAGGTCCTCGGGGCGCTTCGCGAAGCCGGCCTCGGCGACGGGCTTCGAGAACAGATCGCCGAACTTGGTCTTGACCTTGCCGATCTCGATGCGGTCCTGCGGGCGCTTCGGGCCCGCGACCGACGGCGCGACCGTGGCGAGGTCGAGCTCGTACACCTCGCTGTAGTCGATCTGGCCGGGCTTCGGGATCCCGTACATCCCTTGCGCCTTGAAATACGACTTGAGCGCGTCGATCTCGTCCTTCGAGCGCCCGGTGCCCTCGAAGTACGCGATGGTCTGGTCGTCCACCGGGAAGAAGCCCATGGTCGCGCCGTACTCGGGCGCCATGTTGCCGAGCGTCGCGCGGTCCGGGACGGTCAGGCTCTCGGCGCCTTCGCCGAAGAACTCGACGAACTTGCCGACGACCTTGGCCTTGCGCAGCATCTCGGTGACGGTGAGCACGAGGTCGGTCGCCGTCACGCCGCCGCGCAGCCGTCCCTTGAGATGCACGCCGACCACGTCGGGCGTGAGGAAGTAGTTGGGCTGTCCCAGCATCCCGGCCTCGGCCTCGATGCCGCCCACGCCCCAGGCGACGACGCCGATGCCGTTGATCATGGTCGTGTGGCTGTCGGTGCCGACCAGGCTGTCGGGATAGTAGATGCCGTCCTTCTCGTGCACACCGCGCGCGAGGTACTCGAGGTTCACCTGGTGCACGATGCCGATGCCGGGCGGCACGACCTTGAACGTGTCGAAGGCCTGCATCGCCCACTTCATGAACTGGTAGCGCTCCTTGTTGCGCTCGAACTCGATGCGCATGTTCAGGTCGAGCGCGTTCTTCGCGCCGTAGTGGTCGATCTGGACCGAGTGGTCGACCACGAGGTCGACCGGGACCAGCGGCTCGATCACTTTCGGATCCTTGCCCACCTTCTCGGCGACGTTGCGCATGGCGGCGAGGTCGACCAGCGCCGGGATGCCGGTGAAATCCTGCAGCAGGATGCGCGCGAGGACGAACGGGATCTCCTCGGTGCGCGCCGCTTTCGCCTTCCAGGACGCGAGCTGCCTCACGTGCTCCTCGGTGACCTTCTTGCCGTCGCAGTGGCGCAGCACCGCCTCGAGCACGATGCGCAGCGACACGGGCAGGCGGGACACCTTGGCGCCGAGCGCCTTCTCCAGGGCGGGGAGGGAATAGAGCTGGCCTTTCTTCCCCGAAGCCATCTTGAATTCTTGAAGGGTATTGAGCAGGTTGTGGGCCATGGCGCGTCCGGTGACGATTCAGTTAACGAACAGATCGACGAATTGATCGACGGGCGTCGCCTCGAGGCGCTTCGCGTCCTGGCACAGGTCGAGGATCTGCTTCTGCCGGGCCTCGGGGAAACGGCGCGCGAGGTTGGCGCGGAACTTCGCTTCCAGGGCCGGGATGCCTTCGCGGCGGCGGCGACGGTGACCGAGCGGATATTCTACCGCCACCTTCGGCGTCGCGCCGCCGTCCCTGAAGAAGATCTGGATCTGGTTCGCGATCGAGCGCTTCTTCGGATCGAGATAGTCCTTCGAGTAGCGCTTGTTCTCGACACAGACCATCTTCGCGCGCAGCGCGTCGATGCGGGGGTCTCGTGCGACAGCGTCTTCGTAGTCGGCGGCGGTCAAGGAGCCCTTGAGCAGCCCCACGGCGACCATGTATTGGAGGCAATGGTCCCGGTCCGCCGGATTGTGCAGCGGGCCTTTCTTGTCGATGATCCGGATCGCCGACTCGTGGGTGACGATCTCGATCTTCTTCACCTGGGAGAGCCGGTCCTTCACCTTCGGGTGCAGCGCGATCGCCGCCTCCACCGCGGTCTGCGCGTGGAACTCCGCGGGGAAGGAGATCTTGAAGAGGACGTTCTCCATCACGTAGGAGCCGTACTTGCGCGTGAACTTGAAAGGCTTGCCCTTGAACAGGACGTCGTAGAAACCCCAGGTCCGCGCGCTCAGCGCCGACGGGTAGCCCATCTCGCCGGCGCGCACCATCAGCGCGAGCCGCACCGCGCGCGCGGTGGCGTCGCCCGCGGCCCAGGATTTGCGCGAGCCGGTGTTGGGCGCGTGGCGGTAGGTGCGCAGGCTCTGGCCGTCGATCCAGGCGTTCGAGACCGCGTCGATGATCCGGTCGCGCTCGAGGCCGAGCATCTTCGAGACGACCGCGGTGGAGGCCACCTTCACCAGCACCACGTGGTCGAGGCCGACGCGGTTGAAGCTGTTCTCGAGCGCGATCACGCCCTGGATCTCGTGCGCCTTGATCATCGCGGTGAGCACGTCGCGCACGACGAGCGGCTCGCGCCGGTCGGCGGCCGCGGTGCGCGAGAGCCAGTCGGCGACCGCGAGGATGCCCCCGAGGTTGTCCGACGGATGCCCCCATTCGGCCGCGAGCCAGGTGTCGTTGAAATCGAGCCAGCGGATCATCGCGCCGATGTTGAACGCGGCGTTGACCGGGTCGAGCTGATAGGGCGTGCCCGGCACGCGCGCGCCGTTCGGGATCACGGTGCCGGGAACGAGCGGGCCGAGTAGCTTCGTGCACGCCGGGTACTCGAGCGCCTCGAGCCCGCAGCCCAGCGTGTCCATCAGGCACAGGCGCGCCGTCTCGTAGGCCTCGGCGCTCTTGATCTCGTGCCGGGTGACGTAGTCGGCGATGTCGACGAGGACCTTGTCCGGCCTGGGCCGGACATTCGATGGGGCAGCGGACATCCTTATTGCTTCTTCTCGGGCTCCTGCGGCGCGGCGTTCGGGGCGGGTTCCTGCGGCGCCGCGCCCGAGGGCGGCACGGCGAGCGTTCCCGGCGGGTTCGCGGCGCCGGGCGAGGACTCGGTCACGGGGCGGCTCGCCGGGGAAGGCAGGCGCAGGCATCGGTACTCCGCCTTCGCCTCGGGCCAGCGCAGCGCCATGGCCGCCGTGCGCTGCCGGGCGCCGGCCTCGGGCTTGACGCTGAACTCCTGGCCTTTCGCCGGCTTCACCTTCAGCCAGCCGTCCGGGTCCTGCGCGAGCTCGGCGCGGCCGTAGACCTCGCGCGAGAAGCCGTCGACCTCGACCGTCACCTCCGTCGCGCCGCCGCCCGGCGCGTCGGTGAAGTAGAGGATGGGCGGCTTGTTCCCGTAGTTGACGCCGGGCTGCCGGCATTCCCACGTGCCGGCGATGTCGGCGGGCGCGGCGAGCGCGCCGCCGGCGACGCCGAGCGCCGCGAGGCACGCAAGCTTGAATCTCGTCATGGCCTTCTCCCTTGGGATCACCGGCGGTCTTCGATCGGGACCCAGCGCTGGTCTTCTGGGCCGGTGTAGTTCGCGCCCGGGCGGATGATTTTACCGTCGATCCGCTGCTCGATGATATGCGCGGACCAGCCGGAAGTGCGCGAGATCACGAAGATCGGCGTGAACATCGCCGTCGGCACGCCCATGCGGTGATACGAGACCGCGCTGTACCAGTCGAGGTTGGCGAACATCTTCTTCTCGCGCGCCATCACCTGCTCGATGCGCTCGGCGATGTCGAAGAGCTTCGTGTCGCCGGCGGACTTCGACAGCCGCTTCGCGACCGCCTTGATCACCTCGTTGCGCGGGTCGGCGACCGTGTAAACGGGATGGCCGAAGCCGATCACGAGCGCCTTGTTCTGGATTCGGCGCACGACGTCGGCTTCCGCCGCGTCGGGACTCGCGTAGCGAGACTGCTCGACGAAGGCCACTTCGTTCGCGCCCCCGTGCTTGGGCCCGCGCAGCGCGCCGATGCCGCCGCAGATCGCCGAGTAGATGTCCGAGCCCGTCCCCGCGATCACGCGGCAGGTGAAGGTCGAGGCGTTGAACTCGTGCTCGGCGTACAGGATGAGCGATGTGTGCATCGCGCGCACCCACTCGGCCGACGGCGCGCTTCCGTGGAGCAGGTGCAGGAAATGCCCGCCGATCGAGTCGTCGTCGGTCTCGACCTCGATGCGCTTCCGGCTCCGGGTCCAGTGGTGCCAGTAGAGGAGGGCCGAGCCCAGGCACGCCATCAGCCGGTCCGCGATGTCGCGCGCGCCCGCGACGTCGTGATCCTCCTTCTCGGGGAGCACGGTGCCGAGCACCGAGACCGCCGTGCGCATCACGTCCATGGGATGCGCGGACCCGGGCACCTGCTCGAGCACCGTCTTGACCGGGCCCGGGAGCCCGCGCAGCGACCTCAGCTTCTTCTTGTAGCCGGCGAGCTCCGCGGCGCTCGGCAGCTTCTCGTGCACGAGCAGATACGCGATCTCCTCGAACTCGGCCCGGTCGGCGAAGTCGAGGATGTCGTAGCCGCGGTAATGCAGGTCGTTCCCGGTGCGGCCGACGGTGCACAGCGCCGTGTTGCCGGCGGGCACGCCCGACAGGGCGACGGATTTCTTCGGCCTCAGTCCGGCTGCAGGATTCATTTGCCCTTGTCCCTGGCGAAGAGTTGGTCCAGCTTCTTCTCGTACGAATGATAGTCGAGATAATCGTAGAGGTCGGCGCGCGTCTGCATCGTCGGCACGACGCTCTTCTGCGTGCCCTCAGCGCGGATCGCCTCGTAGACCTTCAGCGCCGCGGCGTTCATCGCGCGGAACGCGGACAGGGGATAGAGCGCGATCGCGACGTTCGCCGAGCGCAGCTCCTCGAGCGTGAACAGCGGCGTCGACCCGAACTCGGTGATGTTGGCGAGCACCGGCACCTTCACCGCGTCGGCGAACTTGCGGTACATGGCGAGGTCGGTCATCGCCTCGGGGAAGATCGCGTCGGCGCCCGCCGCGACGCACGCCACCGCGCGCTCGATCGCGCGCTCGAGGCCCTCGACGGCGAGCGCGTCGGTGCGCGCCATGACCACGAACTGCGGGTCGGTCTTCGCGTCGACCGCCGCCTTCACGCGGTCGACCATCTCTTCCTTCGGCACCAGCTCCTTCCCGGGGCGGTGGCCGCAGCGCTTCGCTCCGACCTGGTCCTCGATGTGCATTCCCGCGGCGCCGGCCTTGATCAGGGACTTGACGGTGCGGGCGATGTTGAACGCGCTCGCGCCGAAGCCGGTGTCGACGTCGACCAGGAGCGGCAGCGCGCACGCGTCCGTGATGCGGCGCACGTCGGTCAGGACGTCCTCGAGGTTGCTGATGCCGAGATCGGGCAGCCCGAGCGAGCCGGCCGCGACGCCGCCGCCCGAGAGGTAGATCGCCTGGTAGCCCACGCGCTCGGCGAGGCGCGCATGGTAGGCGTTGATCGTGCCGACGCACTGGAGCGGCTTCTCGGCCTTCATGGCGGCGCGCAGCCGGGCGCCGGCCGAATGCTCGTTCACGCCTTGCGTCATGGCTGCCTTTCGGGCTCGAAGAACTCGCGCAAGGCGTCCTCGGGCACCTGCACGCCGGTGACGCGCGCCTTCTGCAGCACCTCCCAGTAGTAGCGGTACGACGCGCGGTCGTGGAGCTCGCCCGCGTACTGGATCGGCCCCCAGTCGGCGCGCTGCGCCGCGAGCAGGATCCCGGCCGCCTCGCGCACCTCCGAGAAGTCGGGCTTCATCGCGTCGACGATCGGCTGGATCTGCGTCGGGTGGATGCTCCACATGCGCATGAAGCCGTACTCGTGGCGCGCGCGCCACGCGTCCTCGTAGGTGACGTACGCGTTCTTCAGATCCTGCGTCACGTTGTGCGTCGGCACGATGCCGTTGCCGAGCGCCGCCGCGGCGACGCGGGCCTTGGCGCGCGCGAGCAGCTTGTGCTCGAACTGGCCCGGCGAGCGCATCGCGGAGGCGGGGATCGCGCCGTGGTGGCTGGAGACGAAGTCCATCTGCCCGAACGCGAGCGCCTGCATCCAGGGAAGCGCGGCGATCTCGTAGGCCTCGCGCAGGCCGCCGTGCGTCTCGACCAGCGCGTGGACGGGAATCTCGCGCCGGATGCCGTGGTGCGCGGCCGCCTGCTGGACGTAGGCGATCATCTCGGCGACCTCGGCCGCCGAGGTCGCCTTCGGGAAGGTGATGTAGGAGAGCAGCTCGCCGGCGCCTTCGATCACGATGTCGACGTCGCGCTTCCAGTGCGGGTGGCTGAAGTCGTGGATGCGCACGCCCGCGTGCCGGAAGCGGTTCGCGGGCGAGGCGAGCATGCGCACGATCATCTCGGCGTGCTCGCGCTCGCGCCCGGGCGCGGCGCCGTCCTCGCAGTCGCAGGTGATGTCGAAGATCGGGCCGAGCTTGTGCTGGATCTCGAACGCCTTGGCGATGAAGTTCTCGTTCCCCGCGAAGTGCTCGCACGACGGGATGACGGGAAAAGGCCGCTCCCCCTTGAACAAGGCCGCGTGGGGGTGGAGCGGCTTGGACATCGACCCCGTCTCTATCCGAGGAGCGCCTTGATGCCGTCGCGCTCCTCCTGCAGCTCCTTGAGCGTCGCGTCCATGCGCTTGCGCGCGAAGTCGCTGATGTCGAGACCCTTGACGATCTCGTACTTGCCGCCCCTGCAAGTGACCGGGAACCCGTACATGACGCCTTCCGGGATGCCGTAGCTGCCGTTGGCGGGAATGCCCATCGAGACCCAGTCGCCCTCGCGCGTGCCGTGCACCCAGTCGCGCACGTGGTCGATAGCGGCGTTCGCGGCGCTCGCCGCCGACGAAAGGCCGCGCGCCTCGATGATGGCGGCGCCGCGCTTCTGCACCGTGGGGATGAAGGTGTTCTCGAGCCAGGCCTGGTCGTTGATCATCGGCCACGCCTTCTTCCCGTCCACCTCGGCGTGGAACACGTCGGGGTATTGCGTCGACGAGTGGTTGCCCCAGACCGCGACCTTGCGCACCGACGCGATCGGCTTGCCGATCTTCTGCGCGATCTGCGACACGGCGCGGTTGTGGTCGAGCCGCATCATCGCGGTGAACTGCGCGGGCTCGAGGCTCTTCGCGTTCTTCATCGCGATCAGGCAGTTCGTGTTGGCGGGGTTGCCGACGACGAGCACGCGCACGTCGCGCTTGGCGACGCGGTCGAGCGCCTGCCCCTGCGGCGCGAAGATCTTGCCGTTCGCCTCGAGCAGGTCCTTGCGCTCCATGCCCGGACCGCGCGGGCGCGCGCCGACCAGCAGCGCGACGTCGGCGTCCTTGAACGCGACCATCGGATCGGAGGTCGCGACCATGCCCGCGAGCAGCGGGAACGCGCAGTCGTCGAGCTCCATCATCACGCCTTTGAGCGCCTTCTGCGCCTTCTCGTCGGGGATCTCGAGCAGCTGCAGGACGACGGGCTGGTCCGCGCCGAGCATGGCGCCGCTCGCGATGCGGAACAGCAGGCTGTAGCCGATCTGGCCGGCGGCGCCCGTGACGGCGACGCGCATCGGGGACTTGGACATGAGGCGTTCCTCGGGACTGGGGCGAGAGACCGAAGACGCGATTATCCCCGAGTATTTTGCAGGGCACAAATCGGACGCCGAGCCTGCTATAATCTTGATTCTCGTCAAGACTTCAATAAGCCAGCGAACGAAGGATGCGGTTACATGCCTGATCTGGCGGCGAAAAGAAAACGCCCAGTCTGGTTCAACCTGAGTCTTCTCAATCTTCCCGCTCCCGGCCTGGTCTCGATCTTCCACCGCGTGAGCGGCGCGTGGCTGTTCCTCGGTCTGGTGTGGTTCCTGTTCCTGCTCGAAATGAGCCTGGGCTCCGAGGCGGGCTTCGAGCACGCGCGCGCGTACGTCTCGCATCCGGTCGTGAAGCTCGCGCTGCTCGCGTTCCTGTGGTCGTACCTGCACCACTTCTGCGCCGGCGTCCGCTACCTCTTCCTCGACATGGACGTCGGCCTGCCGCTCGCGTCGGCGCGGCGCAGCGCCTTCCTCGTGCTCGCGGTGAGCCTCGCGCTCACGGTCGTGATCGGGGCGCGGCTATGGTGAAGCGGGTCGTCGTCGGCGCGCACTACGGGCTCGGGGGCTGGATGGTCCAGCGCGTGTCGGCGGCGTTCATGGCGCTGTATACGCTGCTGTTCGTCACGCTGCTGCTCGCCTCGGGGCCGCCGAGCTACGCCGCCTGGAAATCGCTCTTCGCGCCGGGCTGGATGCGCTTCGCCACGTTCCTGTTCGCGGCGAGCGTGCTCGCGCACGCCTGGGTCGGGATGCGCGACATCTGGATGGATTACGTGAAGCCGACCGGCCTGCGGCTCGCGCTCGAGGCGGCGACGGCGCTCCTGCTCATCGGCTGCGGCGCCTGGGCGCTGCAGATCCTCTGGAGGATCTGAGTGGCGCTCATCCGGCGCAGCTTCGACGTGGTCGTGGTGGGCGCGGGCGGCGCCGGGCTGCGCGCCTCGCTGCAGCTCGCGGAAGCCGGCTTGCGCGTCGCGGTGCTCTCGAAGGTGTTCCCGACACGCTCGCACACCGTCGCGGCGCAGGGCGGCATCGGCGCCGCGCTCGGCAACATGAGCGAGGACTCGTGGCTGTGGCACATGTACGACACGGTCAAGGGCTCGGACTGGCTCGGCGACCAGGACGCGATCGAGTTCATGGTCCGCGAAGCCCCGCGCGCGGTCTACGAGCTCGAGCACTACGGCATGCCGTTCGACCGCAACGAGGACGGCACCGTCTACCAGCGGCCTTTCGGCGGGCATTCGATGAACTTCGGCGAGCGCCCGGTGCAGCGCTCGTGCTGCGCCGCCGACCGCACCGGCCACGCGATGCTGCACACGCTGTACCAGCGCAACGTGCGCGCCAACACCCAGTTCTTCGTCGAGTGGATGGCGCTCGATCTCATCCGCGGCGCGGACGGCCGGGTGCTGGGCGTCACCGCGCTCGAGATGGAGACCGGCGAGGTCTCGCTGCTGCAGGGGCGCGCGACCCTGTTCGCGACCGGCGGCGCCGGGCGGATCTTCGCGTCCACCACCAACGCGTTCATCAACACGGGCGACGGCCTCGGCATGGCCGCGCGCGCGGGAATCCCGCTCGAGGACATGGAGTTCTGGCAGTTCCATCCGACCGGCGTCGCCGGCGCCGGCGTGCTGATCACCGAGGGCGTGCGCGGCGAGGGCGGCTACCTGCTGAACAAGAACGGCGAGCGCTTCATGGAGCGCTACGCGCCGAACCTCAAGGACCTCGCCTCGCGCGACGTGGTGTCGCGCGCGATGGCGACCGAGATCAAGGAAGGGCGCGGCGCCGGCAAGGACGGCGACTACCTGCTGCTCAAGCTCGACCACCTCGGCCGCGAGACGATCGAGAAGCGCCTGCCCGGCATCGCCGAGATCTCGAAGAAGTTCGCGAACGTCGACCCGGTGAAGGATCCCATCCCGGTCGTGCCGACGGCGCACTACCAGATGGGCGGGATCCCGACCAACTATCTCGGCGAGGTCGTCGTTCCGAAGAGCGGCAACCCGGAGACCGCCGTCCCGGGCTTCTACGCCGCGGGCGAGGTCGCGTGCGCCTCGGTGCACGGCGCGAACCGCCTCGGCACCAACTCGCTCACCGACCTGCTCGTCTTCGGCAAGGCGTCGGCGGACTCGATCGAGAAATTCCTGGGCGAGAATCCCGGGATCCCGGACCTGCCGAAGGACGCGGGCGACGCGAGCCTCGCGCGCCTCGCGCGCCTCGACGGCCAGAAGGGCGGCGAGCGCGTCGCCGAGGTCGCGCGCGAGATGCGCCGCACGATGCAGGCGCACTGCGGCGTGTTCCGCTTCCCGGACCTGCTCGCCTCGGGCGTGAAGAAGATCTTCGAGGTCTGCGACCGCGCGACGCGCACCGAGATCCAGGACAAGAGCAAGGTGTTCAACACCGCGCGCATCGAGGCGCTCGAGCTCGACAACCTGGTCGAGGTCGCGCGCGCATCGATGGTCTCGGCCGAGGCGCGCAAGGAGAGCCGCGGCGCGCACGACCGCGCCGACTTCCACAAGCGCGACGACGTCAACTGGCTCAGGCACACGCTCTGGTACAAGGACGGCGACCGGCTGGAGTACAAGCCGGTGCACATGAAGCCGCTCACGGTCGATGCCATCGAACCCAAGGTGAGAACCTACTGATGCGATTCCGCATATTCCGCTACGACCCCGAGAAGGACGCGAAGCCCTACATGAAGGACTACGACGTCCAGCTCGATCCGCACGACCGCATGCTGCTCGACGCGCTGGTGCGGATCAAGGAGCAGGTCGACGACAGCCTGGCGCTGCGCCGCTCCTGCCGCGAGGGCGTGTGCGGCTCCGACGCGATGAACATCAACGGCAAGAACGGCCTCGCGTGCATCACCAAGCTCGCCGACCTGAAGGAGCCGGTCGAGCTGCGCCCGCTCCCCGGCCTGCCCGTGATCCGCGACCTGATCGTGGACATGACGCAGTTCTTCAACCAGTACCACTCGATCAAGCCGTATCTCCAGAACCACGACCCGGCGCCGGAGAAGGAGCGGCTGCAGTCGCCCGAGGAGCGCGATCAGCTGAACGGGCTGTGGGAGTGCATCCTGTGCGCCTGCTGCTCGACGGCGTGCCCCTCATATTGGTGGAACCCGGACAAGTTCGTCGGCCCGGCGGGGCTGCTGTGGGCTTACCGGTTCGTCGCCGACAGCCGCGACCAGGCCACGGGCGATCGCCTCGACAATCTCGAGGACCCCTACCGTCTGTTCCGCTGCCACACGATCATGAACTGCGTCGACGCCTGTCCGAAGGGGTTGAACCCGACGCGCGCGATCGGCCACATCAAGGAATTGATGGTGAAGCGGGCGGTCTAGCGTCCATGGAAGCGGCCGAGCTCAGGAGACTGGAGTGGCGCTGCCGGCGCGGGCTGCTCGAGAACGATCTCGTCCTGCGGGCCTACCTCGACCGGCATGGACCCGGTCTCGCGGGCGAGCGGCTGCGCGCGTTCGAAACGCTGCTGGAGTACAGTGACAACGATCTGTGGGATCTGGTGAGCGGCCGCGCCGATTGCGCCGATCCCGCCATGAGCGCCGTCGTGGAAGAGCTGCGGCGCTGCCAAATTCGGGAGACGCAATGACGAGCTCGAAGAAGGCCGTGCTCCAGTACGGAGACGGCAAATCGCTGGAATTTCCGGTGCTGGACGGGAGCATCGGCCCCGAGGTCATCGACATCCGCACGCTCTACGGCAAGACCGGGATGTTCACCTACGACCCGGGCTACCTGTCGACGGCGAGCTGCAGCTCGAAGATCACCTACATCGACGGCGACCAGGGCGTGCTGCTTTACCGCGGATACCCGATCGAGGACCTGGCGACCCGTTGCGATTTCCTCGAGGTCTGCTACCTGCTGCAGTACGGCGAGCTGCCGACGAAGAAGCAGAAGGACGAGTTCGTCGACATCGTCACCCATCACACGATGGTGCACGAGCAGCTCGCCCGGCTGTACCAGGGGTTCCGCCGCGACGCGCACCCGATGGCGGTCATGGTCGGCGTCGTCGGCGCGCTGTCGGCCTTCTATCACGACGCGCTGGACATCACGAACCCGCAGCACCGCGTGATCTCGGCGTTCCGGCTGGTCGCCAAGATGCCGACGATCGTGGCGATGTCGTACAAGTACTCGATCGGCCAGCCGTTCGTCTATCCGAAGAACGACCTGTCGTACACCGCGAACTTCATGCGCATGATGTTCGCGGTGCCGGCCGAGGAGTACAAGGTCAACGACGTGCTGGTGCGCGCCATGGACCGCATCTTCATCCTGCACGCCGACCACGAGCAGAACGCCTCCACGTCGACCGTGCGGCTGTGCGGGTCGTCGGGTGCGAACCCGTACGCCTGCATCGCCGCGGGCATCGCGTCGCTCTGGGGCCCGGCGCACGGCGGCGCCAACGAGGCCGCGCTGCAGATGCTCGAGGAGATCGGCGATGTGTCGAAGGTGGGCGAGTTTATCAAGCGGGTGAAGGACAAGGAGCCTGGCGTGCGCCTGATGGGCTTCGGCCACCGCGTCTACAAGAATTACGACCCGCGCGCAAAGCTGATGCGCGAGACCTGCCACGAGGTCCTGGACGAGCTCGGCCTGCACGACGACCGGATATTCAAGCTGGCCATCGCGCTCGAGAAGATCGCGCTCGAAGACGACTACTTCGTCAGCCGCAAGCTCTATCCCAACGTCGACTTCTACTCCGGGATCGTGCAGCGGGCGCTCGGCATCCCGGTGGCGATGTTCACCTGCATCTTCTCGCTCGCCCGTACCATCGGCTGGATCGCGCAGTGGCAGGAGATGATCTCCGATCCGGAGTACAAGATCGGCCGGCCGCGACAGCTCTACACCGGGGCAGCGCGCCGCGAGTTCGTCCCGATCGAAAAGAGAAAATAGGCCCCGCCTTCCCGCGCTATTGCCAAGGGGGCATTGCGCCCCCATCTGGAGACCTGAAATGAGCGGAATGAAGGACCTTCTCTCCAACTCGTACATCTTCGGGGCGAACGCCCCGTTCATCGAAGGGTTGTACGAGTCCTACCTCGACAATCCCCAGTCGGTCCCCGAGCAGTGGCGCGAGCATTTCGACAAGCTGCAGCTGCTCCCGGGCGCCGGCGAAGGCCGGGGCCGCGACGTGGCGCACGCCCCGATCGTCGAGTCGTTCGCGCAGCGCGCCAAGCAGAACAAGCTGCGCCTCGCCGAGTCGCCGACCGAGCTCTCGGTCGAGCGCAAGCAGGTCTATGTGCTGCTCCTGATCGCCGCCTACCGCGCCCGGGGCTCGCGCTGGGCCGAGCTCGATCCGCTGAAGCGCCAGCCGCGGCCGCAGATCCCGGAGCTCGAGCCCGCCTTCTACGACCTCACCGAGGCCGACATGGAGACGGTGTTCAACACCGGCACGCTGGTCGGCCCCGAGCGCATGACGCTGCGCGAGATCCTGAAGGCGCTGCGCGAGACGTACTGCAGCTCGATCGGCGTCGAGTACATGTACATGAGCGACATGGCGCAGAAGCGCTGGATCCAGCAGCGCCTGGAGTCCGTGCGCTCGCACCCGAGCCTGACTCCGGAGGTGAAGAAGCGCATCCTCGAGCGCCTCACCGCCGCCGAGACGCTCGAGAAATATCTTCACACCCGCTACGTCGGCCAGAAGCGCTTCTCGCTCGAGGGCGGCGAGAGCCTGATCTCGGCCATGGACGAGGTGGTGCAGCGCGCGGGCAGCCACGGCGTGCAGGAGCTGGTGATCGGCATGGCGCACCGCGGGCGCCTGAACGTGCTCGTCAACACGCTGGGCAAGAACCCGAAGGAGCTGTTCTCCGAGTTCGAGGGCAAGCACCACAGCGAGCTCTCGGCCGGCGACGTCAAGTACCACAACGGGTTCTCGTCCGACATCTCGACCTCGGGCGGGCCGATTCACCTGTCGCTCGCCTTCAATCCCTCGCACCTCGAGATCGTCAACCCCGTGGTCGAGGGCTCGGTGCGCGCGCGCCAGCGCCGGCGCAAGGACGTGAAGGGCGATCAGGTGCTGCCGCTGCTGATCCACGGCGACGCGTCCTTCGCGGGGCAGGGCGTGGTGATGGAGACGCTGAACCTCTCCTCGACGCGCGGCTACGGCACCGCGGGCACGGTGCACATCGTCGTCAACAACCAGATCGGCTTCACCACGTCCGACCCGCGCGACGCGCGCTCGACGATCTACTGCACCGACGTGGCGAAGATGGTCGAGGCGCCGATCTTCCACGTGAACGGCGACGACCCGGAGGCGGTGCACTTCGTGACGCAGATCGCGATGGACTACCGCAAGGAGTTCCGCAGGGACGTCGTCGTGGACATCGTGTGCTACCGGCGGCTGGGTCACAACGAGCAGGACGAGCCGCTCGTCACGCAGCCGCTCATGTACAAGAAGATCGCCCAGACGCCGACGACGCGCAAGCTCTACGCCGACAAGCTCGTCGCGCAGAAGGTCATCGAGCCCGACGCTCCCGAGCAGATGATCAAGGATTATCGCCAGGCGCTGGAGGAAGGGCGCCATACCTCGAGCCCGGTGCTCTCGAACTTCCAGCGCAACTTCGCCGTCGACTGGTCGCCGTTCATGAACGCGAAGTGGACCGACGCGGCCGACACCTCGGTGCCGATCGACGAGCTGCAGAAGCTCGCCGGGCGCATCACCACGGTGCCCGAGGGCTTCAAGCTGCACCCGACGGTGGAGCGCGTGATGGCGGCGCGGCGCGAGATGGGGCAGGGCAGGAAGATGCTCGACTGGGGCATGGCCGAGAACCTCGCCTATGCGACGCTGCTCGTGAACGGGTACGCGGTGCGCCTGTCGGGGCAGGACTCGGGGCGCGGCACCTTCGCGCACCGCCACGCGGTGCTGCACGACCAGAACCGCGAGCGCTGGGACGCGGGCACCTACATGCCGCTCAACAACCTCGCCGAGAAGCAGTCGACGTTCGTCGTGATCGACTCGGTGCTCTCGGAAGAGGCGGTGCTCGGCTTCGAGTACGGCTACGCCTGCGCCGAGCCGAACGAGCTCGTCATCTGGGAGGCGCAGTTCGGCGACTTCGCGAACGGCGCGCAGGTCGTGATCGACCAGTTCATCACCTCGGGCGAGGCGAAGTGGAACCGCCAGTGCGGGCTGGTGCTGATGCTGCCGCACGGCTACGAGGGGCAGGGCCCCGAGCACAGCTCGGCGCGCCTCGAGCGCTACCTGCAGCTGTGCGCCGAGCACAACATCCAGGTGTGCGTGCCGTCGACGCCGGCGCAGATCTTCCACCTGCTGCGGCGGCAGATGCTCCGGAACTTCCGCAAGCCGCTCGTCATCATGACGCCGAAGTCGCTGCTGCGTAAGCCCGAGGCGGTCTCGGGACTCAAGGATCTCGCGAAGGGGGGCTTCGAGACCGTGATCGGCGAGGTCGACCAGCTCGACGCGAAGCAGGTGAAGCGCATCGTCGCCTGCTCGGGCAAGGTCTACTACGACCTGCTGCTCGGGCGGCGCGAGCGGCGCGCGGACGACATCGCCATCATCCGCGTCGAGCAGCTGTATCCGTTCCCGCACAAGCAGTTCGCGGCCGAGATGAAGCGCTATCCGAACGCGAAGGAAGTCGTCTGGTGCCAGGAGGAGCCGCAGAACCAGGGCGCGTGGTACCAGACGCGGCATTATTTCGTGGAGAACATGCGCGAGGACCAGAAGCTCCACTACGCGGGACGGCCGTCGTCGGCCTCGCCCGCGGTGGGCTACGCGGCCAAGCACCTCGAGCAGCAGAAGGCGCTGGTCGAGCAGGCGTTGGGAAAGATTAAGACTTGATGTCATTCTGAGCGCAGCGAAGAATCTGCTTTTTTCCGGAAAAGCAGGTCCTTCGCTTCGCTCAGGACGACAAACGTGTTCCGGCGCGTTACGCGCTGGTTTTTTGCGGTACACCGGCGGAAGCTCAGCCGAAGCCGGTGAAAAAACCGAACGGAGCGATCGATGCTAGTCGAGGTGAAGGTGCCGCAACTGTCGGAATCGGTTGCGGAGGCCACGCTGCTCGCGTGGCACAAGAAGGCCGGCGAGGCGGTCAAGCGCGACGAGAACCTCGTCGACGTCGAGACCGACAAGGTGGTGCTCGAGCTGCCCGCGCCCGCGGACGGCGTGCTGACGAAGATCGCGAAGGGCGACGGCTCCACCGTCGTCGCCGGCGAGGCGATCGCGACCATCGACACCGAGGCGGAGGCCGCCTCGTCCGCGTCCGCAACGTCGCCCGCGCCCGCCGGGATCAAGCCCGAGGCCAGGCCCGTTCCAGCGACGCCCGCCACCCCGGCCAAGGAGGCGCGCGAGGACGCGCGCCTGATGCCGGCAGCGAGGAAGCTGGTCGAGGAGCAGGGCATCGATCCGGCGCGGCTGACCGGCACCGGCCGCGACGGCCGCATCACGAAGGGGGACGTTCTCGGCGCGGCCGAAAGGACGTCTTCCCCCGCGCAAGCGGGGACCCCGCCGGCCGCCGCGAAGGCGCCGCTCCCTCCCGCGCCCGCCCCCGTCAACGTCGACCGCATCCTCGGCGACCGCCCCGAGCAGCGCGTGCCCATGAGCCGGCTGCGCGCGCGCATCGCCGAGCGCCTGGTGCAGTCGCAATCGACCGCCGCGATCCTGACGACGTTCAACGAAGTGAACATGCAGCCGGTGATGGAGCTGAGGAAGAAGCACCAGGAGGCGTTCGAGAAGGAGCACGGCGTGCGCCTGGGCTTCATGTCCTTCTTCGTCAAGGCGGCCGTGTACGCGCTCAAGAAATATCCGGTCGTCAACGCCTCGATCGACGGCAGCGACATCGTCTACCACGGCTACTTCGACGTCGGCATCGCCGTCGGCAGCCCGCGCGGCCTGGTCGTGCCGATCCTGCGCGACTGCGACCAGCTCAACTTCGCCGAGATCGAGAAGAAGATCGCCGACTTCGGCAAGCGCGCGCAGGAGGGCAAGCTCACGATCGAGGAGCTGACCGGCGGCACCTTCTCGATCTCGAACGGCGGCGTGTTCGGCTCGATGCTGTCGACGCCGATCATCAACCCGCCGCAGTCCGCGATCCTCGGCGTCCACGCGACCAAGGAGCGCCCGGTGGTCGAGAACGGGCAGATCGTGATCCGGCCGATGAACTACCTGGCGATGTCGTACGACCACCGCATCATCGACGGGCGCGAGGCGGTGCTGTCGCTGGTCGCGATCAAGGAGGCGCTCGAGGATCCGGCGCGCCTGCTGCTGGATCTCTGAGCCCATGGCGCAGACCTTCGACGTCGTCGTCATCGGCGCAGGGCCCGCGGGCTACATCGCGGCGATCCGCTGCGCGCAGCTCGGGATGAAGACCGCGTGCGCCGACGACTGGAAGGCGCCTTCCGGCAAGCCCGCCCTGGGCGGGACCTGCCTCAACGTCGGCTGCATTCCCTCGAAGGCGCTGCTCGAGTCCTCGGAGCAATACGAGCACGCGACGAAGGGCCTCGCCGACCACGGCATCTCGGTCTCCGGCGTCAAGGTCGACCTCGCCAGGATGCTCGCGCGCAAGGACGCGATCGTCTCGAAGATGACGGGCGGCATCGAGTTCCTGTTCCGCAAGAACAAGATCGCGTGGCTCAAGGGCCACGGCAAGTTCGTGGGCCGCGGCGAGAGCTGGAAGCTCGACGTCGGCGGCGAGGCGATCGAGGCCAGGTACGTCATCGTCGCGACCGGATCGAAGGCGCGCCATCTGCCCGGCGTCCCGGTCGACAACGAGATCGTCTGCGACAACATCGGCGCGCTCGCCTTTTCCGACGTGCCGAAGCGCCTGGGCGTCATCGGCGCGGGCGTGATCGGCCTGGAGCTCGGGTCGGTCTGGCGGCGCCTGGGCTCCAAGGTCACCATCCTCGAGGCGCTGCCGTCGTTCCTCGCCGCGGCGGACGAGATGGTCGCGAAGGAAGCGTGGCGGATCTTCACGCGGGAGCAGGCGCTCGATATCCAGCTCTCGGCGAAGATCGGAAAAGTCGACGTGACGAAGCAGGGCGTCACCGTGAATTACGAGCACGAGGGCGCCGCGAAAAAGCTGGAATGCGACCGGCTGATCGTCTCGATCGGCCGCGTGCCGAACACCGACGGGCTCGGCGCCGAGGCGGTGGGGCTGAAGATCGACGGCCGCGGCTTCGTCGAGGTCGACGACCAGTGCCGCACGAGCCTGCCGAACGTCTTCGCGATCGGCGACGTGGTGCGCGGGCCGATGCTCGCGCATAAGGGCGAGGAGGAGGGCGTGATGGTGGCCGAGCTGATCGCGGGCCAGAAGGCGCACGTGAACCTGGAGACGATTCCGTGGGTGATCTACACGGCGCCCGAGATCGCGTGGGTCGGCAGGACCGAGCAGCAGCTCAAGGCCGACGGCACGCCGTACCGCGCGGGCCAGTTCCCGTTCTCGGCCAACGGCCGCGCGCTCGGACACGGCGACACGCACGGGTTCGTGAAGATGCTCGCGCACGCGAAGACCGACGAGATCCTCGGCGTGCACGTCATCAACACCCACGCCTCCGAGCTGATCGCCGAGGCGGTCGTGGCGATGGAGTTCCGCGCGAGCTCCGAGGACATCGCGCGCGTGGTGCACGCGCACCCGTCGCTCTCCGAAGTGATGCACGAGGCGGCGCTCGCGGTCGACAAGCGCCCGCTCAACATGTGATGGGCGACGGCGGTCCGGATACGCGAGCTCCGCGGGTCGCCGAGGGCGAGAAGCTCTCGCCGCTCGAGATCTACCGCCGGGCGCTCGGCAAGCGCGGCTTCGCGAGCGACCCGGCGCAGCAGCGCGCGGTCGAGCGCCTGCAGCGGCTCTACGAGGAGTGGTCGACGTACAAGGCGCGGCGCAGCAACGCTCTGCGGCGGCTCGTGGTGCACCCGCCGCTCCCGCGCGGCGTCTACCTCTGGGGCGGGGTCGGCCGCGGCAAGAGCTTTCTCATGGACAGCTTCTTCCTGTCGCTGCCGCTCGTGCGCAAGCGCCGGGTGCACTTCCACCATTTCATGCGCGACGTGCACCGGGAGCTGCAGGAGCTGAAGGGCCGCGAGGATCCGCTCGACGCGCTCGCGGCGCGCATCGCCAAGCGCTACCGCCTGATCTGCTTCGACGAGATGCAGGTCAACGACATCGCCGACGCGATGATCATCGGCCGGCTGCTCCAGCGCACGATGGAGCTCGGAGTGGTCTATTGCATGACGTCCAACTACGCGCCCGAGGAGCTCTACAAGAACGGGCTGAAGCGGGAAAATTTCCTGCCCGCGATCCGGCTGCTGCAGGAGCGCCTCGACGTGGTGCAGGTCGACGGCGGGATCGACTACCGCAAGCGCATGCTGGAGAAGGTCCGGATGTACCACACCCCGCTCGGGCCCGAGTCCGACCGCCTGCTGATGGAGGCGTTCCGGACCATCGCCGAGGTGGAGGAGGAGTTCCACGAGCTCGACGTCGAGGGCCGCGTCATCCCGTACCGGCACCGCGCGGGCGGCGTGGTCTGGTTCGAGTTCGAGGTGATCTGCGGCTGGGGCCGCTCGCAGCACGACTACCTGGACCTGTCGAAGCGCTTCCACACCGTGATCGTCGCCAACGTCCCGCAGATGGGGCTCGCGGCCGCCGAGGCGGCGCGCCGGTTCACGCTGCTCGTCGACGTCTTCTATGACAACCGCGTCAAGCTCGTCGTCTCGGCCGAGGTCCCGCCCGAGCGGCTGCTGCGGCTCGAGGAGGACCCGGCCGACGCGCGGCTGCGCGCGATGGTGTTCGAGTTCCAGCGCACGGCCAGCCGGCTGCAGGAGATGCAGTCGCGGGAATATCTCGCGGAACACCGGCGAATTCCCGCCCCGGAAGCGCCGGGCGCCGTCCCTATCTAACGTATAATCAAGCGATTGTTTCCTCCATCGGCCCGGGGGAATGCTGTCTTGCGCGCGCGAGGGGGGCAATAGGACCGATGCAAAAGTTCAAGGCCTACCGGATCCACGAGATCGAGAAGAAAACGGCGGCCCGTTTCGAGGACCTCTCCGTCGACCAGCTCGATCCGGGTGAGGTGGTCGTGCGCGTCGCCTGCTCGAGCGTGAACTACAAGGATGCGCTCGCAGTCACCGGAGCGGGGCGCATCATCCGCCGTTTCCCCTGCATCGGCGGAATCGATCTCTCGGGCACCGTCGTGGAGTCGGCCGACGCGCGCTTCAAGAAGGGCGACGCGATCATCGCCACCAGCTACGACCTCGGCGTGTCGCACGACGGCGGCTACGCCGAGTACGCCCGCGTCCCGGCCGGCTGGGTGGTGCCCATGCCCAAGGGAATGAGCCTCGCCGACGCCATGGCGCTCGGCACGGCGGGCTACACCGCGGCCCTCGGGATCATGCGCATGGAGCAGAACGGCCTGAAGCCCGCCAACGGGCCGGTGGTCGTCAGCGGCGCGACCGGCGGCGTGGGATCCATCGCGATCGACATCCTCGCTCACTCGGGCTACGAGGTGACGGCCCTCACCGGCAAGGCCCAGGAGACCGATTACCTGAAAGGGCTGGGCGCGAAGGACGTGTTGCTTCGCGGCAGCATCGACTTCGGCAAGGTCAAGGCCCTGGACAAGGCGACCTGGGCGGGCGCCGTGGACAACCTCGGCGGCGAAGTGCTCTCCTGGATGCTGAGCACCCTGAAGCCCGCGGGCACCGTGGCTTCGATCGGCCTCGCCGCGAGCATGGATCTCAAGGCCACCGTGGCGCCCTTCATCCTCAGGGGCGCGAGCCTGCTCGGCATCGACTCGGGCTACACGCCGATGGAGCTGCGGCGCGAGGTCTGGCGCCGGCTCGCCTCCGACCTGCGGCCGCCCCATCTCGCGCAGATGACCCGCACCATTCCCTTCGACCAGCTGCCCTCGGCGTTCCCGGCCTTCATCGAAGGCAGGGCGCGCGGCCGGCTGGTCGTCGACATGGCGGCCTAGAGCGGCATGGCCAACCTGCCGAAGCAGCGCGTCCTCATCGTCGACGACTCGAAGATCGTCCGCACGACCATCGCGCGTCTGATCCGGGCGAGCTTCGACGTGCGCGAGGAGCCCGACGGCGAGGCGGGATGGAACGCGCTCGAGCAGGACCCGGCGATCGTCGTCGTGATCTCGGACCTGCACATGCCGAAGCTCGACGGCTTCGCGCTGCTCGAGAAGATCCGCGGCGCGTCGAACGGCCGGATCAAGGACATGCCCGTGATCATGATCTCGGGCAACGAGGACGACGCGACCAAGAAGAAAGCGCGCTCGGCGGGCGCGAACGACTTCATCACCAAGAGCACCGACGGGACCGAGATCCTGTCGCGCATCGACAACCTGCTGCGCCTGGTGCAGACCCGGAACGATCTGCAGGCGAGCCAGGAGGCGCTCGCCAACACCGTCATCCGCGACCCGCTCACCGGGACGTTCACGCCGCAATACCTCGCGACCGAGGGCGCGAAGCAGTTCTCGCACGCGCGCCGCCACAACGCGGCGCTCTCGACGATCGCGTTCCGGATCGAGAGCCACGCCGAGAACGTCGGGAAGGTCGGCAAGGACGTCGCCGACCAGCTGCTCGCGCGCGTGGCGAAGCTCGTGATGAAGAACCTGCGCGCCGAGGACTCGATGGGGCGGACCGGCGAGGCGAGCTTCGTGGTGATCGTGCCCAGCACGTCGGCGCAGCAGGCGGTCGCCTTCGCCAAGCGCCTGCGCGAGCAGCTCGAGGCGGCGAAGGTGAATTTCCGCGACCACGTGCTGCGGATGAGAACGAGCGTGGGCATCGCGTCCCTGGGGCACGACAGCGCCGGATCGATCGAGGAGCTGATGAAGGCTGCCGTGCAGCGCCTGGAGCGCGCGGCGCAGGGCGTGCCGTCGGTCGGGACCGCGCCGGCGCCGGCTCCCCACGCCGTCCCCGCCGCCGCCGTCGCCTCCCAGGCCGCCCCATCGATCGGCATGCCGTCCTTCGATTTCCTGGACACGCCCTCGGCGCCGCCCGCCGCTCCGGCCGCCGCCCCGGCCGCGCCCGCCCATTCCGGCGGAATCCCCGCCGACATCGAGAAGGCGGTCGAGACTTTCGAGTACGCCAGCGCGGAACAGCTCGGCGACGCCTCCGCCGAGGTGCTGCGGCGCATGCTGCCCTTCCTGCACGCCGCCTGCCGGCGGCTGCAGATCGACCTGCCGGTCGACAAGATCCTCGGGGCGATCAAGAGCCGCCGCAAATAACCCGGCCGCCGTCTTAGCGGTAGAGTACGGGCTCCGATGTCGCGGAGCCGCCGATGAAGGCCTATTCCGAGTTCCACGCGCGCTCGATCCGGGATCGCGAAGGCTTCTGGGCCGAGCAGGCCCGGCGGGTGCATTGGCACAAGCCGTTCACGAAGGTCCTCGACTACGGCCGCCCGCCGTTCGCGCGCTGGTTCGTCGGCGGCGAGACCAACCTCTGCTACAACGCGGTCGACCGCCACCTCGCCGCGCGCGGCGATCAGAAGGCGCTCGTCTACATCTCGTCCGAGGTCGAGCACGAGGCGGCCTACACGTACCGCGAGCTGCACGCCGAGGTGCAGCGCGTCGCCGCCATGATGCGCTCGCTCGGCGTCGGCGCCGGCGACCGGGTGATCATCTACATGCCCATGATTCCCGAGGCCTGCTTCGCGATGCTCGCGTGCGCGCGCATCGGCGCGATCCACTCGGTGGTCTTCGGCGGGTTCGCGGCCGCGAGCCTCGCCGCGCGCATCGACGACGCGAAGCCGAAGCTCATGCTCACGGCCGACGGCGGCAGCCGCATGGGCAAGGTCGTGCTCTACAAGGCGCTCGTCGACGAGGCCCTGGCGCTCGCGAAGCACCCGCCGGCGAAGATCGTGCTGTACAACCGCGGGTTCGACAAGTCGATGCGCATGGCGCCGGGTCGCGACCTCGACTGGAGCGAGCTGCGCGCGAAGCACGCCAAGGCCGAGGTGCCGTGCGCCTGGCTCGAATCGAACGCGCCGTCGTACATCCTGTATACCTCGGGGACGACCGGACGCCCGAAGGGCGTGCAGCGCGACGTCGGCGGCTACGCGGTCGCGCTCGCCGCGTCGATGGAGCACATCTTCTGCGGCGAGCCCGGCGAGACCATGTTCACCACGTCCGACATCGGCTGGGTCGTGGGGCACTCGTACATCGTCTACGGGCCGCTGATCGCCGGCATGACGACCATTCTGTACGAGGGCGTGCCCATCCGGCCCGACGCGGGCGTCTGGTGGAAGATCGTGCAGGACCACCGGGTCGCCGTGATGTTCTCGGCGCCGACGGCGATCCGCGTGCTGAAGAAGCACGATCCGGCGTACCTCGCGAAGTACGACCTGTCGACGCTGAAGCACCTGTTCCTCGCGGGCGAGCCGCTCGACGAGCCGACGCACGAGTGGATCGCCGTGGCGCTGAAGAAGCCCGTCATCGACCATTATTGGCAGACCGAGACCGGCTGGCCCGTGCTCTCCGCCGTCCCCGGCATCGAGAAGACGCCGATCAAGTACGGCAGCCCGAGCTTTCCCGTCTACGGCTACGACCTGCGCCTGCTGCGCGAAGGCGACGCGTCGGAAGCGGCACCCGGCGAGAAGGCGGTGGTCGCCGTCGTCCCGCCGCTGCCGCCCGGGTGCATGACCACGGTCTGGGGCGACGACGAGCGCTTCGTGAAGACGTATTTCGGCACCTTCGGCGCGAAGCAGGCGTACTCGACCTTCGACTGGGGCATCCGCGACGAGGACGGCTACCACTTCATCCTCGGTCGCACCGACGACGTGATAAACGTCGCCGGCCACCGGCTCGGGACGCGCGAGATCGAGGAGGCGGTCAGCATGCACCCGAACATCGCCGAGTGCGCGGTGGTCGGCGTCGCCGACGCGCTGAAGGGCCAGATGCCGCTCGCTTTTGCCGTCACCAAGGACGGCTCGGCGCTCGCCACGCCCGAAGGGCGGCGGCGGCTCGAGAAGGAGGTGCTCGAGACGGTCGACAAGCAGCTCGGCGCGATCGCGCGGCCGAAGGCCGTGCACTTCGTGTCGATGCTGCCGAAGACGCGCTCCGGGAAGACGCTGCGCCGCTCGATCCAGGCGCTCGCCGAGGGCCGCGATCCGGGCGACCTGACGACCATCGAGGACCCCGGGGCCCTGGAGCAGATCCGGAGCGCGCTCGCGCCGTAGGAGGACGTAAAATCGGCGCCTTTCCCGAACGGAGCGACCGATGAAGTCACGACCGAGCCTGACCTTCGACGACTGCAAGAAGATGGCGGCCGCGTGCGAGGCCGAAGCGCGCAAGAACAACTGGAACGTCGCCATCGCCATCCTCGACGACGGCGGCCATCCCCTGTGGGTGGCGCGCATGGACGGCGCGACGCCCGCCAACGTCGAGATCGCGCTCGGCAAGGGCCGCACCGCCGCGGTGACCCGCCGCACCACCAAGACCTGGGAGGATCGCATCGCGGGTGGGCGCCTGTCGATGCTCGGCATGCCCGTGCTGCCGGTGCAGGGCGGCATCCCGCTCGTGGTCGAGGGAACCTGCGTGGGCGCGATCGGCGTGTCGGGCGTGCAATCGCACGAGGACGAGCAGATCGCGAACGCCGGGGCAGGCGTGCTCAAGTGACGGAATAGCCTTCACCGGGTCTCGGGACATCGCCGGGCGCTTCGGAAAGGGGCCTCGCGGCCCCTTTTTTCATTCTAGGATGCGGCCATGAACGACGCCGTCCGCTCGCTGCTGTCGCGCGCGTCGGCGGAGCTGCGCGCCGGCCGGCCGCAGTCCGCGGAGCCGCTCTACCGCGGCGTGCTCGCCGCGGACCCGCGGAACGCCGAGGCCGAGCATTTTCTCGGCCTCGCCCTGGTCCAGAGCGGGCGGTTGCACGAGGGCGCCGACGCGATGCTGCGCTCGATCGCGCTCGATCCGGCGCAGCCGATGTACGCGCTGAACGCGGGTCTCGCCCTGTCCCAGGCGGGGCGCCTCGACGAAGCCGAGCGCGTATTGCGCGACGCGATCGCCGCGGCGCCGCAAGCCGCGCCGCTGCACAACGCCCTCGCCGCCGTGCTGCAGAGCCGCGGCGCGTGGCGCGCGGCGCGCGAGTCGCTCGAGCGCGCCGCGCTGCTCGCGCCCGAGGACGACACGGTGCAGAACAACCTCGGCTACGCGCTGCTGGAATGCGGCGAAGCCGGCGCGGCCGAGCAGCGGCTGCGCGAGGCGCTGCGCCTGAATCCGTCCAACGCGATGGCGCTCAACAACCTGGGCAACGCGCTGCTCGCGCAGGGCGACGGCGCCGGAGCGGAGGCGGGCTACCGCGGCGCGATCGCGATCGCCCCGGGCTTCGCCGGCGCGCACTACAACCTCGGCCGGCTGCTGCTCGACGAGGGGCGGACCGGCGAGGCGCTCGGCGCGCTCACGGCGTCGGTGCGGCTGTCGCCGCGCGATCCCGGCCCCTGGCAGGCGTTCGCCGATGCGCTCGCCGGCGTGCGCTTCGCCGCCCCCGACCCCGCCATGGAAGGGATGCTCGCCGAGTGCCTGCGGCGAGAGGACGTCGAGCCGGTCAACCTTGCGCTCGCGGCGCTCAGCCTGCTGCGCACCGAGCGCGCGTTCGAGGCGCTGCTCGAGGCGGACGAGCCGTCGTGGGACGAGGCGCTGCGGGCGGCGCGCCGGCCGCTGTTCCCGCTGCTGCTCGAGGCCGTGGTCGTTCCGGACGCGCGCTTCGAGCGCTTGGTCGCGCGGCTGCGGCGCGCCGCGCTGATGCGCGCCGAGCGCGATCGGCGCGCGGGCGCGGAGGAGACCGCGCTCGCGTGCGCGGTCGCGCAGCAATGCTTCCTCGCCGGGTACCCCGCGCAGGAGACGGCCGAAGAGGCGCGCGCGCTCGGCGGCCTGGATCCGGGGAGCGCGTCGGAATTCGCGCTCGCCGCGCTCGCGGCGTATCGTCCGCTCGCCGCGCCGGCGGCGGCGCCCGAGAGCGCGGACTTCGCCCGGCTCGTGCGGCGGCAGGTCTCCGAGCCGGCCGAGGAGCGGCGCCTTCGCGCAACGATCGTCTCGCTCACGGGCGCCGAGGACGGCGTCTCGCGGGCGGTGCGCGAGCAGTACGAGGAGCATCCGTATCCGCGCTGGGATCGCGCGCCGGCGTTCGTCGGCGCGTACCCGCTCGGCGCCAAGCTGCGCCGCCTGTTCCCGCATCTCGCCCCGGGCGGTCTCGACGTCCCGGACGAGCCTTCGGTGCTGATCGCCGGCTGCGGCACGGGCCGGCACGCGGCGATCACCGCGCGCCAGTATCCGAACGCGCGCATCCTCGCCGTCGACCTGAGCGCGGCGAGCCTCGCTTTCGCGATGCGCCGCTTCGCGGAGCTTGGCATCGCGAACGTGCGCTTCGCCCGCGCCGACCTGCTGCAGCTCGGCGCGCTGCAGGAGCGCTTCGATCTCGTCGAATGCGCGGGCGTGCTGCACCACCTGGCCGAGCCGCTCGCGGGGTGGCGCGCGCTCGCCGGGCTGCTGCGCCCGCGCGGCTTCATGAACGTCGCGCTCTACAGCGAGGCCGGTCGCGCCGCGGTCGTCGCGGCGAAGCGCCTGATCGCCGAGCGCGGATTCCCGCCGACGCCGGACGGCATGCGCGCGGCGCGCGCCGCGATCCTCGCGCTGCCCGACGGCGCCCCCGAGCGCGGCGTGCTCGAATCGGCCGACTTCTGGTCGATGCCGGGATGCCGCGACCTGCTGTTCCACGCGATGGAGCACCGCTTCACGCCGTCCCGCATCGACGCGGCGCTGCGCGAGCTGGATCTCGAGTTCCTGGGATTCGAGCTCGGCGCGGCCGTGAAGCGCGCCTACGTCGGGCGCTTCCCGGGCGATCCGTCGGGCCTGGACCTCGCGGGCTGGTCGGCGTTCGAGGCCGAGCGCCCCGCGACCTTCGCCGCGATGTACCCGTTCTGGGTGCGCCGGCGCGCCTAGCGAGCGGGCATGCGCAGCAGCTTCAGCGCGTTGCCGAAGTAGAGCTTGCGCTTGTCGGCGTCGGACAGCTCGAGGTCCTCGATCGAGCGTATGCCCTCGCGGATGAACATCGGGCCGCCCTCGGGATCGAACGGGCAGTCGCTCGCGAACACCACCTTGTCGACGCCGAAGAAGTCCAGGCCGCAGCGCAGCGCCGACGCCGAGCCGCCGAGCACCGTGTCGGCGTAGAACATCTTGAAGTACTCGATCGGCTTC
>DASRFB010000070.1:0-15444 GCA_035651815.1 Burkholderiales bacterium | reverse complement strand
GCGTACTTCTTCGCGTCCTTGATCATGAATTCCACCTGCACGAAGTCGCCGGGCACCGTCGCCGTCGGCCAGTTCGGATGCTTCGCCTCCTTCCAGGCGACCTTGGCGAACCGGGTGCCGTCCGGCCAGGGGTTGGTGCGGCCGCCGCGGGCCGCGGCAATGGCGACGTCGTTCCCGAGGATCGCGCGCATCGTGTGGTTGTCGGACCGATCGGAGATGCCGATCACGCGCCAGTCCTTGTAGTCGGCAGGCATCTCGATGCCGTTCGGAGCGGGAGCCACCCGGTCGGCGGCGCCGGCGGCGGCGATCGCGAAGGCCAGGCCGCCTGCAAGCATCAGCTTCGGGAATCTCATCTTCTGTCCTTTCGGTTGTCAAGGAAACGTCCGGCTCGTTGCGAGCTCCGGGACCGTCCGCGTTAACATTGGCGCATGACGGTTATTCCATCACGACCGCCGCATGCGTGATCGGGTGAGGCAATCGCGAGAGGAGCGCGGCGGCAGGCTGCCGCGCACGGTCTACGCCCTCGGCCTGGTCAGCTTCCTGAACGACGTCGCCTCCGACATCGTCATCCCGCTGATCCCGATCGTGCTCGCGACGGTGCTCGCCGCCGGGCCGGTGGCGCTCGGCCTGGTCGAGGGCGTGGCCGACGCGGTCGCGAGCTTCCTGCGCCTCTGGGCCGGCCGGCATTCCGACGTGACGCTCGGCCGGCGCAAGCCGCTCGTGGTCGCGGGCTACGCGCTCTCGAACCTCGCGCGGCCGCTGCTCGCGCTCGCGGGCGGCTGGATCACCGTGCTCCTCCTGCGCAGCGTCGACCGCGTGGGGAAGGGCATCCGCAGCGCGCCGCGCGACGCCTGGGTCGCCGACGTGGCGCCGCGCGAGCTGACGGGCAAGGCGTTCGGCGTGCACCGCGCGTTCGACAACGCCGGCGCGGTCGGCGGCGGCCTGATCGCGGCGGCGGCGCTCGCGTACTCGGGCACGACGATGCAGAACGTGATCCTGTTTTCCGCGATACCGGGGGTGCTGTGCCTGCTCCTGGTCCTGGGTGTGCGGGACGTTCCCCGGCGTGCCGCGCCCGAGGCGCTGCCGCCGTTGCGCTGGAGCGTGCTCTCGCCCGCGATGCAGCGGTATCTCCTCGTGCTCGGGACCTTCACGTTCGCCCGCGTCTCCGAGACCTTCCTGGTGCTCTACGGCCACGGGCTCGGGATGGGCGTGGTCGAGCTCCTGCTGCTGTGGTCGGCGCTCAACGCCATGAAGTCGGCCGGCGCGTACGCGGGCGGCGTGGTGTCGGACCGCGTCGGGCGCAAGGCCGTGATGCTCGCGAGCTGGATCGGGTTCGCCCTGGCGTATTACTTCGTGTGCGGCACGTCGACCGCGGCCGGGCTGTGGACCGTGACGCTCTTCTACGGCGCGCTCGAGGGCCTGTCCGAAGGCGCCGAGCGCGCGTTGATCAAGGAATTCGGCCGCGAGGGCGAGCAGGGCACCGCGTTCGGCTGGTATCACCTGCTGGTCGGCGTCGCCGCGATCCCGGCGGGCGCCATCTTCGGCTCGCTGTGGCAGCTCGGGAGCGCCGCGATCGCGTTCTCCTTCGCGGGCGCGGTCGCGGCGGCTTCGGCGCTGCTGCTCGCCTTCTGGGTGAAGCCGCAGTCGTCCCGCGCTACAATCTCGGCATCATGACGCGCTCGCAGAAGCTCCTCTCCGCGCTCGGCGCGCTCGTCTTCCTCGCGCTCGTCGCCGTCGCCTTCCAGGGCTACTTCACGCCGGCGATGCTGGTCGACTTCGTCGTCCGCCTCTGCAGCTGACGTAAAGCAGATCCTTCGCTTCGCTCAGGATGACACCGGGCGGCGGCTTCTCCGAGGTTCTCGACTTCTGGTTCGGCGCGCCCGACTCGCCGTCGCGCGGGCGCGCGCGCAAGGCGTGGTTCGCCAAGTCGGACGAGCTCGATCGCGAGGTCAGAGACCGCTTTCTCCAGGTTTGGGAGGCAGCGATGCGAGGCGATCTGGATTCCTGGGGCAGGACTCCGCTCGCGGCGCTGGCGCTGATCGTGGTCCTCGACCAGTTCCCCCGGAACATGTTCCGCGGTAAGGCCGCGGCGTTCGCTTCCGATGATCGCGCGTTGCGACTCGCGATGTGGATTACCGACAACGAACGGCGCTTCGATCGCCTGCTTCGGCCGAT
Organism: Burkholderiales bacterium; assembly: GCA_035651815.1. Lineage (GTDB taxonomy): Bacteria > Pseudomonadota > Gammaproteobacteria > Burkholderiales > SG8-39 > VBDM01. The sequence continues at coordinate 13,269 of DASRFB010000070.1, read as the reverse complement.
CGAGCGTGCTTTCGTGTACCTGCCGTTTCAACACGCGGAAGACCCAATCGCTCAAAGTTGCTCGCTGCTTATGTACGAGGATCTCGCCGCGCACGGTGTGGACCACCGGGAATGGGCGCGGCGGCACGACGATATCATCCAACGCTTCGGGCGCTTTCCGCACCGGAACGAGATCCTCGGGCGCGAATCGACGCCGGAGGAGATCGAGTTCCTGAAGCAGCCGGGGTCGAGGTTCTAGGAGGAAAAAGCAGATCCTTCGCTGCGCCCGGGATGACAGGCGAAGCATCAGGATGACGGTTCGGCGAGCGCGGTGACGATGCTCACCTCCGAGTGCAGCGTCCGGTGCACCGGGCACTTGTTCGAGATCTCCAGGAGCTTCGCGCGCTGCTCGGGATTGAGGTCGCCCTCGAGGCGCACGACGCGCTCGATGCGGTCGATCTTGCCTTCGCGCGTCTCGCAGTCGGCGCAGTCGGCGGCGTAGATCTTGTCGTGGCGCAGCTCGACCGAGGCGCGCTCGAGCGGCAGCTTCTTCAGGTCGGCGTAGGAGCGGATGGTCATCGCCGTGCACGCGCCGAGCGCCGCGCACAGGAGGTCGTAGGGCGATGGCCCGGTGTCGTTGCCCCCGACCGCGACGGGCTCGTCGGCGCGGAACACGTGCCGGCCGACGACGACCTGGTTCGTGAACTTGCCCTCGCGCGTCTCGCGCACGAGCACGCGCCCCTCGGGCGCCTCGGGCACCTTCTCGGGCTCGACGCCGAGGTAGCGCTGCGACCACGCGGCGAGGACGCCCGCGGCGTAGCGCGCGTCGCCGCGGCGGCCGAGCAGGTGGTCGGCGTCGTCGAGCGAGACGAAGCTCTTCGGGTGCCTCGCGGCGAGGAAGATCTTCGAGGCGTTGTCGATGCCGACGATCGCGTCCTTCGGCGAATGCATCACGAGCAGCGCCTTGCCCAGGCGCGGCAGCGTCTCTGCGATCTTCTGCGACTCGATGTCCTCGATCAGCTGCTTCTTGACGTGGAAGGACCGCTCGCCGATTTCCACCGTCGCCTCGCCCGTGCGCTCGATCGTCTCGCGCGAATCGCGCAGCAGGTGCGCGAGGTGCGCGGGCTCCGCCGGCGAGCCGATCGTCACGAGCGCGCGCGCCTCCGGGATCTTCGCCGCGGCGGCGATCATGGCCGCGCCGCCGAGGCTGTGGCCGACCAGGATCGCGGGCGCCTTGTGCTCGCGCCTGAGCCAGTCGGCGGCGGCGACCAGATCGGCCACGTTCGAGCTGAAATTGGTGTTGGCGAACTCGCCCTCGCTGCCCCCGAGCCCGGTGAAGTCGAAGCGCAGCACCGCGAGGCCAGCCTCCGCGAGCGCCTCGCTGATGTAGACCGCGCCCTTCGTGTCCTTCGAGCAGGTGAAGCAGTGCGCGAACAGCACGTACGCGAGCGGCGGCGCGAGCGGGCCGTCGAGGCGCGCGGCGAGCGCGGCGCCCGACGCGCCGGGGAAGGTGATCGGTTTCGAGCTGGGGGCCATGGCGGTTCCTCCGTTCCGGTCGCAGTGTGCTACAACTGGGCCCGTGATGTCTCACGATCTCGAGGCCCCGTCGGAGTGGGTGCGACGCTGGGCGCGCCTGGTGCGCCCCGGCGGCCGCGTGCTCGACGTCGCCTGCGGCGCGGGACGGCACGCGCGCTTTCTCGCGGGCCTGGGCCTGCGCGTGCTCGCCGTCGACCGCGATCCCGGCGCGCTCGCGGGCGTCGCCGGAGTCGAGCTGCGCGTCGCCGATCTGGAGGGCGGGCCGTGGCCGCTCGGCGACGAGCGCTTCGACGGCGTCGTCGTCACGAACTACCTGCACCGGCCGCTGTTCCCGCGCCTGGTCGAGGCGCTCGCCCCGGGCGGCGTGCTCATCTACGAAACCTTCGCGCTCGGCAACGAGCGCTACGGCCGTCCGAGCAACCCGGATTTCCTCTTGCAGCCCAACGAATTGCTGGAGCGCGCGCGGGCGCTGCGGCCGGTCGCCTTCGAGCAGGGGGTCGTGGCGCGCCCGAAGCCCGCCGTGGTGCAGCGCCTTTGCGCCGTGCGCGAGTCCGAATGGCCGCCCGACCTCGAGCGCGATAGAATATCCGCCTGATGACGAAGCCCTCTCTTCCCCGCGGCAGCATCGTCGCGATCGTCACGCCCATGCACGAGGACGGGCGTCTCGACCTGCCGCGCTTCCGCGCGCTGATCGATTGGCACATCGCCGAGGGCACCGACGGCATCGTCGTCGTCGGCACGACGGGCGAGTCGCCCACGGTCGACTTCGACGAGCACAAGGAGCTGATCAAGATCGCCGTCGAGCACTCGCGCGGCCGCATCCCGGTCATCGCCGGCACCGGCGGCAACTCGACCGCCGAGGCGATCGAGCTCACCGAGTCGGCGAAGAAGGCCGGCGCGAACGCCTCCCTCTCGGTCGTGCCGTACTACAACAAGCCGACGCAGGAAGGGATGTACCGCCACTTCCGCGCGGTCGCCGAGCGCGTCGACATCCCGCAGATCGTCTACAACGTCCCGGGCCGCACCGTCGCCGATCTCGCGAACGACACGACGCTGCGCCTCGCGCAGGTGCCGAACATCGCCGGCATCAAGGACGCGACCGCCAACATCGAGCGCGGCAGCGACCTGCTGCGGCGCGCGCCGAAGGGCTTCATGATCTGGAGCGGCGAGGACGCCACCGGCCTCGCGCTGATCCTCCTCGGCGGCAGCGGCATCATCTCGGTCACGGCCAACGTCGCGCCGCGCCTCATGCACGAGATGTGCGCGGCGGGTCTCGACGAGGACGTGAAGCGCGCGCGCGAGCTGAACTTCAAGCTCCTCGGGCTGCACCAGAAGCTATTCGTCGAGGCCAATCCCATTCCCGTGAAATGGGCCGCCGCGCAGATGGGCCTGATCGGTCCCGGCATCCGGCTGCCGCTCACGCCGCTCTCGGCGCAGTTCCACGACGTCGTGCGCGAGGCGATGCGGCAGGCCGACCTCGCCCCGGCGGGCCTGCGCGTGGTGGAGGGCAGGACGGCATGACGCGCGCAGCACGCCGCGCGCTGCTCGCGGCGACGGTCACGCTGACGCTGGTCGGCTGCTCCACCAGCTTCTGGGAAGGCAAGAAGATCGACTACAAGTCGGCCGAGGCGCAGCGGACGACGAAGCTCGACGTGCCGCCCGATCTCACCTCGCCGACGCGCGACGACCGCTACCAGGTTCCCGACGTCAGCCCGACCGGCACGGCGACCTTCTCGGCGTACAGCAACGAGCGCTCCGGCGCGGCGCGCACGGCCAACCCGAACGACGTGCTGCCCGAGGTGAAGGAGGCGCGCGTCGAGCGCGCCGGCGCGCAGCGCTGGCTCGTGGTGCAGATGCCGCCCGAGCGCGTCTGGCCGATAGTGAAGGAGTTCTGGCAGGAGGCGGGCTTCCTGATCAAGAGCGAGAACGCCGAGATCGGGGTCATGGAGACCGACTGGGCCGAGAACCGCGCCAAGATCCCCGACGATATCGTGCGCAACATCCTCGGCAAGGTCATCGACGGCATGTACTCGACCTCGGAGCGCGACAAGTTCCGCACGCGCCTGGAGCGCGGGGTGCAGCCCGGCACGACCGAGGTCTACATCAGTCACCGCGGCGTGGTCGAGGTCTACACCAACCAGCAGCGCGACTCGACCGTGTGGCAGCCGCGCCCTTCGGATCCCGAGCTCGAGGCCGAGTTCCTGCGGCGCCTGATGGTGCGCTTCGGCGCGGACGAGGTGCGCGCCAAGCAGCAGATCGCCGAAGGCGTGAAGCAGGAGCGCGCGCGCATCGTGACGATGCAGGACGGAACCGGCTCGCTCGAGCTGTCGGAGCCGTTCGACCGCGCCTGGCGCCGCGTCGGGCTCGCGCTCGACCGCGTCGGCTTCACCGTCGAGGACCGCGACCGCGCCCACGGCTACTACTTCGTGCGCTACGTCGATCCCGAGAAGGACGCGCTCGACACCGAGAAGCAGGGCTTCTTCTCGAAGCTGTTCTTCGGCAAGAACAAGGGCATCGGCTCCACGGAGCAGTACCGCGTCCAGGTCAAGGACCTGAAGGAGATCAGCGAGGTCCAGGTCCTGAACAAGGACGGCGCCGCCGACCCGTCCACCGTCGCGCGCAAGATCCTCGCTCTGCTGCACGACCAGTTGAAGTAGCGGGGCGCGTGCGCTTCGCTCTACTCGGCAGCGGCAGCGAGGGCAACGCTCTGATCGTCGAGGCGGGCGGGACCTGCCTGATGCTCGACTGCGGCTTCGGCCCGCGCGAGTGCGTCGCCCGGCTCGAGCGCCTCGGCCTCGAGCCCTCGCGCCTCGCCGGCATCGTCGTCACTCACGAGCATTCCGACCACGCCGACGGCGTGTTCCCGCTGGCGCGGCGCTTCGGCCTGCCGGTGTGGATGACCTGGGGCACGTTCTCGGCGATGCGCTTGACCGAGCCCGACGCGGGCCGCGACGTCGAGGTGCGGCTGGTCGATCCGGACTCCGCGTTCGCCGTCGCCGGCCTCGAGGTCCGGCCGCTCACCGTCCCGCACGACGCGCGCGAGCCCGTGCAGTACGTGTTCGGGGACGGCGCGCGCCGGCTCGGCGTGCTCACCGATACCGGCAGCGCCACGGCTCACATCGAGGCGAGCCTGTCGGGGTGCGACGCGCTCGTGCTCGAATGCAACCACGACGTCGATCTGCTGATGGGCGGCGAGTACCCGCCGTCGCTCAAGGCGCGCATCGCCGGCCGCTGGGGCCATCTCGACAACGCGGTGTCGGCCGCGATCCTCGCCGCGCTCGACCGCAGCCGGCTGAAGCACGTCGTGGCCGCGCACCTGTCGCGCAAGAACAATACGCCGGAGCTCGCGCGCGCCGCGCTGTCGTCGGCGCTCGGCTGCGCTCCCGAGTGGATCGCCGTGGCGACCCAGGACGAGGGCCTCGGCTGGCGCGACGTTTGACGCGCCCGCGGAAATGAAAAAGCCGGCCCGGGGCCGGCTTTTTTTCCGGGCTCGCGACGCCTACTTCTTGGCGGCGTCCGACGGGCTGGACGGCGTCGCGGGCGCGGCGCCCGAGGACGGCGGAGGCGTCGAGGGCGCCGTGGACGCCGGCGGCGTCGAGCCGGTCTTGGGCGTGGACGATTCGTTCTTCTGGCAAGCGGCGAGCGCCAGGGCGGCCGCGATACCGGCGACCATGAGAAGCGTGCGCTTCATTGTTGTTCTCCTGTAGGGGTAATGGAGGGCGAAGGCTAGGACAAACGCCAACGTCCCGAGTTCAAATTCTAGAGGGGTTTTTGCGCCGCGGCAGGATCGGCGTCAAAGGCCGCGCATCACAGCCCGGTCACGTTGGGCGAGACGGTCGCCTCCGACGATTCCCAGATCTCCTCGAAGCGATCGCGTATCGAGCCGCAGTCCCTGGGGTCGTCGAGGATCAGGACTCCGCGCGGCTGGGCGGCGACCGAGCGCCGCACGAGGTGCCGGTCGTCGGCGATCACGAAGCAGTCCTGCGCCTTGAGCGCCTCGCCGACCGTCTGCTGGATGAACATCTGCCGCGGATACGACCCGAGCAGCGCGAGCAGGCGCGGGCAGCGCCGGGTCACGAAGTCGGTGTCGTGCAGCGCGACGTAGAGCCGGCGCGTGGGGCTCGCGGCGAGGAAGGCGCGCAGCCGCGCGATCCGGGGCTCGGCGTTCATGCCGAGCTCGGCCAGGTCCGGATCGAAGACGCGCAGCTCGCGCGCGGCGAGCCCGAGCAGCTGCTCGATCGCCTCCAGGTATTCCTTGCGGGTCGCCAGCAGCCTGCGCTGCGGAGCCGCGTCTCGTTCCGCTTCATCCATGTCCGTCGCCGGGCCGCAACCAGCCGGAAAGATACCAGCGGTACGCGAGCTCGCAAAGCGCCGCCGGCGCGCGACCCGGGCCCAGGCGGCGCTCGTGCGCGAGCCGCCGCAGCGGCGGCGCGAGCGCGGGACGCGGGGCGAGCGCCTCGCCGTTCACGAAGAAGTCGCGGCCGAGGAACAGGAGCTGCGTTCGCGCGTCGAGCGCGAGCCCTGCGTCGCGGCACCGCCGCGCGAAGGCCGCCGGCGACAGCGCGCGCCGCGGCGGCTCGAACACGGTCCGCGGCTTCGGCGCCGTCAGGTAGCTCCCGACGAAGCTCGCGAGGTCCTTCTCGGTCCAGCGCAGCGCGCGCACCGCGCGCGCTGCGGCGCGCACCAGCCCGCGCGGGATCTCGGCCGCGTTCCTCGCCGGCCGCAGGCCCGGATCCCGGTAGAGGCCGGGAAGGTCGGCGCGAGCGCCGAGCCAGGCGAGGAACTCGCCGGCGAGCTCGGCGCGCGCGGGCGCGCGGAAGCCGATCGAGCACGTCGTGCAGGCGCCGACCGCGGTGCCCTCGTGCGCCCACCCGGGCGGGAGGTACAGCATGTCGCCCGGCTCGAGCAGCCATTCGCGCTCCGGCCGGAAGCGCTTGAGCACGCGCAGCGGCGCGTCCTCGCGAAACTCCGGCGCCACTTTGCGACTCAAACGCCAGCGCCGACGCCCCGAGCCCTGCAGCAGGAACACGTCGTAGGAGTCGAGGTGAGGACCCACGCCTCCGCCGGGAGCGGCGTAGCTGACCATGACGTCGTCGAGCCGCGCGTAAGGAATGAAATCGAACCGCCGAAGCAGATCGTCCGCCGGCGGGTGGACGCAATTCACCCCTTGCACGAGCAGCGTCCAGTTCGCGCGCGGCTGGCGCTCGATGTCGGCGCGCGAGAACGGCCCTTGTGCGAGCTTCCAGCGCCGGCCGCTGCGCCGGACGATTCTCGACTCGACGTCGTCGCGCCCGGCGAGGCGAAACAATTCAGGCGCTTGTATGATGCCGTCGAACTCGGGGATCGCGCCGCGTATCAGCAGCGGCTTTTTCTGCCAGAATCGCGACAGAAATGTTTTTGCCGACAGGCCGCCGAGCAGTTGCATTCCCACCGCGGCGATTATAGTCTGTCGTTGCTTTTGATCCGGGTCGCGCGCTTTGAGTTAAGCTGCGGCGAGACGAACAAGGGGACGGGGCGGGAGCGCTCCGCGTGTGGAAGATGGGTCGTCTAGGCTTGGGGGATATGTTGCTCACGGGTCAGCCCGCGCCGGTGTTCAGCCTGCCCGACGCCGACATGGAGTCGTGCGACCTCGCGGACTTCCGCGGCAAGAAGCACGTCGTGCTCTACTTCTACCCGAAGGACGGCACGCCCGGCTGCACCATGCAGGCCACCGACTTCTCCGACCACGAGCAGGACTTCGCCCGCTACGACTGCGTCGTGATCGGCGTCAGCCCCGACGACTGCCTGCGCCACCAGGCGTTCCGCGACGAGCACGGCGTGTCGATCCGGCTGCTCGCCGACACCGAGGGCGAGGCGTGCCGCGCCTACGGCGTCCTGGTCGAGAAGGAGACGAACGGCACGAAGAAGCCCTGCATCGTGCGCTCGACCTTCATCATCGACAAGCGCGGCACCGTGCGCCACGCGCTGTACGAGGTGCAGCCCAAGGGCCACGCGGCCGAGGTGCTGAGCCTGGTCAAGTCGCTGCGCTAGCGCCGCTGTCTTCCCGCCCGCGGGCGGATCCATGAAAGTCTCCAAGAACGCCGTCGTCTCGCTCGACATCGAGCTGTCCGACATCTGGGGCAACCTGATCCAGAAGTCCGACGAGCCGGTGCAGTACCTGCACGGCGGCTACGGCAACATCTTCCCGGCGGTCGAGGCGATGCTCGAGGGCAAGCCGGTCGGCGAGCGCGTCGAGACGCGCCTCGAGCCCGAGGACGCGTTCGGCGACTACGACGAGAACCTGCTGCGCATGGAGCCGCGCGCGAAGTTCCCCGAAGGGCTCGAGGTCGGCATGCGCGTCGAGGGCGACGACGGCAAGGGCGTCTACACCGTGACCGACATCGCCGAGGGCCAGGTCGTGCTCGACGGCAACCATCCGCTCGCCGGCATGGCGCTCAAGCTCGTCGCCCGCGTCGCCGACGTTCGCCCCGCGACGCCCGGGGAGATCGAGAACGGCGCCGCCGACGATCCCGAGTCGGTGATCCTTCGCGTCCTGCCGTAGCCCTGTATCATCCCTCCACCATCCCGGGAGGAGGGGAATCATGTCCGGCATGCTGAGCGTCGTCTCCTACGGCCTCGGGACGATCGTCGGCTTCGCGCTGATCGGCGTCCTCCTCTTCTGGTTCGTCCAGGACGTCACGCAGAAGAAGCACTCGGTGCTGCGCAACTACCCGGTGATCGGGCGGCTGCGCTACCTGCTCGAGAAGCAGGGCGAGTACTTCCGCCAGTACTTCTTCATGAACGACCGCGAGGAGATGCCGTTCAACCGCGCGACGCGCGGCTGGGTGTATCGACTCGCGAAGGCCGAGGGCGGCGTGATCGGGTTCGGCTCGACCAACAACACCAACGAGCCGGGCTCGATCATCTTCGTGAACCATCCGTATCCGATCCTCGAGGAGGACCGGCTGCCGACGCCGCCGCTCGCGATCGGCGAGGGCTGGTGCGACAAGCCTTTCGTCGCGCGCTCGATCGTGAACGTGAGCGGCATGAGCTTCGGCGCGATCTCGGAGCCCGCGGTGCGCGCGCTCTCGCGCGGCGCGAAGATGGCCGGCTGCTGGATGGACACCGGCGAGGGCGGGCTGTCGCCGTTCCACCTCGAGGGCGGCTGCGACGTGATCATGCAGATCGGCACGGCGAACTACGGCGTGCGCACGAGCGACGGCGCATTCTCGCCCGAGCGCGCGCGCGAGCTCGCGCGCCACGAGCAGGTGCGCGCGTTCGAGATCAAGCTGTCGCAGGGCGCGAAGCCGGGCAAGGGCGGCGTGCTGCCCGCGGCGAAAGTCACGGAGCAGATCGCGACGATCCGCGGGATTCCGCCGCACCAGGACTCGATCAGCCCGAACCGGCACCGCGACGTCGCCAACGTCGACCAGCTGCTCGACAAGATCGCCTACGTCCGCGAGCTGACCGGCAAGCCCGTCGGCGTGAAGACGGCGATCGGCGGCTGGCGGTTCATCAACGAGCTCGCCGACGCGGTGCACCGGCGCGGGCTCGAGGTCGCGCCCGATTTCCTCGCGATCGACGGCGGAGAAGGAGGCTCGGGCGCGGCGCCGCAGGCGCTGATGGATCACATGGCGCTGCCGATCGCGGAAGCGCTGCCGCGCGTCGTCGACGCGCTGATCGAGTCGGGGCTGCGCGAGCGCATCCGCGTGATCGCGGCGGGCAAGCTCGTCAACCCGGCGCGGGCCGCCTGGGCGCTGTGCGTCGGCGCCGATTTCGTGAACACCGCGCGCGGCTTCATGTTCTCGCTCGGCTGCATCCAGGCCCTGCGCTGCCACCAGAACACCTGCCCGACCGGCGTCACCACGCACAACCCGCGGCTGCATCGCGGCCTGGTGGTCGAGGAGAAGTACCTGCGCGTCGCGAACTACGCGCAGGGCATGAACAAGGAGATCGACATGATCGCGCACTCGTGCGGCTGCCGCCACGCGCGCGAGCTCCGGCGCGAGCACGTGCGCATCGTGCAGAGCGCGGGGCAGAGCGTGGCGCTCAACATCCTGTACCCGTACCCCGAAGCCAGCGCGAAGCGCAAGGCGGCGTGACTTACTTCGCTCTGGGGCCGTTTCCGACGCCCCGACGGCATTCCGTTTGCATATCCTTTGTAAGCACCGCGCAAGGCTCCCGTCCGAAGGAGCCGACCGCGGCCAGGCGCGGAAAGCGCTTTGTCTGGAGGAGGGAACCATGATGAGGACGTTCATTGCATTGCTCGTGCAAGCCGTGCTCGCCGGCACGGCGCTGGCGCAGGGCGCGGGGGCGAGCATGGAGCCCGCGGCGCTCGCCGACGGCACCCAGAAGGCGCTCGTCCAGCAGTATTGCGACAAGGACGGCCGTTTCATGCGCTGCCTCGGCGTCGACATCAAGAAGGATGCCGCCCGGTGCGCGGACCTGGTGCGCGGCAACTGGGTGTTCTGCCGCAGGACGTTCATGATGACGGCGCCCGCGTCGATTCCGGCCTCGGACGCCCGCGGCTATACCGACAATCTCGCCGACTGCCTGCGCAGCGGCGCGATCGCCGCCGCCGGGAAGTCGGCGGGCGCGGTCGACCAGTGCATGGCGGGTGCGCGCTAGCCGACGCCGGTAGAATGGCGGCATGAGAATTCATGCCGCTTGCGCTGCCTCGATCCTCCTCGCGCTCGCGCTCGCCGCGTGCGCGGGTCCCCGCGCTTCGCAGGCGCCCGACTACGCCGCGATCGTCGCCGCGCCCGACCGCAGCGACGCCGACCGTCAGACCGACCGGCGCCGCGACCCGGCGACGCTGCTCCTGTTCACGCGCGCGCGTCCCGGCATGAAGGTCCTCGACATGGGCGCGGGCGGCGGCTACAGCACGGAGCTGCTCGCGCGCGCGGTCGCCCCGACCGGGGTCGTCTACGCCCAGGATTCGCCCGACGTCAGCCCGCGCGCGAAGGAGCGCTTCGAGGCGCGCATGAAGACGCCGGCGATGAAGAACGTGGTGCGGCTCGAGCGCCCGTTCGACGACCCGGCGCCTCCGGGCGTGCACGACCTCGACCTGATCACGTTCTTCTTCTTCTACCACGACACGACCTACATGGCGGTCGACCGGGCGAGGATGAACCGCGCGCTCTTCGACGCGCTCAAGCCGGGCGGGGTGCTCGTGATCGCCGACCATTCGGCGAAGCCCGGCGACGGCACGAGCGTGGGGAAGAGCCTGCACCGCATCGAGGAAGGAACGCTGATCAGGGAGGTCGAGGCCGCGGGCTTTCGCCTCGTGGAGCGCGGCGAGTTCTTGCGCCACCCCGAGGACCCGCGCGACACGCCCGTGTTCCGCCCCGCGGTCCCCGTCGACGAGTTCGTGCTGAAGTTCGGAAAACCGCGCTGAGCTAGAACACGAGCGACTTGATGATCACCGGGACGACGCGGGTCTTCGCGACCGGCGTCCCGATGTCGACGTACTCGAAGGCGTTCAGCCGGACATTGTCGATGGCGACGACGCGGCTTCCCGGCGCGACCTCGTGGTGCAGGACGCGCCCGAGCGTCAGGCCGACGTCGCCGTCGATCAGCAGCACGACCGGCATCGCCGCGGCGACGGTGCGCGGCACGGCGGCCGCGATCCCCGAGGCGACCGCATGCAGCCGCGCGTGGTCGGGATCGCCGCTCCAGGGGAACGCGAGCGCGGCCGGCCCCGAGCCGTCCTCGAAGTCGGTGAGCGCGAGCGCGGCGCGCACGGCGCGCTCGACCGCGGCGGCGGACACGGCCTCGTTCATGTCGATGCGGCACGCGAGCACCGGCAGGTTGCGCAGCGGCACGCTCGCGGGATCGGCGATGAAGATCGTGTTGCCGCTCACCTGCACGGTGAACTGGGAGGCGCCGGTCACCGTCGCGCGGATGCCGTGGCCCGGGTCCCAGATCGGCGCGCCGAGACCGCCGTCCTCGATCGCGTGCGCGAGCGCGTGCGCGAGGTCGGGACCGAGGTCGCCGAAGCCCCGCGTCTCGCGCCCGTAGACGTACTCGGCGACGCCGCCGGAGAAGGTGATGGCGTCGATCTTCAGGTCGAGGAAAGGCTTCGGCCAGCCCGCGGTCACCAGGAGCCGCGACGCCAGCGCATCGGGCTCCCGGCGCGAGATCATCGCGACCAGGATCTCGGCCATCCGCCCGACGATCTTCCGGCGCTCGCGCGGAGCGAGCTTCTTGCCCGCGGAGAGCCCGACCCCGAGCGAGCGCGCCACGTCGACGATCGGCTCCTCGATGCGCACGAGCCCCTGCTCGGGGTCCTCGACCAGCAGCCGCCCCCCGACGGCGATCGCGACGGTGGCGAGGAGCTCGCCGTTTCGCACGAGCGCGAACTTGGTCGTGCCGCCGCCGATGTCGACGTTGAGCAGCGTCTTCCTGCGCTCGGCCGAGAGCTTCATCGTCCCCGACCCCTGCGCCGCGAGCGCCGCCTCCATGTGGTGGCCGGCGGAGGCGCACACGAACTTGCCCGACTCGGCCGAGAAGACATCCGCGATCGCGCGCGCGTTCTTCCGCTTAAGCGCCTCGCCGGTGAGGATCACCGCGCCCGAGTCGATCGCGGCGCGCTCGAGTCCGGCGCCGGCGTAGCAGGACTCCATGAAGCTCGCGAGCTTCGCCGTGTCGATCGTGTAATCGGGAAGATAAGGCGTCAGGAGTATCGGCGACTCCCAGAGGATCCTCCGGTCGACCACGACGAAGCGGCTCGACAGCGCGGTGGCGAGCCGCTGCATGTGCACGCGCGCGAACATCAGGTGCGAGGTGGAGGAGCCGATGTCGATGCCGACCGTGGTCAGCTCGACGTTGTCGGCGCTCCAGATCGCGTCGGAGAGCTGCGCCCGCTCCTCGGGATCGACGTGGACGTGCTCGAAGTCGAGGTCGTGCATGGTTATCTAGTCATTCTGAGGGCGAAGCCCGAAGAATCTGCTTTTCGAAATGCAAAAGCAGGTCCTTCGCTGCGCTCAGGACGACGGTCGCTCACGCGACCGTCGACTCGTCGATGTGCTTGGCCATCTCGGACTTCACGCCGTGCTTCCTGAGCTCCTCGAGGAAGATCCTGTGGATCCTCGGGTCCTGGGCCTTGTAGTCGATCTGGCGCCCGCCCTGGTCGACGTTCACGTCGACGCTCGCGAACTGCGTGCGCTTCTCGGAGGTGAAGGGGTAGCGCAGGCTCCCGAGCGCGACCGCGAGATAGCGCGAGGGCTCGGGCGCGGTGTTGAAGTGCTGGTGGAACATCATGTCGGGGGGCGCGAACACCGTGCCGTGCTTCCAGTCGATGCGCACGAAGTCCTGATCCTTCTCGTACCAGAAGAGCGAGTAGCCGTGGCCGGTGACCGCGTAGACGTGAAAGTCGGGCCCGTGGCGGTGCCCTTTCTTGTAGGTGCCGACCGGCATCTGCGAGGAGTGCGCGTGCATGGTGCCGTCGGCGAGGATGAACTTCATGTTGGAGCTGCCCGCGCCGCGCTGCTCCCAGGTCTTCAGCTCGAAGGCCGCGAGGTCGGGGACGAAGTTCGTCTCCCACATGTGGCGCCCCGGGCGCACGGGAATGAAGTCGCCTTCGCCGGCGAAATAGCGGTCGGTGCCGAGACGCTCGCGGAACTCGAACGGGTTGTCGAAGATGAACGCCTCGTTGTGGAAGAGGTTCATCACGATCGGGAGATTGTTCGTCGACGCGAGCCGCGCGCGCTCGCGGCCGCTCGCGTTGAAGTGGCGGTAGCGGGCGTTCAGCGGCAGCGCGAACAGGCTCTTCGG
>DASRFB010000069.1:0-2032 GCA_035651815.1 Burkholderiales bacterium | reverse complement strand
CACGCCCGCGAAACCCCCCGCCGTAGCACCCAAGTTCTACCTCGCCTCACGCAGCCCGCGACGCCGCGAGCTGCTCAAGCAGATCGGCGTCGCCTTCGAGGTGATCCTGCTGCGCGAGCAGCCCGCGCGCGGACCCGACGTGAACGAGGCCGCGCTCCCGGGCGAGAAGCCCGACGACTACGTACGCCGCATCGGCAAGCTCAAGGCCGACGTCGGCTGGGACCGCGTGGTGCAGCGGCAGCTGCCGCGCCAGCCGGTGCTCGCCGCCGACACCACGGTGTGCGTCGACGACCAGATCCTCGGCAAGCCGGTCGACCGCGCCGACGCGGCGCGAATCCTCGCGCTGCTCTCCGGACGCGAGCACCGGGTGCTCACCTCGGTCGCCATCCGCTACGAGTCGCGCTCGAAGATGGCCGTCAACGAGACCGTGGTGCGCTTCCGCAAGGTTTCCGACGCCGACATCCAGGCCTACATCGACACCGGAGAGCCGATGGACAAGGCCGGCGCTTACGCCATCCAGGGCCGCGCCGCCGCCTTCGTGCCCGAGCTGCGCGGCAGCTACTCGGGCGTCATGGGACTTCCCCTCTACGAGACCGCCCAGCTGATCGACACCTTCCGCGCGGAAGGCGGTTAGAAGCGGGCCGTGCGGTGATCGAGGACATCCTCATCAACTGCACGCCGCAGGAGACCCGCGTCGCCGTGATGCTGAGCGGCGTCGTGCAGGAGCTGCACGTCGAGCGCGCGCTCGCGCGCGGCATCGTCGGCAACATCTACGCCGGCAAGATCGCGCGCGTGCTCCCCGGCATGCAGTCGGCGTTCGTGGAGATCGGCCTGGAGCGCGCCGCCTTCCTGCACGTGGCCGACATCTGGGAGCACCGGCGCGCCGCGCAGCAGAGCCCGGCGGCGGCGAAGCCGATCGAGAAGATCCTCGCCGAGGGGCAATCGATCCTGGTCCAGGTGATCAAGGACCCGATCGGCACCAAGGGCGCGCGCCTGTCGACGCAGGTCTCGATCGCCGGGCGGCTCCTCGTGTATCTGCCGCAGGACCCGCACATCGGCATCTCGCAGCGCATCGAGGACGAGGCCGAGCGCGAGCTGCTGCGCGACAGGCTGCAGCACCTGCTGCCCGAGGACGAGGCCGGCGGCTTCATCGTGCGCACCGTCGCCGAGACCGCGACCGAGGCCGAGCTCGCGGCCGACGTCTCGTACCTGCGGCGCCTGTGGCACGACATCCGCGGGCGCGCGCTCACGTCCTCGGCGCCGGCGCTGCTCTACCAGGACCTGTCGCTCGCGCAGCGCGTGCTGCGCGACTTCGTCTCCGAGCGCACGGGCCGCATCGTCATCGACTCGCGCGAGAACTTCCAGAAGCTCCAGGGCTTCGCCGGCGAGTACATGCCGAACGTGCTGCCGCGGGTCGAACATTACAGCGGCGAGCGCCCGCTGTTCGACCTGCACAACGTCGAGGAGGAGATCGAGCGCGCGCTCGCTCGGCGCGTCGAGCTCAAGTCGGGCGGCTACCTGGTGATCGACCAGACCGAGGCGATGACCGCGATCGACGTCAACACCGGCGGCTACGTCGGCGTGCGCAACTTCGACGACACCATCTTCAAGACCAACCTCGAGGCGGCGCAGGTGATCGCGCGCCAGCTGCGGCTCCGGAACCTCGGCGGCATCATCATCATCGACTTCATCGACATGGAGAACCCGGAGCACCGCGCCGCGGTGCTCGACGAGTTCAACAAGACGCTCGCGCGCGACCGCACCAAGATGACGGTGAACGGGTTCACCGCGCTCGGACTGGTCGAGATGACGCGCAAGCGCACGCGCGAGTCGCTCGAGCACGTCCTGTGCGAGCCGTGCCCGACGTGCTCGGGGCGCGGCGTGGTCAAGACCGCACAGACCGTGTGCTACGAGATCCTGCGCGAGATCCTGCGCGAGGCGCGGCAGTTCAGCGCGCGCGAGTACCGCATCCTCGCCGCGCAGTCGGTGATCGACCTGTTCCTCGAGGAGGAATCGCAAGCGCTGGCGATGC
>DASRFB010000068.1:0-6832 GCA_035651815.1 Burkholderiales bacterium | reverse complement strand
TGCGCCGCGCGCAGCGCCGCCTTGTTGAACGAGTCGCGGCGCAGGCTGCCGGCGATGCCGAGGATGCTTGCCATGTCTGCCTCCTGGGGAAAAGGGGTTGATCGCGCCGCCTTGCGTTGGTTCATTGGGCGAGGGCCCACCGGCTTCGGCGTTGTATTGCCGCGCGCTCGCGCGCTGACTTATCATCGGCGGATTGTTGAATCGGGAGATCCCAGTGGCTCAAGTATCCAAACCGCCGTTTCGCGCCGACCATGTCGGCAGCCTTCTCCGCCCGCCCGAGCTCCATGCCGCGCGCGCGAAGGCGAAGAAGGGCGAGATCGACCCGGCGGCGCTGCGCGCCGTCGAGGACAAGTGCATCCGCGAGGTGATCGCGCTCCAGGAGTCGGCTGGGCTGCAGGCGGTCACCGACGGCGAGTTCCGGCGCGACTGGTGGCACATCGACTTCATCCACGGCTTCGACGGCGTCGAGCTCTCGACCGGCAACGCCTACGGCGACGCGAAGTTCAAGGGCACGGACGAGCAGCCGCCGTTCATGATCATCGAGGGCAAGATCCGCCGCACGAAGCCCAGCATGCTCGACCACTTCAAGTTCCTGAAGTCGGTGACGAAGCGCACCCCGAAGTTCACCATGCCGTCGCCCGCGATGCTGCACGCGCGCGGCGACCGCGCGTCGCTGAAGAAGACCTACCCGGACCTCGACGAGTTCTGGGCCGACCTCACGAAGGCCTACCGCGAGGAGATCGCCGACCTGTACAAGGCCGGCTGCCGCTACCTGCAGATCGACGACACCACGATCGCGATGTGGGGCGACCCGAAGGTGCAGGAGCAGTTCCGGAAGCTCGGCGACGATCCGAAGAACGACGCCGCGATGTACGCCGACGCCGTCAACGCCGCGATCCGCGACGTGCCCGACGACATGACGGTGTGCATCCACACCTGCCGCGGCAATTTCAAGAGCACCTGGCTCGCGAGCGGCGGCTACGCCGACTTCGTCGCCGAGCGCGTGTTCACGGGCCTCGACGTCGACGGATTCTTCCTCGAGTACGACACCGACCGTGCCGGGGGCTTCGAGCCGCTTCGCTTCGTGCCGAAGGGCAAGCGCGTCGTGCTCGGCCTCGTCAGCTCCAAGCTGCCGCAGCTGGAGAAGAAGGACGAGCTGAAGCGCCGGATCGACGCCGCGTCGAAGTACGTCCCGCTCGAGAACCTGTGCCTGTCGCCGCAGTGCGGCTTCTCCAGCACGCACCACGGCAACGTTCTGAGCATCGACGACGAAAAGCGGAAGCTCGAGCTCGTGGTGGAGGTGTCGAAGAGTGTATGGGGATGAGGTCGCGCGGCGGTCAGTCGGCGCGCGCTCCCGATTCCTTCACGATCCGACCGAGCCTCGGAATGTCCGCTCTGACCAGCGCGGCGAGATCCTGCGGGGCCATGCCGCCCGGGTCCGCGCCGAGGGCGTGGATGCGGTCGACCACGTCTGGATCGCGCAGTATCTTGGCGACATCGGTATATAGCCGATCGACGATCCTCTTCGGCGTGTTGGCGGGCGCGAACAGGGCCTGCCAACCCGTGATGTCGTAGCCGGCGAGCCCCGCCTCCGCCATCGTCGGGATCCCGGGCAACACCGAGGAGCGTCCGGCCGATGTCACCGCCAGCGCGCGCAGCCGGCCGCTGGCGAGGTACGGCCGGACTGCGGCGACGTTCACGAAGCTGATGGGCAGCACCCCGGAAAGCAGGTCGGGCATCATCGGCCCGCTGCCCTTGTAAGGAACGTGCTGGATTCGTACCTTCGCCATTGCCTCGAACAACTCTCCCGACAAATGCTCCGACGTCCCATTGCCGCCCGAGCCGAAGCTGTACTTGTCGCCGTGACTCCGCAGTAGATCGATCAGTTCCCGGACCCTCTCGACCTTCAGGCCCGGATGCACGACCAGGACGTTTGGCAGAGTGGCGAGCATCGTGATCGGCGCGAAATCCCGGATCGGGTCGTACGACAGATCGGGATATACCGCCACGTTGATCGCATGCGAGCTGATGGTACCTGCGCCGATGGTGTAGCCGTCGGGTACGGATTTGGCGAGAATTCCGGCCCCGACCGATCCGCCGGCGCCGGGCCGGTTCTCGACCACCACCGGCTGGCCGAGCGACGCGGCCAACCGGGGCGCGACAAGGCGGGCAAGAGTGTCGGTGGGCCCGCCCGGCGGGAAGACTGCGATGTATTTGATCGGCCGGTCCGGATAGTCGTCGGCGCGCGCTTGCGCAGCCCAGAGTGTCGAAGCCAGGGCCGCCAGTCCCAGGATTTCTGCGATTCGCTTCATGGCCTGCTCTCGTCTTGTGGTGGTTCGTGGAGGCCAGATTCTGCCCGGGACACCGTATAAGGAGGAATTCCCAATTTTCCTTATTCGTGTTAAGACTGTTCCTAATGCCACGGATCACACAATGGGAGCGCCACGTCGGCCGCCGGCTGCGGCTTCGCGACCTCTTCGTCTTCTTTACCGTCGTGGATTGCGGCAGCATGGCAAAGGCGGCAGCACAGTTGGGCGTTTCGACGCCCTCGATATCGGGCCTGATCGGAGGGCTCGAGGACGCTCTGGGAGTACGCCTCCTCGACCGCAGCTCGAAGGGTGTCGTCACGACGCGGTACGGCCATGCGCTCCTGGCAAGGGGCCGCGCGGCTTTCGACGAGCTGCGCCAAGGTATCCGCGACATCGAGTCGATTTCCGATCCGGCAGCGGGCGAAGTGAGAATCGGCTGCCCCGAATCCGTCCAGGCATTCCTCCTGCTCGTCATCGAGAGCATCGCACGGCGGTACCCTCGCATGCGGTTCGAGATTCAGCAGGTGCACGCACCCACCGTCGAGTTTCCGGAGTTGCGCGAGCGCAAGATCGATCTCGTTCTCGCGAGGCTGATCAAGCCGCCCGTGGCCGGCCGCCTCGACGACGAGTTCGACGCCGAGGTCCTGTTGGACGATCCCTTTTCGGCGGCAGTCGGGCCCAGCAGCAAGTGGGCGAGACGGCGCAAGATCGATCTTGCGGAGCTGGTCGACGAGCCGTGGGCGCTGACGCGGCTCGATGTACTTGCGGGATGGTTCCTTGCCGACGCGTTCGAAGCGCGCGGTTTGAAGCCCCCGGTCCCCGCGGTCGCGACTTTCTCGACCCACGTGCGCAGCAGCTTGGCGAGCCGCGGACCTTATATTGCCGTGCTGCCCGAGTCGGTACTGCGCTTCAGCGCGGAGCGCTTTGGCCTCGTAAAGCTGCCGATCCGGCTGTCTTCCCGACCGTCCCCCGTGGCGATCGTGACGCTGCGGGGGCGGACCTTGACTCCGGCGGTCAGGGTGTTCGTCGAGTCCGCGCGCGAGGTCGCGGCTTCGCTGCCGGGATCACCGAAGACGACGCGACGGCGAAGCTCGCTTTGATTTCGCCGGCGAGCGGGTTCGCTGCGAGGGCTTCGGCGGTTTCTTTGCCGGTTTCGACCACAGCCGCTTCGTCGCGAGGCGCGCGCCCGCGGCGAGCGCCTCGAGCTTCGCCCACGCGATCTCGGCGTGCCCGACGCGCGGGCCGAGCCCGCAATCGGTCCCGCCCATGATGCGGTCGCGCCCGACGAGCTTCGCGTAGCGCACCAGGCGCTCGGCGACGAGCTCGGGGTGCTCGATCGAGTCGGTGCAGTGGCCCACCACGCCCGGGATGAGCATCGCGTCCTTCGGCAGCTTCACCGTCTCGAACACGCGCCACTCGTGCTCGTGCACCGGGTTCGACGCCTCGATCGAGTAGCTCGACGCGCGCACGCGGAACACGATGTCGACGATGTCGGCGAGCGGGATGTCGGCCTGGTGCGGGCCGTGGAAGCTGCCCCAGCACACGTGCAGGCGGATCTTCTCGGTCGGGATGCCGCGCAGCGCGTGGTTGAGCGCGTCGACGCGCAGCGTCGCGTAGCGCCGGTACTCCTTGACGCTCATCTGCGGGTACATCTGCCAGCCGTCGGGCAGGTCGGGGTCGTCGATCTGCAGCAGGAACCCCGCGTCGACGATGCCGCGGTACTCCTCGCGCATCGCCTCGGCGATGCCGTAGACGAACGCCTCGTCGTCGGGGTAGTGCTCGTTGCGCAGCCAGTGCTCGATCGTCCCGGGCGTCACCGCCGGGAGGAACGTCTCCCCGGCGCGCACACCCTTCAGCGCGGCGCGGAAGTTCTCGATGTCCTCCCTCAGCGCGGCATGGCCCACGTACTTGAGCGGCGAGGTGCAGAACACCTGCGGCACGCGGTACCCGGCCCAGCCGAAGCCGCCCGCCTTGCCCTTGAAGTACTCGGCGAAGCGCTTCATCTCGCGGCTCATGATCGAGAGCGGCGCCGGGCCTTCGCCCGGCTTGTGCTCGCGGTATTCGTAGCCCGAAAGGCGCTCGCGCACGTAGTTCGTGAAGCTCGTCTTCGAGAGCTCGCCGTCGTTGACGCTGTCGATGCCGCAATCGACCTGGCGGCGCACCGCCTCGGCGACGGCCTCGCGCAGCCGCGCCGCGAGCGCGGCCTTGTCGTAGGCCTGGCCGCTCGCGCGCGCGACCACCAGGGGCCAGAGGTCGGCGGGGCGGGGCAGGGCGCCGGCGTGCGTCGTGAGGATGCGGTCCATGGTCTCCCTGTACAATGTCCGAAAAAGTTGTCGGAATTTAGCACAGAGGGGAATTCATGAAGCTCACCGGGCTGCTGCTGGGGCTGCTCGTCTCGATATCGGCGCTCGCGCAGGAGGACGCGGTCAGGTCCTATCCGAGCAAGCCGATCCACATCGTCGTCGGCTATTCCGCCGGGGGCGGCAACGACATCATCGTGCGGGTGCTCGCGCCGCACATGCAGGAGGGCCTCAGGCAGCCGGTCGTCGTCGAGAACCGCCCCGGCGCGCAAGGCATCATCGCCAACGAGCTGGTGGCGAAGTCGGCGCCCGACGGGTACACGCTGCTCATGGGCCCGAGCGGCCCCATGACGATGAACCCGGCGATCTACGAGAAGCTCCCTTACGACTCGCTGCGCGACTACGCGCCGATCACGATGATCGGGTCGTTCCCGCTGATCCTGGTCGTGAACCCGGAGCTGCCGGCGCGGACGGTGAAAGAGCTGATCGGGTACGCGAAGGCGCACCCGGAGAAGGCGAACTACGGCGCGAGCGCGGCGCCGTTCCAGCTCGCGAGCGAGCTCTTCAACCTGAAGACCGGCACCAAGTTCCAGCACATCCCGTACAAGGGCAGCGGCGACTCGGTGAACGCGGTCGTGTCCGGGCAGGTCACGATGACCATCGCGGATACCGCGCCCGTCGTCGGGCCGTTGAAGGGCGCGCGCGTGCGCGGACTCGCCGTCACGTCGCCGCAGCGGCACCCGGCGTTTCCGGACCTCCCGACGCTGATGGAGTCGGGCGTGGACATCGAGGTCGTCCTGTGGACCGCGTTCCTCGCGCCGGCGAAGACGCCCGCGGCCGTCGTGAGCAGGATCCGCGACGAGGTGGTCCGCGTCGTGAAGATCCCGCAGGTCGAGGAGCGCCTGTCGCAGATGGGCATCGACCCGGTGGCCAACACCCCGGACCAGTTCCGCCGTATCATGGCGCAAGACATCGCAAAATGGACGGCCGTGGCCAAGGCCGCCCACATCAAGGCGGAGTGATGCTGGTTCACCCTCTCGTCGTCCGGGTCACGCACTGGATCAACCTCCTCGCGGTCCTGATCATGGTGACCAGCGGCTGGCGGATCTACAACGCGTCGCCCCTGTTTGCGTTCCACTTTCCGAACGACATCACGCTCGGGGGCTGGCTCGCCGGGGCGCTGCAGTGGCACTTCGCGGCGCTGTGGCTGCTGGTGATCAACGGTCTCGTCTACGTCACCTACGGGATCGTCTCCGGCCACTTCCGGCGCAAGCTGCTCCCGATCTCGCCGCGCGCGGTGATCCGGGACATCGCCAACGCGCTGCGCGGCCGGCTCGCGCACGACGACCTCTCGGTCTACAACGCGGCGCAGCGCGCGGCGTATCTCGCGATCATCTTCGCGCTCGTCTTGCTCGTGCTCTCCGGCCTCGCGATCTGGAAGCCGGTGCAGCTGCACGCGCTCGCGGCGCTGATGGGCGACTACGAGGGCGCCCGCTATCTGCACTTCGGCGCGATGGCGCTCCTCGTCTTCATCGTCCTGGTGCACGTCGTCATGGTGCTCCTCGTGCCGAGAACCTTTCCCACCATGATCACCGGCAGATTGCGGAGGGCGTCATGAAGCGGCGCGGCATGGCGGGCAGCCTCGCGGACCATTCGCGGCCGCAGATCGAGCGGCTCGAGCGGCGGCTGTTCCTCAAGCAGGGCCTCTCGGTCGGCGCGCTCGCGCTGCTCTCGGGCTGCGAGCTGACCGACGACGAGAGCGTGCAGAAGGTGCTGTCGGCGATGTCGCGCTGGAACGACCGCGCGCAGGGCTGGCTGTTCAGCCCGAACCGGCTCGCGCCCGAGTTCCCGGAGAGCGCGATCACGAAGCCGTTCCCGTTCAACGCGTACTACACCGAGGACGAGGTGCGCGAGGTCGACGGCAACGACTACAAGCTCGAGCTCTCCGGCCTGATCGCCGACAGGAAGCCGTGGCGCCTGCCCGAGCTGTACGCGCTGCCCCAGACCTCGCAGGTCACGCGCCACATCTGCGTCGAGGGCTGGAGCGCGATCGGCAAGTGGAGCGGCGTGACGTTCAGGACGTTCCTCGAGCGCGTCGGCGCCGACCTCGGCGCGAAGTACGTCGGCTTCAACTGCGCCGACAACTACTCGACCAGCATCGACATGGCGACCGCGCTGCACCCGCAGACGCTGCTCGCGTTCCGCTACGCCGACCAGATCCTG
>DASRFB010000067.1:0-51915 GCA_035651815.1 Burkholderiales bacterium | reverse complement strand
GTCGAAGATGAACGCCTCGTTGTGGAAGAGGTTCATCACGATCGGGAGATTGTTCGTCGACGCGAGCCGCGCGCGCTCGCGGCCGCTCGCGTTGAAGTGGCGGTAGCGGGCGTTCAGCGGCAGCGCGAACAGGCTCTTCGGGCCCCATTCGAACGAGTGCTTGCGGCCGTCGGCGGTCTCGATCGTCGTGCTGCCGTGGCCCGAGAGGACGTAGACCACTTCTTCATACAGATGGCGCTGGGGTTCGGTCTTTTCACCTGGCCCTAAGTCAAGCACGAACACTGCTACAAAGTCTCCGCGGCCCTTTAGATGGGCGACACCGCCATCCACGCCGAATCTCGGCCAGCGCTTCACAGGTAACTGAAGTAGGTCGATACCGAAATCTTCGACAATAGGCACACCTTCCGCGTTGATCCATGACCCGTAGGGGTCTCGGAGCATGTCGGGCTGGGCGGTATCGTTCATGGATTGCGCCTCGGAGCAGGAATCACGAAGACTGAATAATACTTCAGCGATTGATTGAATCCGTTGAGGTGCATCGGAGTCGATTCCAGGGGGGGCAGCCAAGCCGGCGGGAGCGACCGAACACACAACAAGAAGGACCGAAAACTGCGAGTCTTCGTCGCGCTTCCAGCACTTGCACGGCTCCCTGAGCAAGCTCATACTGTATGTAAATACAGTACTGGACCAACAGCTGCATGGACAAACAGGACAATGACGGTCTGCCGGCGAGCGAGGTCGGTTCCTGGACGGAGGAGAAGCATGAGCGCCTCCGCAAATACGTGGACGGATCACATGGAGCGCGGCGTCAGTTCAAGAGTCGCAGCTACGTGGACTTGTACTGCGGACCCGGACGTTCTTGGGTACGCGAGAGCGGCAAGTTTATCGATGGAAGCCCTGTCGTGGCGTTCGAGTCTGCCGCTAAGTACGGTGACCAATACACGGAATTCTTGATCGCGGATGCGCGGTCGGATTACGTGGCGGCAGCCGAAAGGCGGTTGCGCTCCCGTGGCGCCAATGTAATACCGCATCCGGGCGAGGCCCACGCGGTCATCGACCACGTCGTCTCGAAACTCGATCCACACGGCCTACACTTCGCTTTTCTCGATCCCTACAATCTTGGCGCGCTACCGTTTTCGATTATCAAGAAACTTGCTTCGTTCAAGAGAATGGACTTGCTCATCCATGTAAGCGCGATGGACCTCAAGCGCGATCTCCACAATTACATAAGAGCGGATGGACCCGAGGATCTCGATAACTTCGCACCTGGATGGCGAGAGCATGTGGACACCAAGCGTCGTCAGGACGTCGTGCGGCAATCTATCTTTGAATACTGGTGCTCGCTAATCAAGCGCCTGGGTGCTTCTCCGAGCGACCGTGTCGAGGCGGTCGAGAACAGCAAGGGAGCAGATCTTTACTGGCTAGTCTTTGTGGCGAGACATAAGCTCGCTCACAAGATCTGGGAAGCCATTTCGAACGTGTCTCAACAGGGAAGGCTAGACTTGAGCTGACGCGAGACGCCTGGGAGCTGGTATGCCGACAAAGTCGAACATTGAGTGGACGGAGATGACCTGGAATCCCGTGACGGGATGTACCAAGGTCAGCCAGGGTTGCAAGCACTGCTATGCAGAACGTATGGCCCGTCGTCTTGAGGCAATGGGGACTGACCGTTACCGCAATGGTTTTGAAGTAACCCTGCATCCGGACCTGCTCGATGTGCCGCGGAGCTGGCGTCGGCCTAAGGTGGTCTTCGTCAACTCCATGAGCGACTTGTTCCACGACGACATTCCCCTTGCGTATATCAAGCGCGTCTTCGAGACGATGCGGGACTGCCCTCACCATACTTTCCAAGTGCTAACCAAACGAAGCGAAAGACTCGCTTATGTTGCCACACAGCTACCATGGCCCAACAACGTGTGGATGGGAGTGAGCGTCGAAGACGCTCGAGTGCTACATCGCGTGCGCGATCTTCAAACTGTTCCCGCGGCGGTACGTTTTCTCTCGCTCGAGCCGCTGCTCGGTCCGCTAGACACGCTTCCGCTTGACGGAATTCACTGGGCGATCGTGGGGGGTGAGTCGGGTCCCAAAGCCCGGGCAATGCACCGCGACTGGGTAGTTTCGATACTCCGTCAGTGTCGCGCGGCCGGAGTTCCGTTTTTCTTTAAACAATGGGGTGGTGTTCGCAAGGACTTAACGGGGCGAGAGCTCAATGGTCGCACCTATAACGAGATGCCAGCAGTTCTTCAACCAGCTTGAAGGTAGAATAGCGCCTGCAGTGCAGCACTAAACAGCGAGGACCATGGCGAAAAAGACGTACGACGAAGCCTCCATCACCAAGCTGAAGGGCATCGAGCCCGTCAAGCTCCTCCCCGGGATGTACACCCGGGTCAGCGATCCCACCCACATCATCCAGGAAGCGATCGACAACGCCGCCGACGAGGCTTACGGCGGGCACGCGTCGCGCATCGACGTCACGGTGCACAAGGACGGCTCGGTGACGGTCGCGGACAACGGCCGCGGCATCCCGGTCGGGCTGCACCCGGTCGAGAAGATCCCCACGGTGCAGCTCGTGTTCACCGAGCTGCACGCGGGCGCGAAGTTCTACAAGCGCTCGGGCGACGCGGCCTACCAGTTCTCGGGCGGCCTGCACGGGGTCGGCGTGTCGGTGACGAACGCGCTCTCCGAGCGCCTCGAGGTCGAGGTGGTGCGCGAGGGCGAGCGCCATCGCATCGTCTTCGCCGACGGCGACGTCAAGGAGAAGCTGAAGAAGGTCGGGAGCGCCAAGGGCTCGGGCACCACGCTTCGCATCTGGCCGAACAAGAAGTACTTCGACTCGCCCAAGGTCTCGATGCCCGATCTCGAGCGTCTGGTCCGATCGAAGGCGGTGCTTCTTCCTGGCGTCACGGTCACGCTGACCGTCGAAGGATCCAAGGACGGCACGCGCACCTGGAAGTATCCGGAAGGCATGGCGGGCTATCTGAACGAGATGCTCACCACCGGCGAGCTGCAGGCGGTCGCTCCCGTGGTCACCGCCGAGCGCTACGTCGAGGAAGGCAACGGCTTCGCCAAGGGCGAAGGCGCGGGCTGGGCGCTCGCCTTCATCGACGGCGAGCAGAAGGGCACCGGCGAGTCGTACGCGAACCTGATCCCGACGCCCGCGGGCGGCACGCACGAGTCGGGGATGCGCGACGGCGCGTTCGAGGCGGTGAAGTCCTTCGCCGAGCACCACGGCATGATGCCGCGCGGGATCAAGCTCCTGCCCGACGACGTCTGGTCGCGCGCCGTGTACTTCCTCTCGGCCAAGATCCTCGAGCCGCAGTTCCACGGGCAGACGAAGGAGAAGCTCTCCAACCGCGACGCGGTGAAGCTCGTCTCGGGCATGGTCAAGGACCCGCTCGAGCTGTGGATGAACCAGCACGTCGACCACGGCCGCAGAATCGCCGAGGTCGCGATCGCGCAGGCGGTGAACCGCTCGAAGGCGGTGCAGAAGGTCGAGAAGAAGAAGGGCTCCTCGGTCGTGATGCTGCCCGAGAAGCTGACCGACTGCGAGTCGAGCGACCTCGCCGAGAACGAGCTCTTCCTGGTCGAGGGCGACTCGGCGGGCGGCTCGGCCAAGCAGGCGCGCGACAAGCGCTTCCAGGCGATCTTCAAGATGCGCGGCAAGGCGCTCAACTCCTGGGAGGTCGAGCGCGAGCGGCTGTTCTCGAACAAGGAGATCCACGACATCGCGGTCGCGCTCGGCGTCGACCCGCACGGACCCGAAGACGCGCCCAGCCTCGACGGCCTGCGCTACGGCAAGATCGCGACCATGACCGACGCCGACGTCGACGGCGCGCACATCTCGGTGCTGCTGCTCACGCTCTTCTTCAAGCACTTCCCGAAGCTGATCGAGCGCGGCCATATCTACGTCGCGCAGCCGCCCCTGTACAAGATCGACGTGCCCGCCCACGGCAAGCGTCCCGCGAAGAAGGTCTACGCGCTCGACGACGAGGAGCTGAAGGCGATCCGCGACCGGCTCGAGGACGAGGGCGTCAAGGCCGAGTCGCTCCCGGTGCAGCGCTTCAAGGGCCTCGGGGAGATGAACCCCGACCAGCTCTGGGAGACCACGCTCTCGCCCGACACGCGGCGGCTGCTGCCGGTGAAGATCGGCGACGCGAAGAAGACGCTCGCGATGTTCAACATGCTCATGTCGAAGAAGGAAGCCGAAGCGCGCTGCGCCTGGATGGAGGAGAAGGGCGACCAGGTCGAGGCCGACGTATGAGCAAGAAGAAGCGTCCCTCGCGGGACGACGGCAACACCCTCGACCTGTTCGAGGACGACAAGAA
This sequence comes from Burkholderiales bacterium, assembly GCA_035651815.1. Taxonomy (GTDB): domain Bacteria; phylum Pseudomonadota; class Gammaproteobacteria; order Burkholderiales; family SG8-39; genus VBDM01. Next base: position 47,590 of record DASRFB010000067.1, on the reverse strand, counting down.
ATCGAAAGGCGGGAAAGGCGGAGGCGGAGGGAAAGCGCCCCCGCCGCCCCCGGCACCTGGTCGAACAAGCGGCGACGACGACTCCATCGACCTCGGCGCCTTCGCCGAGCGCTCGTACCTCACCTACGCGATGAGCGTGGTGCGCGGCCGCGCCATCCCGAACGTCGAGGACGGGCAGAAGCCGGTGCAGCGGCGCATCCTGTACGTCATGGGCGAGCTCGGCCTGCGCCCGGGCGCGAAGCCGATCAAGTCGGCGCGCATCGTCGGCGAGGTGCTCGGCAAGTACCACCCGCACGGCGACGCCGCGACCTACGAGGCGATGGTGCGCATGGCGCAGAATTTCACGCTGCGCTATCCCCTGATCGACGGCCAGGGCAACTTCGGCACCGCCGACGGCGACTCGGCCGCGGCGTACCGGTATACGGAGGCGCGGCTCACGCCGATCGCCGACCTGCTGCTCTCCGAGATCGACCAGGACACGGTCGACTTCGTCCCGAGCTACGACGGCGCCTTCCGCGAGCCCGAGCTGCTGCCCGCGCGGCTGCCGCTGCTTCTCCTCAACGGGGCTTCCGGCGTCGCGGTCGGGATGGCGTGCGAGTTCCAGCCGCACAACCTGCGCGAGGTGGCCGACGCCGCGGTGCAGCTGCTGCAGCACCCGCGCACCGACACCGGGAAGCTGCTCGAGGACATCCAGGGCCCGGACTTTCCCGGCGGCGCGCAGATCATCTCGTCGCGCGAGGAGCTGCGCGAGGCGTACGAGACCGGGCGCGGGTCGCTGCGCGCGCGCTGCCGCTGGAAGGTCGAGGAGCTCGCGCGCGGGCAATGGCGCGTGGTCGTGACCGAGCTGCCGCCGACGACCTCGGCGACGCGCGTGATGGAGGAGATCGAGGCGATCGTCGACCCGAAGGCGAAGGAGAAGGGCGGCAAGGTCACGCAGGAGCAGCAGAACCGGAAAGCGCTGCTCCTCTCGCAGCTCGAGAAGGTCACCGACGAGTCCGACAAGAACAACAAGGTGCGCCTGGTGCTCGAGCCGCGCACCTCGCGCCTCGATCCCGAGGAGTTCATGAAGCTGCTCCTCGCGCACACCAGCCTCGAGGAGAACTTCCCCATCAACATGGTGGTGCTCGGCCGCGACGGCCGCCCCGGCCGCAAGAACCTGCGCGGCCTGCTCGAGGAGTGGGTCGGCTTCCGCGTCGACACCGTCACGCGGCGCACGAAGCATCGCCTCGGCGAGGTCGAGCGGCGCATCCACATTCTCGACGGCCGCAAGATCGTCTACCTCAACATCACCGAGGTGATCAAGATCATCCGCGCGTCCGACGAGCCCAAGCCCGCGCTGATGAAGCGCTTCAAGCTGACTGCTGTTCAGGCCGACGACATCCTCGAGATCCGCTTGCGCCAGCTCGCGCGCCTCGAGGGCATCAAGATCGACGAGGAGCTGAAGGCGCTCGGAGCCGAGCGCAAGTCGCTCAAGGAATTGCTCGGGAGCGAGGCCGCGATGAAAAAGCAGGTGGCCTCGGAGATCAAGGCGGACGCCAAGAAATACGGCGACGAGCGCCGCACGCTGATCGAGGCAGCCGGCCGCACCGTGGCCGAGGCGAAGACGCTCGACGAGCCGGTCACCGTGATCGTGTCGCGCAACGGCTGGCTGCGCTCGCGCCAGGGCCACGGCCTCGACCTCTCGGGCGTGACCTACAAGGAGGGCGACGGCCCGTACGCCGTTTTCGAGACGCGCACGATCCACCCGATCGCGATGATCGACTCGACGGGCCGCGCGTTCTCGATCCAGGCGTCCGACATCCCGGGCTCGCGCGGCGACGGCGTGCCGTTCTCGTCGATGGTCGAGCTCGCGCCGGGCGCGCGCGTCGCGCACGTGCTCGACGCCCAGCCCGGAAGGAAATACCTCGTGTCGACGAGCGCCGGCTACGGCTTCGTCGCGCCGTCGGAAGAGCTGGTCACGCGCGTGCGCGCGGGCAAGGGCTTCATGAGCATCGAGGAGGGCGAGCAGATCCTGCGGCCCGCGCCGGCGCCCGCGGGATGGGAGAAGAGCATGGTCGCCACCGTCTCGCGCATGGGCAAGCTCCTGCTCTTTCCCGCCTCCGAGATGCGTGAGCTCGCGCGCGGCCGCGGGCTGATCCTCATGGGCGCGGACGACGAGGATCCGATGGTCGCCGCGGGCTTCAGCGACGGCAGCACCGTCACCGTCGAAGGCACCGGCCGCGGCGGCAAGCCGAAGACCTGCACGGTTTCCGGCAAGGACCTCGAGAAGTACAAGCTGCGGCGCGCGCGCCGCGGCTACCTGCTCCCGGAGAAGATGGTTCCGATGGCTCTTGCGTAGGCGATCGATCACTGCCAGCCGTAGCGGCGGGCGTAGAAGCTTTTCATCACCTGGGTCAACGCCATGTACCCGAGCAGGATCGCGGCGAGATAGACGAAGTAGCTCGCCGGCAGCGGCTCGAGCTTGAAGTAGCTGGCGAACGGCCCCATTGGCAGGAATATTCCCGCTGCCATGATGCACCCGGTCATCGCCAGCAGCGGCCACGCCGCGCGGCTCTGGAGAAACGGGATCCTCTGCGTGCGGATCATGTGCACGATGAGCGTCTGCGACAGCAAGCCCTCGATGAACCATCCCGACTGGAATAGCGTCTGCGCCTCCGGCGTATTGGCCTTGAAGACGAACCACATGAGACAGAACGTGGCGATATCGAAGATCGAGCTCACCGGGCCGAAAAACACCATGAAGCGGCCGATGTCCGCAGGATTCCATCGCTGGGGATCCTTGAGTAGCTCCTGGTCCACGTTATCGAACGGAATCGCAATCTGCGTGATGTCGTAAAGGAGGTTCTGGACCAGCAGCTGCAGCGGCAGCATGGGCAGGAAGGGCAGGAAAACGCCCGCGACCAGCACGCTGAAGACGTTGCCGAAGTTGGAGCTCGCCGCCATCTTGATGTACTTGAGCATGTTGGCGAACGTCTTGCGGCCTTCGAGCACGCCTTCCTCGAGCACCAGCAGGCTTTTCTCCAGCAGGATGATATCGGCCGCCTCCTTGGCGATGTCGACCGCGGTATCGACCGAGATGCCGATGTCGGCCGTGCGCAGGGCGGCCGCGTCGTTGATGCCGTCGCCCATGAAGCCGACGACGTGGCCGCGGCCGCGCAGCGCCCGCACGATCCTGTCCTTGTGCGCAGGGGTGAGCCTGGCGAAGATGTTGAATCTTTCGCTCGCGAGCGAAAGGTCGCCGTCGGACATCGCCTCCACCTCCGAGCCGAGCAGGACCGCCTGGACCGGCAGCCCGACTTCGCGGCAGATCTTCTCCGTAACCAGCTCGTTGTCGCCGGTCAGGATCTTCAGGGCGATGCCGTGCTCGGCAAGCGCCTTCAGCGCCGGCGCCGTGGACTCCTTCGGCGGATCGAGGAACGCGATATAGCCCATCAGGGTCAGCGCCGACTCGTCGGCGACTCCGTAGGTCTCCTTCGCCGCAGGCAGCTCTTTCGACGCCACGGCGATGACGCGCAGTCCCTCCTCGTTGAGGGCGGCCGTGACCGCGCGGATGTGCGCGAGCAGCTTCGGCTCGATCGGCTCCGTCGTCCCGCCGTGCCGGACGCTCGCGCACGCGGCGAGGATCTCCTCGACCGCGCCTTTGCAGATCAGGAGGTGGTGCGCATTGTCCCCGGCGACGACGACCGACATGCGCCGGCGCGAGAAATCGAACGGGATCTCGTCCACCTTCCGGAACGCCGTCGCGGCCTTGATCTCGTGACCCACTTCGACGTGCTCGAGCACCGCCAGGTCGAGAAGGTTCTTCAGTCCCGTCTGGTAGTAACTGTTGAGGTACGCGTACTCGAGCACCGTGTCGGACGCTTCGCCGAACACGTCGGTGTGCCTTTCCAGGAATATCTTGTCCTGGGTCAGGGTGCCGGTCTTGTCGGCGCAGAGGACGTCCATCGCGCCGAAGTTCTGGATCGCGTCCAGCCGCTTGACGATGACCTTCTTGCGCGAGAGCAGGACGGCGCCCTTCGCGAGCGTCGCGGTCACGATCATGGGCAGCATCTCGGGCGTCAGCCCGACCGCGATCGACAGGGCGAACAGGAACGCCTCGACCCAGTCGCCCTTGGTGAAGCCGTTGATGAGGAGAACGACCGGAGACATCACCAGCATGAAGCGGATGAGCAGCCAGCTCACCTTGTTCACGCCCGCCTGGAACGCCGTCACGCCGGGATTGGCGGCGGTGACGCGCTCCGCGAGCGCGCCGAAGTAGGTGTGGTTTCCCGTGGTCACGACCACGGCCGTGGCCGATCCGCTGACGACGTTGGTGCCCATGAAGACGATGTTTTCCAGCTCGAGCGGATTGGCGCCGCCGGGCTCGCGCTGCGCTGAGAACTTCTCCACGGGCAGCGATTCCCCCGTCATCGCCGCCTGGCTGACGAACAGGTCCTTGGCCGAGAGCAGGCGCAGGTCGGCCGGGATCATGTCGCCCGCCGAGAGCAGGACGACATCGCCGGGTACGAGCAGCTTGATCGGCACCTCGGTCTTGCGCGGCCCGTTCGGGTGCAGGAGCGCGCCGAAATACCGGCGCGCCTCCTCGGCGGCGTCCTGGGCCGGGTCGTGCCGCAGGACCGTCGCCGTGTTGCTCACCATCTCCTTCAGCCTGTCGGCGGCGCGGTTGGATCGCGACTCCTGAACGAAGCGGATCAGCGTGGACAGCACCACCATCGTCGTGATCACGACGGTCGCTTTCGTGTCCTCCGTGTAGTAGGAGATCGCGGCGAGCAGCGTCAGCAGAAGGTTGAACGGATTCGCGTAGCAGCTCCACAGGTGCGCCCACCACGGCAGCGGCTTCTCGTGCTCGACTTCGTTGGTTCCGACCGCCTCGCGGATCGCCTCGGCCTGGGTCTCGGTCAGGCCGTCCGGGTGACTTCCAAGCCGATCGAGCAGCGGCTGCGGCTCGCTGCGGGAGGCGTCGAGCAGCGTCCGGGCGAGGCCGCGCGGGATCTCGCGCGGGGCGATCGTGCCTTTTCGCGCTTCGAGGATGCCGCGCCGCCGGAAGTGCCGCGTCATGCCGCGGGCGTGGAGGAAGCGTGCGAAGAACTCCCTGAGGATGCCGAGGTTCATCTTGTTCTCCTTCTTGCGAATTCTCAGTTCGTGAGCGGACCGATGAGCGCCACGGCACCCAGGACGGCGAACAGCGCCGCGGCCGCGGCGTGCACCGCCCGGATCGGCACGCGCCGCAGCAGGCGGTCGCCGAGCCACACCGCCGGCGCGTTGGCCAGCATCATCCCGAGCGTGGTCCCGGCGACGACGACGACCACCGAGTCGTAGCGCGCGGCGAGCGCGACCGTGGCGATCTGAGTCTTGTCGCCCATCTCGACCAGGAAGAAGGACACGAACGTCGTGCCGAAGGCGCCGAAGCGCTCGGCGCGGCCCGCGCCGTCGCCGGGCTTGTCGGGCACCAGGATCCACGCGGCCATCGCGAGGAACGATGCACCCGCGATCCAGCGCATCAGGTCCGGGCCGACCGCCCGGGTGAGCCAGGTGCCGGCTTCCGCCGCGATGCCGTGGTTGGCGAGCGTCGCGACGAGGATCCCGAGGATCACGGCGGCGTGGCGCCCGCGGTAGCGCGCGGCGAGCACGAGCGCGAGCAGCTGCGTCTTGTCGCCCATCTCGGCGAGGGCGACGATTCCGGTGGAGACGAGAAAGGCTTCCAAGGAGCTCTCCGCGGGCCGGTCTCAACCGATGACCACGCCGCATCCCGGCCCAACCGAGGTGGCGTGGTCAAAGGTCTCGCCGGTTCAGCCTGCACCATGGCCGGTCGGCCAAGTGTGTTGATGCGGGCCCCTTCGGGGGAAGGGCGGCTACTCCCCGATGACGGCGCAAGTATACGCCCGTGGCCTCGGGCAATGAAAGTAAAATATTCGTAAATGTTCAAGCATCTCGCCGGATCTTTCGCCGCGGCCGTGCGCGGCCGCTTCTATCCCGTTTGGGTCGCCTACGGTCTCACGCTTGCGATGGGACTGTGCACGCGCGTGGTGCTGCTCGCGCGCCCCGACACGCAGGGCGTCGGCGGCGTGCTCGCGGGCGCCGGCGCCTTCGCCACCGGCGCCTTCTTCGACGCCGTGGTGGCGACGTACTTCGTGCTGCCGCTCGCGTTGTGGCTCGCGCTCGCGCCGTCGCGCCTCGTGCGCTCGCGCGCGCACCGCGCGCTGGTCGTGCTCGGCGTCGCGGCGTACGCGTACCTGCTTCTCTGGGTCGCGATCGCCGAGTGGCTGTTCTGGGACGAGTTCGGGGCGCGCTTCAACTTCATCGCGGTCGACTACCTGATCTATACGCGCGAGGTGCTCGGCAACATCCTCGAGAGCTATCCGGTCGGGAAGCTGATGTCCGCCGCGGCGGCGGGCGCGGCGATCGTCGCCGCCGGGCTCGCGCCCTCCATCTGGCGGCGCCTCGGGCGGGATGCGACACGCGCCGTGCGGCTCGGCTCGGCGGGCGCGGTCGCGGCAGCGGCGGTGCTCGCGATCGCGTTCGTCTCGACCAGCACGCGCACCGACCCGGGCGGCGACACCGCGCGCGAGCTGGGCGGCAACGGCATCTACCAGTTCTTCGCCGCGTTCCGCGCCAACTCGCTCGACTTCCCGGTGTTCTACGCGACGCGGCCCGAGCCCGAGGCGTCGGCGTTCGTGCGCACGCAGCTCACTGCCGCGGGCGAGCGCTGGCCGGAGCGGCCCGAGTCGAGCGTCGAGCGCCTGGTGATCGACCAGTTGCCCGAGCAGCGCCTGAACGTCGTGCTGGTGAGCGAGGAGAGCCTCGGCGCCGAGTTCCTGGGCGCGTTCGGCAACCCGCGCGGGCTGACGCCGCGGCTCGACGCGCTCGCGCGCGAGAGCCTGCTGTTCACCAACGTGTACGCGACCGGCAACCGCACGGTGCGCGGGCTCGAGGCGCTGTCGCTCGCGATCCCGCCCACGCCGGGCGAGTCGATCGTGAAGCGCCCGGGCGCGGAAGGGCTGTTCACGCTCGGCAGCGTGTTCGAGAACCGCGGCTACGAGGCGCTCTTCGTCTACGGCGGCTACGGCTACTTCGACAACATGAACGCCTACTTCGAGGCGAACGACTACCGCGCCGTCGACCGCACCATGATCCCGAAGGAGCGCATCCACCACGAGAACATCTGGGGCGTCGCCGACGAGGACCTGTTCGACTTCGCGATCGAGCAGTTCGACCGCGCCTACGCGGACGGCCGGCCGTTCTTCGCGCACGTGATGACGACCAGCAACCACCGCCCGTATACCTACCCCGACGGCCGCATCGACATCCCGTCGGGCTCGGGGCGCGACGGCGCGGTGAAGTACTCCGACTGGGCGATCGGGCATTTCATCGACGAGGCGAAGAAGCACCCCTGGTTCGGCGACACGCTGTTCGTGCTCACCGCCGACCACGGCGCGAACGCCCGCGGCACGCTCGACATCCCGGTCGCTCAGTACCGGATCCCGCTCCTCTTCTACGCGCCGAAGCACATCGAGCCCGGCCGGGTCGAGCGGCTGATGTCGCAGATCGACATCGCGCCGACGCTGCTCGGGCGGCTGCACTTCAGCTACCGCACCAAGTTCTTCGGGCACGACCTGTTCGCGACGCCGCCGTCCGAGGACCGCGCGTTCGTGGCCAACTACCAGACGCTAGGGTACCTGCGCGACGGACGCCTCGTGACGCTGATGCCGCAGAAGCGCGTGCGCATCGGGCCTTATCCGATCGACGGCGCGGCGGCCGCGAGGGGCGGCGAGCCGCTGAGCGACGAGAAGCTGCGCGACGAGGCGATCGCCTGGTACCAGCTCGCGTTCGAGGCGTACCGCACGCGCGCGCTCGCGGGCGACCAGTCGAACCGCGAGCCGCCGTCGGCGGGCATGATCCGCGTCACGCAGCCGCCGAAGCGCTAGCCGGGCTTCTTCGAGTTGAGCAGCGCACGCGCGGCGTCGATCACCTCGCCCGCGGTCAGGCCCACGGGTCCGACGCCCGAGGCGACGAGCCGGTCGGCGGCCGCGCCGTGCAGATACACGCCGGCGACCGCGGCGTCCCCGGGAGACGCGCCCTGCGCGAGCAGCGCGGCGACGATCCCGGTCAGCACGTCGCCCATGCCCGCGGACGCCATGCCGGGATTCCCCGTCGGGTTGATCCACCAGTGTCCGTCGGGCGCGGCGACGACCGTGCCGTTGCCTTTCAGCGCGACGAGCGCCGAGTAGCGCTTCGCGATCGCCTTCGCCGCGGCGACGCGATCGTACTGCACCTCGTGCGTCTCGCGGCCGAGGAGGCGGCCGGCCTCGGCGGGGTGCGGCGTCATGACGGTCGGCGCCTCGCGCGCGGCGACCTTCTTCGCGAGCGCCGCGCTCGCCGCGACGAGGTTCAGGCCGTCGGCGTCGAGAACGAGCGGCAGCTTCGCGCCGATCGCCGCGTCGAGCGCCTTCTTCGCGGCCTCGGAGCGCCCGAGCCCGGGGCCCGCGGCGAGCACGGTGAGCAGGCTCTTCGCGAACAGGTCCTTCGCAGCGCGCAGCATCAGCTCGGGCTGCACCGGGTCGAGCGCGATCGGCGCGAGCAGCCCGACGTAGGTTCGTCCCGCGCCGCACTTCAGCGCCGCTCGGCCCGCGAGGAACGCGGCGCCGCTCATGCCCGCCGCCCCGCCGAGAATGCCGACGCTTCCCGCGCGTCCCTTGTGGAAGTTCATCGGCCGCGGACGCAGCGCGCGCTCGAGCGAGTCGGGTCCGGCGAGCAAGCCCTCGGGCGCGAGGAGCGCTGCAGCGTCGACGCCGAGCGTCTCGACCACGATCTCGCCGCGATGGTCGGGGCCGTCGAGCGTGAGCAGCCCGGGCTTGCGCGCGATGAAGGTGACGGTGCGCGTCGCGCGTACCGCTTCGCCCATCGCCGCGCCCGTGTCGCCGTTGACGCCGCTCGGGATGTCGAGCGCGAGCACGGGCGCGCCGAGCGCGTTCAGCGCGCGCACGAGCCCCGCGTGCGCGGCGCCGAGCGGCCGCGCGAGCCCGATGCCGAACAGGCCGTCGACCGCGAGGCTGAAGCGCACGCCGGCCGGGATCGCGGAGAGCAGATCGCCGCCCGCGGCTTCCCATTTCGCGAGCGCGCGCGCGGCGTCGGGGGGGAGCTTCGAGCGCTCTCCGGCGAACACGACGTGGACGCGGTGGAAGCCGCGCTTGAGATGGATCGCGACCTCGAACGCGTCGCCGCCGTTGTTGCCCGGGCCGGCGACGACCAGGATGTCCCTGGCGTGCTCGCCGCAGAGCGCGCGCGCGTGCTCTGCGGCGGCGAGGCCGGCGCGCTCCATGAGCGTCGGCGCGCCTGGCGCCGGCGCGGCGAGCGACTCGAGCCGGCGGATCCCGGCGACGGTGTAGATCGGCGTCATCGAGCCGGCATCATAGCCGCTATGCGGCGTCCAGCATCCCGCGCACCCGCTCGGCGATCGCGAGCGAGGCGGTCAACCCCGGCGACTCGATGCCGAACAGGTTCACGAGCCCCGGCACGCCGTGCTCGCGCGGGCCCTCGATCATGAAGTCGCGCGCGGGCGCGTTCGGATCCTCCTGGATCTTGGGCCGGATGCCGGAATACGCCGGCGCGAGCGCCCCGTCCTCGAGGCCCGGCCAGTAGGTGCGGATGGCGCGGTAGAAGCGCTCGCCGCGCTTCGGATCGACGGCGTAGTCGACGCGGTCGACCCACTCGACGTCCGGACCGAAGCGCGCCCGGCCCGCGAGATCGAGCGTGAGGTGGACGCCGAGGCCGGCCTTCTCGGGGACGGGATAGATAAGGCGGGTGAAAGGCGAGCGTCCCGCGAGGGAGAAGTAATTGCCCTTGCAGTAGCGCTGCGGCGGGACACGGTCGCGCGGGAAGCCGGCGATCGACGCGGCGAGCTGCGGCGCGAAAAGACCGGCGCTGTTCACCACCGTCCGCGCGACGAGATGCGTGTCCCCGATCTCCAGCTCGATGCCGTCGTCGCGCGCGCGCCCGCGATCGACCCGACTTCGAAAAGCGACCGTCGCCCCGGAGTTCTCCGCGTCGCCCTGGAGCGCGAGCATGTACGCGTGGCTGTCGATGATGCCGGTCGAGGGCGATTCGAGCGCGGCGACGCACGACACGGCGGGCTCCAGCGTCTTCGCGTCCTTCTCGGACAGCATGCGCAGGTCGCCGACGCCGTTGGCGATCGCCTGCGCGCGCAGCTTCTCGAGATATTCGATCTGCGCAGTCGCCGCGGCGACGATCAGCTTGCCGCAGTTGCGGTGCGGCAGTCCGCGTTCTCCGAGATAGCGGTAGAGCGCGAGCTTGCCCTCGACGCACAGCGTCGCCTTGAGCGAGCCCGGCGGGTAGTAGATCCCGGCGTGGATCACCTCGCTGTTGCGCGAGCTGGTGTGCGTGCCGATCGCGGATTCGCTCTCGAGCACGACGACCTCTCGCCCCGAGAGCGCGAGCGCGCGGGCGCAGGCGAGGCCGACTACGCCCGCGCCGACGACGATCGCCTCGACCTGCTCCATCCCGGTGCCGTCAGCACCCCGCGACGCACTTGCCCTTGCCGTCGAACTCCATCGTGCGACCGCTGAGCGCGAGGTAGGCGGGCGCGTGGAGCTGCTTCATGAGCGCCGCGGTGCGCGACGCGGGGCGGGGTTTTCCGCCCTCGGTCACGGGCTCGTTCGGATGCGTGAGGATCACGGAGGCGGGCTGCACCAGGTCGTTCATCGCCTGCGCGCCGGACTGGAAGATGCCGGGGTTGTTGCCGAGGTTCAGCACGGCGAGGTTGGCGTGGTGGAAGTCGTGCACCACCGTCTTCATCTCGGAATGGATGCCGGTGTCGCCCGAGAGGTAGGCGACGAGCCCGTTCGTGAACTTCACGACGAAGCCCGTGGCCGGGCCGTACTCGAACACCGCGCCGTCGGCCTTCGCCGCCTCCTGCTGCGGTTTCGAGAGCAGCGCGGGCGGCGCGTTGTTCACGTGGGAGGCGTAGACGATCGCGATCTCGACGCCCTGCGACGCGTTGGCCGTCTTCGCGACGAACACGCCGCCCATGTCGGTCTGCGACGCGCACACGGTCTCGACCGGCACGAGGGTGGCGCCGTCCTTCTGCGGGCAGAAGCCGATCGGCTTGCCGCCCGGACGCATCGCGTGGATCTTGGTCGACACGAAGCCGCTCATCGCGCGCGTCATCACGAGCGCGGCGTTCTTCGCCGCGGCGACCTCGGCGGTCGTCGAGTTCAGGTCGGGAAGGCGCTCCGGGTTCGCGCACGTCCCGGCGCCCACGGCCTTCAGCTTCTGGTCGCCGACGTGGTCGCCGTGCATGTGGGTGAGGAGCACCAGGTGGATCGTGCCCAGGCGCGGATCGTCGCCGCTCGTCACGTTGTGCGCGGGATCGTAGAGGAAGCGCACGCCCGTCGGGTCCTCGAACACGATCGCGCGATCGCTCGCGCACAGCTCGCCCGGGTGCGAGCCGATCGGGGTGACCTTCACGGTCTGGGCGCCGGCAGCGGTGGCGGCCAGGAGGAAGGCGAGGGTTGCGGTTGCGCGTACGGCGTTCATGTCTTGCTCCTCTGGTTGGGTGCGGCTACGCGGGCGACGAGGCGCTCGGCGAGTCCGCCAGCCTCGGGTTCCAGAAACCGCCTTGCTCGAACATGTGCCGGATCTGCGCGTACGTAAACAGCATGCGGCTCACGAACGGCACGGTGACGGGCCTTCGCGACGCCGCGGCCCAGACGCGATGGAACATGCGGCCCTCTTCCGGCCCCATGCGGCGCACGCCGAGTCCCAGCTGGATGGCCTGGACATCCACCGGGCGCATCGTCGCGGGGTCGACGGCGGGCGGCAGCCCGTTGCGGGATGCGCGCCCGAAGCACTCGATGAACCGCAGCATGCGCTCGCCGAATGCCGCCGGCGCGTACAGCGCGTTGCAAAGACGCTGCATTCCGATGCGCATCTCGTCGGGGCTCATGTTCAGGGGCTGGATGTTCGACCGCCACGGTACGGCTTGCGTCTCGGATCCGCCGCGCACCAGGCGGCCTACGCGCGCGATGCGGTCGTACAGCGGCGTCGCCTCCGGGGCGACCAGCGCGCCGATGCTGAAGATCGGCACGGGGATCGACATCGCGAACTCGTATTGGCGCTCGAAAATGTCGGGCCCGTCCGAATCGAAGCCGACGACCATCCCGCCCATCACCGCGAGACCGTGCTCCACGAACTTGCGCACCTGGTCGGCGAGATTGCCTTGCAGGTTCTGCCGTTTCTTCGCTTCCCGCAGGCTTTCCTCGTTGGGCGTCTCGATGCCGATGAAGACCTCCGTGAGGCCGGCATCGACGCACATATGGAGCAGCTCCTCGTCGCGCGCCGCGTCGATCGACACCTGGGTGATGAAGTTCACCCGATGGTCGCGGCGCCACCGCGCGATGCCTTCCAGCAGCTCCTTGGCCCTGCGCCGATACACCGTGAAGTTGTCGTCGGCGAGAAAGATCGCCGGATAGGAATGCGCGTAGAGCGCATCGAGCTCCGCCAGCACGAGATCGACCGGCTTGTGGCGTTGCTTGCGTCCCACGTATTGGATCACGTCGCAGAACTCGCATTCGAACGGGCACCCGCGCGAAGTCTGGACCGCGCCGTGGAGCGCGCGCTCGTTCGCGTAGAGGTCCCAGCGCGGCACCGGGGAATGCGCGAGATCGGGCCTCCCGCCCAGGTACTCTTCCCGCGGCGTTCCCGCGCGGAGGTCCCCGAACAACTCGGCGCTCATCTCCTCGACCTCTCCGCGCACGAGCACGTCGCAATGCGGGCGCAGGGCTTCGGGACTCAGGCTCGCGTAGGGTCCCCCCATGACGACGCGCTTTCCCCGGCGACGGAATTCGTCGGCGATCGCGGTCATGCGCTGCCGTTGATTGACCTTGCCCGTGACTCCGATCCAGTCGGCCGGGTGGTCGTAGTCGACCGGGGCGATATGCTCGTCGCAGATCGTGATGTCGAAATCGGGGGGCGCCAGGGCCGCGAGCGTCGTGGTCGGCAGATCCCCGAGGATCGCTCCGGGCAAGCCCGATCCAGCCAGCACCTCCGCGCTGAAATACGTCACGAAATCCGACGCGGGATTCACGAGGTACATCGACGCCGGCATGGCCGAGCTCCTATCTCCCTTGCGCGCACGAGCCTGATCGCGCGCCTAGTTTAGCGTTCATTTCGGAAACGCCCGTCGGAACACGAGACCGCGGCGCTGTGGCAAAGTCCAGGGACGGTACCCGGGTCCATGTCCTCACCGTCCTCTTCCCGCTGGCAATTCTGGATCGACCGCGGCGGCACGTTCACCGACATCGTCGCGCGCCGCCCCGACGGGTCGCTCGTCGCGCACAAGCTGCTCTCGGAGAACCCGGGCCGCTACGCCGACGCGGCGGTCGCCGGGATCCGTGAGCTGCTCGGCGTCGCGCCGGGCGCGCCGGTCCCGGCCCAGCGGATCGAGGTCGTGAAGATGGGGACGACCGTCGCGACCAACGCGCTGCTCGAGCGCAAGGGCGAGCGCACGGTCCTCTTCGTCACGCGCGGCTTCCGCGACGCGCTGCGGATCGCGTACCAGAACCGGCCTCGGATCTTCGATCGGCACATCGTGCTGCCCGAGCTGCTGTACTCGAAGGTGGTCGAGGTCGACGAGCGCGTCGGGGCGAACGGCGACGTGCTGGTGCCGCTCGGCGAGGCGCGCACGCGCGCCGATCTCGAGGCCGCGCACCGCGAGGGCTTCCGCTCGCTCGCGATCGTCTTCGTGCACGGGTGGCGGCACTCGGCGCACGAGGCGCGCGCGGCGGCGCTGGCGCGCGAGATCGGTTTCCCGCAGGTCTCGGTCTCGCACGAGGTCTCGCCGATGATGAAGCTCGTGCCGCGCGGGGACACGACCGTGGTCGACGCGTACCTCTCGCCGATCCTCGCGCGCTACGTCGACTCGGTCGCGGCCGAGCTGCCGGGCGTGCGCCTCATGTTCATGCAGTCGAGCGGCGGGCTCGCCGACGCGCGGCGCTTCCGCGGCAAGGACGGCATCCTCTCGGGACCCGCGGGCGGGATCGTCGGCGCGGCGCGCACCTCGCTCGCGGCGGGATTCGACCGCGTGATCGCCTTCGACATGGGCGGCACGTCGACCGACGTGTCGCACTTCACCGGGACGTCGACGAGCGACCTCGAGCGCGCCTTCGAGACCCAGGTCGCGGGCGTGCGCATGCGCGCGCCGATGATGAGCATCCACACGGTCGCGGCGGGCGGGGGCTCGATCCTGCACTTCGACGGCGCGAAATATCGCGTCGGGCCCGACTCGGCCGGCGCGAGCCCGGGGCCCGCGTGCTACCGCCGCGACGGTCCCCTCACGGTAACGGACTGCAACGTGATGCTGGGGAAGATCCAGGCGGACTTCTTCCCCGCCGTCTTCGGGCCGAACGGAAACGAGCCGCTCGATACGGAGGTCGTGCGGCGCAAGTTCTCCGCGCTCGCCGACGAGATCCGCGCGGCGACCGGCGACGCGCGCACGCCGGAGCGGGTCGCCGAGGGCTTCGTCGAGATCGCGGTCGGCAACATGGCCGAGGCGATCAAGCGCATCTCGGTGCAGCGCGGCCACGACGTCACCGGGTATACGCTCTGCTGCTTCGGCGGCGCCGCGGGCCAGCACGCCTGTCTCGTCGCCGATCACCTCGGCATGACGAGGATCTTCATCCACCCGCTCGCGGGCGTCCTGTCCGCCTACGGCATGGGGCTCGCCGAGCAGACCGCGATGCGCGAGCGCTCGGTCGAGCTCGCGCTCGAGGAGAAGAGCCTGGGCGCGCTGCGGCAGGCGGCGGGCGAGCTCGAGGCCGCGGCGCGCGCCGAGCTCGAGTCGCAGGGCGCCGCGGGCGTGCGCGTGGTGCGGCGCGCGCACCTCCGCTACGACGGCACCGACACGGCGCTCGTGGTCGAGCTGGGCGATGCCGCCGGGATGAAGCAGCGCTTCGAGGCCGCGTACCGGAAGCGCTACTCGTTCCTGATGCCCGGACGGGGGCTCGTCGCCGAGGCGGTCTCGGTCGAGGCGGTGGCCGCGTCCGATGCCCCGGCCGAGCCGCCGGCGGGGCCGTCGAAAGGCGCGGTCCCGCGGGCCGAGGCGACGGTGGCGCTGCACAGCGGCGGCCGCGCGGAGCCGGCGCCCGTGTACCTGAGATCGCGCCTCGGGGCCGGCGACCGCGTCCCGGGCCCCGCGATCATCGCCGAGGCCAACTCGACCACCGTGATCGAGCGCGGCTGGCGCGCCGAGGTCGCGGCCGCCGGGCACCTCGTGATCGAGCGCGTCGAGCCGCGGCCCGCGCGCGTCGCGATCGGCACGCGGGTCGACCCGGTGATGCTCGAGGTCTTCAACAACCTGTACATGTCGATCGCCGAGCAGATGGGGCTGCGCCTCGCGAACACCGCGTACTCGGTGAACATCAAGGAGCGGCTCGACTTCTCGTGCGCCGTGTTCAACCAGCACGGCGAGCTGATCGCCAACGCGCCGCACATGCCGGTGCACCTGGGCTCGATGGGCGAGAGCGTGCGCACCGTGATCCGCGAAAACAAAACGATGAAGCCGGGGAACGTCTACGCGCTCAACGCGCCGTACAACGGCGGCACGCACCTGCCCGACGTCACCGTCATCACGCCCGTCTTCGACGACGCCGGGCGCGAGGTGCTCTTCTACGTCGGCTCGCGCGGCCACCACGCCGACATCGGCGGCATCACGCCCGGGTCGATGCCGCCGCACAGCCGCGTGGTCGAGGAGGAGGGCGTGCTGATCGACGATTTCCTGCTCGTCGAGCAGGGGCGCCTGCGCGAGCGCGAGACGATCGCGCTGCTCTCCTCCGGGAAATACCCGGCGCGCAACGTCGAGCAGAACCTCGCCGACCTGCGCGCGATGATCGCGGCGAACGAGAAGGGCGTGCAGGCGCTGCGCGAGATGACCGCGCATTACGGCCTCGACGTGGTCCACGCGTACATGAGGCACGTGCAGGACAACGCCGAAGAGGCGGTGCGCCGCGTGATCGGCGTGCTCAAGGACGGCGCCTTCGCCTACGAGATGGACAACGGCGCCGTGATCCGCGTGAACATCGCCATCGACCGGGCCTCGCGCTCCGCGCTCGTCGACTTCGCCGGCACCTCGGCGCAGCTCTCCGACAACTTCAATGCGCCGGCCGCGGTGAGCATGGCGGCTGTGCTCTACGTCTTCCGCACCCTCGTCGACGACGAGATCCCGCTGAACGCCGGGTGCCTGAAGCCGCTCGACGTGCGCATTCCCGAGGGCTCGATGCTGAAGCCCCGCTATCCCGCCGCGGTGGTGGCGGGCAACGTCGAGACCTCGCAGTGCATCACCGACGCGCTCTACGGCGCGCTCGGGCTGATGGCGGCCTCGTGCGGCACGATGAACAACTTCACCTTCGGCAACGAGCGCTACCAGTACTACGAGACCGTCGCGGGCGGCTCGGGCGCGGGCCCGGACTTCGACGGAACCGACGTGGTCCAGACGCACATGACCAACTCGCGGCTCACCGATCCCGAGGTGCTCGAATGGCGCTACCCGGTGCTGCTCGAGAGCTTCGAAGTGCGCGCGGGCTCGGGCGGCGCGGGCCGCCGGCGCGGCGGCAACGGCGCCGTGCGCCGCGTGCGCTTCCTCGAGCGCATGACCGCGGCGATCTTGTCAGGGCACCGCAAGATAGCGCCCTGCGGCGCCGCCGGCGGGGCGCCGGGGGCCACCGGCCGCAACCGCGTCGAGCGCGTCTCGGGCGAGCGGCTCGAGCTCGCCGCGAGCGACCAGGCCGAGATGAAGCCGGGGGATGTCTTCGTCATCGAGACCCCGGGCGGAGGCGGGTTCGGTCCCGTGTAACCGTCGGGCGGCCGAGACAATTTTGCCCGGCGGGGCCCCCTGGAAAGCACCCCGGAAGCGGTCCGGCCTGCCATAATGGCGGCCAATGGAGGAACTGGAAACGGCACCCATAGCCGTCCGGCGCACGATCAGGAAAGCGCCGGCGCCCGTCCATTCTCACTGATGTCATCGGCATGGACCGGAAAACAATACTGTCGAAGACCGCCAAGGGCCTGAACGAGGCGACCGGCAAGACGAGCGACCTGCCGCGCGACCTGCGCAACCTGCTCAAGGAGATCGACGGCAAGGTGACCGTCGGCCAGCTGCAGATGCGCCAGGAGCTGTTCACCGAGGCGAAGTTCATGGAGGCGCTGCGCAACCTCGAGCGCGACGGCTACGTGCGCGAGGCGGTGGCGCCGGCGTCCGAGCCGTCCGCTCCGCGCTCGCAGCCCTCGGGCTCCGACAGCGGCGGCGCGGATCTCGACTTCACCGCCATCGCCTCGCGCACCGGCGCCAAGCAGGCGACCGACATCTCCCGCCAGATCGCCGCCGAGCGCGAGCGGGTCGAGGCCGCCGCCAAGGCCAAGGCCGAAGCCGAGGAGCAGGCCAAGAAGCTCGCCTACCAGAGCGAGGCGAAGCGCGAGCGCGAGGAGATGGACCGCATCCATCGCGAGGCCGAAGGGCGCTCGCGCAAGGCCGCCGAGGAGAAGGCGCGCCGCGAGGCCGAGGAGAAGGCGAAGCGGGAAGCCGAGGCGAGCGCTGCGCGCGAGGCCGAGGAGCGTGCCCGGCGCGAGGCCGAGGAAAAAGCGAAGCGCGAGGCCGAGGAGAGGGCGCGGCGCGAGGCCGAGGCGCGCGCCAGACGGGAGGCCGAGGAAAAAGCGAGACGCGAGGCCGAGGAGAAAGCACGGCGCGAGGCCGAGGAGAAGGCCCGCCGCGAGGCCGAGGAGCGCCGCCGCCGCGAGGAGGAAGAGCGCCGCCGCGAGCAGGAGCAGCGCGAAGCGGAAAAGCGCCGCGCCGAGGAGCAGCGCCGCGAAGAAGAGGAGGAGCGCCGGCGCAAGGAAGAGGACCGGCGCCGCTGGGAGATCGAGGCCAAGGCCGAGGCCGCGGAGCTCGAGGCGCAGATCCGCCTGTCGCAGGAGGCGAAGCAGCCGCAGCGCGGCCGCGGCGCCAAGACCGCGGAGGCCAGCGAGCTCGAGGCCGCCATGCGCGCCGAGCGCGAGGAGGCCGAGGAGCGGGCGCGCCACGAGAACGAGGAGCGCGTACGCCGCGAGGAAGAGGAGCGGCGCCGTTCGGAAGAGGCGGCGAAGCTGCCTTCCGCGAGCGGGGATGACCTCGAGGCGGAGATGCGCCGGCGCGAGGAGGAGATGCGCCAGCGCGAGAAAGAGGAGGGCGAGCGCGCCAAGCAGGAGGCCAAGGCGCGCGCCGAGAGCGACGCGAAGGCCGCGGCCGAGGTCCGCGCCCGCGATAAGGCGCGCCAGGACGACGAGCGTCGCTCCAAGCCCACGTGGCTCGCGGCCAAGACGGCGCAGGCGAAGCGCGTCGCCCGGCGCCCCGGAAACTTCGGCCGGTCGATGGCGATCGGGCTCTTCCTGATCCTCGCGATCTTCGTGGCCGTGATGCACTACGTGCCCATCGATGCGACCGGCTACGAGAAGACGGCCCAGCAGTGGCTCGGGCAGCCGGTGCGCATCGGGGCGGTGTACGTGCAGCTCGTGCCGTCGCCGCAACTGCGGTTCGAGAAGGTGACCATCGGCCAGGAGCCGCAGCTGCGCATCCCGACGGTACGCGCCGAATTCGCGATCACGTCGCTCTTCGACGAGCGCAAGTCGCTGCGCAAGATCGAGCTCGAGGGCGGCACGCTGCCGCAGCGCTTCCTCGCCGGGCTCGTGTCCGGCGCCGGCGCCCCGGGCGCCGCGCCCGGCACGCAGCGGGTGCTCGCGAAGGGCATCCGCCTGGACATTCCCGGCTTCGGTCTGCCCGATCTCGACATCGACGCCGAGATCGATCCGCGCGGAGGCCTCGCGGGAGTGCGCTTCTCAGGCCAGGACGGCAAGCTCTCCGGCACGCTGAAGCCCGAAGGCGGACACTGGGTCCTCGATCTCTCGGCCGATCAGTTCACTCTGCCGATCGGCGGCAAGCTGACGCTCGACGAGTTCTCGGCGAAGGGCGCGCTCGCGCGCAACGAAATCGCCTTCACGCAGCTCGAGGGGCGCGCGCTGAAGGGCGCGATCCTCGCGAACGGCCACCTGCGCTGGGGCGACGTCTGGACGCTCGAAGGCGAGTTCACGGTGCGGCAGATGGACGCCGGCCGGATCGCCTCGCCCGTGGTCGCGGGCGGCGTGCTCGAAGGCAAGGGCACCTACGGCATGAAGGCGAAGGCGCCCGACAAGCTGCTCGATGCGATGCGCATGGAAGGCAACTTCACCATCCAGAAGGGCTCGATCACCAACGTCGACATGATGCGCATCCTGCAGGGAAGCGTCACCGCCGGCGGCACGACGCTGTTCACCGAGATGAGCGGCAGCGCGACGGCCGATTCCGGGCGCATCCAGGTGCGCCAGCTGCACATGGCGGCGGGCCTGCTGCAGGGCGCGGGCAGCGTCGACGTCGATTCCGAGAAGAACATGTCGGGCCGCATGCAGATCGAGCTGCGCGCGCAGACCGTGCAGGCGCGCGCCACCATGGCGATCTCGGGCAGCGTCGACAAGCCGCTTTTCCGACGAATAAACTGAGGCGCGCGCGGGCCGGTATAATCGCCTTTTACCGGCCCCATCAATGTCGGCGATCCTCAAGCTGCGCGGAGCGGCCGCCCTCTCCGCGTTCCGGCTCGAAAAGCTCAACGCCCGCCTCGCCGCCCTCCACCCGTCGATCCGTCTCGAGGCCGCCGATTTCTGGCACTTCGTCGAGCTCGCGCGCGCGCTGACGCCCGCCGAGGAGAGAGTGCTCGGCCGTCTGCTGGAAAGCGGCGAAGCCACCGGCGACGCGCGCCGCGGGCGGATGATGCTGGTCGTGCCGCGCCTCGGCACGATCTCGCCCTGGTCCTCGAAAGCGACCGACATCGCGCGCTCGTGCGCGCTCGGCGCCGTGCGCCGCATCGAGCGCGGCGTCGCGTACTACGCGTCGGGCGAAGCCCGGCCCGAAGTTGCGGCGATCCTCGCCGACCGGATGACCGAGTCGGTGCTGCCATCGCTCGAGTCCGCCGACGCGCTGTTCCGGCATTTCGAGCCCAGGCCGCTCGCCGCGGTGCCCGTCCTGCGGGGCGGGCGCGCCGCGCTCGAGCGCGCGAACGCGGCGATGGGCCTCGCGCTCGCGCCCGACGAGATCGATTACCTGCTCGAGCATTTCCGCGCGATCGGCCGCGACCCGACCGACGTCGAGCTGACCATGTTCGCGCAGGCGAACTCGGAGCACTGCCGCCACAAGATCTTCAACGCCTCGTGGGTGATCGACGGCGAGGCGCGCGAGGAGACGCTGTTCGGCATGATCCGCGCCACGCACGCGCGCAACCCGCAGGGCACGGTGGTCGCGTACTCCGACAACGCCGCGGTGATGGAGGGCGGCACGGCCGCGACGTTCCATCCCGGCGCCGACGGCCGCTACGCGTTCCGCGAGCAGCTCGTGCACACGCTGATGAAATGCGAGACGCACAACCACCCGACCGCGATCTCGCCGTTCCCGGGAGCGGCGACGGGGTCGGGCGGCGAGATCCGCGACGAGGGCGCGACCGGCCGCGGCGGCAAGCCCAAGGCGGGCCTGTGCGGATTCTCGGTCTCGCACCTGCGCATCCCGGGATACGAGCAGCCGTGGGAGCGCACGATCGGGAAGCCGGGCCGCATCGCCTCGGCGCTCGCCATCATGCTCGACGCTCCGATCGGCGCGGCGGCGTTCAACAACGAGTTCGGGCGGCCGAACCTGGCCGGCTACTTCCGCGCGTACGAGGCGAACGTCGGCGGCGTCGAGCGCGGCTACCACAAGCCGATCATGATCGCGGGCGGGATCGGCAGCGTGACGGCGGAGAACGCGAAGAAGGCCGCGGTGCCGGCCGGCGCTCTCATCGTCCATCTCGGCGGCCCCGGCATGCTGATCGGCATGGGCGGGGGCGCCGCGTCGAGCATGGACACGGGCGCGAACACCGAGGACCTCGACTTCGACTCGGTGCAGCGCGGCAACGCCGAGATCGAGCGGCGCGCGCAGGAGGTGATCGACCGCTGCTGGCAGCTCGGCGCGGCGAACCCGATCCTGTCGATCCACGACATCGGCGCGGGCGGGCTGTCGAACGCCGTGCCCGAGCTGGTGCACGGAGCCGGGCGCGGCGGCGTCGTCGACCTGCGCGCGGTGCCGAACGAGGAGCCCGGCATGGCGCCGCGCGAGATCTGGTGCAACGAGGCGCAGGAGCGCTACGTCCTCGCCGTCGCGCCCGACTCGCTCGCGCGCTTCCGCGCGATCTGCGAGCGCGAGCGCTGCCCGTTCGCGGTCCTGGGCGCCGCGACGAGCGACGGGCGTCTCGAGGTGAAGGACCCGCGCTTCGACAACACGCCGGTCGACATGGATCTCTCGGTGCTCCTCGGCAAGCCGCCGCGGATGACGCGCAACGTCCGGCGCAGGCGCGCGAAGCTCGCCCCGCTCGAGCTCGGCGACGTCGAGCTGCGCGAGGCGTGCTTGCGCGTGCTGCGCGCGCCGACGGTCGCGAACAAGACCTTCCTCGTCTCGATCGGCGACCGCACGGTCGGCGGGCTGTGCGCGCGCGATCCCTTCGTCGGTCCGTGGCAGGTGCCGGTCGCCGACTGCGCGGTCACGCTCGCGGGCTTCCGCGAGACGCGCGGCGAGGCGTTCGCGATGGGCGAGCGCGCGCCGATCGCGGTGATCTCGCCCGAGGCCTCGGGCCGCATGGCGGTGGGCGAGGCGCTCACCAACCTCGCCGCGGCGGCCGTCCCGGACCTGTCGCGCGTCAAGCTCTCGGCCAACTGGATGGCCGCGGCGGGGGTCGAAGGCGAGGACGCGGCGCTCTTCGACGCCGTGCGCGCGGTCGCGCTCGATCTGTGCCCGGCGCTCGGCGTCTCGATACCGGTCGGCAAGGATTCGCTGTCGATGCGCACGACCTGGCGCGACGGCGGCGCCGAGCGCGAGGTGCTCGCGCCGCTCTCGCTCATCGTCTCGGCGTTCGCGCCGTGCGAGGATGCGCGCCGCACGCTCACCCCGCAGCTGCGCACCGATTGCGGCGACACCGTGCTCGTCCTGGTCGACCTCGGGCGCGGGCGCAACCGCCTGGGCGCCTCGATCCTCGCCCAGGTCTACGGCCAGACCGGGGACGAGGCGCCCGACCTGGACGACCCGGCGCGGCTCGCGCGCGCCTTCGCCGCGGTCCAGGCGCTCAACCGCGACGGGCTCGTCCTCGCCTACCACGACCGCTCCGACGGGGGCCTGTTCGCCGCCGCGTGCGAGATGGCGTTCGCCGGACATGCCGGCGTCACGCTCAACGTCGACCTGCTCGCCTACGACGCGCTCGCGCACGACGTCGAGGGCGCCGAGCGCCGCCCCGAGCTCCTCGGCGGCCGCGACCGCGAGCGCGTGCTGGCGGCGCTCTTCGCCGAGGAGCTGGGGATGCTGATCCAGGTGCGCGCCCCGGACCGCAACCGGGTGCTCGAGCGGCTCGCGGGCCTCGACGCGCAGGTGATCGGCGCGCCGAACGCGCGCGACGAGGTCCGGATCGTCCGGAACGCGAAGCCGCTCTTCGCCGCCCCGCGCGCCGAGCTCGAGCAGGCGTGGTCCGAGGTGACCTTCCGCATGCAGCAGCTGCGCGACAACCCGGAGTGCGCGCGCGAGGAGCACGAGCGCATCGCCGACGCGTCGGACCCGGGTCTCTCGGCAGCGCTCAGCTTCGACCCGGCCGAGGACGTGGCGGCGCCTTATATCGCCCGCGGCGCGCGGCCCAGCGTCGCGATCCTGCGCGAGCAGGGCGTGAACGGCCAGGTCGAGATGGCGGCCGCGTTCGACCGCGCCGGCTTCGAGGCGCACGACGTGCACATGAGCGACATCCTCGAGGGGCGCACGCCGCTCGCCGGGTTCAAGGGCGTCGTGGCGGGCGGCGGCTTCTCCTACGGCGACGTGCTCGGCGCGGGCGCCGGCTGGGCGAAGGCGATCCTCTTCAACGCGCGGGCGCGCGACGAGTTCGCCGCGTTCTTCGCCCGTCCCGGCACCTTCGCGCTCGGCGTGTGCAACGGCTGCCAGATGATGAGCAACCTGCGCGAGCTCGTGCCCGGCGCGCAGCACTGGCCGCGCTTCCTCAAGAACCGCTCGGAGCAGTTCGAGGCGCGCTTCGTCATGGTCGAGGTCGCGGCGAGCCCGTCGCTCTTCTTCTCGGGGATGGCGGGCAGCCGCATGCCGATCGCGACCGCGCACGGCGAGGGCCGCGCGGTGTTCGACTCGGAGGAGGCCCGCTCGCGCGCGCTGGTCGCGCTGCGCTACGTTGACAATCGCGGGCGGCCGGCCGAGCTTTATCCCGCGAACCCGGGCGGATCGCCCGGCGGGGCCACCGGGTTCACGACCGCGGACGGCCGCTTCACCATCCTCATGCCCCATCCGGAGCGCGTCTTCCGGACGGTGCAGCATTCGTGGCACCCCGCGGATTGGGGCGAGGACGGCCCGTGGATGCGCATGTTCCGCAACGCGCGCAAGGCCGTTGCGTGACAAAGTCCCCGTTTTGATGCGCCGCCCGACCTAGCGCGGCGCGCGGCCGCGTCGGGGCTGCCGTCACACGCGGCCCACATGCTGTATCGCATGTCGGACCTGCCTTCGCTCCTGCTGTTCTTCGTGGCCGCCGCGGCCGGCAACCCCGGCCTGCACGCCGCGCCCGCGCGGATGCAGGCGGTCGCCGACACGCCGACGCTGTCGGCCGAGTTCGCGAAGCTCGACGCCGACCACGACGGCACCATCTCGCGGCTCGAGGCGCTGAAGGACCCGGAAGTGCTGAGAACGTTCCGCCGGGCCGACGCGAACAAGGACGGCCGGCTCGACCTGCGGGAGTTCGCGACCGCGCAGATGCTCTCGCGCGCCGAGCGCCCCGTCTCGGACCCCAGGTCGCGCCTGGCGACGCGCTAGAGAGCCGCCTTACTCGATCTTCGCCCTGGCGCGAAGATCGCTCACCACCTTCTGCACCTCCTGCTCCTGCAGCCGCGCCGTCAGCTGCGGCTTGACGTCGTTGAACGCCGGGAACGACGCTTCGCGCACGTCCTCGAGCTGGATCACGTGCCAGCCGTACTGCGTCCTGACCGGGGTCTCGGTGTACTTGCCCTTCTCGAGCTTCGTCATCGCGTCGGCGAAAGGCTTCACGAAGGTCCCGGGCGTGTTCCAGTCGAGGTCGCCGCCCTTCTCCTTCGAGCCCGTGTCCTTCGACTGCTTGGCGAGGTCCTCGAACTTGGCGCCGCGCTTGAGCTGCGCGACGATGTCCTTGGCCTGCGCCTCGGTGTCGACCAGGATGTGACGCGCCTTGTACTCCTTGTCGCCGCCGCGCGAGGCCTTGACCTTGTTGTACTCGGCGAGCAGGTCCTCGTCCTTGATCGGGTGCTGCTTGAAGTGATCCTGGACGAAGGCGCGGATCAGCAGCCGCTGGCGGTAGAGATCCATCTCGGTCCTGAAGTCCTGCGACTTGGCGAAGCCCTTCTTCTCGGCTTCCTGCGCGACCACCTCCTGGCTGATCAGGTTGTCGAGCACCATGTTGCGCGTCTGCGGGTTGTCGGGCATGCCCTGCGAGGCCTGCTGCTTGACGAAGAAGTCGATGCGCGACTTCGGGATCGGCTTGCCGTTTACCGTGACCGGCTTGGTCGCCGCGGCCTTCGCCGGCGCCTTGGCGGCCGGGGCCTTCGCGGCCGGCGACGGAGGCGGCACGGGATGCGCGTCTCCGTTGTCCGACTGGGACCAGGCGGCGGCGGGAAGCAGCGCGACGGACAGGATTATGGCGAGGCGACCGAGCATGAAAATTCCTTTGGAGAATCCCGGCGCACGGGGCGCGCGGGAGTGGGGCGAATCATAACTCATCGGGCGCCCGGGCAGCGATGGCGAGCGCGTGGATCTCGCGCCCGATGAGGTCGCCGAGCGCCGCGTACACCATGCGGTGCCGCTCGCGCGCGGGCCGGCCCGCGAACCGGGCCGACACGATCTTCAGGCGGAAATGGCGGCCGCCGCCCTTGGCGCCCTCGTGGCCGGCGTGGCGGCCGGACTCGTCCTCGAGGTCGACCGAGGTCGGCTCGAGCGCGGCGAGGCGCTCGCGGATCGTGGCGGCGAGATCCATGGCTCAGCGCCCGAGGTCGTCGGCTCCCGGTCCCGAGCCCGTCGAAGCGTCCTCGATATAGCGCGAGAGATAGACCGCCTGGAGCAGGACGAACACGACGAGCAAGCCCATGCCGCCGAACAGCTTGAAGCTGACCCAGGTGTCGGTCGGGAACGAGAAGGCGACGTAGAGATTCGCAGTGCCCATGAACGCGAAGAACACGACCCAGCTCCAGTTCAGTCGGCGCCACGCGAAGTCCGGCATCCGAACCTGCTCGGCGAGCATCGCGCGCATGAGGTTGCGTCTGAAGCCGAGCTGCGAGGCCGCCAGCACCACGCCGAACATCCAGTAGAGGACGGTCGGCTTCCACTTGATGAAGGTCTCGTCGTGCAGGAGGAGCGTCGCCCCGCCGAACACGACGACGATCGCGAGGCTGACCCACAGCATCGTGTCGATCCTGCGCCCGCGCAGCTTGAGGTAGCCGATCTGCGCCAGGCTCGCGACGATCGCGACCGCCGTCGCGACGTAGATGTCGGCGAGCTTGAACGCGATGAAGAACAGGACGACCGGGAAGAAATCGAAGAGAAATTTCATGCCGGAATTATAACCGGGCCCTCGACAGGCTCAGGCCGAACGGCCGGGGATGCGGCTACTTCTTGTCGAATTTCAGCGATGCGGAGTTGATGCAGTAGCGCAGGCCCGTGGGCTCGGGGCCGTCCTCGAAGAGGTGCCCGAGGTGCGCGTCGCAGGTCGCGCACAGGACCTCGGTGCGCTTCATGAACCAGGAGCGGTCCTCCTCGGTCTTCACGTTCGCCGGGTCGAGCGGCTGCCAGTACGAGGGCCAGCCGGTCCCCGAGTCGAACTTGGCGTCCGAGGCGAACAGCGGCGTGCCGCAGCAGACGCAGCGGTAGGTGCCCGCGGCCTTCTCGTCCCAGTACTCGCCGGTGAAGGCGTGCTCGGTCCCCTTCCTGCGCGTGACGTTGTACTGCATGGGCGTAAGCTGCGCGCGCCACTCGGCGTCGCTCTTCGTGACCTTGGCCATGGGTGTCGCTCCCGGGAGACTCCTATCGCTGTCGATGAATAATATATAGTGGAATCTCCACGTACGTCTGGAGACATCGAATGAAGAAGACCGGATCGCTAGTGGCACTCGCCGCGCTCGCGGCGTCGGGCTGCGTCAGCCAGGGGACGTTCGACGAGATGCAGGCGGCGAAGAACAGGGAGATCCAGGGGCTGCAGTCGCAGCGCGGGACGCTCGAGACGCAGGTGCAGGCGCTGCAGTCGCAGAAGACCGATCTCGAGCGCGAGAAGAGCTCGCTCTCCGATCAGGAGGCCGAGCTGCGCCGCCAGGTCCAGGCGCTCGAGCAGCAGAAGGCGCAGCTCGAGAGCGCGAGCAGGCAGAAGGCGACGCAGTACGACTCGCTGATCCAGAACCTCACCGAGGAGGTGAAGAAGGGCCAGCTGCAGGTGCGCCAGTACAAGGACATGCTCACCGTCGACGTCGCCGAGCAGCTGCTGTTCGACTCGGGCCGCGCCGACCTCAAGGAGTCGGGCAAGGCGGTGCTGAAGAAGGTCGGCGAGGCGCTGAAGGGCTACGAGGACAAGGTGATCCGCGTCGTCGGCCACACCGACAACATCCCGATCACCAAGGGGCTGCAGAAGCGCTTCGCCTCGAACTGGGAGCTCTCGGTCGCGCGCGCGACCACGGTCGTGCGCTTCCTGCAGGACGTCGGCGTGCCGCCCGAGCGCATGATCGCCTCGGGCCGCGCCGAGTACCAGCCGATCAGCGACAACGACACGCCCGAGGGCCGGCAGAAGAACCGCCGCACGGAGATCACGCTGGTGGACCGCAACGCGGTCACCGAGGCGACCGCGCCGAGGCCCTGAGCTAGCGCCGGGTCGCGGTCCAGCGGCCTTCGCTGCCGTTGTCGCCGCGGAACGAGCCCTCCATGCGGCCGCCGTCGACGCGGCCGGCGAAGTTGCGCTTCACCCCGGCCTGGTCGACGAACATGAAGTAGATCTCCGAGCCGCGCAGCATCGGGTCGCGCAGCCCGGCCTGCACCTGGCCGAGCTGCGCCCAGCCCTCGATCTTCTGGAAGCGCTGCTCGATCATGAGGTCGAGCTTCTCGCTCGCTCCGCCGGTCAGCTCGACGCTCCACTTGCCGTTGACGCTCGCGGGGACGATCCAGAAGAAGGCCTGGCGGCCCGAGATGCTCGAGGTCTCGTCGGGCATCCAGTCGTCCATGGTGAACGAGTGCGAGACGACGCGCGTGCCGGGCCGCATCTGCAGGATCGCGGGGCGCAGCTTGATGTTGAGCGACGGCAGCAGGTACATGGTGATGACCGTCGCCTTGCTGAAGTCGGTGGCGAAGATGTCGCCGTTGATGATCGTCGCCTTGCCCGCGACGCCGGCCTTCTGCGCGTTGCTCTGCGCGTACTTCGCCATCTCGGGGTTGTACTCGACGCCGTAGGAGCGCGCGCCGAACTTCTTCGCCGCCGCGATCGCGATCTTGCCGTCGCCGGCGCCGAGATCGTAGACGATGTCGTTCGGCTTGACCTGCGCCATCGTCAGCATGCGGTCGACGACCTCGTCGGGCGTCGGCACCCAGATGACGTCCTTGCCGGCCTGGCCGACCTGCGGGTGGTAATCCTCGGACTTCTGCGCCGCGGCGGGGGCCAGTATCAGCGTACAGGCGAGCGCGAGCGCCACCCGGATCGTGGATGCGGAGTTCATGCGGTCCTTTCTGGCGGTTCGTACGGAAGGGAAGGCGCGAACTCTAGCACGACGGCTCGGCCGTGGCACGACGGCTCGGCCGTGGCACGTCCTCCCGGGCGCCGCCTTACAGGACGTCGGCGGCGTGATCCGCGAGCCGCGAGCGCTCGCCGCGCGTGAGCGTGACGTGCCCCGAGTGCGACCAGCCCTTCATGCGATCGACGACGTAGGTGAGGCCCGAGCTGCCCTCGGTCAGGTACGGCGTGTCGATCTGCGCGATGTTGCCCAGGCACACGACCTTGGTTCCCGGCCCCGCGCGCGTGATCAGCGTCTTCATCTGCTTGGGCGTCAGGTTCTGCGCCTCGTCGATCACGAGATACTTGTTGATGAACGTGCGGCCCCGCATGAAGTTCAGCGACTTGATCTTGATGCGCGAGCGGATCAGGTCGCGCGTCGCGGCGCGGCCCCAATCGCCGGCCTCGTCGTTGTCCTTGTTGAGCACGTCGAGGTTGTCCTCGAGCGCGCCCATCCACGGCGTCATCTTCTCCTCCTCGGTGCCGGGCAGGAAGCCGATGTCCTCGCCGACCGGGACGGTGACGCGCGTCATGATGATCTCGGAGTACTGCTTGGTCTCGAGGGTCTGCATCAGGCCCGCGGCGAGCGTGAGCAGCGTCTTGCCCGTTCCCGCCTGCCCGAGCAGCGTGACGAAGTCGATGTCGTGGTTCATGAGCAGGTTGAGCGCGAAGTTCTGCTCGCGGTTGCGCGCGGTGATGCCCCAGACGTTGTTCTTCGTGTGCGTGTAGTCGCGCACGGTCTCGAGCACCGCGGTGCGGCCCGCGACCTCGCGCACCATGGCGAGCAGCGGCCGCTCGCCTTCCTGGTGCACGAACTCGTTCTGCAGCAGCTTCGAGACGAGCGGGCCCTTCACGCGGTAATAGGTGCGGCCTTCCTTCTTCCACGACTCGACGTCCTTGCCGTGGTCCTCCCAGAAGTCGGCGGGCAGCGCGGTGACGCCGGTGTAGAGGAGGTCGGTGTCCTCGAGCACCTTGTCGTTGAAGTAGTCCTCGGCCGCGAGCCCGAGCGCATGCGCCTTGATGCGCATGTTGATGTCCTTCGACACCAGGATGACCGGGCGCTCGGCGTTCTTCTTCTGCAGGTGCGTCACGACGCCGATGATCTGGTTGTCGGCCTTGCCGCTCGGCAGCCCCGCGGGGAGCTGGCCGTTGATCGCCTCGGTCTGCAGGAACAGGCGTCCCGTGGCGTTGTCGGACTCGCCGCGCTTGAGCGGGATGCCCTCGGCGATGGGCGCCTTGTGCTTCGTCACGATCTCGTCGAGGAAGCGGCTCGCCTGGCGCGCGTTGCGCGCGGCGTCGGAGATGCCCTTCTTGTTGTTGTCGAGCTCCTCGAGCGTCATGATCGGCAGGAACACGTCGTGCTCCTCGAACCGGAACAGGCTCGTCGGATCGTGCATCAGCACGTTGGTGTCGAGAACGAAGAGCTTGGTGACGGCGCGCCGGGGCTCCTTCGGGGATCGGCGGTTGGACATCGTCGTCTTGGGTGAATCGGATCCGTCTGCGGGCTGCGGGGACTGCTCAAGCGGATTTAACAAAGTCGAGTACCTCCTGGACGTGACCCGGCACCTTCACTCCGCGCCATTCCTTGCGGACGACGCGCTCCCTGTCCAGCACGAAGGTGCTGCGCTCGATGCCACGCACTTTCTTGCCGTACATGTTCTTCATCTTGATGACGCCGAACTGCTTGCACACGGCCTCGTCCTCGTCGGCGAGCAGCTCGAAGGGGAAGCCCATCTTGGCCTTGAAGCTCTCGTGGGACTTCAGGCTGTCGCGCGAGATCCCGAAGACCGAGCAGCCGGCCTTCTGGAACTGCGGATGGAGATCGCGGAAGCCCTGGCCCTCGGCGGTGCAGCCGGGCGTGTTGTCCTTGGGGTAGAAGTACAGGACGACGAGCTCGGACGACGTGGCGGAAAATGCGGCGGAGAGGCGGAAGGTCTTGCCCCCCGTGCCCGGGAGGCTGAAGTCGCTGACCGGTTTCTCGGACATCTAATACGGCGGTACTCCGAGTGCGTCGGCACCCCTGTCAGGAAGATTGTTACGCCAGCGCGAGGTCGAATGCAAGCTTTATTTTTTCAGGGGCTTGTTACAGGAACTTGACGAGCTCCGCGAGGAGATCGCCCGGCGCCTCCTCGGGGATGTAGTGGCCGCAGGGAAGCGGCCGCCCGCGCACGTCCGCCGCGCGCTCGCGCCAGTCCTCGAGCGGTTTGAAGCAGCGGTGCACGGTGCCTTTCTCGCCCCAGAGCGCGAGCAGCGGACATTCGATCTTCCTCGCGATGTCGGCCTCGTCGTGCTCGAGGTCGATCGACTCGGCGGCGCGGTAGTCCTCGCACGACGCGTGGATCGTCGCGGGATCGGAGAAGCAGCGCACGTACTCGGCCATCGCCTCGGGCGCGAACGCCGCGAGGCCCGCGAAGCGCGTGCCCATGTGCTGCTCGAGATAGAACTTCGGGTCCGCGCCGATCATCGTCTCGGGAATCGGCTCGGGGCGCAGCAGGAAGAACCAGTGGTAGTACGACTTCGCGAAGTCGCGCGACACGCGCGAGTACATGGTGCGCGTCGGCACGATGTCGAGCACCACGAGCTTGCGCACCGCTTTGGCGTGGTCGAGCGCCATGCGGTGGGCGACGCGCGCGCCGCGGTCATGGCCGACGACGAGGAACTGCTCGAAGCCGAGCGCGCGCATCACCTCGACCTGGTCCTGAGCCATCGCGCGCTTCGAATACGTCGCGTGATCGGGCGTGCCGTGCGGCTTGGCGCTGTCGCCGTAGCCGCGGAGGTCGGTCGCGACGACCGTGAACGTCTTCGCGAGCTCGGGCGCGACGCGGTGCCAGATCGCGTGCGTCTGCGGGTAGCCGTGCAGCAGGAGCAGCCCTGGGCCCTGGCCGCCGATCCGGAGATTGATCTCGGCGGACGTCGTGCGGATGCGGCGGAGGTCGAAGGTTTCGAACACGGGCTCAGCGCGCGGTAGAAGGGCTGCCGGGCTTGCGGCTCACCGCCGTCAGGATGCCGCGCATGATCTCGAGCGGCGCCGGCGGGCATCCGGGCACCGCGACGTCGACCGGGATGACGTTCGACACGCGCCCGCAGCTGGCGTAGCTCTCCCCGAAGATGCCGCCCGTGCAGCCGCAATCGCCGATCGCGACGACCAGCTTCGGGTCCGGCGTCGCATCGTAGGTGCGGCGCAACGCCACCTCCATGTGTCGCGACACCGGCCCGGTCACGAGGAGCAGGTCGGCGTGGCGCGGGCTCGCGACGAACTTGATGCCGAGCCGCTCGAGATTGTAGTGCGGGCCGTTCGCGGCGTGGATCTCGAGCTCGCAGCCGTTGCAGGACCCGGCGTCGACGTGACGCACGGCGAGCGAGCGCCCGAAGTGCGCGAGCACCGCGGCGCCCAGCCGCTGCTGCAGCTCGCGCAGCGCCTCGTCGGGCTCGGGGGGCGGCTCCGTCACGATGCCGGTCCGGGCGACTTGCTTCAGCATCTGGTACATGCGCGCTCCATGCTCAAAGATCGTGCCCGCTGTAGGACAGGTTGAACGACTTGTTGATCAGCGGAAAATCCGGGACGATATTGCCGAGGACCGAGCGCTCGACGAGGGGCCAGTTCTGCCACGACGGATCGTGCGCGTGCACGCGGTGCAGGCGCCCGCCTTCCCCGGCGTCCAGAGCGACCAGCACGTCGCCGCGCCAGCCCTCGACCCAGCCGACGCCGCGGCGCCCCGCCGCGGGTACCGGCACGGGTACGCGGACCCCGCCCGGCGGCAGATCGCGGACGATCGCCTGCACGAGGCGGACGGACTCGAACAGCTCGTCGAAGCGCACCGAGAGCCGCGCCGCCACGTCGCCGCGGACGTGAAACGCCATGCGCACCGGAAAATCCACATAGGGCCGCACCGGATGATCGACGCGAACATCGTGCCGGATGCCGCTCGCGCGGCCGGCGAGCCCGGTCAATCCCATCTTCTCGGCGAGCTCGGGCAGGACCTGACCGGTCATGATGAACCGGTCCTGCGCGCCCGCGTGCTCGTCGTAGATCGCTTTCAGCGTCGAAGCTTCGCGCTCCAGCGCGATCAGCCGCTCGATCAGCAGGGCGGCCTCGGGTGCGCCCAGGTCGCAGGCCACGCCGCCCGGGACGACGGCGTCCATCAGATAGCGGTGCCCGAACAGCCGGTGCTGCAGCCGCAGCAGCTCTTCCTTCATCCGCCAGAACTGGAAGAAGCCGAACGACAGCGCCACGTCGTTGCCCAGGAAACCGAGGTCGCCGAGATGGTTGGCGATGCGCTCGAGCTCGAGCAGCACCCCGCGCAGCGCGAGCGCCCGGGCCGGCGGCTCGGTTTCCGCCGCGCCCTCGGCCGCCATGGCGTAGGCCCAGGCGTAGGCGACGGTGGAATCGCCGCTCACGCGCCCGGCGAGCTTCGCGCCTTGCTCGAGCGTCATCGCCTCGAAGCGCTTTTCGATTCCCTTGTGCGCGTAGCCGAGGCGCTCCTCGAGCCTGAGCAGCTTCTCGCCGACGACCGAGAATCGGAAGTGGCCCGGCTCGATCGTGCCCGCGTGCACGGGGCCGACCGGGATCTCGTGCACGCCCTCGCCCTCGACCCGGACGAAGGCGTAGCGGTCGTCCTCGCGCGCGAAGCGGCTCTCGGCCGCGAAGACCTTGCGCAGCGGATGCGCGTCCGCGGGCCAGGCGCCGTGGCGCAGCCACGGGCGCTCGTCGGCCGCGCCCGTGGCGCGTATGCCGAGGAGATCGAACGCCGCGCGCTGCATGCGCCCGGCGCAGGGAAAAACATCCGCGACGCCGGGATACGCGGGCCGCTCCCCGGAAAGCGGAACGCTGACCCAGAGCAGCCCCGGCGCGATCGCGAGCGCGACGTGAACCGCGTACCCGGAGCCCCGCGTCGTCTCGTCGCTGCCCCAAAGCGCGACCAGCCGCGCGTTCTGCGCGAGCGCATCCCGGCAAAGACCGGGCAGCGCGTCGGCCGCGATCGTCGCGTGGAACGCGGGCAGGGCACCGGGGACGGGAACGACGTCGAGCGGCAGCTCGGGCAGGCGCATCGCGGCTTATCCGATCAGCGCCGCGGCCTGCCGGTACCAGCCGACGAGGTACGGGGGAATGTAGAGCCCGAGCATGAGGACCAGGGCCAGGTGAACGTAGACCGGCAGCAGCGCGGGCGGGTGCGGCAGGCGCGCGGCGGTCGTCTCGCCGAACACCATCGGCTGCACCTTGCCGAAGATCGCGGCGAACGCGACGCCGAGCGCGACGAGCAGGAAGGGCGTCGCCCAGGAGTGCTCGTGCATGGCGGTGGTGAGGATCATGAACTCGCTCGTGAACACGCCGAACGGCGGCATGCCGAGGATCGCGAGGCTGCCGAGCGCGAGGCCCCAGCCGATCGTCGGGCTGCGCTCCATCAGCCCGCGGATCGCGTCCATGCTCTGGGTCCCGGTCTTCTGCGCCGCGTGACCGACGGTGAAGAAGATCGCGCTCTTGGTGAGCGAGTGCACCGTCATGTGCAGCAGGCCCGCGAACGCCGCGACCGGGCCGCCCATGCCGAAGGCGAAGGTGACGATGCCCATGTGCTCGATCGAGGAGTACGCGAACATGCGCTTGATGTCGCGCTGGCGCGAGAGGAAGAACGCGGCGACCACCACCGAGAGCAGCCCGAAGCCCATCAACAGGCCGCCCGAGAAGCCGCGCCCGAGCGCGCCGTCGACCAGCACCTTGCTGCGCACCACGGCGTAGAGCGCGACGTTGAGGAGCAGCCCGGAGAGCACCGCCGAGATCGGCGTCGGGCCCTCGGCGTGCGCGTCGGGCAGCCAGTTGTGCAGCGGGACCAGGCCGACCTTGGTGCCGTAGCCGACCATCAGGAACACGAAGGCGAGCGAGAGCACCGTGGGTTCGAGGTTGTCGCGCACCTGGTACAGGTGCGTCCAGAGCAGCGACGCGCCGCCCGGGCCGAGCACCTTCTCCGCGGCGAAGTAGAGCAGGATCGTCCCGAACAGCGCCTGCGCGATCCCGACCGAGCACAGGATGAAGTACTTCCACGCCGCCTCCAGGCTCGCCGGCGTGCGGTAGAGGCTGACGAGCAGCACGGTCGAGAGCGTCGCGCCCTCCATGGCGACCCACATGATGCCGACGTTGTTCGAGAGCAGGCACAGCAGCATGGTGAACGTGAACACCTGGTACATGGCGTGGTAGAGGCGCAGCCTCGACGCGTTGACCTTGCCGTGGTGCGCCTCGATGCGCATGTAGGGGCGCGAGAACAGCGTCGTGGTGAACGCGACGAAGGCCGTGAGCGCGACCAGGAACACGTTGAACGGGTCGACGAAGAACTGCTCGTCGAGCGCGAGCATCGGGCCGTCCGCGATCACCTTGGCGGTCAGCACGGCGGCGGCGGCGAAGGTCGCGAGGCTCATCGCGGCGTTCAGCTCCGGCGCCCAGCGCTTGTGGCCGGCGAGCGCGAGCAGCAGGCCGCCGAAGAGGGGGACACCGAGGACCGCGGCTATCTCCATGCGCCCGCTCCCATCAGTCCTCCTTCAGCTTTTCCATATGCCGGATGTCGAGGCTGTCGAACTGCTCGCGGATATGGAAGAAGAAGATGCCGAAGATGAACGTGCCGACCAGCACGTCGAGCGCGACGCCGAGCTCGACGACGAGCGGCATGCCGTAGGTGGC
The DNA here is from genome assembly GCA_035651815.1 of Burkholderiales bacterium. Taxonomy (GTDB): domain Bacteria; phylum Pseudomonadota; class Gammaproteobacteria; order Burkholderiales; family SG8-39; genus VBDM01. Next base: position 13,027 of record DASRFB010000067.1, on the reverse strand, counting down.
GCTCGTCGCGGCGAGGAACAGGCCGTTCTCCATCGACAGGAACCCGACCACCTGCGGCACGGCCTTGCGCCGCACGATCATCATGAGGAACGACAGCAGCACGCTCGCGAGCGCGATGCCGAGGGTGGAGCGCGTGATCGTGCTCGCCATCTGGGAGATCGGCGTCGCGAGCGCGAAGGCGAAGATGGCGAGCCCGATCCCGATCAGCATCGTGGTCGGGATGTTGAACATGGTCTCGATGTCCCAGCGGACGTTGAGGCGGTCGATGAGCCGGTGCAGCACCCAGGGGATCAGCACGACTTTCAGCACGATCGTCAGGATCGCCGAGTAGTACAGGTGCCCCTGGCCCGTCTCGAGCCCGACGATGAGCGTCGAGGCGGCGAGCGCGGCCCCCTGCCAGGCGAGCAGCTTGATCAGCGTCAGGATGCGCCGCTGCGACAGCATCGCGAACGCGATCAGGAGCAGGACCGCCGCGAGGAGATTCACCAGCTGGCTGAGCAGCGACCCGGCCACGGCTAGGCCCGCACGAGGAAGTGAGTGAGCATGCCGAGGACGGCGAGCAGGAACGCGGTGGACAGGAACTCCGGCGCGAGGAACAGCCGCAGCTTGGCGAGCACGCTCTCGAGCAGCGCGAGGCACGCGCCGCCGAGCGCGAGCTTCAGCGTCACCGCCGCGACGGCGAGGGGCAGCGCGCCCCAGTTGCCGGCGCCGGCGATCCCCCAGGGCAGGAACAGCGCGATGCCGATCGTCATGTACGCGAACAGCTTGATCGACACGGCCCACTCGATGAGCGCCAGATGGCGCGCGGAATACTCGAGGATGGTCGCCTCGTGCACCATCGTGAGCTCCAGGTGCGTGGCCGGGTTGTCGATCGGGATGCGCGCGTTCTCCGCGAGCAGCACGAAGGCGAACGCGACTGCCGCGAACGCGAGGCTCGGGTAGATCGCGAACTGCCGATAGGCCAGCGTCTCGACGATCGTGTTGAGCTGCGTGGACTCGGAGATGAACGCGGCGGTGAAGAGCGTCATCAGCATCGCCGGCTCGGCCAGGAACCCGATCAGCATCTCGCGCCGCGCCCCCAGGCCGCCGAACGGCGTTCCGACGTCCATCGCGGCGAGCGCGGTGAACACGCGCGCGAGGGCGAACACGCCCACCAGCGCGATGATGTCCGCGGCCGGCGCGAAAGGCAGGTCGGTGGCGAGCACGGGAACGATGCCCGCCGCCAGCCACATGCACCCGAACACGAGGTAGGGCGCGAAGCGGAAGACCGGCGATGCGTTGCGGGCGATCACCGCGTCCTTGTGGAACAGCTTGGCGAGCGTGTAGTAGGGAAGCCAGATGCTGGGCGCCGAGCGGTTCTGCAGCCACGCCCGACACTGGTTCACCCACCCCATGAGCAGCGGGGCGGCCAGCACGACGAAGACCGACTGCAGGAGCTGGAAGGCGATTCCGGGAAGGTTCGACATGCGCCTAGCGTACGAACACGAGCAGGAAGACCAGGGTCACGAAGCTGTAGAGCAGATACGCGCTGATCCGTCCCTGCTGCAGCCGGCCGACCAGCGCGGACAGCGTCTCCACGAGCCGCGCGACCGGCAGGTAGAGCGCGTACCAATGCCGGTCCTCGATCTTCAGCGTGAAGCGCGGCGCCGGATCGTCCGCCTCGGGCAGCCGGCGGTCCATCCGGTACAACGGCCCGAACACGTGGCGTATCGGCTGCCCGAAGGCGTCCGCCGAATCCTGCATGCGCGCATCCTGCCCGGGAAAGCCGCAGTCCCAGGGATCGGAAAAGCGGACCCGCCCGTGATAGAACCGCCGCACCAGCACGAACGCGAGCACCGTCGCCGCGGCGATCACCACGAGGAAAACGACCGGCGAGTAGCTCGCCCGCTCCGGCGCCGTCGGCACCAGCCAGAGCCAGCCCGACGCGAGCGACTTTTCCGGCAGCCCGTGCCGCGTCAGCGCGACGCTGACGCGGTTCAGCATGGCGAGGAAGAACGGCGGGAACAGCCCGAGCACGACGCAAAGGATCGCGAGCGAGGCCATCGCGAGGCGCTCCATCGCGCCGGCATCGTGCCGCGCCGTCGCGGCATCGGGCGGGGCGCCCGGGTCGCCGCGGCTGCGGCCGAGGAACGCGATGCCGTATACCTTGACGAAGCACATGGCCGTCAGCGCCCCGGTGAGCGCGAGCGTCGCCGCGAACAGCGGCAGCAGGCTGCGCACCACGCCGTTCTGCAGAAGGGGCGCCTGGAGCGCGGTCTGGAAGATGAGCCATTCCGAGACGAACCCGTTGAGCGGCGGCAACGCCGAAATGGCGAGCGAGCCCACGAGCACGTACAGGGCCGTCTTGGGCATCGTCACGGCCAGCCCGCCCATGTGGTTCAGGTTTCGCAGGCCGGTCGAGTGCAGCACCGAGCCCGCGCCGAGGAACAGGAGCCCTTTGAACACGGCGTGGTTGAGGGCGTGGTACAGCGCCGCGATCAGGCCGAGCGCTCCGGCCGCCGGGTGGCCCGAGCCGAAGAACACCATCGAGAGGCCGAGCCCCATGAGGATGATGCCGATGTTCTCCACCGAGGAATACGCGAGCAACCGCTTCAGGTCGTTCTGCATCAGCGCGTACAGGATGCCGAAGAGCGCGGTCGCGGCGCCGACGACGAGCATCAGCATGCCCCACTCCCAGCGCACGCTTCCGATCAGATCGAACGAAACGCGCACCATGCCGTAGACGGCCGTCTTGATCATGACGCCGGACATCAGCGCCGAGACCGGAGACGGCGCGGCCGGATGCGCCTCCGGAAGCCAGGCGTGGAGCGGGATCATCCCGGCCTTGGCGCCGAAGCCGAGGAAGGCGAGCGCGAACGCCACGCTCGCCCAGAGCGGCTCGAGGTGCGCCGCGCGCAGCGCATCGAAGCTGTAGTCGCCCCGGCCTCCCTGCAGGACCCCGAAGCACAGCAATATCGCGATCGCGCCGATGTGCGCGATCAGCAGGTAAAGGTAGCCCGCGCCGCGGATCGCGGGCACCTTGTGGTCCGTCGTCACCAGGAAATACGACGACAGCGCCATCGTCTCCCAGGAAACCATGAAGAAGTAGGCGTCGTCGGCGAGGATCACGGCCGCCATGCTGGCGAGGAACACGTGATACTGCAGGCACAGCAGGCGCAGCCGCGGCGCGGTCTCCTCGCGGAAGTACCCGCACGAGTAGATCGATATCGCGAACGCCACCGCGCCGAGCAGCAGCAGGAAGAAGGACGACAGCGGGTCGAGGCGCAGGTGGAACGGCAGGTCCGGGAGCCCGATCGGCAAGACCGCGGTCGCCGCGTCGCCGTCGATCGCGAGGGCGCCGATCGCGGCGAGCGCGAGACCGAGCGCGGCGCTCGCTGGAAACAGCGCGCGGACGACCAGCCGGACGCGCCGGGTCTCGGCGAGGCCGACCAGGCCGATGACCGTCCACGCCGTGACGATCGCCCAGGCGGCGTTGAGTGCGTGGGCGGAGCTCAGGCTCATGTCAGCGGCGTGCAAAGATTATATACATATTGCATTATTCTGTAATTATCATATCAGTTCCATATCGTTTCCCGCCCCTATCCGATGGAAAACAAAATCGCCCGCTTCACGGTGCTGATCGACCCGCGCAAGAAGCAGCTGTTCGAGGAAATCTGCGCGGCGCAGGACTTGACGCCGTCGCAGGTCGTGCGCCAGCTGATGCGCGAGTACATCATCCAGCACGCCGGCGGCCGCAAGCTGCCCGCGTGGCTGCTCGAGGCCGCGGGCGGCGGCAAGGGAACGCGGGAATAAGCGGGGCGGGCGCTAGCGCTCGACGCCGTAGCCCGCGGCGACCCAGGCGTCGAACCCGCCCGCGAGCGGCCGCACGCGCGCGTAGCCGAGGTCGGCGAGGAGCTTCGCCGCCGAGGCGGCCGATGCCTCGTTCGGACAATTGCAGAAGAAGACGATGTCGCGGTCCCTCGGCAGGTCGGCGGGGCGGCGCTCCACGTCGGCGAAGCTCATCACCCGGGCGCCCGGGATCGAGCCTTCGCGCCGGCGCTCGGCCGCGCCGCGCAGGTCGACGACGAGGGGCTCGTCCTTGCGCCCGAACCGCGAGTGCAGCTCGTCGACGGTGATGCGCGCCATGCGCAGCGTCCGGTAGAAGCGCCGCCGCTCCCACCACTTGAACGCGATGTAGGCGGCGACGAGCGCGATCACCGCCGCGGCCGCGCGCGCGCCGTAGCGCTCGAGCGCCGCGAGGACGTCGTCGATCTGCTCGTGAAACAGCGCGCCGAGCGCGAGCGCGGCCGCGATCCACAGCGCCGAGCCGAGCGTGCTGAGGGCGAGGAAGCGGCCTCGGCCGAATCGCATCACGCCCGCGAGCGGCGGGGCGATCGTGCCGATCCCGGGCAGGAACTTGGCGAACACCAGGGTCCAGCCGCCCCAGCGCTCGAAGCGCAGCGACGCCTGGCGCACGCAGGAGTCGGGCGAGAGCGAGATCCCGCACAGGAGCTTCATCACGCGATTGCCGTAGCGCTCGCCGACCGCGTACAGGATCGCGTTGCCGAGCACCCCGGCGCAGAGCGACGCCGCCGCGAGGCCGGCGAGCGAGCCGTGCTCCCCGGCGGCGAGCGCCGCCGCGATCATCATCGTCGGCATCGCCGGCACCGGCAGCCCGATCTGCTCGGCGAGCACGTTCGCGAACACCAGGGCGAGGCCGTAGGTCTCGAGCAGCTCGGTCATCCGGACGGATGATACGGCCTTTGCGCTAGCATGCCCCGATGGGGCGCCTGCTGCAGCCGTTCGTCGTCGTGGTGACCGTGCTGCTCGCGGCCGGCTACGCCTATCTCGCCGCGCGCCTCGCCTCGGCGACATGGGAGCGCGTCGCGCTCGCGGTGCCGTTCGTCCTGGTCTGGATCGTGCCGGTGCTCTACTGGAGCCGAGACCGCGACGGCGAGGAGTCGTGGCTCGACCAGGCCGCGCACCAGGCGAGCTATCTTTCGATGGCTCTCGTGAGCTTCCTACTGGTCTTCACGTTCCTGCGCGACATCGCGCTCGTCGCGACCTCGCAGCTGCCGTTCGAACGGGTGTACGCGTTGGTGGTGCAAGGCGGAGTGCCGGCGGTGCTCGTGGCGTCGGTGCTCGCCGTTGCGATCGGCGCGGTCGTCGCGCTGCGCGGTCCGGGCGTCGAGGAGGTCGCGGTGACGGTGCCGGGACTGCATCCCGACCTCGACGGCTTCCGCATCGTGCAGATCTCCGACCTGCACGTCGGCCGCACCATCCGCCGCGGCTACGTCGAGCGCACGGTCGAGCGCGCGCGCTCGCTCGCCCCCGACCTCGTCGCGCTCACCGGCGACATGGTCGACGGGCCGGTTGACCGCCTCGCGCCGCACGTCGCGCCGCTCGCCGAGCTCGCTCGCGACGGGCGCGCCTGGTTCGTGCTCGGAAATCACGACTGCTATTCCGGGGCGCCCGCGTGGATCGCGCACTTTCGCGCCATGGGCGTGCGCGTGCTGATGAACGAGCACGCGGTGCTGCGCAAGGGCGCGGCGACGCTGCTCGTCGGCGGCGTCGTCGATCCGGCGTATCGCGCCGCCCGGCCGGCGATCTCGCTCGAGGGTGCGCCGCGCGCCGATTTCCGCCTGCTGCTCGCGCACAATCCCAGGCTCGCCCCGCTCGGCGCGCGCGCGGGCTTCGACCTGCAGCTCTCCGGCCACACGCACGCGGGGCAGTTCTTCCCGTGGACGCTCGCGGTGCGGCTCGTCCACGCCCCGCACGTCGCCGGGCTCTCGCGCGAGGGCGCGATGCAGGTCTACGTCAGCGCCGGCACGGGATCGTGGGGACCGCCGGTGCGCTTCGGCACGAGCCCCGAGATCACGCTGCTCGTCCTCGCCCGCGCGTGAACCTCGGCCGGCCCGGGCCTTGATCGGCCCTCGCGATCGGCCTATCGTGGAGCCCGTGGCGACGCTCCCCATCGATGCGGTGCCCGCCGAAGCCTCGCACCGGGGCGAGCGCATCGATTCCTGCGCGCTCAGCTTCGTCGCCGGCTTCGTCGACACCTGCGTGTTCGTGGGTCTCTTCGGGCTGTTCACCGCTCACGTCACCGGGAACCTCGCGCTGATCGGCGCCTCGGAGGGCGCGCGATGAAGGTCGGGATCCTCGGCGCGGGCGCGGTCGGCACGGCGTGCCTGCTGTCGCTCGTCATGCGCGGGCCCGCGCGCGAGATCGTGCTGGTCGACCGAACGCGCAAGCGCGCCGACGGCGTGATCGCCGACCTGCAGTACGGCGCCGTGCTGTCGCCCGCCGTGACGCTCGCCGCGGGCGACTACGGCGATCTGCGCGGCGCCGCGCTCGTCATGATCACGGTCGGCGTCAACGAGAAGACGGGCGGCGCGACCGACCGCAAGGACGCCGCGGGGCGGCTGCGGCTGCTCGACACCAACGCCGGCATCTACCGGGACGTCGTTCCGCGCGTCGTCGCGGCGGCGCCCGACGCGGTGATCCTCGTGGTCACCGATCCGCCCGACCCGCTCGCCGATCTCGCGCGCACGCTCGCGGGGCACGAGCGCGTGCTGAGCACCGGGACCTTCCTCGACAGCCTGCGCTTCCGCTTCCACCTCGCGCGCCGGCTCGGCATCAGCGCGGCCTCGGTCGCCGCGCAGGTGATCGGCGAGCACGGCACCTCGCAGGTGTTCCTGTGGTCCTCGGCGAGGATCTCGGGAATGTCGGTCGCGGACGCGGTGGAGGACAAGGGCGAGCCGTTCGAGAAGCTCCGGGAGGCGGTCGAGAACGACGTGCGCTATGCCAACATCACCATCATCGAGGGCACCGGCGCGAGCCAGTACGGGATCGGCATGGTGTGCGCGCGCCTCGCCGAGGCGATCCTGCGCGACGAGCGCTCGGTCATGCCGGTCGCGAGCCGGAACGCCCAGTTCGGCACGACCCTGTCGCTGCCGAGCGTGCTCGGCCGGAACGGCGTCGTGCGCGTGCTGTGCCCCGAGATGACGCCGGAGGAGCGCGCGGCCCTCGAGCGCAGCGCCGAGGTGCTGCGCGGCGCGGTCGCGCGTCTCGGGTGATCCTGTCGGTCTATGCCTGCGAAATCGCGGGCTCGAGGCACGCCGCCACGAACCTCCTGCCGAGCGCCGACAGCGCGGGCGCGCCTTCGGCCCCGGAGGACGCCGGCTCGACCAGCCCCAGGCGGCGCAGGTTGCACAACGCCGAGGCGAGCGAATCGGATTGGCTCGAGGACGCGCGCGCCGACGCCGCGCTCATCGCGAGCAGGACGTCGGCCTCCCCGGACGCGAGCCCGCTCAGGATGGAGGCGAAAGCGGGATGCACGTCCGCGCCCCGGCGCGCGTCGCTCGCCGCCGCGAGCAGGCACGCGAAGTGTCCCTGCAGCCGCGGCTCCTCGACCGCGAACACCGCGTGGCGCATGACTTCGCACCCGGTGCGGAAGTCGGGCGTGCGGCGCGACGCCTGGGGGATACGGTCCATCTCCGCCGCGTACAGCTCGACGAAGTCGCTCAGGTAGAGCTCGACGTAGTCCGACGGCAGGCCGGCGACCCTGGCGTAGAGCATGAGCGCGGCGGCGTGCCCGCCGATCGCGCACGGTGTCTCGATGCCGGCGATGTCCGATGCCGGGTGCCCGTTGTGAATTGTTCTGGCTGGCTCCATCCCTGTTCCTCCGCGATTGCCGGCCCATCATGCGGGCCCCGGACTTAAGGCAGCCTTAAGCCCCGCGCGGGCGTCGCGCGGCTCCCCGGCCGGGAGCGCGATGTGCACCGCGAGCCCCGGCGCGGGCGCGCCGGGCTGCGTCTCGCCGAGCACGATCGAGCCGCGATGGCGGTCGACGATCGCTTTCACGATCGCGAGGCCCAGGCCCGTGCCCGGCGTCGCGTCGCCGGCGACGCGGTGAAAGCGCTCGAACACGCGCTCGCGCTCCGCGGCCGGGATCCCCGGACCGCGGTCGGTCACGGCGATGTCGACGCCGCCGCCCGCGCCGCGCACGGCGACCGTCACCGGCGTGCCGGGCGGCGCGTAGCGCAGCGCGTTGTCGACGAGGTTCTCGATCAGCGAGCGGATCTCCCATTCGCTCGCCGAGATGCGCGCGGGCGCGTCGGCTTCGGCGCCGAGGTCGACCGCGCGCTCCTCGGCGCGCGCGGCGAAGCCGCCCACGACGTCGCGCGCGAGGCCCGCGACGTCGACGTCCGAGGGCGCCTCGGTGCGCACGCCCGGCTCGAGGCGCGCGTAATCGAGCAGCTGCTGCACCAGGCGCCGCGCGCGCTCGATGCCGCTCGCGAGCTCGCCCATCGCGGCCGCGCGCGCCTCGGGCGTCCTCGCGCGCTCGGCGATCTGCACCTGCAGCGCGAGCGCCGCGACCGGCGAGCGCAGCTCGTGCGCGGCGTCGGCGAGAAAGCGGCGCTGGCCGTCGAGCGAGTCGGAGAGCCGCCCGAGCAGCGCGTTGATCTGCGCGACCAGCGGCAGCAGCTCGGCCGAGACGTTGTCGGTCGGCAGCGGGTCGAGCCGCGCGGCGTCGCGGTCGCTCACGCGGCGCGAGGTCTCGTCGAGCGGCGCGAGCGCGCGCTTCAGCGCCCAGCCGATGACCGCGGCGAGCACGGGGATCAGCAGCAGCATCGGCGTGAGCACGCGCAGCGACAGGGCGCGCGCGAGCGCCTCGCGCGTATCGACCGCCTGCCCGACCTGGACGATGCCTTCGGGCGTGACGTGCGTGTAGACGCGCCAGGGTCCTTCCGACGTGTCGATGCGCGTGAAGCCCTCGCCGAACAGCTGCGGCAGGTCTGGCGGCAGCGAGGGCAGCGCGGTATTGAAGTACACGTGGCCGGACGCGTCGTAGGCGCGCAAGGACAGCGCGAATCCCGGGCGCGCGATGCGCACGCGTCCGGCGCCGATCCAGTCCTCGCGCAGGTGCACCGCGAGCGCGACCTGCTTCAGCTCGTCGTCGAACACCGTGCCGATCTGCATGCGGGTGAGGACGTAGGTGCCCGCGAGCACCGCGATGCTGCCCACGGCGAGCGAGGTGACGAGCCAGAGCACCAGGTTGGTGCGGATCGACCTCACGTGACGAGCGCGACGCGGTAGCCGACGCCGCGCACGTTGCGGATCAGCTCGGGAGCGAGCTTGCGGCGCAGGTTGTGGAGGTACACCTCGATGGTGTTGCTGCCGATCTCCTCGCCCCAGCCGTACACCGCGTCCTCGAGCTTGTCGCGCGAGACCACGGCGCCCGGATCGCCCATCAGCGCGTCGAGCACGGCGAACTCGCGCGCCGAGAGCTCGACCGGCGCGCCGCGGAAGGAGACGCTGCGCTTCGCCGGGTCGATCGTCAGCGCGCCGTAGCAGACCTCGCGCGACGGCCGGCCGTGCCGGCGCCGGATGACGGCGCGCATGCGCGCGAGCAGCTCGTCCATGTTGAAGGGTTTCACGAGATAGTCGTCGGCGCCGTTGTCCAGGCCGACGACGCGGTCGGCGACGGCGTCGCGCGCCGTGACGATCACGATCGGGAGGTCCGTTCCCGCGTCGCGGACGGCGCGCAGGATGTCGAAGCCGTGCTTGCGCGGCAGGCCGAGGTCGAGCAGCGCGAAGTCGTAGACGCCGCTCGAGAGCGCGAGCTCGGCCTCGACGCCGTCGCGGGCCCAGTCGACCGCGTGGCCGTTGTCGCGCAGCCCGGCCTCCACGGCCCGGCCGATCATGGGGTCGTCTTCGACGAGGAGCACGCGCATGCGGGTCGCCGACGCGGGATCGCGTCGCCCTAAGAATACGCCAAGGGCGGGCTAGTGACGCGTGAGGGCGACGATCTCGCGCCGGATCTCGCGCAGCTTCGCCTTGACCTTGACGTCGTTCTCCTTGCCGATGCGCATCATGATCTTCTGCCCGGCGGAGCGGGCCTCGAGATCGGGGTCGGAGAACTTGTAGACCACGGGCGACTGCACGATCCTCGCCGGCGCGTCGAGCTCCGGCGCCGCGAGCAGGTCGTCGATGGCCGCGATCAGGCGGTCGTTGAAGTGCCGGCCGGGATAGCCGAGCTCCTCGTAGGCGCGCTGGAACAGGGGATAGGCCGCCGCGTAGCGCTCGGCGAGCGCGTGCGCGTCGATCGACGCGAAGACGCGCACGTAGGGCTCGTAGCGGCGCGAGTTCGACGCGTCCATGCGCAGCTCGTCGCCGGAGCCGGTGACGGCGAGCGCGCCCGGCGCCTTGTGCAGCGGGACGGTGCGCGTCGAGCCGGTCGGGCGCGGCAGGTTGTCCACCGTCGCGACGATGTGGCGCACCAGCATGTCGGGGATGACGAAGCGCTCGAAGGCCTTCTTCCCGACCAGGCCGCTGATCGATTTGCCGATCATCGCGTCGCTGTTCTCGAGCGCGGGCAGCGGCTCCTCGGTCGCGCGCGGCTGCATCTCGTAGCGAGGCGCGGCGTCGGCGGGCGGCGCGGCGTCCGCGGGCTTCTCCGCCGGCGCCGGCGCCGCCGCGGGCGCCTCGGGCGCGTTGCCGCGCTCGCGGACATAGAGCGCCCAGACGGTCGCGGCCACCACCAGCGCGACGACGACCGCCGCCAGCGCGCGGTTGCGGTGCCTGGGCGCCGCGGCGATATAGGTGGGGCGATCTTCCGCGGCCGACCAGTGATCCATGACTGCGTCTCCGGCTCTAGCGATAGACGATGTCGCTGCGGCGGTTCTGCTTCCAGGCGTCCTCGTCGTGGCCGGTAGCGCGCGGCTTCTCCTTGCCGTAGCTCACGGTGTCCATCTGCGACTGGCGCACGCCGAGGACGTTCATCATCTTCATCACGGCGTCGGCGCGGCGCTGGCCGAGGGCGAGGTTGTACTCGCGGCTGCCGCGCTCGTCGGCGTTGCCCTCGATCCGGACCTTGGTCTGCGGGTGGGCGCGCAGGTAGCGCGCGTTCGCCTCGATGACGCTGCGGTCCCCGGCGCCGATCTCGTACTGGTCGAAAGCGTAGTAGACGCTGCGCTCGGCGGCGGCGCGCTCGCTCGCCGCGGTGTCCGCGGATCCGGAGACGCTCGAGGACCCGGCCGCGCCCGCCGACGGCTGCGCGGACGCGCTGCCCGCGCCCGAGGTCGGCGCCGCGCCGGCCTCGTCGCGCGTGGCTTTGCTCGCGCAGCCCGAGACGGCGAGGGCGATGAACATGGAGAAGAGCAGGGGACGGCCGAAGAAGAATACGTTTCGCATGGTGTTCTCCCGCGTATGAATAGGATGGAGCAGGGTTAGGGTCAAATTCGTGACGACGCGATAGGTTGGCCGGATCATGCTTAAGGCAGACTTAAGCGGCCCCGCGTGCAAGGAATCCGCAAGCTTTCGAGCCTTACGCCAGGAACTCGGGTCCCTGCACCGCGACCTCGCCCGAGCGCCCGGGGATCTCGTCCATCACCATCTCGTGGCGCGGCAGCTTCTTCAGGTCGAGGCCGTCGGCGATCTCGCGCAGCGCGACCCGCTCGTAGCCCTGCGCCTTCCAGCCTTCGAGCAGGCGCTCGAAGGCCGGCGCGAGCTTGCCGCCTTCGAGCTCGGCGTGGAGCGTGTACACGTGCTGCGCGCGCGTCGCGGTCCGCTCGAGCAGCTTCTCGTGCACGTTCTCGGCGGTCGCGCCGTCGAGGCCGATCATCTCGTCGAGCGTCGGCAGCGTCGTCGGGATCTGCGGGCACAGGACGACCTCGGCGCGGCACACGGGGATGAAGGGCGCCGTTCCCCGCGTGTCCGAGGAATAGGCGAAGCCCAGGCGCTGCGTGAGGCGCAGCGCGTGCACGTTCATCTGCCAGCCGGCCGCGCCGTGCGCGGTCGGCGCGGTGCCGAACACCTGCCGGAAGCGCTCGACGGAGCGGCGCATCTCGCGCTCGGTCCAGTCGCCGTCGGCGCCCACCACGTGGTCCTGCCAGCGCACGTGGTCCCAGCAGTGGATGCCGACCTCGAACCCGGCGTCGCGCGCCTGGTGCATCGCGGGCGCGGCGCGCTTGCCGATGTCCGGGCCGGGGAGCAGCGTGCCGTAGAGCAGGGTCCGGGTGCCGTAGTGCTCGCGCACCGACGTGCGCGACACCTTGTGCATGAAGCCTTTGCGGAAGACGCGCTTCGCCGCGCGGCCGGTGTGGTCGGGGCCGAGCGAGAAGAGAAACGTGGCGCGCGCGCCGTGGCGCTTGAGGATGTCGAGGAGGCGGGGGACGCCCTCGCGCGTGCCGCGGAAGGTGTCGACGTCGACCTTGAGCGCGAGCTTCATGCGGCGCGTCTACTCGACCAGGCCCCGGGCCTCGGCCACGCGTTCGCGATAGGCGTCGAAGATGTTCTTCAGCGCCTGCTGCATGTTCGTCCGGGGCTTCCACCCGAGCTCCTTCATGGTGTTCGCGATCTTCGGCACGCGGTTCTGCACGTCCTGGTAGCCGCGGCCGTAGTACTGCGCGGCCGTGGTCTTCACCAGCTTCACCTTCTTCGCGTTCGGGCGGTACTCGTCGTACTGGAGCGCGAGCTTCAGCATCATCTGCGCGAGCTCGCGCACCGAGTAGTTGTTGCGGGGATTGCCGACGTTGTAGATCTTGCCGCTCGCGACGCGCCTCGGGTTCTCGATGATCGTCATCAGCGCGTCGATGCCGTCGTCGACGTAGGTGAAGGCGCGCTTCTGCCGGCCGCCGTCGACGAGCTTGATCGGCTCGCCGCGCACGATGTGGCCGAGGAACTGCGTGATGACGCGCGATGAGCCTTCCTTCGGCGCGTTCAGGTTGTCGAGGCCCGCCCCGATCCAGTTGAACGGGCGGAACAGCGTGTAGTCGAGGCCCTGCTCCATGCCGTAGGCGTGGATCACGCGGTCCATCAGCTGCTTCGCGCACGAGTAGATCCAGCGCGGCTTGTTGATCGGCCCGAGCACGAGCTCCGAGGCCTCGGGGTCGAACTGGCCGTCGCGGCACATGCCGTAGACCTCCGAGGTCGACGGGAACACGAGGCGCTTGCCGTGCTTCACGCACGAGCGCACGATCGGCAGGTTCGCCTCGAAGTCGAGCTCGAACACCCGCAGCGGCTGCTTGACGTAGGTCGCGGGCGT
>DASRFB010000066.1:0-58781 GCA_035651815.1 Burkholderiales bacterium | reverse complement strand
CGGCGACTACGCGCGCGCCAAGCTCGAGTTCGAGGCGGTGCTGCGATTCGAGAACCTGCCGCCGGGGCTGCGCGAGCAGGCGCAGGTCTACGACAAGGCGGCGAACGAGTTCCTGTCGGGCAAGAAGACCGTTTTCAACGGGTACGCCGAGTACGGGTTCGGGTACGACTCGAATCCGTCGTCGCTGACGAAGTTCAATCCGATCACCCTGACCGGCGAGGACAACTTCATCGACCTGCCTCCCGCGTCGCGCAAGCGCAGCGATCACTACAACGCGCTCGTACTGGGCGGCGAGGCGGTCCATACCCTGACCGAGGGATGGACGACCTTCCTCGGCCTCGATACTCGCGGCCGCGTCTACAACAACGTCGACGCGGCTGACTTCTACAGCGCCGATGGTCGTACCGGCATCGGCTACGCCCAGGGGGCGCATAACCTGCGCCTTTCGGTGAGTGGGGGGACCTACTGGCTCAACGACATTCGTACCCGCGATTCTACCGGCGAGAGCCTCGATTACCGCTACCTCGCATCCAAGACGGACCAAGTCACCCTCGGTATCTCGGGCACGAAATTCGCGTTTACGCCGGAGGAACTGAAGTCGAACAACTTCCGGCTGGACCAGGCGAGCCTCGGCTGGTTGCACGGAAGCAACGACGGGCGCAGCGTCTACGGGATAACCGCGCTGGGCGGCGTCGAAACTGCGACAGGGGGCCGGGCCGACGGGGACAAGCATTTTCTGGGTGGACGGCTCGTCTACCAGGGCGCACTGACCGACACGGTGGGCGTGTTCCTCGTCGGCGGCGTCCAGCGGGGGAAATATTCCCAGCTGAATGCGGCTTTCAACTTGACGCGGGTGGACACCCTGTACGACGCTACGCTCGGCCTGACTTGGTCCTTTACGAAGGGCTGGTCGTTGCGGCCTCAGGTCGTGCGCCTGAGGAACAAAAGCAACATCCCGCTCTTCGAGTTCGACCGGACCGACGCCTCGCTCAATGTGCGCCTGGACTTCTAGGGCACGGGAGGGAATATGAAGGGCTCTTTTCACAGCTACCTGCTGGTTCTGGCAGGAGCCTGGCTCGTCGCTATCGGCGGTTCTGCATTCGCGCAAGGCGCGGCCGCCGGGCGTTTTCTGAGCGTCACGGGCGAAGTCAAGATCGTCGATGCGGGAGGCAAGCCGCGCGCGGCGCAGCGGGGCGGCGACTTCCGCCAGGGCGAGACCATCGTCACCGGGCCGAATGCCCTGGCTCAACTCCGCACCAGCGACGGCGGGCTGCTGTCGGTGCGCGCCGACACCGAGATGAAGCTCGACAAGTTCGCGTACGCGGGCGAGAACGACAGCAACGCGAGCTTCCTCGTCTCTCTGGTCAAGGGCGGCTTCCGCACCATCACCGGTCTGATCAGCCGCGCGAATCGGGACGGCTACAGGGTCACCACGCCGTCGGCGACGATCGGCATCCGCGGTACCCATTACGAGCTGGTGCACGTGCTGCCGCAGGCAGCGTCGCAGCAGGCGCCGGCCGGGACCTACAACCGCGTCTTCGACGGCATTACGACGATCCAGAACAAGGCGGGGATTTTGCTGCTGGTGAATCGCGAACAGACCGGATTCGTATCGCTTCCGGGCAATGTCGCTCCCGTGCTGGTCGCGCCGCCGGTGCAGATTTTCGGCAAGCCGACGCCGGTCCCGCGGCTCGTTCCGCAAGGCTCGAGCGGCGGCGACAAGGGTCAGACGGCAACGGGCGGTTCCAGCAGCGCACCCGCGACGGGGGCGAACGCGAGCGGCGCACCCGCGACAGGGGCGACCGCGAGCCAGCCCGCGACCCTGACGCGGCCGACCGCGACCATCACGCCGATCACGACGACGATATCGCCGATCGAATCCACGACGACGATCAAGTCGGGGACCACGTCGACACTGATCTCACCCATCACCACGACGATCTCGCCCACGACCAGCACGCTGTCGACGACGACGACGCTCTCTCCGACGACGAGCACGCTGTCAACGACGACCACGCTGTCTCCGACAACGACGCTATCGCCGACCACGAGTACGCTGTCGACGACGACGCTTTCGCCCACGACGACGCTTTCGCCGACCACTTCCACCTTGTCGACCACGATATCGCCGATCACGACCACGATTTCGACGACGCCGATCAGCACTACGACCACGGCGCCGACCACGACCACCACCACGATTTCGCCGAGTACAACCACCCTGTCGCCCACGACGACGACGATCAAGCTCGCGCCGACGACGACTTTGATCAAGTGAGAAAGCCCTGAAACGAGGAGAGCCCATGCGCACCCTTGAACTCCGGCTAGGCATTGCCCTTGCAGCACTTGCGCCGCTATCTGCCGCGTTTGCGCAGCAGGTGACGGTCGCCCCGGTCGATCTTCCCAAGCTGATCTTCTGCTCCGGGCAGTGCTTCGCCATCGACGAGAAAGGCGTCCGCACCCCGGTGACCAAGGGCGCGATCCTGCGCGAGGGTGTGCGGCTCGAGACCGGGCCCGGCGCCTACGCGCAGCTCAAGGTCGGGCAGGCCGCCGAGCTCGCGGTGAGCGAGCGCGGGCGCGTCAGCTTCGATCAGAAGAGCGTCGGCGGCCGCGACCTGGTGATTCTCGACCAAGGCCGGATCCGCATGATCGCCGGCGAGGCGATGGGCAAGATCGAGCGCCGTGCGCTCGAGCTGCGCACACCGGACGGGACGTTCGCGCTGAAGAGCGCCGACGTCGAAGTCAAGAGGCTGGCGTCCGGCGCGGCAGCGTCGAACCTGACCTATCTCAAGGTGAATAACGGGGACGCCAGCCTGCGGCAGGGGGGAATTCAGGTGGCCCTGTCGAAGGACGCCGTCCAGGGCATCACGGCCGGTAAAGTCATCGCTGATCGCACCTTCTCGCTCAACGAGGTCGCCTTGCCGCCGACGGCGGGGACCCGGCCTGCCATCGGTCCCGGAAGTACGCTGACGATCAGTCCGGCGCCGGTCGCCGGCCTCCCCGAAATACGCACGCCGCTGCCGGTGACGGTGACCGTTGCGCCGACTTTGACGACCGTTCCGATCATCCAGACGATCTCGACTACGACGGGCGCCTGCTTGACCTGCACAACGACCGTGCTGACCCCGACGACGACCCAGTTGACGCCGGTTACATCCACCGGCACGTCTACGCTGACGAGCACCACGTCGCCGCTCGTCACGGCGAAGTCAACGACGTTGAGCAACACGTTTAACACTGTCAACACAACGACGACCATCATCGGGACTAGCGGTAGCACGACCGCTGCCACCGGCATCACAACGACACAGGTCGTGAGCCCGACACTCACATCAGGGTCTACCCTCTTATCGACGACCGTAGCGCCTACGACCACGACCAGCGGCACGACGACCACTGCGCCGCTCGTAAATACCACGGTGCAGACCGCTACGCTGGTGTCATCGCCGACGCTAACCACGACCACCACGACAACGCGCCTGACGACGACCAGGTTCGTGTTCTAACTGACAGCACGGCCCTCGAATGCCCGCGCGACGCGGGCATTTTTTTCGCCTCAACCCACCGCCGTCGGCGCGAGCGCCTCGATGTCGGTGACCACGTCGACGACCGCCGGCCGGTTCGCCGCCACCGCACGCTCGATCGCCGGCCCGATGTCGTTCGGCTTCTCGACGCGGATCCCGAGAGCCCCGATGTCCTCGGCGATCTTGGCGAAGTTGACCATCTTGTAGGTCCAGAGCTCGCGCGCCTTCTGCGTCTGCTCGCCGCCGTAGGCGCGGTCGAAGCCGCGCTTCGACTGGTTGCCGCCGCCGTTGTTGTTGACGACGACGACGGTATTGATGCCCCAGCGCACGGCCGTCTCCAGCTCGCCGATGTGGTACCAGAGGCCTGCGTCGCCGGTGAAGACCACCACGGGACGGTCCGGCGTAGCGCACTTGGCGCCGAGGCCCGCGGGGAACGCCCATCCCAGGTGCCCGGCGCTCCGCATGTAATTCTGCTTCGGCGTGCGCAGGTCGAACATCCCGCCCATCCACATGCCCGCGTGCCCGGTGTCGACGACGACGAGCGCGTCGTCGGGCGCGCGCTGCGTGAGCTCGGCGACGAGGCGCTCGGGCCGCATGGGCACCGCGCTCGACTCGAGCTGCGAGGTGTATTTCTCGCGCCACTCGGCGCAGATGCCGCGCGCGGTCGCGATCCAGGGCTTGCGCTTCGCGGCGCTCGCGGCGTCCGCGGCCTCGAGCATGCGCTCGAGGGTCGTGCGCGCGTCGCCGAGGACCGCAGCCTGCAGCGGATAATTGCGCCCGAGCGCCTCGGGCTCGATGTCGATCTGGACCGCCTTCGCCCCGATCTTCGGCACGGCCCAGAAATGCGTGGTCATGCCGCCCGCCTCCGTGCCGACGAAGCACACGAGGTCGGCCTGCGCCACCACGCGGTTCGCGCTCTCGCGCGAGTACGTCCCGACCACGCCGACCGACAGCGGATGCGTGCCCGGGATCGAGTCCTTACCGTTGAGCGAAGTCGCCACCGGGACCTGCAGCCGCTCGGCGAGCGCGGTGAGCGCGCGCCCGCCCCCGGACGCGCGCACGCCGCCGCCCGCGACGATCACGGGGCGCTCGGCCTGCTGCAGCAGCTCGAGCGCCGCGCGCATCTGCGCGCGGTCGGGCTCGGGCCGGAACGGCGGCACGCGGGAGAAGAGCGGCTCGACCAGCGGCTCCATGTCGGCCTCCTCGGCGTCGATCTGGCCCTCGTTGCCGCGGAACTGCAGGTGCACGGGGCCCGGCGCGCCCGAGACCGCCACGCGGAACGCCTGGCGCACCATGTCGGGGAAGCGCGAGACGTCGTCCACGGTCGCGTTCAGCTTGGTAACGGGCTCGAAGGCCGGCACGTCGTCGACCTCCTGGTAGACCTTGCGGAACTTGGTCTTCGGGTCGCGCCCTCCGGTGAAGGCGATCACCGGCGAGTGCGCGAGGTACGCGTCGCGCAGCCCGGCCGCGAGGTTGAGCGCGCCGATCACCTGCGCCATGCAGATGCCGGGCCTGCCGGAAGCGCGCGCGTAGCCGTCGGCCATGTACGCGGCCGACTTCTCCCCGTGCGTGTGGATGCGCGCGATCTGCGTGCGCCGCTCCATCTCCGCGAAGGTCCGTCGCAGCACCGCGGGCACCATGAACACGTGGGTCACGCCGTAGCCGGCGAGCATCTCGGCGAGGCACTGGGCCCCGGTCATCTTTGCCATCACGTCCTCTCTCGATTCGGTCCGCCGCGGACCGGTCTCGGATTCTAGCCGGACTCGTCCCAGCGACGCTCGACGGATCCAGGGCGTACCCGATGCTGAAGCTCCGGAAATGGGGCCGCCCGACAATCGGGTACCATGACATCGGCATCACGCGAGGGAGGGCAAAATGCTCGGCAATCTCAAGCTCATTTTGGGCGGCGCGGCGGCCGCCCTGCTGCTCGTCGCCGGCTACGCCGTCGGCGCCCGCAAGGTCGCCGGGCTGGAAGCGCAGATCGACCAGCTCCAGGCGGTCGGCAAGGCCGCCGAGGCGAAGACCCGGGACACGCAGGCGCAGATCGACAAGGCGCTCGAAGAGCAGGGGCGCGAGCACGAGCGGCGCATGGCAGCGCTCAAGGCCGACTCCGAGCGGCGCACGAAGGAGCTGCAGGCCGCGCTCGCGGGCGCGACCGCGCGCAACGCCGAGCTGCAGAAGCGCGTGAACGCGAACAACGCCGAGCGCGCTTCGCTCGAGGCGAGGATCGCCTCGGCCTCGGAAACCGAGAAGAAGGAGCTGCAGGGCAAGCTCGAGGTGCTGTCCGAGCAGAACCGCATGCTGGTCGCGCAGATGGACGCGAACAACTGCCTGAAGCTGCAGGTGCCCGCGGCCGCGATCGCGCCGCTCGTGAAATGAAGGGGGAGCCCATGAAGCGCATGTTTGCCTGCCTGGCTTCGCTCTCGCTGTGCGCCTGCGGGACCACGGTCGTCCCCGTGGTGAAGGAGGCGATCAAGTGCGAGCCGCCGGCCGGCATGCTCGCCGCGTGCGACACGCCGTCGGCGCTCGCCGACGGCGTGACCTTCGGCGGCATGATCGACGTCTCGCAGCGCGACCGCGACGCGCTCCGGCTGTGCGGCGCGCGGCACGAGGACCTGGTGAAGGCGCTCGCCGACTGCAACGCGCGGATCGACCAGCACAACGCCGAGATCCGCAAGCTGAACGCGCAGAGCACCGGCCAGCAGTGAGGCTCGCGTGCGCGGCGCTGCTCGGGCTCGCGCTCCTGTGGACGCCGCCCGCGCCCGCGCAGGGCGCGTCCTGCGACGGCGCGAGCAGCACCGCCGCCATGCGCGCGTGCGAGAACGCGCGGCTGGAGCGCGCGGAGTCGGGCATGGACGCGGCCTACCGGGCGCTCGAGGCGAAGCTCGATGCGCGCGGGCGCGAGAGGCTGCGCGCGGCGCAGGAAGCGTGGCTCGCGTTCCGCGCCGCCGAAGCGCGGTTCCAGGCGGAGTCGGCAGCCGGCGGGACGCTCGCGCCGCTGATCGCGACCAGCGCGCAGGCCGACCTGACCGAGGCCCGGCGCCGCGATCTCGAGAAGGCGCTTCGCGAGCCGAGATAGACATCATTACAGGGAGGGATCATGGCAAGCTTCGAGGCTTTCTTTCCGACGCTGTTGAGGCACGAAGGCGGCTTCGTCGACGACCCGGTCGACCCGGGCGGCGCGACCAACAAGGGCGTGACGTTCGAGACGTTCAAATCCTCCGCGCAGCGCTATCTCGGCATCGAGCCCACGCTCGACAACCTGAAGGCGCTCACCGACGATCAGGCCGCGAAGATCTACAAGCCGCTCTACTGGGATCCGGTCCGCGGCGACGAGATCGAGCTGCAGGACCTGGCGAACATCGTCTTCGATTTCCAGGTCAACGCGGGCGCGGCGGCGTCGAAGCTGCTGCAGCGCGTCCTGAACGACCAGGGCGCCCAGCCGCCCCTCGGGGTCGACGGCAACGTGGGCGACGCGACGATGACGGCGCTCGGCCGCGCCGACGCAAGAGCGGTGTACCGCGCCTACAAGGCCGGCCGCATCGCTTACTACGAGGATCTCGTCGCGCGGCGTCCGGCGCTCGGGAAGTTCCTGAACGGGTGGCTCAAGCGGGTGAACGCGTTCCCGGAGCTTTAGCGCAAAGCAGATCCTTCGCTTCGCTCAGGATGACCGCGCGCGGTCACTTGATCGCGAGCGGATTGGTCGGCGAGCCGACCGCGCCCGTGATCGGGATCGCCGGCGCGACGAACAGGAATTCGTAGACGCGGTCGGCGGCGCAATCGTCCGCGAGGTCCTTCAGGTAGAAGATCTCGCCCATGGTCATGCCCATGATGGGGATCGTGATCCAGTGCCAGGGCTGGTTGATGCCGGGCTCGGTCTCGTTCGGGCGCACCTCGCAGCCCCAGGTGTCGGAGGCGAGCGCGGCGAGCTGCGTGCGCTGGATCCACTCGAGCGTCTCGAAGCCGAAGCCCGGCGCGTCGCCGCCGGGATAGCCGTCCCAGCTGCCGGCCTCGAGCTTCGCCTCCATCTGCCCGGTGCGAACGATCACGAAGTCGCCGCGGCGGACTTCGACGTTCTGCGCCTTCGCCGTGCGATCGAGGTCGGCGCAGGTGATCGCGTAGCCGTCGTCCAGACACTTCTTTCCTTGCGCGCGCGGCACGTCGAGGAAGACGCCGCGCCCGACCATGCGCGCCTTGGTCTTCTCGATGCCGCACTTCTGCGCGCCGGCCGAGGTCACCTCGCGGCAGTCGTAGCCGTTCCACATCGAGTTCTCGTAGAAGACGTGCCCGAGACCGTCCCACTGCGTGCCGCACTGCAGGGGCATCGTCACCATGTCGTCGGCGGCGCGGATGCCGCGGTGGTCCAGCACGCCCGAGTACGCGTCGGTGCCGGTCCTGAGCATGGTGTGGATCGGGTTGGTGCGCCCCATCGCGGGGTACTTGCTCTTCGCGCCCTGCGGCCCGTTGTGATCGAAGTTGAGGGCGAGCGAGATCACCTTGCCCTTCCTGACGAGACGCGCCGCGGCGACGATGTCCTCGGCCGTCGTGTAGTTGAGCGTGCCGATCTCGTCCTTGGGACCCCACTTGCCCCAGTTCTTGTATTTTTCCGCGGCGTCGCGGAGGTCCTGACGGGTGAGCTTGCGGGCGGCCATGGTCTCCTCGGGGTGGTGTGATGCGACAAGAGCCCGGATGCTACCATTGCGGCATCCCGGAGGAGGGACCCATGAAGCTCGTCTTACGCGCCGCCGCGTGCGGCGTCGCCTTCTTGCTCGCCGGAGCATGCCTCGCCCAGGGCGACGCGTGGCCCGGCCGGCCGGTGCGCATGATCGTGCCGTTCGCCCCGGCGGGGCCGACCGACATCATCGCGCGCCTGGTCGGCTCCAAGGCGGGCGAGCTGCTCGGCACGCAGGTCGTGATCGAGAATCACGCGGGCGCCGGCGGCAACATCGGCGCCGCGATGGTGGCGAAGTCGGCGCCCGACGGCTACACCACGCTGCTGACCTCTTCCGCGTTCGCGGTCAACGTCAGCCTGTTCTCCAACCCGGGCTACGAGACGCGCCAATTCGAGCCCGTCGTCGTCGCCGCCCGGCAGCCGAACCTGATCTTCGTCGCCGCGAGCTATCCTCCGCGCACGATGGCCGAGCTCGTCGACCTCGCGAAGCGCACGCGCCCCGGGTACGCGTCTCCGGGCGTCGGCACCACGCCGCACCTGACCGCGGAGACCGTGTTCCGCTCGATGGCCGGGCTCGACCTGACCGCGATCCACTTCAAGGGCGCGGGGCAGGCCGTGACCGCGGTCATCGCGGGCGAGCCGCCGATCGGCTGCGGAGCGATCTCGGGACCGCTCCCGTACATCAAATCGGGCAAGCTGCGCCCGATCGCGGTCTCCAGCGCGAACCGCGTCGCCACGCTTCCCGACGTGCCGACGCTCGCCGAGGCCGGCTTCCCCGGGGTCGAGGACTACACCTGGATCGGCATCTTCTTCCCGGCGGGCACGCCGCGCGCGATCGTGCAGAAGCTGAACGACGCGGTGAACCGCGCGCTGCACGACGCCGCGATCCGCCAGCGCCTGGACCAGCTCGCCTTCGATCCCGTGGGCGGATCGCCGCAGGACTTCGCCGACTACCTGAAGCAGGAGATCCCGAAGTGGGCGAAGGTGGTGCGCGCGGCGAAGGTCAAGGTCGACTGAGCCGGCTGAACCGACCTGAGCGGCTCAGAGGATGAAGCTCACCGAGCCGAGCGAGCCGAGCTCCATCGCGTCGATCAGCGCCTCGCGCTTCGCGATCTTCAGCTCGCCCGACTCGACGCGCAGCCGGTAGCGGTAGCGGCCGACGTACTCGCGGATGCGCTCGTCGCGCCTGAAGCGCCAGACCACGAAGTTCGCCTCGACCCGCAGCGCGTCGCCTTCGCGCTCCACGATCCGCACGTTCGAGATCATGCGCCGCGTGCGCGAGTGCGGGTGCTCGGCGTGCGCGTTGCGGTCCTTCAGGCGCGTGACGCGCGCGCGGATGCGGGCGATGTCGTCGGCGATGGTGAAGAGCGCGGACGCCGGATCGGCGTCGGGGCGATCGTTCGACGGAACGTGGTAGCGCGCGTCCCCGGTGAGGAGCGAGAGCCACTCGTCGAGGCGCCACTCGTCGAGAAGCGCCGCCTCGCGGTAGAGGAAGTCCTCGACCTGCGCGCGGGTCACGTCCGCGGCCGAGAGTCCCGTGTCGCGCTTCACGGGCGGTCCCCCTGCATGAGCTTGTCCCACTGCTGCCAGAACGCGCGCAGGTGCAGCTCGTCGGTGTTCAGCTGCTCTCCGGTCTTTTCCATCCCGCGCGTCATCACCGACCACGGCACCTCGCGGCAGGTGGCGGCGAGGCCCGCCTGCACCATCTCGAGCGCCTCGATGTCGTCGGGCGTGGCGAAGCCGCCCGGGCCGTAGAACGTGAGGAAGCTGTCGAGCCGGATCGCGCGCGCGGCGGGCGTCTCCTCGACCGGCCCGAGCGCGAAGGCGCTCACGCGCATGTGGTCGGCGGCGAGCGGATGGAAGGTGCGCACCGTCACCGACGAGCCGTCGTTCAGCACCAGGTTCGGGAAGACGACGAGGTTGCGGTTGGTGTCGGCGACGCGCCGCGCGCGCTCCTCGCCCAGGCGCGCGAAGAGCTCCGCGCGGATGCGCTCGATCTCGGGCCTCGCCGCCTCGCCGTAGAGCGGGATCCACTTCGCCACCGGCCGCCCGCGAAAGTTCTCGTTGTCGACGACGCCGTGGCCGTTCCCGAGCGAGCGGCCGACGCCGTGGGAGGGAAGCATATGCCCGGGCTCGGGCTTCTTCATCTGCACGCCCGAGCTCCTCATGTAGTCGAGCCAGGTCGAGTGCGTCGTCAGCAGATGGTAGTCGTCGAAGCTGTTCTCGACGAGCAGCTTCCAGTTGGCGCGGATGTCGTACTCCTGCGTGCCGTGGATGATCTCCATGCGGCCCGAGGGCGACTGGTCGACGACGAGGTCGATGTACTCCTTCGCTCCGGCGAGATACTCCTCGAGCGGCATCGCGCCCGCGTCGAAATTGACGAACACGAAGCCGCGGTAGCTCTCGACGCGCGGCGCCTCGGTGAGTCCCCAGTCGCACTTGCGGAAGCTCTTCGGGTACGAGGCCTCGCCGGGAACGCCGGCGAGATTGCCGTCGCGGTCGTAGGTCCAGCCGTGGTAGAAGCACGAGTACACGCGCGCGTTGCCCTCGGGCTCGCGGCACACCATCGCGCCGCGGTGGCGGCAGGTGTTGAGGAAGACGCGGATCGCGTTCTTGCCGTCGCGGCAGAAGATCACCGGGCGTCCGCACACGGTGCGCGTTTTGAAGTCGCCCGGCGCGCGCACCTCGGACTCGTGCCCGGCGTAGATCCAGCACACGTCGAAGATGCGGCCGCGCTCGAGCTCGAGGATCGCCGGGTCGACCATGGCGGCGCGGTTGACCCGGAAGTCGAGCGCGGCGGGATCGTTGCGGACGAGGGGACGGTCGTTCATGGCTGCCTCATTGTATGCAAGAATGCGACCCGAGGAGGAAAGCCGAGTCATGTCCACGATCTCGCGCGCCGGCGCCTGCGCCGTGCTGCTCGCGCTCGCCGCCGCCCCGGCGGCGCGCGCTCAGGAAGCGTATCCGTCCCGCAACGTCACGCTGGTCGTCCCGTACACGCCGGGCACCGGCGCCGACATCCTGGCGCGGCTGCTCGGGCCGAAGCTCGCCGAGCGCTGGAAGGTCGCCGTGATCACCGACAACCGCGCCGGCGCAATCGGCAACATCGGCACCGATCATGTCGCGAAGTCGCCTCCGGACGGCTACACGCTGCTGTGCGTGGCGACCTCGTTCGGCACGAATCCCCCGCTGCACAAGAAGCTGCCCTTCGACCCGGTGAAGGACTTCGCGCCGGTCGTGCTGCTCGCGACCAGCGCCGTGTCGCTGACGGTCAACCCGGATTTCCCCGCGAGGTCGCTCGCCGAGTTCCTCGACGTCGCGCGCAAGTCGCCAGGCAAGTACTACTACGCCTCGCCCGGCAGCGGCGGCCCGCAGCACCTCGCCATGGAGCTGCTCAAGCAGGAGCTCAAGTTCGACATGGTGCACGTGCCGTACAAGGGCTCGGGCGGCGCGATCACCGACCTGCTCGCGGGCCACGTGCAGGCGATGGTGATCTCGCTGCAGACGGCCGCGCCCTACGTGCACGGCGGGAAGCTGCGCATGCTCGCGGTGATGAGCGCGAAGCGCTCCCCCGCCTTCCCGGACGTCCCGACGCTGAAGGAGCAGGGGCTCGGAGACCTGGAGGTCGAGACCTGGTACGGGCTGTTCGCGCCGGCCGGAACGCCGGGCGCCGTCGTGACGAAGATCAACGCCGACCTCAACGCGCTGCTCAAGGAGGCCGACGTGCGCGCCTTCCTCGAGAAGCAGGGCATGAACGCCGAGGGCGGCACGCCCGAGCGCTTCGGGGGCCTCGTGAAGAGCGAGCTCGCGCGCTGGTCGCGCGTGGTCAAGGCCGCCGGCATCAAGGCCGACTGAAGAAGGCGGGCCCGACATGAGCCTCAAGGAAGACATCGCCTGCGCCTACCGCATCCTCGCCGAGCACGGCGTCATCGACGCGTACGGGCACGTGAGCGCGCGCTCCGACCGCGATCCGAACCGCTACATCATGGCGCGCCACCTCGCGCCCGAGCTCGTGACCGACGACGATCTCATCGAGTACGACCTCGACAGCAACCCGATCGACGACAACGGGCGCGAGTCGGTGCGCGAGCGCTTCATCCACGGCGAGATCTACAAGGCGCGGCCCGACGTGAAGGCGGTGGTGCACAACCATTCGCCGTCGGTGGTTCCCTTCAGCATCACGGGAGCGAAGATGCGCGGGCTGTTCCACATGGCGGCCTTCGTCGGCGACGGGCTGCCTAATTTCGAGATCCGCAAGGCGCAGAAGGGCACCGACCTGCTGGTGAAGACGCCGTACCTCGGGAAGGCGCTCGCGAAGACCCTGGGCGGCGCGCCCGCCGCGCTCATGCGCGGCCACGGCTCGGTCACCGTCGGCGAGACGCTGCCGCGCGCGGTCGGGCGCAGCGTCTACCTCGAGCTGAGCGCGCAGATGCAGCTCCAGGCGATGCTCCTCGCCGGGCGAGGCGGCAAGATCGTCTATCTCGACAAGGCCGAGGTGAAGGCCTCGGTGCCGCACCAGGAATACAACCGCGCCTGGCCGCTGTGGCGCGAGAAGGCGCTCGCGCGCATCCGCGCCGACAAGCAGGGGCGCTGATGCCGCGCTCGGTGCGGCGCGTCGTGACCGGCCACGACGCGTCGGGCAAGGCGGTCGTGCTGCGCGACGGCGACGCGCCGAACGCGAAGCTGCGGCAGGCGACCGGCCTCACCTCGATCCTCGTGTGGGTCACCGACGAGACGCCCGCCGGCGTGTCGGGCGGCGCCGACCGCGCCGAGCGCGAGATCGGCGTCGCGCCGCCGGCGCGCGGCTCGATCTTCCGCGTGGTCGATTTTCCGCCGCTGGCCGCGACGCGCGTCGACAACGCCGCGATGCTGCGCGAGATGGGACTCGCGCACGGCGCCGGCGGCGGGCGCAGCGCGCTCATGCACCGCACGCGCAGCATCGACTACGCCGTCGTGATCTCCGGCGAGATCGACATGCTGCTCGACGATTCGGAGGTGCATCTCCGGGCAGGTGACGTCCTGGTGCAGCAGGGGACGATCCACGCCTGGGAGAACCGTGGGACCGAGACCTGCCGGATCGCGTTCGTTCTGATCGATGCCGAGGCGCCGGCGCAGCTCGGAGCGAAAGACTAGCTTCGAGGCGTGCCGCCCGGCCGCTGATTCGCCTGAGCCTGCGAGGGCTCCTTCGGCAGCGCCTTCGCCTGCTGCACCAGCTGGTTGCAGTTGCTGTCGGCGCCCGGGCCGGTGTCGACCAGCGGCAGCACCGCGAGCAGCGGCGCGACCGCGCCGAGCACCACCGCGCCCAGCCCCTTGGCGGCGAGGCGTCCCTTGTCCGGGCCGGCCTTGGGCTTCGCAAACGGGCCGCTCACGTAGAGCGGCGTGCGCAGCGACGCGAGGCTCCTCTTCTTGGGCTCCGGGTAGAGCGTGACGTCGAGCTGCTCGCGCCGCAGGTCGACCGTGCCCGCGCCCTGCACGTTGACGGGCTCGGTGTCGAAGACGAGCGCGTTCGCGCTCGCCACGCCGTTCTTCACCTCGAAGTCCGCGACGCCGCAGCGGATCTTGACGGGCTCGTCGCCGGCGAGCTTGAACTTGGCGATGCGCCACAGGTCGATGGCGACCATCGCCATGATCTCCGCGCTGACCTCGCCGGCGGGCACGACGACGCCGACCTTGCCGTTCGACGCGCCGAGGATTCGCGCGATCGAGTTGCCCGAGCCGGCCAGGTCGATTGCCGCGTCGAAGCGGCCGATGCCCGCCTTCTCGAGCTTCGTGGTCCGCAGCAGCTGCTCCACCTGGATGTTCTCCGCTCGCGCGGTCACTTTCGCGGCGAGCGGCTCCTCGCGCGCGTCGAGGCGTAGCGACGCGCCGACCTTGCCGCCCGCCGCCGAGAACTTGAGCGGGTCGATGGTGAGCACCGCGCCGTTCATCTTCACGCGCGCGTCGACGCCCTGCAGCGGGAGCTCGTTCACGTACTTCAGCGTCCCGGCGCGGAAGGTCACGTCGGCGTCGACCGTGTCCCAGCGCTCCGTGTCGAACGGCGTGTCGGGCAGCACGCGCGAGCGCGCGGCCGCGGGCGCCTTCTTCGCCTGCTGCGGCGAGGCGCCGAGCATCGGGCCGAGGTCGGCGATGCTGAGCAGCTTCGACGAGACGTCGCCGGTGAGATAGGGGCGCTCGCGGCCGAGGTCGACCTGCACCGTGCCGGCGATGTCGCTCGAGCCGATCTTCCCGGCGAACTTCTCGTAGCGCCAGACGTCGCCCTTGTGCGTGACGTGGCCGGAGGTCGAGTAGCGCGGGGTGTCCGGCAGCGCGATGCCGATGACGTCGTAGAGCTCCGCGAGGCTGCGGCCCTGCAGGGCCACCTCGGCGTCCACCGCGGTGAGCCGCGTCAGGCTCGTCACCGTGCCCTTCGCGCGCGCGCGCGTGCTGCCCACGGCGGCCTCGACGTCGAGCGGATACGGATGCGTCTCCTCGCGCAGCGCGATGATCGAGCCGCCGGTGCCGCTCGCGTCGAGCGGCAGCCCGTTGAAGCGTCCCTTGGCCTGGAACGTGACTCCGGTGCCCGCGGCGGACGTCTGCACGTCGGCGCTGATGTCGGTGTCGCGCCCCTGGTCGAGATAGGTGATCTTCCCCTTGTTGACGATGAGCCGCCCCACCTCGACGTGCGACTTCTCGTTCTTCTGCTGCGTGTCGAGCAGCCAGTTCTTGCGGCCGTCCGCGGCCTGCTGCAGGTGGATCACCGGGTTGTCGACGCGCGCCTCGACGATGACCCACACGCGCTTGATCATCTCGCTCACGTCGAAGGTCGCCTCGGCGTGGTCGAGCTCGAGCATATTCGGCTCGCGCGCCCACGAAGGATTGCCGAAGGCGAGCTTCTGGGCGACGACGTGCGGCACCGGCCACGCCCACTTGAGCCTCAAGTCGCCCTTGATCGAGAGCTCGCGGCCGGTCGATTTCTGGACCATGCGCTCGATCGGCCCGCGCATGAAATTGAAGCTGAAGAAGGTGATGAAGGCGACGAGCAGCAGCCACAGCGCGAGGACGGTGATGCCCGCCCATTTCAGGATTCGGAGCACGATCATGGCGGCGGCGGGCATACGGCCTTTCGCTTCATGCTGCCGCAGGCAAATGAAGGAACCGCGGGGGCGGGCATAGGCCGCCTTGACACGCACCGGGAAACGATTGAAACTGAACATGTTCGGATTTCTGCGATGACCTCCCCGAGAAAAGCGGCCCTGGTGACGGGCGGCGCGACCGGTATCGGGCGCAGCGCCGTGCTCGCGCTGGCGCGCGCCGGGTTCGACGTCGCCGTCAACTACAGCTCGAGCGAGGCCGCCGCGCGCGACACCGCCGCGGAAGTGGAGAAGACCGGGGCGCGCGCGCTCCTCGCGAGGTGCGACGTCAGCGACGAGAACGCGGTGCGGGCGATGGCCGCGAAGATCGACGCGACCTTCGGCCGGCTCGACGTCCTCGTGAACAACGCCGGCACGACCGCGAAGTGGAAGCCGAGGGACCTCGAGAGCCTCTCGCTCGAGGAGTGGGACCGCGTCTTCGCGGTGAACGTGCGCGGCCTGTTCCAGGTGACGCGCGCGATGCTGCCGCTGCTGAAGAAGGGCGAGCAGCCTTGCATCGTCAACACGGCGAGCATCGTCGGCCTGCGGCCCGGGCCGCAGCCGCTGCCGTACGCGGCGAGCAAGGCCGCGGTCGTCAACCTCACCAAGACCCTCGCGTGGAACCTCGGCCCGGCGATCCGGGTCAACGCCGTGGCACCGGGGTGGATGGAAGGCGACTGGATGATCCGCATGCTCGGCGACAAGTACGACGAGCTGATGGGCAAGCGGGCCAAGGCGACGCCCCTCAAGCGCGTCGTCACGGCCGACGACGTGGCCGAGACGATGATGAGCCTGGTCCTCGGCAACCGCTTCGTCACGGGGGAGGTGATCGTGATCGACGGCGGCTTCACGAGCTCGACGTGAGCATTCATGTCATCCCGAGCGCAGCGAAGGATCCGCTTTTCTCGCCGCGAAAAGCGGATTCTTCGTCGCTTCGCTCCTCAGAATGACAGTGGGACATTAGCATGCTCGCCGGCGTCGTGCCGTTTCCGCCCGAGTTCGCGCGGCGCTACCGCGAGAAGGGCTACTGGCGCGACCGCACCCTCGCGCAGGAGTTCGCCGAGGTCTTCCGCCGCTACGCCGACCGCACCTGCGTCGTCGACGGCGAGCGCACGTACACCTACACCGACGTCGACCGGCTGAGCGACCGGCTCGCGCTCAACCTCCTGCACCTGGGCCTGCGGCCGCTCGACCGCGTCGTGCTCGCGCTGCCGAACGTCGGCGAGTTCGTGGTCCTTTATTTCGCGCTGCAGAAGATCGGCTGCATCCCGATCGCCGCGCTCGCGACGCACCGCTACGCGGAGATCGGCCAGTTCGTGCGCATCGCGCAGGCCGCCGCGTGCGTGTACCCGGAGAAGCAGGGCGGCTTCGAGTTCGGGCCGATGATCCGGCGCGTCCAGGAGGAGAGCCGCTGCCTGCGCTTCCCGATCGTGCTCGGGAAGGCGCGCTACTGGGAGCACTCGCTCGCGAAGCTGATGGACGACGCGCCCAAGGCGCCGCGCGGAGTCCTCGAGAAGATCGCCATCGACCCGGTCGACCCGTGCATCTTCCAGCTCTCGGGCGGCACCACCGGCGTGCCGAAGCTGATCCCGCGCACGCACAACGACTACGCCTACAACTCGCGCATCGCGGCCGAGGTCTGCGAGGTGAGCGCGGACACGGTGATGCTGATCGCGCTGCCGATCGCGCACAACCTGCCGCTCGCCTGCCCCGGCATCCAGGGCACGATGTTCGCCGGCGGCAAGGTCGTGCTGTGCGCGAGCACGAAGCCCGAGGTCATGTTCGAGGCGATCCAGAAGCACCGGGTCACGCACGTCAAGGTCGTGCCCGCGCTGCTCATCCGCCTCATCAATCATCCCGACGCCGGCAAATACGACCTGTCCTCGGTGCGGATCATCCAGAGCGGCGGCCAGCGCATGCAGCCCGAGGTGCGCACGCGCACGCGAGCGCTCATTCCCGGGGTGTTCGTGCAGGAGAACTTCGGCATGTCGGAGGGGATGCTGCTGTTCGTGCGGCGCGGCGATCCCGAGGACGTCGTGATGGAGACCTGCGGCCGCCCGGTCTCGCCCGACGACGAGATCATGCTCCTCGACGACGACGACAAGGTGGTGAAGCCCGGCGAGGTGGGCGAGCTGTGCGCGCGCGGGCCGTACACGCTGCGCGGCTACTACGGCGCCGAGGAGCACAACCGGCGCGCGTTCACGCCCGACGGCTTCTACCGCTCGGGCGACCTCCTGCGCCAGCACCCGTCGGGCAACTACGTCGTCGAGGGCCGCAAGAAGGACCTGATCAACCGCGGCGGCGAGAAGATCAGCGCCGAGGAGATCGAGAACCTGATCCTGTCGCACCCGGCGGTGCAGAACGTCGCGTGCATCCCGGTGCCCGACGCCGACCTGGGCGAGCGCATGTGCGCGTGCGTCATCGCGCGCCCGGGCGCCACGCTCGCGCTGCCGGAGCTGGTCGCGCACCTGTCGAAGAAAGAGATCGCGAAGTTCAAGCTGCCCGAGCGGCTCGAGCTCATGGACGATTTTCCGCTCTCGACCTTCGGCAAGGTCTCGAAGAAGGCGCTGGTCGAGACGGTGTCGAAGAAGATGGCGTCGGAGCCGAAGCCCGCGCCGCAGGCGGCGGTCCCGCGGCCGTACGGTCCGGCGCGCGGGCTGGGCGAGCGCGCCTGGCGCGTGGTCGCGACCGCCGGCCGTCTCGCGCTGCAGACGCTCAGGCGTCGGAAGGCTTCCTGACCGTGCGCATCGTCGACCTGCACTGCTACCCCGGAACGCGCGAATGGATCGCGTGCCAGGGTCCGTACGTCGACGCGCTGGCGAAATACTGGAACCGCGCCTGGGTCGCGAAGACCGAGGACGAGGTGCTCGGCGACTTCACCGACGCGGGCGTCGAGGCGGTCCTGGTCGCGCTCGACCTCGAGACGACGATCCGCACGCCGCCGGTCTCGAACGAGTACGTGCACGCGATGTGGAAGCGCCACCCGAAGCGCATCATCCAGGCGTGGGGCGCGCTCGAGCCGGCGAAGGGCGAGGTCGCGATCGCGCAGGCGAAGAAGGCGGTGCGCGAGCTCGGGATGATCGGCTTCCATTTCCACCCGATCATGCAGCACTTCGCGGTGAACGACCGGCGCTGGTATCCGCTGTTCGAGACCATCAACGAGCTGAAAGCGGCGGTCATGATCGACATCGGCACGACCGGCATGGGCGCGGGGATGCCGGGGGGGATGGGCGCGCGCATCCGCCACGCGCACCCGTCGGCGATCGACGACCTCGCAGCCGACTTCCCGGACATGACCATCGTCATGGCGCACCCGGGGTGGCCCTGGGTCGACGAGGCGACCGCGGTGGCGCTGCACAAGGGCAACGTCTACTGGGAGATGTCGGGCTGGGCGCCGAAATATTTTCCCGCGTCGCTCAAGGTCGACATGCGCGCAAGGCTCCAGGACAAGATCATGTTCGGGAGCGATTACCCCAGCCTGCCGTACGCGCGCATCCTGAAGGAATGGCGCGAGCTCGGCTATTCCGACGCCGTGATGGAGAAGATTTTTCACGGGAACGCCGAGCGGGTGCTCGGCCTGTAGCGGCCGGCCTGGAAACGTCCGCCGGGGATCGCTTCGTGTATTACACTCACCCGGCAGGACGACAAAATCAGGGGAGAGCCACCATGAAGCAGGCGCACATGCGCTCGGCCGCCGTGATCGCCGTGATCGGGGCGGTGCTGTCCGGCCAGCCGGCGGCGCAGACGATGTACCGTTGCGGCAAGCAATACCAGGACCGGCCGTGCGACGCGGGTCAGCAGGGCCGCGCCGTCGGCAACGCGACCACCCAGGGCAGCGGCGGGACGAGCGACGCCGAATGCAGGCAGCGGGGCGAGCACGCGCTCAAGATCATCTGGGCGCGCGAGGGCGGAACGACCGCGGACGCCGCCCTGTCCCAGGCGGGGAGCGCCGACGAGCGCGGCCTGGTGCAGCAGGTCTACGCGCGGCGGGGCTCGTCCTCGCAGATCCGGGCGGCGATCGAGGCCGATTGCGTCGCGCAGAAGGAGCGCGACGCGCAGGCCGCCGCGATGGTCAAAGCCATGGGTCTCTCGGGGAGTCCGCAGCAGCCGGGGCAGCCCGCGGCGCAGCCGACGGGCGAGGACCCCGCCGCGGCCGCCGCGCGGCGCCAGCGCCTCGCGGCCGAGAACGACGCGGCCGCGAAGAAGGCGACATGCTCGTCGCTGAACGCCGAGATGCAGCGCAACGTCTCGGCGCAGCGTGCCGGCGGCAGCGCGGCCACCATGGAGCGGCTGAACAACGCGGGCCGCGACATCGCGCGCCGCATCAGCGAGGCGGGCTGCTGAGGTCGTAATGCTGTTCCTGTACCACGGCGACGCCTCGTTCTGCGCGAGCAAGGCGCGCGGGGTGCTCGCCGAGAAGGACCTGTCGAGCTACCTCAAGCTCGAGTTTTGAACGCGACGCCGCCACGCATGAGGCAAGCGGTGCACCGGATTCATCCTGCGTTGGGGTACTGGGCGCTCAGGTTGCTCTTGCTGTTGCCGCTCGGTCTGTTCTCGCTGTTCATCGCGATCTTCGAGCCGCTTCTGGATACGGCGATGCATCCGGTCGATAAGGCGATCGGATCGTCGATATTCGTTTTTTTCTCCTTCATCGTCCTGTACCCCGTGTTCGAGGCTGTCCGCATGAACGTCTTCCACCGGAGGAAGATGATCATGGACGAGATGAGCGACGAAGTGCGTCGGGCTTCGCCCAAGGGCCGAAGTGTTGATTGGAGCCAACTCGGCTGGAAGGGCTATGCCATTGCCGCGGTTTTCGGACTGTTCTTCATCGGTCCGTTGCTTGGGCGTGACAACGAATACTCGCTCTCCGATGTACTTGTCGCCATGGTCTGGCTGATCATCTTCCCCGCTATACTGCTGCTTGATGCGTACCTGACCCGGCATGTGCACTTCGAGAGGCATCGCATGAAGATCTGGCTGGTGAGGGCGTTTTTCTATGCCTTCCTGGTCCTCATGCTGTTAGGGCACATCGGTATCGCGATGGACTGGCTGAATTCGGAGCCGGTTTCAATGGCGGTTAGAATCCGCGACGTTTCGCGCGATAGCTGCACGGGACGATCGTGCCTGCTTGGCTTCCTATACTGTGAGAAGCGTGCCGCCGTCACCGATGATATGGGACGCATGCGATCGTTCTGCCTCGACAAGCTGCAGCACAACCTCGTTCGGGGCCGTTCCGCATACGAAGAAGGCGGAGAAGCGAAAATCGCCGGGCGTCGGAGCTGGGCCGGCGTCGTAATAGATTCCGTCGTCTGGAGACGTACGACGAAGGCAAAAGGTTCGTCCTAATATGCTGTTCCTGTACCACGGCGATACTTCGGTGTGCGCGAGCAAGGCGCGCCTGGTGCTCGCCGAGAAGGACCTGTCGTGGGAGGGACGGCTGCTCGACCTGCGCAAGGGCGAGCAGCACGCGCCGAACTATCTCAAGCTCAATCGCAACGCGGTCGTTCCGACGCTGGTGCACGACGGACGGGTCGTCGTCGAGTCGACCGTCATCATCGAGTACCTCGACGAGGCGTTTCCGTCTCCGCCGCTCATGCCCGCGGACCCGTTCCGGCGCGCGCAGGCGCGGCTGTGGATGAAGAAGATCGACGACGGTCTGCACGCCGCGTGCTCGGCGCTCACGTTCGCCGTCGCCTTCCGCGAGACCATGCTGAAGAAGGATCCGAAGGACCTCGCCGCGCACCTGGCGCGGATCCCGGACCCGGCTTACCGCGAGCGCCAGCGCCTTTCGATCGAGCTCGGCCTCGACGCGCCGCACGTCGCGCAGGCGGTGCGCCAGCACGAGCGCTACGTCGGCGAGATGGAGGAGGCGCTCAAGTCGTCGCGCTGGCTCGCGGGCGACGATTATTCGCTCGCCGACGCGGCGGCGACCCCGTACCTGCACCGCGCCGAGCTGCTCGGGATGGAGGGCCTGTGGGCGGCGCGCCCGTACGTCGCCGAATGGCTCTCGTGCGTGCGCGCGCGGCCGAGCTTCGACGAGGGCATCGTCAAGTGGTTTTCCGACGAGGCCCGCAGGCGCTTCGACGTCCCGCGCGCCGAGATCTGGGGCAAGGTCCGCGGCATCCTGGGCGCGAACTGAGCGAGCTTCCGTGCGCACGCAAGTCGCGATCATCGGCTCGGGCCCCGCGGGGCTGTTCCTGGGACAGCTGCTGCATCACGCCGGCATCGACGCCGTCGTCCTCGAGCGCAAGAGCAAGGAGTACGTGATCGGCCGCCTGCGCGCGGGCCTGCTCGAGCAGGGCACGGTCGACATGATGGATCAGGTGAAGGCCTCGGAGCGCCTGCACCGGCACGGTCTCGTGCACGAGGGGCTGGATCTGTGCTTCGGGGGCGTGCGCCACCGCATCGATCTCCACGGGCTCACCGGCCGCAAGGTCACGATCTACGGCCAGACCGAGATGACGCGCGACCTGATCGAGGCGCGCGAGGCCTGCGGCGCGAAGAGCATCTACGAGGCCGACGACGTGAGCGTGCACGACTTCGACGGCGCGCGGCCGCGCGTGCGCTGGCGCAAGGACGGCGCCGCGCACGAGCTCGAGTGCGATTTCATCGCCGGCTGCGACGGCTACCACGGCGTGTGCCGGCCGAGCGTCCCGCCGGGCGCGGTCACCACGTACGAGCGCGTGTACCCGTTCGCCTGGCTCGGCATCCTCTCCGACACGCCGCCGGTGTCGCACGAGCTGGTCTACGTGCACCACGAGCGCGGCTTCGCGCTGTGCACGATGCGCTCGACCACCCGCAGCCGCCTCTACCTCCAGTGCGCCGGCGACGAGAAGGTCGAGGACTGGACCGACGAGCGCTTCTGGAGCGAGCTGAAGAGCCGTCTCGATCCGCAGACCGCCGACGCGATCGTGACCGGTCCGGCGATCGAGACCACGTTCACCGCGCTGCGCAGCTTCGTCGCCGAGCCGATGCGCTTCGGGCGCCTGTTCCTCGCGGGCGACGCGGCGCACATCGTGCCGCCGACCGGCGCCAAGGGCCTGAACCTCGCCGCGAGCGACGTGCATTACCTGTCGGAGGCGCTCGTCGAGCACTACCGCACCGGCTCGAGCGCCGCGCTCGACGCGTACTCGGCCAAGGCGCTGCGCCGCGTCTGGCAGGCCGAGCGCTTCTCCTGGTGGATGACCGGGCTGCTGCACCGCTTCCCCGAGACGGGGCCTTTCGGCTGGAAGATGCAGCTCGCCGAGCTCGACTACATCGCGAGCTCGCAGGCCGCGGCGAAGGCGATGGCCGACAACTACGTCGGCCTGCCGTTCTAGCGCGATGGAACGGGTGCTCCGGGGCGGCTGCCACTGCGGCAAGGTCCGCGTCGAGCTGACGACCGCGATGCGGACCGAGGAGTTCCGCCCGCGCGCCTGCGACTGCTCGTTCTGCACCAAGCACGGCGCCGCGTATGTCTCGGATCCCGCTGGGCGGCTGCGGATCACGGGATCGCAGGACGTCGCCGACTACCGCCAGGGTTCCGGGACGGCGCGAATGCTGCTGTGCCGCTCGTGCGGCGTGCTGGTCGCCGCCGTGCTCGAGGAGAACGGCCGCCGCTTCGGCACCGTGAACGCCAAGTGTCTCGAGGACATCGCATTCGGCGAGCCGCAGACGGTGTCGCCCCGCACGCTCGGCGTCGACGACAAGAAAGCGCGCTGGACGCGCCTCTGGACGCCCGACGTGGAGATCGTCGCAGCCGAGTAATTTTTCGCGGCGCCGCGGCGGCGGGCACGGCACACTGACGCCGTCGTCACACGAGGAGCCGCTCATGAAGAAAATTCTTGCCGCCGCGACGCTCGCCGCGGCCGTCGCGCTGCCGTCGGTCGCGCTCGCCGATCTCGAGAGCTTCCTGCGCAGCGTGGACGCCAGGGCGAAGTCGGATATCCGGAGCTTCAATTCGCAGCTCGCCGCGCAGTTCGGCGTTCCGGTGCCGAACGTCGAGGCGATCATGAAGAGCGTCCCGCGACCGGCCGACGCGTTCATGGTGCTGCACGTCAGCCAGACCACGCATCAGGATCCGGAGCGCGTGCTGAAGAGCTATCACGCGAACAAGGGCAAGGGCTGGGGCGTGGTGGCGCAACGCATGGGCATCCGGCCCGGCTCGCCGGAATTCCACGCGCTCAAGAACGGCCAGCTCGCATTCACCGGGGAGCCGCACGGCCGGCGCGGCAAGCACGGCGACGGCGACGACGACCGCGACCACGACCGTGGCGACCGCGGCGACCATGGCG
This sequence comes from Burkholderiales bacterium, assembly GCA_035651815.1. Taxonomy (GTDB): domain Bacteria; phylum Pseudomonadota; class Gammaproteobacteria; order Burkholderiales; family SG8-39; genus VBDM01. The sequence continues at coordinate 35,203 of DASRFB010000066.1, read as the reverse complement.
ACCGCGGGCCCGGCATGGGCCGCGGCCGCGGACACTAGCCGTCCGAGGCCGGGGCGGCGCCGCGCCGGCGCGCGCGCTCGGGCGCGGGCGAGAGCCCGCCGAACTGCAGCTCGAGCAGCCGCCGCAGCTCGGCGAGCCCTTCGCGGACCTCGGGATGCGGCGCGGTGATCCACCAGCGGATCGCCGCCGAATACACGAAGAACAGGTGCAGCGCGATGAACGCCGGGTCCTCGCGCGCGAGGATGCGGCCGTCGCTTTGCGCCCGGCGCACCAGGAGCTCGATGCCGTCGATCAGCCGCTTGCGGATGTCCTGGAAGGTCGCCGCCTGCTTCCCCGCCGAGTAGAACGTCAGCTCCTGCAGCAGGATGCGCGAGAGCGCGTGGTTCTCGCCGAGGCGCCGGTAGTGGCAGGCGAAGACCGCCATGACCTGATCGATGAGCGGCTCGTCCGCCGCCGGCGCAGCGAGCGCGGCGTCGGTGAGCGCGGCGAGCTCGTCGTTGAAGATGAGGAACACCAGGTCGCGCTTGTCCTCGGCGTAGTTGAAGAGCGTGCCGAGCCCGACGTGCGCGCGCTTCGCGATCTGCCGCATCGTGGCCGCGCCGTAGCCCAGCCGCGCGAACAGGTCGGCGGCCGCGGCCCGGATGCGCTGGCGCTTGTCGAGCTTGTTGCGCTCGCGCAGGCCCGGGCCCGCGGCCGCCTTGCGGCGCGCCTGGGACACGGCGGCGGAAGCGCGCTCCATAGTCACAGCACCGGCAGCAGCAGGTGCGCCGGGCGCGCCGGCCCGCTGTGCACGGTGTGCCGGCCGTGGAAGCGCGCGGGCGGGCGGTCCTCTGGATCGTCGTGCAGGAACCAGCCCGAGCCGCGCTGCGCGCCGGGCTCGCCCGGCCGCTGGAAGTCGACGCCCTGCAGCGTCAGCGCGAGACGCCAGCCCGCCGGGAGCGCGAGGCTCGCGGGCCAGATCTCGACGTCGATCTCGTAGACCTCCGCGGGGACGAGCGGCTCGAGCGCGTCGTGCGTGTGCCGGGGCTGCCACTCGGTGGAGCGCCGCGGGTCGGTCCTGCGGTGCGAGACGCGCAGCCACCCCTGCGACACCGGCGCCTTCGGCTCGGTCGCGCTGAAGAACGTCGCCTCGCGCCCGTCGGGGCCGAACGCGCGCAGCGTCGCGAACACGTCCATGTCGTCCGTGCTCGACGAGACCCAGAGCTTCGCGACGACGGGACCCGCGAGCTCGAGGTCGCGCTCGAGCGGCGCGGTGGAGAACGTGACGCCTTCGCCGGGCGCGTCGTAGCCGGCGCTCGCCGCGGCGCGCGGCGGCGCCGGCGCGAGCGACGCGCTCGCCGCGTCGAGATACAGGCGGGTCCACCTCGTGCCGGGGAGCGGCCAGTCGCCGCCGGCCGCCACCCGCTTCACCGTGTCGTCGACCGCTCGCACCGCGACCTCGACCCGCGCCTCGCGCTCCCAGCCGTTGTCGAGGCCCTTCAGGTAGCGATCGAAGAAGCGCCGCTGCAGCGCGACGCTTTCGGGCAGCAGGAACGTGAGGAAGTACGAGCCGGAATGGATCTTCAGCCACTTGTCGCGCGAGGCGATGCCGCGCCAGCCGAGGAGGGTGCCGCGCAGATGCAGCCCGAGGCCGCCCCAGTTCGCGACGACGAGCGCGGGCACCTCGACGCGCTCCAGGCGCCCGCTGCGCTCGTCGTACCACGGACCGTCGAGCGGCCGCGCGCGCAGCTCGCCGATGTAGTCGACGCGGTTCGCGGCGAGCTCGGCGCTCGAAAGGCTGGCCGGCCCGGTGTTGCGCTCGCCGGTGTCGATGTCGACGAGCGGGGTGTCCGGGTTTCCGTGCTGGTTGCGCAGCACGCTGCGGTTCCACCAGCGGTTGAGGAAGCCGTTGCCGAGGATCCCGCCCTGGCGCGTGCGGTCGCGGTAGAACTCGCAGGTGCCCTGCCAGGGCAGGATGGCCGCGAGGCGCGGCGGGCGCTCGGCGGCGATCATCCATTGTCCGGCGGCGTAATACGAGATGCCGAGCAGCCCGACCTTGCCGCTGCTCCACGGCTGCGCGCCCGCCCATTCGATCGCGTCGTAGAAATCGCGGAACTCCGCGGGCGAGTTGACGTCGAGCCGGCCGGGCGACTTCCCGGCGCCTCGCGAGTCCACCTTCACGACCGCGTAGCCCTCGCGCGTCCAGACCTCGGGATCGGGCGTCTCGAACACCAGGTACTTGCACGAGGACGCGCGCAGGATCTCGGGGTGGCGTCGCTTCAGCGTCTCCCAGGCCTCGGGCATGAACTGCGAGAGGTGGACGTCCTTGCCGTAGGGCCCGAGGGTCATCAGCACCGGGTGGCGCCCCGGGTCATCGGGGCGGAACACGTTCGCGCGCAGGCTCGCGCCGTCGCGCATCGGAACGGCGACGTCGCGCTCGACGATCACGTCCGCTCCGCGCCGACGAGCACGAACGCGATCGTGCAGGGCGCATCGCCGCGGTTGCTCCACGCGTGCTGGGTGCCGCGCTGCACGAGGCAGTCGCCGGCGCGCAGCAGCACCTCGCCTTCGTCGAGCACCGCCCAGATCTCGCCCGAGAGCACGATGCAGTAGTCGATCGTGTCGGTGCGGTGCATGCCGGGATGGCGCCGCGTCGCGGCGTCGGCGGCGCGCGCGCCCATGCCCGCGAAGTGCGCCTCGGGATCGATCGACTTCAGCCGCTCGCGATCGGGCGGGTACTCGATGACGCGGAACACGGTCCCGCCGTTCGCGGGCTCGATGCGGCGCCCGCGCCGCGCCGCGTCGGCGTTCCCGCGGTTGTCCGCCGGCGCCGAGCGCGTCTCCCACAGCTCGGTGAGCACCAGGCCGCCGGCCTGGTCGAGCACCGAGCGGTGCGGCGACTCGCGGTCCTCGATCACGACCGAGCGGCCGCGCTCGTCATGGCCCGTCACCACCCTGCGCATCGCGCCGCCGGGACTCAGCGCGTCCCGGCGTCCTCCAGCCTGATGCCGGTGCGCGCGATCACCGCGCGCGCGTTGGTCCGGTCGGCGCGCAGGAACCGCGCGAACTCGCGCGGATTGCTGCCGACCGCGTCGAAGGCCTGCGCCCGCAGGAACTCGCGGAACTTCGGGTTGCCGAGCGCGCGCACGAGCTCCGCGTTCAGCCGCTCGACGATCACGACCGGCGTGCGCGCGGGCGCGAACACGCCGAACCAGTTCTGGATCTTCGGATCCATCTTCTGCTCGGCGAGCGTCGACACCTCGGGCAGGTAAGGCGAGCGCTCGGCGCCGGTGACCGCGAGCGCCTTCATGCGGCCCGAGGCGATCATCGGCAGCACGATCCCCATGGCGATGAAGGTCGCGTCGGCCTCGCCCGAGAGCAGCGCCGGGATGATCTGCGCCGAGCCCTTGTAGGGCACGTGCACGATGTCGACGTTGCCCTGCTTGCGGAACCATTCGAGGAAGAAATGCGGCGTGCTGCCGATGCCGAAGGAGGCGAAGTTGACCTTGCCCGGATTGGCGCGCGCGTACGCGACCATGTCGGCGACGGTGCCGTACGGGACCTTGGCGCCCGCGACGATGACGCCGTTCACCCACACGAGCTGCGTGATCGGCGCGAAATCGCGCTCGGGGTCGTACGGCAGCTTCGAGTACAGCCAGGGATTGAACGACATGCCGTCGCTCGAGGAGCTGCAGATCGTGTACCCGTCGGGCGCGGCCCTCGCGCAGGCCTCGAGCGCGATGATGGTGTTCGCGCCGGGCCGGTTGTCGACGATCACGGGCTGTCCGAGCGTCTCCGAGACCGGCTGCGCGATGCCGCGCATCAGCCCGTCGACGACGCCGCCCGCCGGATAGGGCACGATGAGGTGCACCGGCTTCGCCGGATAGGCCTGCCGCGAGCCGGGCGAATCGGACTGCGCGCGCACGCCCGTCGCGATCGTGGCGGCAAGGCCGAGCATCAGGAGGGCGGATCGGCTCATGGGGGTCACTCCGGCTGGATCCCGATTTCCTTCACGATGCGGCCCCACTTCGCGAGCTCGCTCCGGATGAAGCGGCCGGTGCCCTCGGGCGTATCGCCGCCCTCGGTGTAGAAGCCGAGCGTCGCCAGGCGCTGGCGGACCCCCGGATCCTGCAGCACCTTGTCGATCTCGCGGTTCATCGCGCGCACGATACCCGCGGGCGTGCCGCCCGGTGCGACGAACGCGAACCAGCCGATGAACTCGAAGCCCGGAAAGGTCTGCGCGATCGGCGGGACGTCCTCGTACCCGGGGATGGGCCGCGCGAAGGTCTGGGCGATCGGCCGCAGGTCTCCGCGCCTGATGAACGGCGCGGCGGCGGGCACGGCCAGCACGACGAGCTGCGTGCGCCCCGCGAGCGTGTCCTGCACGCCCTGGGGCATGTTCGCATAGGGCACGGTGAGGATCTGCGCGCCCATCAGCTTGTTCAGCCACGCGGCGACCATGCCCGAGAAGTTGCGCGGACCGTCGGTCGCGAACGCGAGCTGGCCGGGCTTGGCCTTGTCGTACGCGACGAGCTCGGAGAGCGTCTTCGCCGGCACGCTCGGGTGCGCGAGCACGAAGAAAGGGCCCTTGGCGATCATCGCGACGGGCGCGAAGTCCTTGACCGGGTCGTACGGCAGGGACTTGAAGGTATACGGGTTGGTGACGAGCGCCGCCGCGGTCGCGAAGAACAGCGTGTAGCCGTCGGGCGCCGAGCGTGCCGCGGCCTGCGCCCCGACGATGTTGCCGCTGCCGGGACGGTTGTCGACCACGAACTGCTGCCCGAGCGCCTTCCCGAGGCGGTCGGTGACGAGGCGGCAGATCGTGTCGGGCGCGCCGCCCGCGGCCTGCGAGACGATGACCTTCACCGGACGACTCGGCCATGCCTGCGCATGGGCGCACGCCGCGGCGGCGGCGGAGAGCGCAACGAGGAGCGCGCGGAGCACGTTCTTGTTCATATCGTCCTCCTCGTCATCCCAGCTCGACGATCTGCTGCGGAAAGCGGTGCAGCTTCTCCGCCGGGCCCGTGTCGCCGATCAGCCAATTGTCGCAGCACCAGCTGAAGGTGCGCTCGGTGACGTAGGTCGGGTGGCACACCATGTTCATGCCCTTGGCGATCGTCATGGTCTCGTCGTGCCGCACGAGCGGACGCTCGACCATGTCGTAGCCCTGGCCGTGAGAATGCAGGCGCCGCTCCTCGGGCCGCTTGTTGCGCTTCATGAACGCGTTGTACTCGGCAAAGATGTCGCTGCACTTCGCGCCCGGGCGCATGAGCGAGAGCGTGAACTTCTGCGCCTCGAGCACGAAGGCGAGCTCGTCCTTCATCTCCTGCGACGCCTTGCCGAGCACGCAGGTGCGCCCGAGCTCGGTGTAGAAGCCGCCCGGACCGTTGTTCTCGATCAGCAGCGTGAACTGGTCGCCTTCGCGCAGCACGCGGTTCTGCTGGTAGCGGTTCGCGAACGGCGCAGACACGCCGACCGGCGCCGACGACGCGAGGAACAGCCCCTGCTCGCTGCCGAACTTGTGGCCGATCTGCTCCGCGATCGCGGCGACCTCGATGTCGCGCATGCCGGCATGGATGTGGCGGAACGCCGCCTCCATGCACGCGTCCTGCATCGCGGCGGTGCGGCGGATGAGCTCGAGCTCCTCCTCGCTCTTGACCGCCTTGACCGCGTCGACGAGCTCCGAGGCGTCGACGAATCCGGCGCGGGTGAATGTCCGCCGCAGATAGTCGCCGAACGCGAACGACATCGCGCCGCGCCCGACGAGGCCGATCGTTCCGGCGGCGTACTTCGCGAGCGCCTTCTCGGCGAGCCTCGCGTCGTACTCCGCGGTGTACGGGCACGAGGCGTACGCGGGCGAGCCGACGAAGCGCGCGACGCCGCGCCGCACGCCGTCGCCCTCGGGGGGCAGCTCGCGCTCCAGGCCCATCGGTCCCTGGCCGATCACGGTCATGCGCTCGTCGCGCGGGAAGACCACGGTCGCCGGATACCCGTTCGTCGCCGGCACGTCGGTGAACCACTTGACGTAGCCGCCCATCCAGTCGTTGCTCGCCTGCATGACGAGCGCGTCGATGCGGTGCTCGGCCATGGCGGCGCGCACCGCGGCCCAGCGGCGCTCGAGCTCGCGCGTCGAGATTGGACTGTTCAGCCGCTCGTTCGCCATCAGTGCCTCACGACGTTGACCATGCCGGCGACGTCGCCCGCGAGCCACCGGCGCATGTTCTCCTCGACCACGGGCAGCGCGTAGCGCGGATAGGCGTCGAAGAACCCGCCCTGGTGCTGGGTGACGAGGACGTTGTCCATGTCCCACAGCGGCGAGTCCGCGGGCAGCGGCTCTTCCGCGAAGACGTCGAGCGCCGCCGCGGCGAGCTTCTTCGCCCGGAGCGCATCGACCAGCGCCGCCTCGTCGACGATGCCGCCGCGCGCGAGGTTGACGAGGCAGGCGCCGGGCTTCATGGCGGCGAAGATACGCGCGTTCACGATATTGCGCGTGGCCTCCGAGTACGGCGTGAGCAGCACGAGGAAATCGAGGTCGCTCACCGCGCGCTCGAGCGCGTCGCGCTCGACCATGGCGTCGAAGCCGGGCGCTTCGCGCCGGTGCGAGGTGATTCCCACCACGCGCATGCCGAACGCCTTGCACTTCGGCGCGAGCTCGAGCGCGATCGCGCCGACGCCGAAGATGCCGACCGTCCTGTCCTTGAGCAGGCTCGCGGGGAAGCGCTCCCAGCGGTGGGCGCGCTGCAGCCGCATCGAGCGCGGCAGGTCGCGCGCGAGCGCGAGCATCGCCGCGAGCGCCGCCTCCGACACCGGGCCGCCGTGCACGCCGTGCATGTTGGTGACCACGACGTCCTTCCCGAGCGCGGGCTGGTCGACGATGCCGTCGACGCCCGTGCCGAGCGCCTGCACCCACTTCAGGCGCTTCGCCTTGTCGAAGACGTGCGGCGCGACCTGCACGCCGAAGGTGATCAGCACGTCGGCGGCGCCGATGTAGGGATCGACCTTGCTGTGGTGGTCCACCATGTCGACCCGGACCTGGGGGAAGGCCTCGCGCAGGCGCTCGAAGTACTGCCTGCGCACCGGCTCCGGGAGGGTCAGGACGAGCAGGACGTTCGCCATCGAGTGGGCCGGCCGGGAATTCCCGAACACGTTCATTTTCAAATCGGGGTCCGACCCTTGTCAAGGCGCCGGAGCAGTCGAGGAGGTGACGCACTGTTGCCGAAACGACGCGGCCGAGCCCGGCGGCGCCTTCGGAAGCTCACAAACGCCGGGCAAATTTCACGCTCGCGGGGTGTGGTATGACACTTCCGTTTCGGCATGCAAGTTGCTGAAATGTCAGGAGGCTACCGACATGGATGTAGGGGAGGGGTTATGGCCACTGTGATTACCATCAGCGGCGCGGACAAGACCGGCGCTCTGGCGCGGCTTTACGGCTTCTTTGCGCGCAAGGGCTACGGCGTGCGCGGGCACCATGTGAGCGAGTCGGCGAGCGGCAAGCTGCTGGCCATCAGCATCGACGCCGCGCGCATCGACCGCGAGGCGCTGTCGGCCGAGATCCGCGAGCTCAGCCCGGACTACGCCATCGTCGGCGTCGCGGCCGAGGGCAGCGACGCGGCCGAGGCCCAGAAGAAGCAGCGGAAGCCCGACGCCACCGCGCTCAAGGAGATGGCGGCGAGCTTCCCGAAGATCGCGGAGCTCGTGGAGAAGTACGCCGAGGGCTTCGACTTCGGCGTGCGCGACGAGGAGCTGTTCGCCGCCGGCATGAAGCTCGGCTCGTACCACTTCAAGAAGGAATGGTCGCTGGGCGCGCCGCTCAAGATGCCGGTCGCGCTGCGGCGCACGCTGGTCCCGGCGCTCGAGAAGATGTGCGAGGTCGAGGCGAGCGACCACGAGGTGGTGGTGAAGGACAGCCCGTTCTGCAGCGGCGACCGGCTTCGCTGCTGCTGCCAGTTCGTGACCGGTTTCATGCAGGGCTTCCTGGACGCGGGTCCCGGCACCGCCGGATCCCACGTGCAGAAGACGAGTTGCAAGGCGCAGGGAGGTCCGCACGCTGCCTTCGCGGTGAAGTATTCCGCGTGACGGCAGGGCGGTTTTCGGATCAATCCAGAAGGGAGGAAGCAAAATGGGCGAAATTCATTATCAACCGTTGCTCGTGGCATTGTCGTACGTGATCTCGGTGCTCGGGTCCTACACCGCGCTGCGGCTCGCCGTCGCGATTCCGCAGGCGCAGGACCGGGTTTCGGCGATCGGCTGGACGCTCGGCGCGGCGACCGCGCTCGGCGGCGGCGCGATCTGGTCGATGCACTTCATCGGCATGAACGCGGCCGACATGGGCGTGCCGGTGGCGTACGACGCCACGCTGACGTTCACGTCGCTGCTGCTCGCGATCGTGGCGCCCGGCGTCGGCCTGTACATGGTCGGCCGCGGCCAGGGGAGCGTCGTCAAGCTGGTGCTCGCGGGGATCTTCACCGGTCTCGGCGTCGCGGTCATGCACTACACGGGCATGGCGGCGATGATCATGCCGGCGACGATCAACTACGACCCGAACCTGTTCAACCTGTCGCTGGTGATCGCGGTCGCGGCCGCGACCGTGGCGTTCTGGCTGGCGTTCAACCTGCGCGGCAACCTGCAGCGCTTCGGAAGCGCGCTGGTGATGGGCGTCGCCGTGTGCGGCATGCACTACACCGGGATGTACGCCGTGCGCCTCGAGCACACGGCCCAGGCGGGCGGGACGGGCGTGTACCTGCCCCCTTCGGCGATGGCGTACACGATCTTCGCCATCACCGCGGTGCTGATGCTGCTGCTCCTCGTGTTCAACGCGTGGCGCGTGCAGCAGCAGATGTCGGAAGAGATCGCGTAACCAGGATCTCCGGCATCGGAGAAAGCCCGGCCTCGAGCCGGGCTTTTTTTCGCCGCAGCCGGGGCCGCAAAGGTCGGCGTAAAATCGGGGGCGTCCTGCCGCTGCCGCGGCGCGAGGAGCTCCCGATGAACAAGCCCGAACGGATTCCCACCACGCAGGCGGAAGAGCACGTCGTCGGCGGCGTGCGCATGCCCCGGCCGTTCCGCATCCGCCGCCTCGGGCACTTCGGCGTCAACGTCGCCGATCCCGAGCGCAGCAAGGACTTCTATTGCCGGCTGCTCGGCTTCCGCGTCGCCGATCCGATCGACTTCGGCGAGCGCGTGCCCGAGGACCAGAAGGGCAGGACCGGGCCGACGGTCGGCTATTTCGCGCGCCACGGCACCGACCATCACTCGTTCGTGTTCTTTCCGAAGCGCACGCTCGAGTCGTTCCGTCCGACCGCGCGCACGCCGAGCGGCACGGTGAACCAGATCACCTGGCAGACCGGGTCGCTGCAGGAAGTGTCCGACGCGTTCGACTGGTTCACGCGGCGCGGCAAGCCGATCCACCGCGCCGGACGCGATCTCCCCGGATCCAACTGGCACTTCTATCCGCCCGACCCGGACGGCCATACCAACGAGCTGTACTACGGCATCGAGCAGATCGGCTGGGACGGCTACTCGAAGCCGCGCGACATGTACGGCGTGCGCTACGCCAAGCCGCCGCAGCTGCCGCACAAGTCCGAGTACGCGGAAGTGATGCAGGCGACGCGGGACGGCATCCCGATCGAGAAGGGCACGCGCGCCGCGGATCTCGGGCGCGAGGAGAAGCACGACGTCGGCGGCATCCTGCTCGCGCGGCCGTTCAAGATCGAGAAGATCGGACCGGTGCGGCTGTTCGCGCAGGACATGGATGCCATGGTCTCGTTCTACCGCGACGACCTCGGGCTGTCGCTGACCGAGGAAGTGAAGTACAAGGGCCACCGGTGCTACTTCCTGCGCGCGAACACCGAGCACCACACGATGGCGCTGTACCCGGTGGCGCTCCGCGAGGAGCTGGGCCTGAGGTCCGACACCACGCTCATGTCTTTCGGGCTCAGGCTCGGCAGCTACCGGCAGCTGAAGGACGCGGTCGCGTTCCTCGAGCAGAACGGCGTGACGATCAAATATCTGCCGCCCGAGCTCTTCCCCGGCATCGACTACTGCGCTTTCGCCGTCGACCCGGACGGGTTCGCCTTCCAGCTCCACTACTATATGGAGCAGGTCGGCTGGGACGGCAAGCCGCGCCCCGCGTCGCAGCGGCCGAAGATCGACAACGCAAGCTGGCCCGAGACGGTGGAGGGCCGCAGCGACACCTTCCTCGGCGAGGTCTACATGGGGCCGCTGGGCTGAGCGGATGAAGAAGCTCCACCGCATCGCCGAATCGAAAAAGATCGCCGGTGTCTGCACCGGCCTGGGCGAGTACTTCGATCTCGATCCGGTGCTGTTCCGCCTCGCGTTCGTCGTCTCGTTTTTCTTCGGCGGCGTCGGGATGCTCGCCTACCTGGTCATGTGGATCCTGGTCCCGGAAGCGCCGGGGCGGCCGTCCGCTGCGCCTTCTCCGAAGCGCCTGCACCTCTCGAGCGCCGACCGCAAGATCGCCGGCGTGTGCGGCGGCCTGGGCGAATGGCTCGACATCGATCCGGTGTTCGCGCGCGTCGCCTTCGTGCTGCTCGCGCTCGCGGGCGGCTTCGGCGTGCTCCTCTACGTCCTGCTCTGGCTGCTCGCTCCCCGCGCCCCGGCCGCTCCCGCCCCCGGTTGACCTTTTGTCCCTCGATCCGAGGGATTTATCACGCCGCGCCCGCGGCGCTGGCACCTGCCTTGCTCGATAGGTCCCGAGCCCGGCTTAGCGAAGGAAATCGGGTCCGGAGCGGCATTTCCCGGTCAGGGGTGTCGCGGTTTCTAACAAGGAGCGGGGGAGCAATGAACAAATTTGCCAAGTTTGTCACGGTGCTGGGCGCTGCCGCGGTTTTCGGTTGCGCGGCGACGTCGCAGCAGAACGATTCCGAATACGCGAAGTGGCAGTTGCTCGACGAATACGAGGCCGCGATGCCGGTGCTCGTCGGCTGGGGCGACTACGGCTCCGCGAGCCGCGTCGCGCTCGCGATCGCGTACCAGCGCAGCCAGCTCGAAGGCACGACGCCGGAAGTCTGCCAGGCGCTGTCGCAGTCGCGCGAACTCCAAGTCATGGCATCGCGCAGCACCGAGGACCTCCAGGTGCTCGCCGGGATGCAGGACAGCCCCGCGATGTCGGGCGCGCGCGCCACGTGCGCGCACGCGCAGGAAGTCGCCGCGCGCGGCCAGGCGGGAGGCTTCTGACCCTCTTTTCGGAGCGCGGCCGGGTTGCTAAACTGTCGGCTGACAACTTCGAAAGGAGGTGATCCCGTGAGAGACCCACAAGGCAGGACCGGTTCGGCGGCCTCGCATCGCGGATCCATCCGCAGTATCGGGGGCTCCGCCCGCCGCTAGGCCGGCGTGCCTTAGCAGGACGAGACGCCCCGGAGAGCGATCTCCGGGGCGTTTTCATTTCGGGTCGGCCAGCTCCGCGAGCAGCCGCGAGAGCTGCACGTGCGCGACCAGCGCGTCCGGAACCGCCTCGATGATCTCCCGGTAGGGCGCGGTGAAACCGACGTTGCCCTCGAAACGCACGAGCGTGCGCAGGCGCTGGATCACCGCCCGCACTTCCTCGTCGACGTCCTTGTCCTCCGCGGCCGAGAGCTCGTCGAGCCGCGCGATGAGCGAGGACAGCACGCGCAGCCACTCGAACGAGGCGTCCTCGAGCACGAGCTCCAGCAGCGCGCCGCGCGACTCCACCCGCCCGTGCTCGCGCTCGTAGCGGACGCGCTGCGCGTCGAGCAGTGTCTTGTGCAGCGCGAGCAGGGCGTCGCGAAGGCGGTCGAGGGTGGGCGTGTCGATGAAGGTCATGGCGTGGGCTTTTCCCCGCAAACGGGTAAGACCATACATTGGGGCGGCCGTTGCAAAAGCAAAACGCCCCGGGGACCGGGGCGTTTCGCGTCCGCGCCTCGGGGACTACTTCATCCGGTCCTTGATCTTCGCGAGCGCCGCGCGCGCGCACTCCTCGTCGAAGTTGCCGCCGGGAGCGCCGCTCACGCCGAGGGCGCCGATCGTCTCGCTGCCCGCGACGATCGCGACGGCGCCCTGCGCGTAGGTCACGTTGGGCAGCTGAGTCTGCGGGACGTTGCTCGGCGGGTTCTTCGCCAGGCGGTCGGCGATCGCCTTGGTCGTCTGCTCGTTCCGGGCGAGGCCCAGCGACGCGACCGTGTACGCCTTGTAGTAGGAGTTGTCGACCGAGTGGATCGGCGAGCCGTCGCCGCGCAGGAACGCCTGCCGCACGCCGTCGAGGTTCACGACCACCGCGACCACCTTGTAGCCCTTCTGCGCGCAAGCGGCCACCGCGTCGCCGACCAGCTCGTTCGCGAGCGCCGCGGAGAGCTTGTGCGTCGCGATGAGTCCCTGCGCCTGCGCGCCGGTCGCCGCGAAGGCGAGCGCGGCGAGCGCGGCTCCTGCATGGATCTTCGACATCGGGTTCTCCTCCTGGGGTTTGCGGGACCGCCACGATACGTCAAAATCCCGGGGTCCGCCCGAAGCCGTGAAGCGCATGAACCGACCCGATCCGCCCCCCGAGCGCGGCCGCGCGCGTCTCGACCAATGGCTCTGGGCCGCGCGCTTCTTCAAGACCCGCAGCCTCGCGGCGCAGGCCGTCGACGGCGGCCGGGCGAAGCTGAACGGCGAGCGCGCCAAGCCGTCGAAGGACGTGAAGCCGGGCGACCGCGTCGAAGTGGCCGCGGGCGAGCTGCGCTGGGACGTCGAGGTGCTCGCCTTGGCGACGCGCCGTGGACCGGCGGTCGAGGCGGCGAAGCTCTACGCCGAGAGCGACGAGAGCCGGGCGCGGCGCGAGCAGGCGCTCGCCCGGCGCAGGGCCGCGCCGCACCCCGCGCACGACGCGCGCGGCCGTCCGACCAAGCGCGACCGGCGCATGATCCGCCGCTTCACCGGCGGCTGAGGCTCAGCGCACGATCAGCGCGTCCGTCCGCGCCGAGTAACACGCGAGGAACCTGCCCGCCGCTACGGCGCCGACGTTTCGGTCGTTCGGAAGAGCGCCGCGCTTTCGACGCTGATCGCGGAATCAATGAAGTGGAAGCGCAGGACCGGAGGACGCTCTCCGCGCCCGCGCTGCAGCACCCGCGCGGGGTCGTCCATGACTTTGAGCTCGACCCGGTAATCGGGCAGCGTGCGCTCGAAGTGCGGCAGGATGCGCTCGAGATACTCGTACTGCTTGCGCTGGTCGCGGATCACGGCCATGGTCTCGAGCAGCGTGACCTTCTGGAAATGCTCGCCCGCGGGCTTGGCGTAGGTGACGATGCCGATGAAGCGGTAATAGCGGCCGCTCCAGGGGTCGCTCGCCTGCACGTAGCGGCCGTTCGAGAAGATGCCGTCCATGAAGTACGTGAGCGTCAGGTTGCGCTTCGGCTGGCGCGACCACTCGAGCAGCACGTCGTGCACGGTCGCCGAGAGGCATTCCTCGAGATGGCCGCCGATCAGGTACACGCGCGACGCGGGCACGCCGAAGCGCACCTCGCCGGTGGAGGACACCCAGTAGTCCGGGCTGCAATCCTCCATGAAGTACGCTTCCTCGGGACGGTCGTCCTGCAGGTACACGACCGGCATGCGTGCCTGCTTGGCGAAGCGGATCGCCTGGTCGACGCCGAGCTTGGTCGCGATGCGGCCGTCGTCGTTCGACGATGCGTGGGTCACGATCATGAGCGAGTTGCCCGTCAGGTGCACGTCGGCGGCATCCGTGAACGCGTGCTTGGGGCACGCCGCGAGCGCGGGCAGCGACACGCAGATGGCGACCAGCGCAGCCAGGCTCTTCGCGAGCATCGTCGCTCTCCCTCACGAGTAGGCCGAAATTTTATCAAGCCCGGGGGCGCAGCGCGGGCTGTCAGCGAGCTGTCAGAAGAGGACCTAAAAAAGACTGAGGCTGACGCCGGCTGCCGGGGAATTCCCGACGCCGGGCCCGGCTCCCGCGCGGCACAGGTTGCCGACGCGCACGCCGATCAGGCGCACCGCGCGCTCGAGCGGTATGCGGCCGAGCGCCTCGAAGGCCGCCTCGCGGATGGCGCCGGCGTCGCTCGTCGCCGCGGCGAGCGTCACGTCGCGCGTCACCGTCCTGAAGTCGGCGTAACGCAGCTTCACGCCGATCGTGCGGCCCGCGTATCCGCGCGAGCGCAGGTCCTCGGCGACCTGCGCGCACAGCTCGGCCAGCGTCCCGGCGACCTCGCCGCGGTCGCGCGTGTCGCGCTCGAAGGTGGTCTCGCGGCTGCGCGACTTCGGCTCGCTGAACGTCACGACCGGGCGCTCGTCGCGGCCGTGCGCGCTCTCGTGCAGCCAGCGCCCGTAGCTCGCGCCGAAGCGCTCGACCAGATCGGCGAGGGGCCGCCGCGCGAGCTCGCCGAGAGTGCGGATGCCGAGCTGCGCGAGCTTCGCCTCGCTCTTGGGCCCGACGCCGTTCAGGCGCCGCACGGCGAGCGGCCAGATGCGCGTCTCGAGGTCGGCCTCGGTGAGCACGGTAAGGCCGTCGGGCTTGTCGAGCTCGGAGCCGATCTTCGCGAGCAGCTTGTTCGGCGCGACCGCGATCGAGCACGTGAGCCCGGTCGCGCGCAGCACGCTGTCCTTGATCGCGCGAGCCAGCGCCGCCGAGTCGCCGGGCAGCTCGGTGAGATCGATATAGGCCTCGTCGATGCCGTTGTCCTGCACGACCGGCGCCACCTCGCGGATCGCCGCCTTGAACAGGCGCGAGACGCGGCGGTACTCGTCGAAGTCGACCGGCAGGAACACGCACTGCGGGCAAAGCTCGTACGCGGTGCGCATCGGCATCGCCGAGCGGATGCCGTAGGTGCGCGCGACGTAGTTCGCGGTGGTGACGACGCCGCGGCGCGTCGGGTCGCCGCGCCCGCCGATCGCGACCGGCTGCTCGCGCAGCTCGGGCCGGCGCAGCAGCTCCACCGACGCGTAGAACGCGTCCATGTCGAGGTGCGCGATGCGGCGGGCGGTCAAAGTCCGGGCTCCGTGCCCGGAATTCTAGCGCGTCACGTACACCAGGCCCGGGGCGATGCAGCGCTCGCCCCGATCGGAGCGCCAGAGCGCACCGGGCGCGAGCACGCGGTCGAAGCGGTACTCGAGGCCGCCGATCGACGCCGTCTCGAAGATCGTGCAGTCCATGTAGCGCCCGATCGGCGCGTCGCGCCGCTCGGGCGTGTCGAAGCGGGGAGGCGCCGGGGGCACGCGGCGCTCGCGAGGGCCGGGCGGCTGCGGCGCGCCGGCGCTCTGGGCGCCCTGCTTGCCGGCGACGCCGGCCATGATCCACGCGAGCAGGAAGGCGACCGCCGGCACCAGGAGGAGCAGCACGACCCGCGGGTCGGTCGACAAGGAGGCCTCGTCCATGGCACCAGCATGGCCCTGTTCCCGGCGCGGATTTTTGATCCAGATCAAACGCGCTTCGCGAGCGCGGCCGCACGCATGCGCGCGAGCACGAAACTGAGCCCCACGCCCAGGACGCACAGCGCGCTCGTCGCCAGGTATCCCCAGCGGAAGGCGCCCGCCGTGTCCCTGATGACCCCGAGCGCCCAGGCGAGCGTGAGGCCGCCGATGTTGGCGAACATGTTGCTGAAGCCGGTCGAGATGCCGGCGACGCGCTGGCCGAGCACCTCGACGGGGACGTAGAACAGCGGGCCGAAGTAGAACTGGATGAAGACCGCGTTCACCGCGACCACGAGCACGACCGCGGGCACCGATTCCACGACGACCAGCAGCGCGGACGTGCAGGCGAGGACGGCGAGCGAGCCGCCGATCACGAGCGGCGGGTTGCGCAGGCGGTCGGAGACGTAGCCGCCGATGGCGTTCGAAGGCCCGGTGAGCACGAACGCCATCGCGGTGATCAGGCCGGCCGTCTTCAGCGACAGGCCGCGGTCGGCGACGAGCAGGGAAGGCAGCCAGAAGTGAAACGACGTCGTCACGCCGAAGCGGACGAACTGGATCGCCGCGCACACCCACATGATGGGATAGCGCGCCAGCCGGAAGGCGTCGAGCATCCCGACCGGGTGCTTCGGTCCCGACGGCTTCTCCTTGCCGAAGGCGAAGTACGCGAACGCGGCCGCGACGCCGAGCAGCGCGAAGGCGACGAACGGCGGGCGCCAGCCGTATTGCCCGACGAGAAACGGGCCGATCAGCGACAGGAACGTGTTGCCCGAGACCCCGCCGATCACGAACACGCCCATCGCGGTCGCCTTGCGGTCGGGCGGGAACCACGACGCGATCAGCGTCACGCCCGGGGCGAACAGCAGCGCGCGGAACACGCCCGACACGAGCTGGTTCGCGACCGCCGCCGGATACGAGTGGATGGTGCCGAAGTTGAGCGAGAGCAGCGTCGACCCGAGGATGCCGATGAAGAACAGCCGCTTCGGGCCGAAGCGGTCGGTGAGATAGCCCGCGGGGATCTGGCCGAGCATGTAGGTGAAGGTCGTCGCCGCCGACAGCGCTCCGGCCTGCGCGAACGTCATCCCGAGATCCTCGCGGATGAGGGGCAGGAAGAGCGCGATCCCGCCGACCGTGAGCGCCTGGAAGCCCTGGCAGAAGACGACCAGCGCGACCGTCGCGACGGCGTCGCGCCGCGTCGCCGGCGCGGAGGTGGCCGACGAGGTCACAGCTTCGGGATGCGCAGCGTCTTGCTGATCATCAGCGTCCCGGAGAGGGCGAACAGCAGCGCGAGCGGATGCAGCTCCCAGGGACCGAGCGTCCAGGCGCCGCCCCAGAGCTGCTCGCCGACGCGGCCGCGCCACGCGGCGAGCGCGAGCACCGCGACCAGCACGACGCTGGTCGGGATCGGCGTGCCCTCGAAGTAGGCGACCTTGCCGCTCTGGTCGCCCTGCGCGAGCGCCTCGGCGGTGACGTTGTAGCGGGCGAGCCGCGCCACGCCGCAGCACACGAAGTAGACGAGCACGACCCAGTCCCAGCCGCCGCGCAGGCCCGCCGCGAAGCCGAGCGCCGCCGGCGCGACGCCGAACGAGATGACGTCCGAGAGCGAATCGAGCTCGCGCCCGAGCGCCGAGTGCGTGTGGCGTCGCCGCGCCACGCGTCCGTCGAGCACGTCGAAGGCGAACGCGGCCGGCGCGAGCGCCGCGGCGGCGAAGAAGTACGCGGGCGCGGGACCGGCGACGTAGGCCATGGCGCAGAAAACGGCCGCGACGCCGCAGGCGGCGTTCGCGAGCGTGAACGCGTCGGCCAGGTGCAGGCCGCGCACCATGGAGAAATGCTTGGGCGCGGGGGAGGGCGCAGGCATGTCCGCGAGTGTAATGGTATCGTCGGCCCGACGCATCCCGAGGAGAGCACACGATGTTCGCGAAACGCGCGTTGATCCAGTTCCTGTTCGCTGCCGTATCGGCCGCGGCCTGCGTGGAAGCGCACGCGGCCGATCAGGGCTCTTCGAGCTTCGGCCTCACGCTCGCGCCGGGGCGCCAGCTCGACCAGACGTACACGGTCCTGTCGGGCCGCATCGGCCATTACTTCGCGGACGACTTCGAGGGCAGCCTCGGGCTCGAGGCCTGGCGCGGAAAGGATCCCTCGATCTACAAGGTGGTTCCGGAGATCCGCTATACGATGCCGCTGAACCCGCGCGCACGTCCCTACGGCGCGCTGTTCGTCACCCGGACCTTCTACGACGGGCTGCCCGACAAGAACACGTTCGGCGCCCGGCTCGGCTTCGCGTTCACGGTGAACCGGGGCGCGTCGCTCGGCGTGGGCATCGTGACGGAACGCATCTCGGGCTGCGACTCGGCCACTTACCGCAAGTGCGACGACACCTGGCCCGAGATCGGGCTCAGCTTCTCGTACTAGTCAGCCCCACACGAGCCGCGCCGCCTCGGCGACGCGCTCGAGCTTGCGCTTCTGGTCGTCCTCGCCGACGAGGTTGCCCGCGACGTCCGAGCCGAACCCGCACTGCGGGCTGATCGCGAGCCGCTCGAGCGGCACGACCTTCGCCGCCTCGTCGATGCGCCGGCGCAGCTCGTCCACCGTCTCGAGCTTCGGCACCTTGGTGCTGACCAGCCCGAGCACGACGACGCGGTCCTTGGGCACGAAGCGCAGGGGCGCGAAGCTTCCGGCCCGCGGCGTGTCGTACTCGAGGAGGAAGCGCTTGTGCGGCAGCGTGCCGAACATCTGCTCGGCGATCGCGTCGTACGCGCCCTCGCGGTGCCACATGCTTCGCTGGTTGCCGCGGCACAGGTGCAGGCCGAAGGTGACGCCCTCGAAGCCGCGCACGACGGCGGCCTCGGCGGCGAGCCCGCGCGCGAGGTTCTTCGCCGGGTCCTCGCCGCGCGCGCGCATCGCGGCGAGCGAAGGCTCGTCGACGTAGGCGGTGAGGCCGGGCGCGTCGATGTGCACGTAGCGGCATCCGGCGTCGACCAGGCCGCCGATCATGCGGCGCTCGACCGCGACCACGTCCGCGGCGAAGTCGTCCACGCTCGCATAAACGTGCTTGGAGCCCGCGTGGTCGAAGCGCTGCAGCACGCGGTCGGGCCCGATGAGGCTGACCTTCAGCGGCCGCTTCGCGAGCGGGCGCGCGCGCTCGTACTCCTCGAGCGGCACGTTACGCACGAGCGCGAGGCGCGAGACGACCGGGCGGCGGTGCGACACCGGCGTGCCGCGCTCGGCCACGTCGGGCATGTCCCAGCGCTTCAAGGGCACCGCGCCGTCGGTGCGCCGCTCGTAGCCGCGCAGCCGGTCGGGCGCGGCGTCGTATCCCGACACCGCCATGCCGAAGCTGTCCTGGAAATTGAGTCGCGAGAGCTCGCCGTCGGTGACCACGCCGAGACCCGCGGCCTCCTGCAGCGCGATCGCGCGGCGCACGCATTCGCGCTCGATGGCCGCGAACGCGCCCGCGTCGATCTCGCCGCGCTCGAAGCGCGTGCGCGCCTCGCGCCAGTCCGCCGGCCGCAGCAGGCTTCCGACGACGTCGGTGCGGAGGGTGTCGAGCGCGCTCATGCCGGCAGTTTATTTGCTATCGTGCAACGGGGGAATCCGTAACGATGATCGAGCTCGTCATCGAGGCGCGGCGCCGCGATCTGGGCGGTTTCGAGGTCGCGCGCGTGCT
Source organism: Burkholderiales bacterium (assembly GCA_035651815.1). Lineage (GTDB taxonomy): Bacteria > Pseudomonadota > Gammaproteobacteria > Burkholderiales > SG8-39 > VBDM01. Next base: position 16,182 of record DASRFB010000066.1, on the reverse strand, counting down.
GCCGCACGCGAAGCGCCGGATGGTAGGGCCGTTCATCTTCTTCGACCACATGGGCCCGGTCGACATGCCGCGCGGCGTGCCGCGCTCGGTCGACGTGCGCCCGCACCCGCACATCGGGCTCTCCACGGTGACCTACCTGTTCGAGGGCGAGATCATGCACCGGGACAGCGTCGGCTCGGAGCAGGCGATCCGCCCCGGCGAGGTGAACTGGATGACCGCGGGCCGCGGCATCACGCACTCCGAGCGCTTCGAGCGCGCGCGCGCGGAGGGCGGCCGCGTGCACGGCATCCAGGCCTGGGTCGCGCTGCCGCGCGAGGCCGAGGAGTCCGAGCCCGCGTTCGCCCACCACGGCCCGGGCGACCTCCCGTTCTACGAAGGCGGCGGGCTCAGCGCGCGGCTGCTCGCGGGCGAGGCGTTCGGCGCGCGCGCGGCGGTGCGCACGCATTCGCCGATGTTCTACGCGCACTGGGCGCTCGCCGCGGGCGCGAAGGCGCAGCTCCCGGCGCAGTATCCCGAGCGCGCGGCGTACGTCGTGCAGGGCGAGGTCGAGGTCGCGGGAGAGCCTCACGCGGCCGGCCGCATGCTCGTGCTCGCGCCCGGGCAGCCGGTCGTGTTCGAGGCGCGCGCGCCCTCGGTCGTGATGCTCCTCGGCGGCGAGCCGGTCGGCGAGCGCTTCATCGAGTGGAACTTCGTCTCGTCGAGCCGCGAGCGCATCGAGCGCGCCAAGGCCGACTGGCGCGCCGGCCGCATGAAGCTGCCCGAGCGCGACGACCGCGAGTTCATCCCCCTGCCGGGAGACGCTCCCCCGCCCGAGCCGATGTCGTGAACGGACGCCGCGCGCGCGTATCCCACGGGTCGTGGACGTGCGGATCCTAGGCCTTTGCATCGCGGCGGCGCTGGCCGCGGCCGGGTGCGCATCGCGCGCGCCCGCCCCCGACCCCCGCCAGGCCTGGCTCGGCGCCGCCTACGACGACGTGGTGCGCGCCTGGGGCACCCCGGTGCGCAGCGCCACCCTCTCCGACGGCCGCCAGGCCTACACCTGGGCCTGGGAGGGATCGCGCCCGCGGACGGGAGTCTCGCCGTCGGTCGGGATCGGCGTCGGCTCGGGCGGGTTCGGGATCGGCACCGGGGTGATATTCGGCTCCGGCGGGTCCGAGCCGGTCCATTGCGAGCGCACGCTCATCTTCGAGGGCGGTCGGGTCGCCGAGCAGAACTGGCAGGGACCGCCCGAGGTCTGCGATCGCTTCGGGAGCTGACCCGTCGCCTCCGTGCGACACGTTTTTTCGCGTTAAATCAATGTGATGCTTGCGTAGTGGTCGCTCGCGTCGCTGCCGAAAGACGCATTCTTTCCCGTCCGGAAACAATCCGCCGCGGTAAGTCCCTATGGCCTATGAATATTTCAGAATGGCACGGCCGTTGCTCCACCCGGACGTGGGTCCGCAACAACAATAAGGGGGCCTATTCGGCGATCAGGGAGTGTGGGGGGTTGTTTTCAAGGAGGTGTCATGGATCGGACGCTGCTCGTCGAGGACGTTACCTGGCTACGCGCGATGCGCGATGCCCAACACGCAAGCATTCCCCTGCACGTAGCCATGAAGCTGCGGCTGCGCGGCTATGCGGTACCGAACGGCCAGAGCTATACCATCACCCTGAAGGGCCGCGACGAGCTGGTCGATCGTGAGCGGGAGAGCCTGTTCGGCTGAAGCGCCGGAACGGCCGTCACCGGGGAAGCCGCGCCGAGCGAGCGCGGCTTTTTCATTCCTAGGCGGGGGCGCCGAGCGCGTCTTGCAGGAACCGCTGGAGCAGGTCGTCTTCCTCGCTGACCGGGAGCAGCACGACGCTGCGGCGCAGCGCTCCCCGCATCGCGCACAGCAGCGCCCGCCGGCGTACCCGGTCGATGATTCGGCGCCGGCCGGCGGGCCGGTGCGGGTCCAGGCTCTTCGTCTTGTCGTCCATGGTCATGTCTCCGTCATATGCGAGACGCGTATGTCCCTGTCACAGCCAGTTGCGTGCCAGCGCGACGGCTCGCGTGCACTAGTTCACGCGGCCGCGCGGCGATTTTGTTCCCCGGCCGCCCGCGGTCGCCGCAGCCCGACACGCCGGATTCGCCTTGTGCGATGCCAAAATGCCCCCATCTGGGCCCGATCGAGACCGGAAAGGACCTCATGAAGACGATCAAAGGCATCTACCGCGGCAGCGAGCCCCACTGGGTGGGCGACGGGTTCCCCGTGCACACCGTGTTCAGCTACCAGGACCTCGCGGCCGAGCTCAGTCCTTTCCTCCTCCTCGACCACGCCGGTCCCGCCGATTTCGAGCCGACCGAGCGCGAGCGCGGCGTGGGCTGGCACCCGCACCGCGGCTTCGAGACGGTGAGCGTCGCCTACGAAGGCGAGGTCGACCACGAGGACAGCACGGGCAGCCGCGGCACCATCGGTCCCGGCGATGTGCAGTGGATGACCGCGGGCGCCGGCGTGCTGCACAAGGAGATGCACGGGCGCAATTTCGCGCGCTCGGGCGGCCGCTTCGAGATGCTGCAGCTGTGGGTGAACCTGCCGGCCGCCTCGAAGATGACCGAGCCGCGCTACCAGACGCTGCTCGCCGCCGACATCCCGGTCGTGAAGCTGCCGCGCGACGGCGGCTCGGTGCGGGTGATCGCGGGCGAGTACCAGGGCGCAAAGGGCCCGGCGCGCACCTTCACGTCGATCAACCTGCTCGACCTGCGCCTGAAGGGCGACCACCGCGTGCGGCTCGAGCTGCGCGACGGCTGGACCGCGGCGCTGTTCGTGGTCGCGGGCGAGGTGATCGTGAACGGCGAGCGCGGCGCGCGCGCCGGCGATCTCGTCGTCCTCGGACGCGAGAACGGCAAGGTCGAGATCGAAGGCGCTCCTGACGCGACGGTGTTCGTCATGAACGGAGAGCCGATCGACGAGCCGATCGTCGGCTACGGGCCGTTCGTCATGAACAGCGTCGAGGAGATCCAGCAGGCCTTCGCCGACTTCCAGGCCGGGCGCCTGGGGAAGGTCCCCGAGCCCGTCGCCTGACGCGCGCTCAGCGCGCGCCGTGCCGGTTCATGAAATCGACGAAGACGCGGGCGATCTCGTCCTCCTGGGGCCCCCACTTCGGGAACGGGATCAGGTCGACGTCCTGGTCCTCGATCGGAAGCGCGTGCAGCTCGCTCCCCGCGATCATGCGGTGCGCGACGCGGCCGCTCTCCGACGAATGCGTCCGGTCGTTCCCGGGGATGACGATCGTCGGCACCTTGATCGAGCGCAGCTCCTTTTCGGTCACGCCCATCACGGGCAGGTTCGCGCCCGCCACGAAGTTGTCGCGCCAGCGCGTCATGACGGCGACGTACTGCTTCACGTCGGTGTTCTTCATGCGCTCGAGGTTCGCCGCGTTCTCGGCGAAGCGCTCGCGGTACTGCTCCGTCGCGCACACGGCGGCCATGCCGCCTTCCCTCGCCGCGCGCAGGAACTGGTCGTAGTACATCTCGGGCAGGCGCTTCGCCGCGAAGGCGCCGCCCGTCACGCGCAAGAGCAGCAGGCCGCGCGTCGCGCCGGGATGGCGCAGCGCGAACAGGATCGAGGTGCGCGCGCCCGACGACGAGCCGCCGATGAACGCCGGCGCGGCGCCGAGCTGCTGCAGCAGCTCGTAGAGGTCGTCGGCCCAGATCGCCTCCTCGGTCTCGTCGCCCTCGATCAGGATGTCCGAGGCGCCGGTGTTGCGCCGGTCGTGCAGCAGCACGCGGAAGCCGGCGCCGGCGATCTTCTGCGCGAGCGGCACGAACTCGTGGTGACCGCGCCGGCCGCCCGTCGTCAGCGTGACCCACGGTCCTTTCTCGCCGACCACCCGATAATGGATATTGAGGCCTCGGACCCTGGCGACCGGCATGGCGGCTCCCGCTGGAAATGGAGCGCGCGATTTTACCCTCACGCGTGCAAAGGCTCCTCGGCCATGAGCGCGATCTGCTCCTTCAGCTCGAGGATGCGGTCCTGCCAGTAGCGCTGCGTGCCGAACCAGGGGAACGCCGCCGGAAACGCGGGATCGTCCCAGCGCCGCGCGATCCACGCCGAGTAGTGCACGAGGCGCAGCGTGCGCTGCGCCTCGACCAGGTGCAGCTCGCGGCGGTCGAAGTCCATGAAGTCCTCGTAGCCGGCGAGCAGGTCGCCGAGCTGGCGCGTCATCGCGGCGCGCTCGCCCGAGAGCAGCATCCACAGGTCCTGGACGGCGGGCGCGCTGCGCGCGTCGTCGAAGTCGACGAAGTGCGGGCCGTCATCGGTCCACAGCACGTTTCCGGAATGACAGTCGCCGTGCGTGCGCAGCGTCTTCACGTCGCCCGCGCGCTCGTAGCACAGCGCGACGCCGTCGAGCGCCTGGCCGACCGCGGCGCGCCACGGCTCGAGCAGGTCCGCCGGCACGAAGCCGTGCTCGAGCAGCCAGTCGCGCGGCTCGCGGCCGAAGCTCTCGAGGTCGAGCGCCGGCCGGTGCGCGAAGCGCCGCGTCGCGCCGACCGCGTGGATGCGGCCGAGGAAGCGCCCGAGCCACTCGAGCACCGCGGGATCCTCGAGCTCGGGCGCGCGCCCGCCTTTGCGCGGGAACACCGCGAAGCGAAAGCCCCCGTGCGCGTGCAGCGTCTCGCCCGCGGCGTCGGCGGTCGGCGGGACCGCCGGGATCTCGCGCTCGGCGAGCTCGAGCGCGAACGCGTGCTCCTCGTGGATCTGCGCGTCGCTCCAGCGCCCGGGCCGGTAGAACTTCGCGACCACCGATCCGCCGTCCTCGAGCCACACCTGGTAGACGCGGTTCTCGTAGCTGTTCAGCGCGAGCAGGCGGCCGTCGCCGCGGTAGCCCGCGGCGTCGAGCGCGTCGAGCACGGTCTCGGGGGTGAGGCCGGCGTAGGGCGGCGCCGCTTTTTCGTCTGGAAGCTCGGGCATCCCTCATTGTACGGGTCCCTGCGCTATGATTTGTTCCGGGAAGGAGCGAGCCATGAAACTGCGCAGCGTTGAGATGGAGATGCCGCGTGCGGACGCCGCGGTGCAATTCCTCGCCGGGCCCTGGGGCCTGATCGACGCCGGCAGGAGCGGCGGCACGACCTACCTCCGCGGCACCGGCGAGCACCCTTACGTCATGGCGATCGCCGAGGCGCCGGCCCCGGCGCTCGTCTCGGTCACCTTCGCCGGCGCGCCGAAGGAGCTCGAGCGCGTCAAGGCGCGCGCGAAGAAGGCCGGCCTCGCGACGACGCCGTACGCGCCGCGGCCCGGCGAGCCGGGCGCGCCGAAAGGATTCACGCTCGCGGGTCCCGAGGGCCAGGTGTTCCGCTTCGTCACCGACAGGAAGCCCGCGCCCGGGATCAAGGACGCCGATCGCCCGATCGGCCTCACGCACGTTCCCATCAGCGCGGCCGACGCCGACGCGTGCACGAAGTTCGCGCTCGAGGTGCTGGGGTTCAAGCTCTCGGATCGCACGAAGATGATGGACTTCATCCGCTGCGACAGCACGCACCACTCGCTCGCCTACGTGCGCACGGGCGCCCCCGCGCTGCACCACATGGCGTTCGAGATGCGGGACCTCGACGCGGTGATGCGCGGCGTCGGGCGGCTCAGCGACGCGGGTCTCGATCCCGTGTGGGGACCGGGCCGGCACGGCCCGGGCAACAACGTCTTCGCCTATTACGTCTCGCCGTTCGGCGCGGTGGTCGAGTACACCTCGGAGATCGAGCGCGTCGGCCCGGGCTACAAGGTCGGCGGGCCGGAGGACTGGAAGTGGCCGCCGGGACGCATCGACCACTGGGGCATCTCGAAGCGCGACGAGACGCGGCTGCGCACCGCGGAGACGAGCTTCCGGTTCAGGCCTTCGGTATGAACCGCAGCGCCACGCCGTTGTTGCAGTAGCGCAGCCCCGTGGGCTGGGGCCCGTCGTTGAAGACGTGCCCCTGGTGCCCGCCGCAGCGCACGCAGTGGTACTCGGTGCGCGGCACGATCAGCTTGAAGTCGCGCTTGGTCGCGAGCGTGCCCGGGATGGTGGTGAAGAAGCTCGGCCAGCCGGTGCCGCTGTCGAACTTCATCGCCGAGGTGAACAGCGGCAGCCCGCATCCCGCGCAGGCGAAGACGCCGGGCCGCTTCTCGCGGTCGAGCGGGCTGGTGCCCGCGCGCTCGGTGCCCTCCTGGCGCAGCACCTCGTACTGCGCGGGCGTGAGCGTCTTCTTCCAGTCGGCGTTCGCGCGCTCGATCGGCTCGGCGCTCGTCGCCACGTCGGCGCCGTCGGCGAGCAGCGTCTTCCAGTTCTTCTGCAGGTCTTCCACGGACACGGGCCGTCCTCGATCGCCATGAGCCGGCTGCGCCGCCGGCGAGCGTTGCAGGGCGCTCAGGAAAGCCACGGTCAGGGTCTGGAGCAGCATGCGTCGCTTCATGGGCGTCCGTTCCGAACAGACCACGCCGGAGCGTCGAGAGTTCTCGCGCGGCTGCGTTGTGCCGTGCAGCAGGAGATCAGCGGCATTTTACCGGGATGCCCTGCATCTGCGCGCTCCCGTCCCGCTGGCAGTGCTCCCGGCGGATATAGCGCTCGTCGCCCCGCCACTCGACCACGTCCCGGCCGTCTTGCGGGCAGACGTTCTGCATCGAGCAGAAGAGCTCGGCGCCGTCCAGCCGGCAGTCGTGCTCCATGCGGCACGCCGACCAGCTGGGCTTGCGTACGAAGGCGATGCGGCCGGCCTCGGCGTGCACGACGCGCACCGAGTAGTCGCTCTCGTCGTAGTTGAGGTCGGTCAGCTCGAAGCTCGACGCCGACTTGCGGATCAGCTTCGCCTGCGGGTAGGTCGCGTCGAGCTCGCGCTCGTTCCAGGCGCCATAAGTGTCGGCAGGCAAGGCATTGCGCTTGAACGTGGTCCTGCCCGCGACGTCCTGCCAGAAGCCTTCGATGGTCTGCTGCGCCTGGACCGCGGTGCAGGCAAGGGAGAACAGCAGCAGAACCGGGATCCCGCGCTTGTTCATGGGGGCCTCCGTTGCGGTGTCGAGTGCTAACAATACTCCTGCCTCCGCTATTCCGACCGCGTCAGCCGGCCGCAAGACGGGCCGGGATTGCGCGGCATGAAGCCGCTTTGCTAGACTGGACCTGACATCACGGGGATACGGCAGCCTCCCCGCTCAAGACGTCCCGGCGTCCAAGGTCTGCCCGACATGGCTTTTCGTGTCATGGAGGGACCGCTTGGACGCATCGAATACGAATTCCCGCATCGGCGAGTCCGCCGCGAGCTACTCGCTCCGGCAGCTCGTCGCCTACGCGCTGAAGCTCGGCACGCTGGGCTTCGGCGGACCGATCGCGCTCGTCGGCTACATGCACCGCGACCTGGTCGAGCGGCGCGGCTGGATCTCCGAATCCGACTACAAGGAAGGCCTCGCGCTCGCGCAGCTCGCCCCCGGGCCGCTCGCCGCGCAGCTCGCGATCTACCTCGGCTACGTGCACTACCGCGTCCGCGGCGCGACGCTGGTCGGGATCGCGTTCGTGCTGCCGTCGTTCGCGATGGTGGTCGCGATCGGCGCCGCGTACGTCGCCTACGGCGGTCTCGCCTGGATGCAGGCCGTGTTCTACGGCGTCGGCGCGTGCGTGATCGGCATCATCGCGATGAGCGCGACCAAGCTCACGACGAAGAGCATCGGCAAGGACAAGCTGCTGTGGGCGATCTACCTCGTCGCCGCGGGCGTGACGATCGCGACCGAGTCGGAGATCGTCTGGGTGTTCCTGATCGCGGGCGTGCTCGTGTGGCTGGTGCGCGCGCCGCCCGCGGGCTGGCTGCGCCGCGGCGGCATGGGCGCCGCGCTCGCGACGCAGCTGCCGACGGCGTCGCTCGTCGGGTCCGGGCTCGACTGGCCGGTGCTCGCGCAGATCGGGATCTTCTTCGCCGAGGCGGGCGCGTTCGTGTTCGGCAGCGGGCTCGCGATCGTTCCCTTCCTCTACGGCGGCGTGGTGAACGAGCATCACTGGCTGAACGATCGCCAGTTCGTCGACGCGGTCGCGGTGGCGATGATCACGCCCGGGCCGGTCGTGATCACGGTCGGCTTCATCGGCTATCTCGTCGCCGGCTTTCCCGGCGCGGCGGTCGCGGCGCTCGCGACCTTCCTGCCGTGCTATCTCTTCACGATCATCCCGGCGCCGTACTTCCACAAGCACGGCAAGAAGCCGGCGATCGTCGCCTTCGTCGACGGCTGCACGGCCGCCGCGATCGGGACGATCGCGGGGGCGGTGGTGGTGCTCGGGAAGCGCTCGGTGATCGACGCGCCGACGCTCGTCATCGCGCTCGTCACGGTCCTCCTCGTCTGGAAGGCGAAGAAGATTCCCGAGCCGGTGATCGTCGCGGTCGCGGCGATCGCCGGCCTCATCGTCTATCCGCTCAGGACTTCTTAGCCCAGGCGATGCAGTAGCCGTTCGGGCTGACGTCGCCCGCGACCACCTTGCAGGTCTTCGGCGCCTCGAACTGCAGGCAGTTCGCGCACTTCTGGTCGCCGTTGGGCTTGTCCTGGTATTTCATCGCCTGTTTCGAGGCCTTCTGCTGCGCGAGCGCGTCGCGGGCGACGGGCAGGCCCGAGGCGAGGGAGGCGCCGGCGAGCAGGCCGGCGAATTTGAGAATCGAGCGGCGTGAACGTTTGCGATCGTCCATGAGAACCATCCGGGATGAGAGGGGAGCTTGCTCGGAATGTGACAGGCGCCGGCCGCGGTGCGTTCAAAGCTTGGAGATCCTTAAGTTGAAGTCGCCGATCGCGCGGCCTAGAATCGTCGTGTCGGGGCGTGCAGACTCCCGGCTTTCCCAAGACGGCATCCCGTCCAAGTTCTGCCTGTCGCTGCCAGAGCGAGGGTTCGTGTCGGATGCCGGAACCGTTTTCTCCGCGTTTTCCCGGGCGCTGTGCGTCCTGGTTCTTTGCGCGCCCGCGGCCGCGCTCGCGTACCGGCCGTTCGACTCGACCGACGCCGACGTGGCGAAGGCGGGCGACCTCGAGCTGGAGCTCGGGCCCGTCGGTCGCCTGCGCGAAGGCTCGAGCCGGATACGCGTGCAGCCGGCGGTCGTCGCCAACTACGGCCTGACGCGCGAGCGCGAGCTCGTGCTCGAAGGCCGGCGCGAGATCCTCCGCGACGGCGACCCGGACGAGCCGCGCAGCTCGATCAGGGACAACGCGCTCTCGCTCAAGCAGGTGCTGCGCCGAGGCGTGCTGCAGGACGCACCGGGCCCGAGCGTCGCCACCGAGCTCGGCCTGCTCCTTCCCGACGTGCACGGGGAGAAGGGGACCGGCGCGTCGATCGCCGGCATCGTCTCGCAGCGCACCGAGGCCGTCACCGCGCACTGGAACGCCGCGCTCGAATGGACGCGCGCGCACGAGCCCGGCGCCTTTCTCGGCGTGATCCTCGAGGGCCCGCACGCGTGGGCGCTGCGCCCGGTCGCCGAGGCGTTCGGCGAGCAGGCCTCGGGCGCGCCGCGCACCACCTCGGCGCTCGTCGGCGCGATCTGGCGCGTGCGCGAGGATCTGTCGTTCGACATCGGCGTGCGCCGGGCGCACGGCGGCGGCGAGACCGTGCGCGAGCTGCGCATCGGGCTCACCTGGGCATTCGGTCTGAGAAAGGAGCCGTGACATGGCGAAGTGCAATGCGATCCCCTTCGTTCTCGCTTCCCTGGTCGCGGCGTCGCCCGCGGCCGCCGCGGACGCGCTCGAGGCGGCCGGGACGATCGAGCTGCCCTCGGTCAAGGGGCGCATCGACCATTTCGGCGCGGACGCCGGGCGCCATCGCGTGCTCGTCGCCGCGCTCGGCAACGACTCGGTCGAGGTGGTCGACGTTCGGGGCCGCCGGCGCGAGCGCAGCCTCTCCGGGTTCGGCGAGCCGCAGGGCATCCTGTACGTGCCCGGCGTCGACCGCGTCTTCGTCGCGAACGGCAGCGCCGACCGCGTCGACATCCTCGACGGGGCGTCGCTCGCGCGGATCAAGAGCATCGCCGGCCTGGGCGACGCGGACAACGTGCGCTACGACGCCGCGGCGAACCGCGTCTGGGTCGGCTACGGCAAAGGCGCGCTGCGCGCGCTCGATCCGTCGACGGGCGAAACCGCCGCCGAGATCGAGCTCTCCGGGCATCCGGAGTCGTTCCAGCTCGAGACGCGCGGCTCGCGGATCTTCGTCAACGTGCCGACCGCCGGCCAGGTCGCCGTGGTCGACCGCGCGAAAGGCGCCGTGATCGCTCGCTGGAGCGTGCCCGCGAAGGCCAATTTCCCGATGGCGCTCGACGAGGCGGGGAAGCGGCTCTTCGTCGGCGCGCGCAGGCCCGCCGTGCTGCTCGTCTACGACACCGGCTCGGGCAAGGTCGTCGCGCGCGTGCCGATCGGCGAGGACACGGACGACCTCTTCTTCGACGCCGCGCGCAAGCGCGTCTACGTCGTCTGCGGCGGCGGCCGGGTCGACGTGCTCGGGCAGGACGGCGCGGATCACTACACCGTCGAAGGCAGCGTGCGCACCGCGCCGCGCGCGCGCACCGGGCTGTTCGTCGCCGACGAGTCGGCGCTGTACGTCGCCGCGCCCGCCTCGGGCGGCGCGCCGGCGAGGCTGATCGTCTATCGCGCGCGATAAAGCTACCGATGAAAGGAGCCTTCGTGATCGCTCTCACCGTGCTGTCCTCCGCCGCCGCGTCGGCGCAGACCCTCGGCTTCGATCGGGACCCGGCCGGTGCTCTTCCGGCCGGCTGGATCTCGGGCGTCACCGGGCGCGGCAGCCCGTCGTGGAAAGTCGAGCCGGACGCGGCCGCTCCGAGCAAGCCGAACGTGCTGCGCCAGAGCGGCAGCGGCACCTTCCCCTGGTGCGTGAAGCGCGACGTCGCGATCGCCGACGGCTTCGTCGAGGTGAAGTTCAGGCCCGAGCGCGGGCGCGAGGACCAGGCGGGCGGCGTCGTGTGGCGCTGGAAGGACGGCGACAACTACTACGTCGCGCGCGCGAACGCGCTCGAGAACAACGTGTCGCTGTATCACACCACCGCCGGCCGGCGGAACACGATCAAGTACGTCGACGCGCCGGTCGCCGCGAACGTCTGGCACGTGTTGCGTGTCGAATTCGCCGGAGTCCGTATCAAGGTGTCGCTCGACGGCAAAGCTTACATCGAGCTGACTGACAATCACCTCTCCGGCGCCGGCGCGGTGGGCGTGTGGACCAAGGCGGACAGCGTCACCGCCTTCGACGACTTCGGCTACGGAGATCTCGCGAAGTAAGGAGATCGACATGCACAGAACAAGCAGCAAAGAACCGCTTCTCTTCGGCATCGCCTGCGCGGCGCTCGCGCTCTCGACCGCGGCGGGCGCCGCGGGCTACGACTGGTCCTCGGTCGATAAGGCGATCGGCCGCAAGGGCAGCGAGATGCCGGGCGGCGTCTACCGCGTCGGCATCGCGCGCAGCGACCTCAAGGTCACGCTCGACGGCGTGCAGATCAAGCCGCCGCTCGCGCTCGGCTCGTATATGGCGTTCCAGAGCATGGGCAAGAGCGGCATGGTGATGGGCGACCTGGTGCTGCTGCAGGACGAGGTCAATCCCGTCATGAAGAAGCTGGTCGAGGGCGGGATCCAGATCACGGCGATCCACAACCACCTGCTGCGCTCCGATCCTTTCATCATGTACATGCACTACGAAGGCCGCGGCGACCCGGCCGAGCTCGCGGCGACCATCCGCGGCGCGCTCGAGGAGAGCAAGACGCCGCTCGAGGCGAGCGCGCCCGCGGGCTCGCCGCCGCCGGTCGATCTCGACACCGCCGCGATCGAGAAGACGCTGGGCGCGAAGGGCAACAACAACGGCGGTGTGCTCGCCTTCAGCATCCCGCGCGCCGAGACCATCGAGGACGCCGGGATGACGGTCCCGCCCGCGGCGGGCATGGGCATCGCGATCAACTTCCAGCCGACGGGCGAGGGCAAGGCCGCGATCACCGGCGACTTCGTCCTGATCGCGAAGGAGGTGAACCCGGTGCTGAAGACGCTGCGAGAGAACGGCATCGAGGTCACCGCGCTGCACAGCCACATGCTGAACGACCAGCCGCGCCTTTACTTCATGCACTTCTGGGCGAACGACGACGCGCAGAAGCTCGCGACCGGCCTCAAGGCCGGGCTCGACAAGGTCAACCGCAAGAAGTGATCGCCTAAGCCGCCACCGCGCTTTTCTCGGCGTACGCCGAGTACAACAGGTCGAGGACCTTGCCCGCCTCGCGCAGCGCCTCGTCGTCGCCGCGCGCCTTGCTCTTCACGCCGCGCAGGATCGTCTCCAGGCCTTTCGCGTCCGCGACCGGGATGCCGCCGACGTCGAGCGCGTGCACGGCGTGGCCGATCGCGGCGAGCGCGGCGTCGCCGTCGAGGCCGAAGCTCGCGAGCAGCACCTCGAAGGTGACGCGCCCGCCGACGTGCGTGAACTCGGCGCCGTCGAAGTCGAAGCCGAGCGCGCGCCTGGGGCAGTCGCGCGGACGCTCGATCCAGACGAATTTCGCGTCGCGGTCGATGAAGCGCCGGATCAGCCAGGCGCTGGCGAGCCGGTCCACCCAGAGGTCCTTGCGCGTCGCCCAGGTGCGGCCGCGGTACTTCGCCGGGTCGAGCCGGCGCAGCTTTCGCTTCGCGGCGTGCGGCTCGCCGCCCGAGAACAGCGCCTGCGCCTGGTGCTCGACGCCGGCCATCGCCTCGGCCGCCTGCAGCCGCGCCTGCCCGGGAAAGAAGTCGATCGCGGCGAGCTCGTCGAGCGCGCGGCGCAGCCGCTGCACGAGCGTGTCGGCCCTGCGCTTTCCGAGCCGCGGCAGCGCGGCTCGCGCGGCGGCGATCTTCGCGAGCAGCGTCGCGTAGTCCCGGCCGCGGTCGAACAGGCCGCGCACGTAACCGAGCTGCGCCGGAGCGAAATTCACCTCGACGAGCATGGCGAAGCCGCCCGCGGCCTTGATCTCGGCCTCGGCCTCGGCCAGGGCGCCCGCCGTCGGCGCGTCGCCCGGCACGAGATAGACGCCGTCGCGCAGCACGCCGCAGCCCGTGCTCTTCAGCGCCCGCCACAGCCGCATGCGCAGGGTCGAGTTCCCGGTCGGCAGGCTGGTGAACAGGGTCCGAAACATTGTTGTTGACATTATCACACAAATGTAATATGGTAACGACCATTCGTAGGCGCCTTTGCAAGGGCGCCTAGCCGGGTCGATCGCAGGCACCCGGTCCGAAAAGACGATTCCGTCTCAAGCGCTGCTCCGATTCCCTGCGGGGAAAGGAGTTCGTGTATGAGCGACGGAATCGCCTCCAATCCCGCCCTGAGCTCCGCCGCGCCCGCGCGTCCGGCCGCGCGCACGAAGATGCTGCTCGAGGCGCCGATCCTGCCGACGCTGCTGCGCCTGTCCGCGCCGAACGTCCTGAACCTCGCGGCGATCGCGGGCCTCATCACCTTCGACGGGCTGTTCCTCGGGCGGCTCGGTCCCGACGCGCTCGCCGGCGTGTCGCTCGTTTTTCCTTTCGTCATGTTCGTGCAGCACGTCGCGGCGAGCGGCGTGGGCGGCGCGGTCTCCTCGGCGATCGCACGCGCCCTGGGGGCGGGAGCGCGCGAGCGCGCGAACGATCTCGCCGGCCACGCCTTTGCGCTCGCGCTCGGCATGGCGCTCCTGATCTCGGGCGCGATGCTCGCGGCCGGGCCGCTCGTCTACCGCGCGATGGGCGGTCGCGGCGCCGTGCTCCAGTCCGCGCTCGACTACTCGAGCGTCGCGCTCGGCGGCGCCGTGTCGATCTGCGTGCTCAACATCCTCGCCAACGTGGTGCGCGGGACCGGGAACATGGCGTACCCGGCGGCGGTGCTGGTCGCGAGCGTGCTCGGCCACGTCGTGCTCTCGCCGATGCTCATCTTCGGCTGGGGCCCGCTGCCCGCGCTCGGGCCGGCGGGCGCGGGATGGGGGCTGGTCGTCTCCTTCGGGGTCGGCAGCGCGGCGCTCTTCTTTCATCTTCGGAGCGAGCGATCCGTCGTGCGGCTCCGCTTCGGCGCTCCGCCGCTGCAATGGGATCTCTACAAGGAATTCTTCCGGGTCGGCATCCCGGGAATGATCAACGTCGGCATCAACAACCTGACGGTCGTCGTGCTCACCGGCGTCGCCGGCCACCTCGGCCGCGACGCGGCCATCGGCTACGCGATGGGCGCGCGCCTCGAATACATCGTGATCCCGCTCGCGTTCGGCTTCGGCACCGCGCTGGTCGCGATGGTCGGCACCAACTGGGGCGCGAAGCAGGAGCGGCGCGCGCGCGCCATCGCCTGGACCGGCGCGGCAACGGTCGCCGCCGCGTGCGGCGCCGTGGGCGTGTTCTTCGCGCTCTTCCCGTCGCTGTGGATGGGTCTGTTCACGCGCGAGGCGGAGGTGATCCGCGTCGGCGCGCTGTACCTGCGGATCGCCGGGCCGATGTACGCGCTCTCGGGCCTCGGCATGGCGGTCTATTTCGCGATGCAGGGGTTCGGCGGCGTCGTGCCCGCGGTGCTCGCGAACGCGCTGCGGCTCGTCGTCGCCGCGGGCGGCGCGCTCGCGGCGCTCTCGTGGCTGGACGCGGGCCCCTTCGGGGTCTTCGCCGCGATCGCCTGCGGCTTCGTCCTCTACGGGGCCGTGAATGCCTGTCTGCTCGCACGCCGCTGACCTCCAAGGAGAACGAAAATGAGGAATATGCTTTCGCTTTTGCTCTTGACGGCATTGTTCATGAAGAGCCCGGCCGCGGCTGCCGCGATCAGGGCCCGGGGCATGGAGGTGGAGTGACATGAGCGCATCCGTTTCTTTCCGCGAGCTGCAGGCGCGCCTGGGCTCGGACGCACCGCCGCTCGTGATCGACGTGCGCAAGGGGCCCGCGTTCCGCGCCGCGACCACCATGATCGAAGGCGCGCTGCGGCGCGATCCCGAGACCGCGGCGCTGTGGGCGAAGACGCTGCCCGCCGCGAGCCCCGCGGTCGTCTACTGCGCGCACGGGCACGAGGTCAGCCAGGGCCTGGCGAAGGCGCTGAGCGCGCGCGGGATCGCGGCGCACTGCCTCGAGGGCGGCATCGAAAGCTGGACCGCGGGCGGCGGCGCGCTCGACCGCAAGCCCGCCGACGCCGCCACACGCTGGGTGACGCGCGAGCGCCCCAAGATCGACCGCATCGCCTGCCCCTGGCTGGTGGCGCGCTTCGTCGACCGCGACGCCGAGTTCCTGTACGTGCCCTCGCAGCAGGTGCTCGACGCGGCGAAGCGGCGCGACGCGGTGCCCTACGACGTCGCCGGCGTGCATTTCACGCACGAGGGCGAGCGCTGCAGCTTCGACGCGTTCATCCGCCATTACCGGCTGCGCGACCCGGCGCTCGAGCGGCTCGCGCTGATCGTGCGCGGCGCCGACACCGCGCGCCTCGACCTCGCGCCGCAGGCCGCGGGGCTCGCGGCGGTGTCGCTCGGCCTGTCGCGGAACTTCGCCGACGACCACGAGATGCTCGGGCACGGGATGGTGCTGTACGATGCGCTGTACGCCTGGTGCCGGGAAGGGCAGGAAGAGGTGCACACCTGGAACCCGGGCGCCTACCGCTAGGGAGAACGAAAGCATGCGCCTGCTGATCTGGATGAACGCGATCGTCGCCTTCGTGCTCGTCGCCTTGTCGGTCGCGGTCTACCTGCTCGCGTCCGGGCCGGGCGCGAGCGAGATCGCGCCCGACGTCGCGCAGAGGATCGCCGAGATCGACGACATCGAGCGCCTGAGGCGGCTGGCCCTGCTGATGATGCGCGGCGCGAACGGCGTCGTGCGCTCGGTGAACGAGCAGGTGAGCGGCGGCCTGCGCGTTTTTGCCGGCCTGATCCTCGCGCTCGCCGCGGTCGCCGCCGTCAACTGGGTGTCGCTGCTGAGGCATCGGCGCGCCCGCTGAAGGAACCCTCGCGGCGTAGCTCGTCTAAACTCGTACCATGAGCTACGCGCACGCCGTGGGCGGCGAGACGTTCCACTTCGCGGACCTGCGCGAGCTGCTGGCGAAGGCGACGCCGCTGCGCTCGGGCGACGTGCTCGCGGGCGTCGCCGCGGTTTCGGCGAGGGAGCGCATGGCCGCGCGCCTCGCGCTCGCCGACCTGCCGCTCGCGCGCTTCCTCGACGAGGCGATCGTCCCGTACGAGGACGACGAGGTGACGCGGCTGATCGTCGACGGCCACGACGCCGGCGCTTTCGCGGAGATCGC
>DASRFB010000065.1:0-24756 GCA_035651815.1 Burkholderiales bacterium | reverse complement strand
CCGCCGATGTCGACGACCATCGAGCCCGTCGCCTCGGCGACGGGAAGATCGGCGCCGATCGCGGCCGCCATCGGCTCCTCGATCAGGTACACCTGGCTCGCACCCGCCTCGGTCGCGGCCTCGCGGATCGCTCGGCGCTCGACCTGGGTCGAGCCGCACGGCACGCAGATGATGATGCGAGGGCTTGGCGAAAAGAGGCGCGACTCGTGCACCTTCTTGATGAACTGCTTCAGCATCTGCTCGGTGACGGTGAAGTCGGCGATCACGCCGTCCTTCATCGGGCGGATGGCGGTGATGTTGCCCGGCGTCTTGCCGAGCATCTGCTTGGCTTCCTTGCCGACCGCCTGGATCGTCTTCTTGCCGTTCGGTCCGCCTTCCTGGCGGATGGCGACGACGGAAGGCTCGTCGAGCACGATGCCTTTGCCGCGCACGTAAATCAGCGTATTGGCCGTGCCCAGGTCAATCGCCATGTCGTCGGAGAAATACCCGCGTAAAAAGCCGAACATCTTCGTTGAGTCCCTCAATGCCTTTGTCCTGATCCCCGGTGGCGGTGCCACCCCTGTTTCCGCCGCAAAACCCTTTTGGGACAGCGTCTTAGACGAAGCGGATTCGCGAACGCGCTATAATACCGCAAATACCCGTCGGCTAAAGTGAAATTTCATGCGGCTGTCCCCCGAGGAAGTGCAACAAATCGCGATGCTCGCGCGGCTCGAGATCGGAGACGCCGAGGCGCCGGCGCTGCAGTCGCAATTGAGCGACATTTTGTCGATGATCGGCGAGATGCAGAAGGTGAACACCGACGGCATCGAGCCGATGGCGCACGCTCGCGACGTGACGCTGCGGCTGCGCGCGGACGAGGTGAGCGAGCCCGATCGGCGCGACGCGTACCAGTCGGTCGCGCCCCGGGTCGAGAGCGGGCTCTACCTCGTGCCGAAGGTGATCGAATAGAGCGCCCCGTCCGGCGGCCCGGCCATGCATGACCGGTCCCTGAAGCAGCTTTCGGCCGCGCTCGCGCGCCGTGAAATATCGAGCGTCGAATTGACGCGATTGTTTCTCGCGCGCTGCGAGAAGGCGCGCGCGCTCAACGCCTTCGTGAGCCTCGATCCGGAGCGCAGCCTCGCGCAGGCGCGCGCGGCCGACGCGCGGATCACGGCCGGAACGGGCGGCCCGCTGACCGGCATCCCGATCGCGCACAAGGACATCTTCCTCGCCCGCGGGTGGCGCGCGACCTGCGGCTCGCGCATGCTCGCCGACTTCGTCGCCCCGTACGACGCGCACGTCATCGAGCGCTTCGACGCCGCCGGCTGCGTCGTGCTGGGCAAGACCAACATGGACGAGTTCGCGATGGGCTCGTCCAACGAGAACTCCCACTTCGGGCCGGTGAAGAACCCGTGGGACGGCGCGCGCGTGCCGGGCGGCTCCTCGGGCGGCTCGGCCGCCGCGGTGGCGGCGCGCATCGCGCCGGCGGCGACCGGCACCGATACCGGCGGCTCGATCCGCCAGCCCGCGGCGCTCACCGGGATCTGCGGCCTCAAGCCGACCTACGGCGTCGTCTCGCGCTACGGCATGGTCGCGTACGCGTCCAGCCTCGACCAGGGCGGGCCGATGGCGAAGAGCGCCGAGGATCTCGCGCTGCTCACGAACGTGATGGCGGGGCACGACGCGCGCGACTCGACCTCGCTCGAGCGGCCCGCGGAGGATTACGCGCGCGAGCTCGAGCGGCCGCTCTCCGGATTGCGCATCGGCGTCTGCCGCGAGCATTTCGGCGCGGGGCTGGCGGGCGAGGTCGGCGCGGCGGTGGAGGCGGCGATCGCGGGGCTCGAGCGCCTCGGCGCGCGCCGCGTCGAGATCGAATTGCCGAACAACCGCCTGTCGCTGCCCGCGTACTACGTGATCGCGCCGGCCGAGGCGTCGTCGAACCTGTCGCGCTACGACGGCGTGCGCTACGGCTACCGCGCGAAAGAATACGCCGACCTGCTCGACATGTACCGCAAGACGCGGGCGCAGGGCTTCGGCGCCGAGGTGAAGCGGCGCATCCTCATCGGCACCTACGTGCTCTCGCACGGCTACTACGACGCCTACTACCTGAAGGCGCAGAAGGTGCGGCGCCTCATCGCGCGCGACTACGCCGAGGCGTTCCGCGCCTGCGACGTGATCGCCGGGCCGACGACGCCCGGCGTCGCCTTCGCGATCGGCGCCAAGGCGTCCGACCCGGTGCAGATGTACCTCTCCGACATCTACACCGTCCCCGTGAACCTCGCGGGACTTCCGGCGCTGTCGATCCCGTGCGGGGCGGGCGAAGCCGGGCTGCCCGTCGGCCTGCACCTGGTCGGCGACTACTTCTCGGAGGCGCGCCTGCTCGGGATCGCGCACCGCTACCAGCAGGCGAGCGACTGGCACCTGCGCGCCCCCGAGGGGGGCCGATGAGCGCCTGGGAGATCGTCGTCGGCCTCGAGACGCACGCGCAGCTCGCGACGCGCTCGAAGATGTTCTCGGGAGCGTCGACCGCGTTCGGCGCGCCGCCCAACACGCAGGCGAGCGCGGTCGATGTCGCGCTGCCGGGCGTGCTGCCGGTGGCGAACAAGCGGGCGGTGGAATGCGCGATACGATTCGGGCTCGCCGTCGGCGGCCGGGACGTGATCAACCGCCGGTCGATTTTTGCGCGAAAGAATTATTTCTATCCCGACCTGCCGAAGGGCTACCAGATCAGTCAGTACGAGCTGCCCGTCGTGAAGGGCGGCGAGATACCGATCGTCTCGCCGACGCGGGGACCGCTGAAGATCCGTCTGACGCGGGCTCACCTCGAGGAGGACGCGGGCAAGCTGCTGCACGAGGATTTCCGAGGTGCGAGCGGCGTCGACCTCAATCGGGCCGGTACCCCGCTCCTGGAAATCGTCTCCGAGCCGGAGATGCGCTCGGCCGAAGAGGCGGTGGAGTACGCGAAGGCGCTGCATAAGCTGGTCGTCGAGGAAATCGGGATCTGCGACGGCAACATGCAGGAAGGCTCGTTCCGCTTCGACGCCAACGTGTCCGTGCGCCGGCCCGGCGCAGCGCTGGGCACCCGATGCGAGATCAAGAACCTGAACTCGTTCCGCTTCCTCCAGCACGCCATCCAGTTCGAAGTCCGGCGCCAGATCGAGGTCATCGAGGACGGCGGGAAGATCGTGCAGGAGACCCGACTCTACGATGCCGACCGCGACGAGACCCGCTCGATGCGGACCAAGGAAGAGGCGCACGACTACCGGTACTTCCCGGATCCGGATCTGCCGCCGCTCGAAATATCGGAAGCGTGGATCGGGGAGATCGAAGCCGGCATGGGGGAGTCGCTGGAGTCGCGGCGAAGCCGGTTCGTCGCGTACGGCCTTCCGCAGGATCAGGTGAACCTGCTCGTCGCGACCCGCGATGCGTCCACGTTCGCCCTGTCGACGTTCAGCGGGGCGCCCAGGGAAGCGGTACCCACGCTGTCGAACTGGATCCTCGGGCCGCTGACTGCGAAGCTGAAAGAAGAGAAGCTCGATTTTTCGCAGAGCAAAGTCGGTTCCGGCGTGCTGAGGGCCTTGCTCGCTCGCGTCGCGGACGGAACCATTTCGAATACGACCGCCGTCGGCAAGGTATTGCCCGCCCTTTGGGCCGGCGAGGGCTCCGTCGACGATATCATCGAAAGCAAGGGGCTCAAGCAGATCACCGACGCCGGCGAGATCGAGCGCACCGTGGACGAGGTGCTTGCCGCGAACGCCAGGCAGGTCGAGGACTACCGCGCCGGGAAGGAGAAGGCGTTCAACTCGCTGGTGGGGCAGGTGATGAAGGCGACCCGCGGCAAGGGCAACCCGGCCCGGATCAGCGAGCTGCTGCGCAAGAAGCTCGGCCGCTGAGGCCTGCGCTATCGCTTCGGCGTGGCGCGGGTCAGCTCGACGTAGCGGCGCTTGTCCTCGTCGTACCTGGCGTTGATCGCGGACGCTTCCTTGCGGCGCGCGTCGAGCGCCTGCTGCCAGTTCTGGATGTCGACGCCCGCAGTCTCGAGGTCGAGCTCGAGCTTCCTCGGGAGCGCCTTGTTCGCGTAGGAGGTCTTCTCCTTGTTGAGAGCGTCCTGACGCTTCAGCGCGTCGGCGTAGTGTCTCTCGGCGTCCTGGACCGCCACGGCGTTGTCCTTCAGCGCACGGGCGCGCGCGTCTTCGATATCGTTCACGCTGGAATAGGTGTTGAGCAGCGCGGCGCTCAGGCGGCGCTCTTCCTTCAGGCGCTCCGCCTCCTCGGCCTTGCGCTTGCGGTCGGCCTCCTTTTGCGCCTCGATCTTGGCGCGCTCCTCGGCGGTGAGCGGAGCGGCGTTCTGCTTGACGACGAATGAGCCGGATTTGTCGAGCTCGGTCGAGGGGCGGCCGGCGCACTCCGGGGGCGGCAGCTGGGTGTAATACACCTTGCCCCGGGCGTCGACGCATTTGTAGAGGTGGCCCTGCGACTGCGCCCACGACGAGGGCGCGAGCGCGAACGCGGCGAGCAGAACGATTGCACGGCTAAGCATGATTGGCCGCTCCGTAGAGTTGGCGATACTCGTCGATCGCCTTGAGATGCTGATGCATGCCGGCCCGGCCCTCGAGCCAGCGGGTGAGGTCGTCGAGGCTCGCGATCGCGATCACGGGGACGCCGTGGCGCTGCTCGAGCTCGCGGATCGCCGAGGTCTCGCCCTCGCCGCGCTCCATGCGGTCGAGCGCGATGACCAGCGCCGCCGGCGCGGCGCCGCGCGCGCGGATGAGCGCGAGCGACTCGCGCACCGCCGTCCCGGCCGTGATCACGTCGTCGACGATCAGCACGCGGCCCGCGAGCGGCGCGCCGATCGTGTCGCCGCCTTCGCCGTGGTCCTTGGCTTCCTTGCGGTTGAACGCGTAGGGCACGTCGCGGCCGCCGCGCGCGAGCGCGATGGCGGTGGCGGCGGCGAGAGCGATGCCCTTGTAGGCGGGTCCGAAGATCATGTCGAAGCGGACGTTCGAGGCGAGGATCGCCTTCGCGTAGAATTGCGCCAGCCGCTCGAGCGCGGCGCCGCTCGCGAAGGCGCCGATGTTGAAGAAGTAGGGCGAGACGCGACCCGACTTGGTCGTGAATTTTCCGAACTTCAGCGCGCCGCTCTCGACGCAGAAGGCGATGAAGTCCTCGCGGTAGTCCGACACGATCCGTTCCGAAAATGAATCGGCCCGATGTTACGCATAATCACGCTCAACCTCAACGGAATTAGGTCCGCGCTCAGGAAAGGATTCCCCTCCTGGCTCGCCCGGCAGCGGGCGGATATCGTCTGCCTGCAGGAGATCAAGGCCCAGGAGGCCGACCTCGCCGACCTGGCGCTCGTCCCCAGGGGCTTCCACGGCCACTACCATTGCGCCGCCCGGCGCGGCTACAGCGGCGTCGCGCTGTACTCGCGCGTCGCGCCCGAGAAAGTGATCTGCGGCTTCGGCAGCCGCGAGTTCGACGCCGAGGGCCGGTTCCTGCGCGCCGATTTCGGACGGCTTTCGGTCGTGTCGGTCTACCTGCCGTCGGGCTCGAGCGGGGAAGATCGCCAGCGCGCCAAGTTCCGCTTCCTCGACGAGTTCATGCCGGTGCTCGAGCGCCTGCGTCGGTCGCGCCGAGAATTCGTGCTTTGCGGCGACTGGAACATCGCGCACAAGGAGATCGATCTGCGCAACTGGCGCTCGAACCGCAAGAACTCGGGCTTCCTCCCCGAGGAGCGCGAATGGCTCACCGGCGTGTTCGAGCGCAAGGGCTGGGTCGACGTGTTCAGGCGCCTCGATCCGCGTCCCGAGCAGTACACCTGGTGGTCGACGCGAGGACGCGCGTGGGCGAAGAACGTCGGCTGGCGCATCGACTACCAGGTGGCCACCGCGGGCATCGCCGCCCGGGCGACGAAGGCCGCGATCTACAAGGCGCGGCGCTTCTCCGACCACGCGCCGCTCATCATCGATTACGACTGGTCGCTGGGCGCCGTCGGAGACTGAGCCGGCGCGCGCGCCGCGCGCATCGCGGCGAACGTCCTCACGAGATCGAGCGCGAAGCGCCCGGTGCGCCAGACGCTGAGCGCGCGCACGACCCAGCGTAGCCCGAGGCGCGGCCGCGCCGCGACCAGCACGGCCGTCGAGATCGCGAGCAGCGCGGGATGCCGGCGCGCCCACTGCCCCCAGACGAACGCGCGGTCGGCGATCGACAGCACGCTGCGGCAGCCGGCGAGCGAGGCGGCGATGGCCGCGCGCTGCTCGGCCGCGCGCGCGACGAGGCGCTCGCGCCTGACCGCGAGCTCATCGAGACGGTTCACGGGACTGGGCCTGCTCGCGGTCCTTGCGCAGCTCCGCGAGCGTGGCCGAGAAGAGGCGCGGACGCCGGGCCGCGGTGCTCCGCGCCGCGAGCGCGAGCCCGGCGGCGATCGCCGCGAACACGCCCGCGAGCACGCCGATCGCGAGCAGCCGGTTGGCGTCCCAGAAGAGCACGACGAGGAAGAGCACGATCAGGTTGATCGCGAGCGCGAGGCAGAAGCCGGCGAGCGCCGCGAGGATCGCCATGCGGGCGATCCAGGCGCGCTCCTCCTCGATGTCGGTCGCGACCAGCTCGAGGCGCGTCTGCACGACGCCGATCAGCGTCGCCGCGAGACTGCGCAGCGAGTCGAGCACCCCGACGGCCCGGCCCGCTTCGTCGCTCATCGCGCTACTTGCGGCTGATCATCATGCCGAGCACGAGGCCGACCATGGCCGCGATGCCGACCGACTGCCAGGGATGATCGTGGACGTAATCGTCGGTGGCGCGCACCGCGGCGCGCGCCTGGTCCGCCGCCTCCTCGCCGAGCAGCTCGAGCTTGAGCTTGGCCGAGTCCAGGCTGTCCTGGACGCGCGCGCGCGCGGCGGCGACCTTCTCACCCGCCTGGTTGGCGGTGGCGCGCAGCAGCTCCTCGGCGTCGACGATGATTCGGCGGAGATCCGTCGCGAGCTTGTCGTTGGCGATGTCGTTCGTGGATTGCATGGGAGACCTCTTGCGAATGAGCGATCGACCGGCACACCGGCCCCCTCTCCGTCCCGGAGCCTAGCCGGTTTCCAATGACGGATCAACCGCGCGTGCGGCAGGGATGGTTACAATCGCGCATGCCCAGCGACGCCCCCCGGACCGACAAGACTTCCTGGGTCCGGGCGCTGCTCAACCGGCGCATGCTGATCTGCGTGTTCACCGGGTTCTCCTCGGGCCTGCCGCTCTACGTCCTGATCAGCCTGGTCCCCGCGTGGCTGAAGACCGAGGGGCTCTCGCTCGCGGTGATCGGCGGCTTCGCGCTCATCCAGTTTCCCTACACCTGGAAGTTCCTGTGGGCGCCGCTCGCCGACCGCTATTCGCTCGCCTGGCTCGGGCGGCGGCGCAGCTGGATGCTGCTCGCGCAGCTCGGCGTGCTCGCGTGCATCTGGGCGCTCGGGACGCTCGCACCGGCGCGCGACCTGCAGGGCGTGATCGCGGTCACGGTGGCGCTCGCGCTGCTCGGCGCGACGCTCGACATCGCGCTCGACGCGTACCGGCGCGAGCTCCTGCGCGAAGAGGAGCTCGGGCTCGGGAACGCCGTGCACGTGAACGCCTACCGGATCGCGGGGCTCGTGCCCGGCTCGCTCGCGCTGATCCTCGCCGACCACTATCCCTGGGACTTCGTGTTCGCGGTGACTGCGGCGTTCGCGCTCCCCGGAGTCGTCATGGCGCTCGTGGTCGCCGAGCCGCCCACGCCCGCCGGCGCGCCGCGGACGCTGCGCGAGGCCGTGGTCGAGCCGTTCCACGAGTTCATGACGCGCCACGGCTGGCGCGAGGCCCTCTTCGTCCTCGCCTTCGTGTTCCTGTACAAGCTCGGCGACGCGATGTGCACGGCGCTCGCAACGCCGTTCTACCTCGACATGGGGTTCTCGAAATCGGAGATCGGGCTTGTCGCGAAGCACGCGGGCCTGTGGCCGAGCGTGATCGGCGGCCTGCTCGGCGGGCTCTGGATGGTGCGCCTCGGCATCAACCGCGCGCTGTGGCTGTTCGGCGTCGTGCAGCTGGTCTCGATCTTCGGCTTCGCCTGGCTCGCCGCGCGCGGGCCGTTTTCGGCGGTGACGTCGAGCGACCTCGGGGCGCTCGCCGGCGTGATCGGGCTCGAGGCGCTGGGCGTGGGCCTGGGCGCCGCCGCGCTCGTCGCCTTCATCGCGCGTACGACCCACCCGCGCTACACCGCGACGCAGTTCGCGCTCTTCACCAGCGTGACCGCGGTACCGCGCACGTTCATCAACGCGACCACGGGGTGGCTCGTCGAGCGCCTCGGCTGGGTCGACTTCTTCCTGCTGTGCGCGGCGCTGGCGGTGCCCGGGATGCTGCTGCTCCTTCGCGTCGCGCCCTGGAACGACAAGCGCGAGACGCTAGCCTCGCAGGCGCGCTAGCGGCCGAGGTCGCGCAGGATCTCGCGCGCCGCGTTGTGGCCGGGCGCGCCCGTGACGCCGCCGCCCGGGTGCGCGCCCGCGGCGCAGAGATACAGTCCGCGGATCGGCGAGCGGTAGTCGGCGTAGCCGAGCACCGGGCGCGCGACGAAGAGCTGGTCGGGCGTGAGCGCCCCGTGGAAGATGTCGCCGCCCACCAGGCCGAAATCGCGCTCGAGGTCGAGCGGCGAGAGCGCCGTGCGCGCGAGCACGCTCGCTTTGAAATTGGGCGCGTAGCGGTCGACCGTGTCGATCACGAGGTCGGCGGCGGCGTCGCGCGCCTCGTCCCACGAGCGGCCGTCGGGGAGCACCGGGTCGAAATGCTGGCAGAAGAGGCTCGCCACGTGGCGCCCCTCGGGCGCGAGCGAGGGATCGACCGTGCTGGGAATGAGCATCTCGACGATCGGCTCGCGCGACCAGCCGCGCGTGCGCGCATCGAAGTAGGCGCGCTCCATGTATCGGAGCGAGGGTCCCATGACGATCCCCGAGCGGTGGTGCGGCTGCGCCTGCCTGCCCGGCGCGGCCGCGAAATCCGGGAGCTCCGACAGCGCGACGTTCATGCGGAACGTCCCCGAGGCGCAGGTCCAGCGCTCGATGCGCGCGCGGAAATCGGCGTCGAGCGCCTCGCGCTCGACGAGCTTCAGGTAGAGCAGCTTCGGATTGATCGCGCCGGCGACCACGCGCGCGGCGATCTCCGTGCCGTCGGCGAGCGCGACGCCGGCCGCGGCGCCGGAGCGCACGCGCACCGCGGCGACGTCCACCCCGGTGCTGATCTCCACGCCGCGCGCCTCGGCCTCCTTCGCCATCGCCTGCGTGATCGCGCCCATGCCGCCGAGCGCGTGTCCCCAGGTGCCCCGCTTTCCGTTCACCTCGCCGAACGCGTGGTGCAGCAGCACGTATGCCGAGCCGGGCGCGTACGGGCTCGCGAAGTGCCCGACCTGCGCGTCGAAGCCGAACGCCGCCTTGATCGGATCGCTCTCGAACCAGTGGTCGAGCAGCTCGCCCGCGCTCTTCGTGACGAGCTCCCAGAGGTCGCGCTGCGCGGGGCGCTCGAGGCGCCCGAGCGCCCCCCCGAGCCGCAGCGCCGCGAGCCACGAGCGCCAGCCCCCGCCCGCGTTCGGCGGCGTCTCGAGCACCAGGCCGCGCAGCACGTCGGCCGCGGCGTCGATCGCGCGGTAGTAGCCGGGAAGCCTGAGCGCGTCGCGCTCGGAGAAGCGCGCGAGCTCGCGCTGCGTGGCCTCGAGTCCGCCGCCCAGGCGAAAGGCGCGGCCGTCGTGCAGCGGGAGGAAGTTCGAATAGGGCCGCTCGACGATGCGCAGTCCGTGCTCGGCGAGCCGCAGGTCGCGAATCACCTTCGGCTGCAGCAGGCTCACCGTGTACGCGGCGACCGAGTTACGGAAGCCGGGGGCGAACTCCGCCGTGACGGCCGCGCCCCCGACGACCGCACGACGCTCGAGCACGCGCACGGAGAGCCCGCGCGCGGCGAGATAGCAGGCGCAAACGAGCCCGTTGTGTCCGCCGCCGACGACGAGCGCGTCGTAGCGCCGGGTCACGCTATTTCCTGCGCTTCAAGCCGGTGAAGTCGGAGGACTGCCAGGGCCGGATGGCGAGCAGCATGGTGACCCCGGTGCGCTCCGCGACGGGATCGCGGCCGTCGTCGTTGTGCGCCTGGGCGAACTCGGCGGCGATCTTGCGCAGCCGGGACAGCATCGCCTCGCGCGACGGCTTCGCCAGCCGCCCGTTCACGAACAGCATCAGCTCGTCGGGGCCGTCGAAGCGCGAGCGGAAATAGTCGGCCTGGGCCTGCGCCTTGAAGTACTGCTGCATGGGTCCGTCGGGCAGCCACGAGAAAGTTCTGGACAGCAGCAGGCGGTAGCGGTTTCCCGGCAGCAGCCGGATGATGCCGAGCTTGTCGAGCCGCACCATGAGCCGGATGCATTCGGTCTCGGAGAGCTCGTACATCGAAACGATCTTCTCGATCGGCATCTGGTTCAGCGTGCACAGCGCCATCAGCAGCAGCTTCTTGTCCGACACGATCGAGCGCTCCTGCTGCGGCGTCATGCGCGAGATCAGCTTGGCCTCGGCGCTGAGCGCGCGCGTGAGCTCGCCGATTTCCAGCCCCGCGAGCTCGAGAACCTTGTCGAGCCGCTTCAGCGTGAAGTCGCGGCGCGAGAACATGCGCTTCACGCTCGCCTCGCTCATGTCGAGCCCGCGCGCGACCTTGGCGTAGGTCAGGCCCTGCGCTTTCAGCGCCTGCTTCAGTGCATCGATCAGGGTGGCGCTTGCGCTCATGCGCGGTTCCTCTGGAGGGTGACCGACAAGAAAGTATCACCTCGCGATACCGACGGTCAAAGCCCGGGATACACCGAACGCCGCCCTTCGCGAATGCTGCACCTGCAGCAAAGATGTGCGCCAGCTGCGCGCCGGTTCCGAGGGGCCGGTCATCAGGGAGATCGCCGGCCGACGGCGCGCAGCACCCCACAGAAGGAGAGACACATGCACGGCTGCGATGAGGTCTTCCTTACCCGCCTTTCGCTCTCGATCGGCGTCGACCCGAAGCTCGAGATAGCGCCCCGGCTCACCGCCGAGGAGAACCAGCGGCTCGCCCTGCGCGCGCGGCGCCTCGTGATCCTGTCTTCGGACGCGCCGGAATGGGCGGCGGCCATCGAGCGGCCGGTCCTCACTCGCGCGGTGCCGATCCTGTGCGGTTGACGGGGAGATTCATGGGACAGGTGCTAGCCATGGAGAGGCGCGACAATCCCTTCTCGGCCTTGCGCGATCATCTCGACCGGGTCGAGATGATCGCCGAGCGTACCCTCGCCGGGATCCCGCAGGAGCTGCGCGACGACAAGCTCGTGCATTCGATTCGACTGCAATTCGCTCGAGAGGCGGTCCGCCAGATGGCGGAAATCCTGCGCTAGGCCTGTCCCGAGCTCGTCGAAGGGTTGCTTCGGCGGATACGGAAGACGGCGAGGCTGCCGGTGAGGTTCGGCAGCCAGCGCACCGGCTTCCCGCGGTGCAGGACGATGCGCTCGAGGACGTCGATGCGGTGACCGGCGCAGAACGCCTCGAAATCGGCGATCGTGCACAGGTGGACGTTCGGCGTGTTGTACCACTGGTACGGCAGGTTCTGCGACACCGGCATGCGTCCGAGCACGACCTGCAGCCGCGCGTCCCAGCGGCCGAAGTTCGGGAACGACACGATCGCCTCGCGTCCCACGCGCAGCATCTCGAGCACGATCTCCTCGGTGCGGCGCATCGCCTGCAGCGTCTGCGACAGGATCACGATATCGAACGAGCCCGCGTCGAACCCGGCGAGTCCGCGCTCGAGGTCGCTCTGGATGACGTTCACGCCGTTCTTGACGCACGCGAGCACGTTGTCGTCGGAGATATCGACGCCGTAGCCGCGGACGTTGCGTCCCTGACGCAGGTAGCGCAGCAGCAGTCCGTCGCCGCAGCCGAGGTCGAGCACGCTGGAATCGGGCCGGACCCGGGCCGCGATCGCCTCGAAGTCCGAGCGTCCCGACAGCGTGATTCGCGCCTGCTCGTGGTCGGTCATAGCGCGGCGTGGACGTTGTCGAAGTACGCGCGCACCAGCGCGTGGTAGCGCGGGTCCTCGAGCAGGAACGCGTCGTGGCCGTGCGGCGCGTCGATCTCGGCGTAGGAGACGTCGAGGCGGTTGTCGAGCAGGCCCTTGACGATCTCGCGCGAGCGCTCGGGCGGAAAGCGCCAATCCGAGGTGAACGACACGACCAGGAAGCGCGCCCGGGCGGCCGCGAGCGCCCGCTTCAGGTCGTGGCCGTGATCGGCCGCGGGGTCGAAGTAGTCGAGCGCGCGGGTGATGAGGAGATAGGTGTTCGCGTCGAAGTACTCGGAGAACTTGTCGCCCTGGTGGCGCAGGTACGACTCGATCTCGAAATCGATGTCGAAGTGAAAGCCGATGGTGCCCGCGCGCAGCACGCGCCCGAACTTCTCCATCATCGCGTCGTCGGACAGGTAGGTGATGTGGCCGATCATGCGCGCGAGCCGCAGGCCGCGCTTCGGCACGACGCCGTGCCCGTAGTAGTCGCCGCCGTGGAAGTCGGGGTCGGTCGTGATCGCCTGGCGCGCGACCTCGTTGAAGGCGATGTTCTGCGCGGAGAGCTTGGGCGCCGCGGCGACTACGATCGAGTTGCGGATCCGCCCGGGATAGCTCATCGTCCACTGCAGCGCCTGCATCGCGCCGAGGCTGCCGCCCATGACGGCGGCGAAGGCATCGATGCCGAGGCGGTCGGCGAGGCGCGCCTGCGCGTTCACCCAGTCCTCGACCGTCACCACCGGGAAGCGCGAGCCGTACGGCTTGCCGGTCTTCGGATCGACGCTCTTCGGCCCGGTCGAGCCGAAGCAGCCGCCGACGTTGTTGACGCCGACCACGAAGAAGCGCTCGGTGTCGAGCGGCTTCCCGGGCCCGATCATGTTGTCCCACCAGCCGACGTTCTGCGGATCGTCGGCGTAGAAGCCGGCGACGTGGTGCGCGGCGTTCAGCGCGTGGCACACGAGCACGGCGTTCGAACGCGCGGCGTTCAGCGTGCCGTAGGTCTCGTACACGAGGTCGTAGGCGTCGAGCACCGCGCCGCTCTTCAAGCGCAGCGGCTCCTCGAAGCGCATCGTCCGGGGCGCAACGGCCCCGACGGATCCCGGATGTCCCATGCCCGCCCGAAAAACAAAAAACCCGTTCAGCTTTGCTCGCTAAACGGGTCGCCCTCGCTTTAGCCGTATTTTGGGACGAACCCTCCGTCCCCGCGCCCGCAAGCTGATGATCAAATCGGCGCGTGCAGCCAAGTTACCGCATAAGCCGGCGCGGGTCAAACGCCCGCTCAGCCGTTCAGGCGCGCGAGCAGCTCGCGCGCCTTCTCGGGATCGTGCGTGCGGCCGATGCGATGGGCGAGCGGCTCGACGTCGGCGATGCGCGTCGTGAGGACCTGCTGCTTGACCGCGAGCAGCTGCGCCGGGTGCATCGAGAACTCGCGCAGCCCGAAGCCGAGCAGCAGCCGGGTCACCGCGGGATCGCCCGCCATCTCGCCGCACACGGCGACGGGCATCTTCGCCCGGCTCGCCATCCTGATCGTATGCGCGATGAGGTGCAGGACCGCCGGATGCATGGGGTCGTAGAGGTGCGCGACGGTGTCGTCGGTGCGGTCGATGGCGAGCGTGTACTGGATGAGGTCGTTCGTCCCGATCGACAGGAAGTCGAGCTTGGAGATGAGATATTTCAGCGACAGCGCCGCGGCGGGTACCTCGATCATCCCGCCGACCTTGAGGGCCGCGTCGTAGGGTATGCGCTCCTCGTCCAGGCTCGCCTTCGCCTGCCGCACCGCCTGCAGCGCCTGCTCGACCTCGTGCGCGTGCGCGAGCATGGGCACGAGCAGTCGTACGCGGCCGTGATGCGACGCCCGGAGGATCGCGCGCAGCTGCGTGAGGAAGATCTGCGGCTCGGCGAGACAGAACCGGATCGCGCGCAAGCCGAGCGCCGGGTTGGGCCCGGCGCGCGAGCCGTTGATGCTCTTGTCGGCGCCCAGGTCGAGCGAGCGGATGGTGACCGGCCGTCCCGCCATCGCCTGCGCGACCGAGCGGTAGGCCTCGAACTGCTCGTCTTCCGAGGGCAGCTCGTCGCGGTTGAGGAAGAGGAACTCGGTGCGGAAGAGCCCGATGCCGCCAGCGCCCACCTCCTCGGCCTCCTCGACGTCCTTGGGCAGCTCGATGTTCGCCTGCAGCGCGATGCGCGCGCCGTCGACGGTCGCCGCGCGCGTCGTGCGCAGGCCCTTGAGCTTGCGCCGCTCGGCCTCGAGGGTGGTCTGGCGGCGGCGGTACTCCTCGAGAACGAGCCCGCCGGGATTGACGATCAGCACGCCGTGCGTGCCGTCGACGACCAGCAGGTCGTTCTCGCGAACTGTCGCGCGCGCATGGCGCAGTCCCACGATCGCGGGGATGGCGAGGCTTCGGGCGACGATCGCCGTGTGCGAGGTGGCGCCGCCGAGATCGGTGACGAAGCCCGCGTACTGGTGCTGCTTGAAGATCATCATGTCGGCGGGCGACAGGTCGTGCGCCACGACGATGACGTTTTCCTCGTGCGCCGGCGCGGCGGGCGCGTGGCCCGTCCCCTGCATGGCCTTCAGCACCCGCTCGACCACCTGCACCACGTCCTGCTTGCGCTCGCGCAGGTACGCGTCCTCCATGCGCTCGAACTGCGCGACCAGCTCGTCCATCTGCTGCACCAGGGCGCGCTCGGCGTTGTAGCGGTGCCGGCGCACCAGCTCGCGCGGCGCGACGGCGAGATTGGCGTCGTCGAGGATCATCGCGTGCAGGCGCAGGAAAGCGCCGATCTCGGGCGGCGTGCCGGGCGGCAGGCCGTCCTGCAGCGCGCGCAGCTCGCCGCGCACCTGCTCGAAGGCGCGGTCGAGCCGGTACAGCTCGGCCTCGACGTCGTCGTCGGTGACCTGGTAGTGTGCGACCTCGAGCCGCGCGCTCGAGAACAGGTGCGCGTAGCCGATCGCGATGCCCTCGCCGACGCGCGCGCCGTGGAGCGTGAAGCTCGCCGATTGCGACTGCGTGTCCCGTCGGTCCATCGTTCGCGCTATTCCTCTTCGCCGAACCCGCCCGCGATCAGCGCGAGGATCGCCGCCATCGCGTCGTCCGCGTCCCCGCCTTCGGCCTCGACCAGGACCCGGCTGCCTTTGCCCGCCGCGAGCATCATCACGCCCATGATGCTCTTCGCGTTCACGCGGCGGCCGTCGCGCGAGAGCCATACCTCCGCGCCGAAGCGGCTCGCGACCTGGGTGAGCTTCGCCGAGGCGCGCGCGTGCAGCCCGAGCTTGTTCACGATCTCAGCTTCCGCTTTCGCCATTCCCGTTCATCCGCACCACGCCCTCGCAGCCGCCGCTCACGGCCTTGTCGATCACGGTCGCGAGCGGCTCGCGCCGGTACGTGAGCGCGCGGATCAGCATCGGCAGCGACACGCCGGCGACGCCCTCGATCCGGCCCGGGACCAGCAGCCGCGCCGCGATGTTCGACGGCGTGGCGCCGAGCACGTCGGTGAGCACCAGCACGCCGTCGCCGCCGTCGATCTGCGCGAGCAGCGCGCGCGCGCGCGGCAGCACCTTCTCGGGATCGTCGTGGATCGCGACCGCGAGCTGCGCGATCTGCGACGGCCGCTGGCCGAGCACGTGCGTGCAGCAGTGCAGCAGCGCCTCGCCGAAGGCGCCGTGACCGAGGATCAGGATGCCGACCATGGTCCTCCGGCGCTCATTTCCCGACGGCCGCTTCCACCGCGTCCAGGAACATCCCGGCGACGTTGAACCCGGTCTGCTGGGCGATCTCCTGGAAGCACGTGGGGCTGGTGACGTTGATCTCGGTGAGGTAGTCGCCGATCACGTCGAGCCCGACGAGCAGCAGCCCGCGGCGCGCGAGCTCGGGACCGAGGCTCTCGGCGATCTCCCGGTCGCGCGGGGAGAGCGGCCGCGCGACGCCGGTCCCGCCCGCCGCGAGGTTCGCGCGCGACTCCCCCGGGCGCGGCATGCGCGCGAGGCAGTGCGGGACGGGCTTGCCCGCGATCAGCAGCACGCGCTTGTCGCCGTCGCGGATCTCGGGGACATAGCGCTGGACCATGATGGCGCGCGCGCCGTGGTGCGTGAGCGTCTCGATGATGACGTTGCGGTTGAAATCCGCGTCGGTGACGCGAAAGACCGAGTCGCCGCCCATGCCCCCGAGCGGCTTCAGGATGACGTCGCCGTGCGCCGCGATGAACTCGTGGATCTCGCCCGCGAGCCGCGTCACGATCGTGGGCGGCGCGAGGCCCGGGAACTGGGCGATCGCGAGCTTCTCGTTGTGGTCGCGGATCGCGCCCGGGTCGTTGAACACCTTCGCGCCTTCGCGCTGCGCCAGCTCGAGCAGCCAGGTGGCGACCACGTATTCCATGTCGAAGGGCGGATCCTTGCGCATGAGGACCGCGTCGAACTCGGCGAGCGGCGCCTTGGCGAAGGCCCCGGCGCGGTACCAGGGGTCCTTCCCGGCGAGGAGCTCGATCGGCCGGGTCTGGCCCAGGACCCGGCCGCCCTTCCAGTAGATGCCGTCGAGCGTCGTGAAATGCAGCTCGTGGCCGCGCTTGTCGGCCTCGACCATCATCGCGTAGGTCGAGTCCTTGTAGATCTTGAACGAGGAGGGGGGATCGACGACGAAGAGCAGCTTCATGGCGACGAAATTCTAGCCCCAAACGCGCGGGCCGGTCGCCGAATCAGCCCGGGCGGTGATAGACCGCGTTCGGCAGCCACATCGCGATGTCCGGCACGTAGGTCACGAGCAGCAGGTAGAGCACCATGATGACGATCCAGGGCGCGAACGCGATGGTGGTCTCGGTCAGCCCCATGCGCGCGATGCCGCTCGCGACGTACAGGTTCAGGCCGACCGGCGGGTGGATCAGGCCGACTTCCATGTTGATGGTCATGATGATGCCGAAATGGATCGGGTCGATGCCGAGCTTCACCGCGACCGGGAACAGGATCGGCGCGAGCAGCAGCACGATCGACGAGGGCTCCATGAAGTTCCCGGCGATGAGCAGCAGCACGTTGCAGCCCATGAGGAAGACCCAGGCCGACAGGTGCTTGTCGATGATCCACTGCGCCATCGCCTGCGGGATGTTCTCGCTCGTCAGGAGGAACGAGAACAGGATCGCGTTGGTGATGATGTAAAGCAGCATCGCGCTCATGTTGGCCGCGTCGAGCAGCACGCGCGGCACGTCGGAGAGCTTGAGGTCGCGATAGACGAACACCGCGATGACGAACGCGTACACCGCGCTCATGGCGGCGGCCTCGGTCGGCGTGAACACGCCGCCGTAGATGCCGCCGATGACGACGACGATGAGCAGCAGTCCCCAGATCGCCTCCCAGAACGAGGCGACGATCTCCTTCAGGCCGGCGCGCGGCATGCGCGGATAGCCGCGCCGCTTCGCCACCACCCAGACGATGCCCATGAGGACGGCGGCGAGCAGCAGGCCCGGGACGATGCCCGCGATGAAGAGCTTCCCGACGCTGGTATTGGTCGATACCGAGTAGATCACCATCACGATCGAGGGCGGGATCAGGATGCCCAGCACGCCGGCGGTGCCGATCGCGCCGACGCCGAAGCGGCGCGGGTAGCCCTGCTTCTCCATCGCCGGGATCAGGATGGTCCCGATCGCGACCACCGTCGCGGGGCTCGAGCCCGACACCGCGGCGAAGAGCGCGCAAGCGAACACGCCCGCCATCGCCAGCCCGCCGTACAGATGCCCGACCAGCGCGCTCGCGAAGCGGATCATGCGGCGCGCGACGCCGCCGTGCGTGAGGAACGACCCGGCGAGTATGAAGAACGGGATCGCCATGATCGCGAACTGGTCGAGCCCCGTGAACAGCCGCTGCGACACGATCTCCACCGGCATGTCGGTCATGAAGAACAGGAACGCGAGCACCGTCAGGCCCAGCGCGATCGAGATCGGCATCCCGGTGAGCATCAGCAGGATGAGGCCGATGAAGATGATCCAGCCGCTCATCCGCGCCCCTCGGCCTGCAGGCCCTCGACGCGCGCGTGGCTGTGCGAGGGCAGCGGCTGACCGTGCCAGAAGCGCCAGGCCACCTGCAGGAAGCGGTAGCACATCAGCGCCGACCCGAGCGGGACCGCGAGGTAGACGATCCACATCGGCAGCTCGAGGTCGGGCGACACCTGCCCGGTGCCGAACATGAGCCAGACGAACTTCGCGCCCAGGGCCGCCACCATCGCCGTGAAGAAGGCGCCCGCGCCGAGCCCGAAAAGCACGCCCACGCGGCGTTGCTTCTCCGGCAGCCGGTTGATCAGCACGTCGACGCCGACGTGGATGCCGGTGCGCACGCCGTAGGCGGCGCCGAACTTCGCCATCCAGATGAACAGGTAGATGCACAGCTCCTGAGCCCACGTGAGGTTCAGGTGCTGCGTGTACTGCCAGATCCAGGGGATGTCGCCCGTGTAGCGGTACAGCACCGAGGCGAAGATGACGAGCGTCGCAACCCCCATGAAGGTCGCGATCAGCCACTCCTCGAGGTGGTCGAGGATGCGGTTCAGCAAGGCGGCGTCCTCCCGGCGGCGCTTCGCGGCCGCCCGCGCGTCAACCGGCCACTACATCTTCTTCTTCGAAGACTCGGCGACGATCTTCTCGATGGCGTCGAGGTTGTCCTTGCCGACCGAGCCCTCGTACTGCTTGTAGAGCGGCAGCATGGCCTTGCGCCACACGGCTTTCTCCGACTGGGGCAGGACGTAGATCTCGGTGGTCTTCGCCTCGCGGATCTTCTCGAGCGCGTCGTCGTTCTCCTTCTGCGCGATCGAACGCTCGTACTTGCTCGCCTCGTCCATCGCGGCCTGGAGCTCCCTATGCACGTCGGAAGGCAGGCCCTCCCAGAATTTCTTGTTGACGATGACCGCGTACATGATGACGCCGTGGTCGGACATCGTGATGTGCTTCTGCACCTCGTGCATCTTCTGCGTGTACTTGT
This sequence comes from Burkholderiales bacterium, assembly GCA_035651815.1. Lineage (GTDB taxonomy): Bacteria > Pseudomonadota > Gammaproteobacteria > Burkholderiales > SG8-39 > VBDM01. The sequence goes on along the minus strand of DASRFB010000065.1, from coordinate 5,774 downwards.
TCGAGATGCTGTTCTCCTCGCCGTCGACGACGCCCTGCTGCAGCGCCGTGTACACCTCGGAGAAGGCCATCACCTGCGGGATCGCGCCGAGCGCGCGGATCTCGCCCTCGAGCACCTTCGAGGACTGGATGCGGATCTTCATGCCCTTGAAGTCGGCGAGCTTGCGCATCGGCCGGTTCGAGGAGAACTCCTTGAAGCCGTTGCTCCAGTAGCCCAAGCCGACGATCCCCTTCGGCTCGAGCAGCTTGAACAGGCGCTTGCCGACCGGGCCGTCGATCACGCGGTCGAGCACCTGCTGCGTCGGGAACATGTACGGCAGGTCGTACACCTCGAACTGGCGCACGCCGAGCGGCCCGAACTTCGAGACCGAGGGCGCGAGCATCTGCACCGCGCCGAGTTGCAGCGCCTCGAGCTCCTCGCGGTCCTTGTAGAGCTGGCTGTTGGGATAGACCTCGACCTTGACGCGGCCGTGGGTCTTCGCCTCGGCGAGCTCCTTGAACTTGAGCGCGCCCTTGCCCTTGGGCGTGTCCTCGGCCACGACGTGGCTGAACTTGAGGACGATCGGCGCCTGCGCGTGCGCGGTTCTTGCGATCAGGCTTGCGGCCAGCGCGCCGGCGAAGAGCGCGAGCGTGACGTGACGAAGCTTCATCTTCTCCTCCTCCTTCTGCTCCCTGCGGGGTGACTGCGGCTCAACCGGCCCGCTCTGCGATCTCGACGAGGTTCCCGTCCGGGTCGCGGACGTACACCGAGCGAATAGGGTAGCACGCCCCGGTCTTCATGACCGGCCCCTCGACCAAGGGTATACCCGCGGCCGCGAGCCGGGCGATCACCTCGGCGAGCGGCAGCGACGCGATGAAGCACAAGTCGAGCGCCCCCGGGACCGGGGTCGTCGCCTTGGGCTCGAACTCGCGGCCCTTCTCGTGCAGGTTGATCTTCTGCGCGCCGAACTTGAGCGCCATGCGGCCTTCGCCGAAGCGCTCGAGCGTCATGCCGAGCACGCGCGTGTAGAAATCGATGCATTCGCGCGTGCGCGCGGTGGTGAGGACGATGTGGTCGAGATGGTCGATCATCGGCGCCGATCTGAACCAAAATGCGGCGCCGCGCGCTACTTCACCGCGCCGACCATGTAATCGACGGCGGCCTTCACCTCGTCGTCGGAGAGCGTCATGTTGCCGCCCTTCGGGGGCATCGCGTTCTTGCCGGTGAGCGCGCTGTGGTAGAGCTCGTCCTTGCCGTGCATGAGGTGCGGCGCCCAGGCCGCCTTGTCGCCGAACTTCGGCGCGCCCGCGACGCCGGTGCCGTGGCAGACCACGCAGGTCCCCTCGAACACTTTCTTGCCGTCCGCCTTCGCCGAGGTCTTCGTCGCCTTGGCCGCGGGCGCGGCGGGCGGCTGCCCCGCGGACGCGGCGTGATCGTGATCAGGGTCGGCGGCGGGCGCGGGCTCCTTGAACTTCGCGCCGCCGGCGTTCGCCATGTAGACCACCGCGCGCTCGACCTCGGCGTCGGAGAGGTTGCTCGCGCCGCCCTTGGGCGGCATCGCGCCCTTGCCCTTCAGCGCCGACTGCAGCAGCGCCTTCTCGCCGGTCTTGATGCGCGGCGCCCACTGCGCCTTGTCGCCGAACTTGGGCGCGCCCGCGACGCCGGCCGCGTGGCAGGCCATGCACACCGTCTTGAACACCTCCTCGCCGGTCTTGGCGCCCGCGGCCCCCGCGGCCGAGCCGATGGTGACCTCGGCGACCGGGCGGATGCGCTCGGCGACCTTCTCCGGCGAGAGCGCGGCGCTGTCGGGATCGGGCCGAGGCCCGCTGGTCACGAGGTACGCGAGCGCGAGGATGAGCGTGATCGGAACGATGAAGGCGAGCAGGACGACGATGACGAGCTGCTTGGGCGTGCGGATCGGCGAGGTGTGCGGCGGAATATCGGGGGCGGCCATGGTGTTCGCGGGCGGACAGTGCAAAAGCGCGGATTATACCCGGTGTACAATGTCCGAACCCCGCGCCCGTAGCTCAGGGGATAGAGTGTTGGCCTCCGAAGCCAAAGGTCGCGCGTTCGATTCGCGCCGGGCGCGCCACATTTCGGCTCACCGTTCCGGGAAACCCATGCATCGCGGCGTCTCCCTCGCTATCGCCCTCGGCGTCGCGCTCGCGCTCCTGGTCACGAGCGCCGCGCGCGCGGGCGGCTCCAGTTACGGCATCGCGCCGGGCGCGAAGCAGCTCTCCGGAAAGATCTCCGAATGGCCCGTGCCGACGCCGAAGTTCGCGCGCGACCCCGCGCCCGGACCCGACGGCGACATCTACATCACGGTCATGCAGGGCGACCGCATCGCCCGGTTCGATCCGCGCAAGCAGGTCTTCAACGAATGGGACGTCCCCGCCGGCGCGCATCCGCACGGACTGGTGGTCGACCGCGACGGCAAGGTCTGGTACACGGGCAACGGCAACGGCACGATCGGCGAGCTCGATCCGGCGAGCGGCAAGGTGAGGCAGCACAAGCTGCCCTCGGGCGGCAGCCCGCACACGATCGTCATCGCCGACGACGGCACGCTGTGGTTCACCAACCAGTCGGGCTCGGTCGGGAGGCTCGACCGCAGGAGCGGCCGCATCACCGAGGTCCGCATGTCCGGGGGTCCCTACGGCCTCGCGCTCGATCGCCGGGGCGACGTCTGGGTCTGCCGCATGAACGCCGATCGGCTCGGCCGGATCGACCCGAGCACCGGCGAGGTGTCGGAGCTCTTCATGGGCCCGGGCTCGCGTCCGCGGCGCATGGCGGCCGCGCCCGACGGAACGCTGTGGGTCACGCTCTACGGCTCGGGGCGCCTCGCGCACGTCGATCCCGCGGCGCGCCGGGTGATCCGCGAATACGCGATGCCGGCCGGCCCCGACGGCGGCCCCTACGCGGTGACTGTCGACGGCGCGGGACGCGTGTTCGCGAGCGAGATCCAGTCGGACACGATCGCGATGCTCGATCCGAAGACGGAGAAGTTCCAGGTGTACAAGCTGCCCTCGAAGAACGTCGGCATCCGCAAGGCGATCGTCGATGCGCAGGGACGCTTCTGGTACATGGGCTCGCACAACGGGCGGCTCGGCGTCATCGAATAAGCCACGACAAGCAACGCAACCAAGGAGAGAGAGATGCATGGATCGAAAGCAACGAAGTTCCTGATCGCCGCCTGGGCGGCGCTCTGCGCGGGCGGCGCGCTCGCGCAGAGCTATCCGACGCGCGCCGTGACCATGTACGTGCCGTACGCGGCGGGCGGACCCACCGACATCGTCGCGCGCGTCGTCGCGCAGGCGATGACCAAGCCGCTCGGGCAGACGGTGCTGGTCGAGAACCGGCCGAGCTCGGGCGGCTTCCTCGCGCCCCAGCAGGTCAAGGACGCGAAGCCCGACGGCTACTCGATCCTGATCCACCACATCGGCATGGCGACCATCCCGATCCTGTACCGGCAGCCGAAGTTCGATCCGCTGAAGGACTTCGACTACATCGGGCTGATCAACGAAGTGCCGATGACGATCATCGCGCGGCAGAATTTCCCGGCGAAGAACTTCAAGGAGTTCCTGTCGTACATCAAGGCGAACAAGAGCAAGGTGACGCTCGCGAACGCCGGCATCGGCGCGGCCTCGCACCTGTGCGGGCTGCTCTTCATGAGCGCGATACAGACCGATTTCCTGACCGTGCCGTACAAGGGCACGGGTCCGGCGATGAACGACCTGCTCGGCGGCCAGGTCGACTTCATGTGCGATCAGTCGACCAACACCACTTCGCCCATCAAGAGCGGGAAGGTGAAGGCCTACGCGGTCACCACGCCCAAGCGCCTGCCGTCGCTGCCCGACATCCCGACACTCGACGAGAGCGGCGTGAAGGGCGCCGACGTCACCATCTGGCACGCGCTCTACGCGCCGAAGGGCACGCCCAAGCCCGTGATCGACAAGCTCGTCTCGGCGCTGCAGGCCGCGCTCAGGGACAAGACCGTGAACGAGCGCTTCGCCGAGCTCGGCGCGGTGACCGTGTCGCCCGACCGCCAGAATCCGCAGGCGCTCGAGAAATTCCTGAAATCGGAAATCGACAAGTGGGGTCCGATCATCCGCAAGGCGGGCCAGTACGCCGACTGAATTCTCACGACGAAGGAGGAAACGAAATGAGGAGATGGACCATTGCATTGGCCGCGGCGGCGCTCGCGGGCTGCGCCGGGATGACGCCTTCGGGCGGTCCCGCGGGCCCGGGCGTCGTCAAAGTCACCGCGCTCGGCAGCCACGACGGCGAGTTTTGCGGGCGCGACCGCGCGCTCGTATTCGAGGATCCGGACGGCACGCGCATCCTCTACGACGCGGGCTTCACCGTGCGCGGCGCCGACGACCCGCGCCTCGGCAAGATCGACGCGGTGCTGATCTCGCACCTGCACGGCGATCACCTCGGGCCCGCGCACCAGCCGTCCGCGAACGCGGGCTCGTGCGGCAATCCGCAGTTCTCGGTGAGCGACGTCCCGAACTCGAACACGGTGAACATCGTCGTCGCGAAGAAGGCCAAGTTCCTGGTCGGCGGCGACATGAACACCTGGTTCATGCACAAGGTGAAGGCCGCGGGCGGCGATCCCGCGCAGGTGCAGCTCGTGCGCTTCGGGGCGTCGGCCAAGGTCGGCGGCGTCAAGGTGACGACCGTGCCCGCCGCGCACACCAACGCGGTCGACCCGGCGTTCATCGACAAGCCGCTCGCCGACATGCTGCGCACGAACGGCCTGCTCGCCGAGGTCGGGCCGCCGGTCGGCTACGTCGTCAGCTTCTCGAACGGCCTCGTCGTCTATCTCTCGGGCGACACGGGCGTGATCGCGGAGCAGGACGTGGTCGTGCGGCGCTACTACAAGGCGAACCTCGCCGTGATCAACATCGGCGACGTGTTCACCACGGGTCCGAGCGAGGCCGCGTACGTCATCGACGACCTGGTGAAGCCGAATTCGGTGATCGCATCGCACGCGAACGAGGTCGCGACCCAGGGCGGGAAGCTGATCCCCGGCACCAGGACCGCGACGTTCGTGAAGCTCGTGCACGTGCCGGCCTACGTCCCGCTGTCGGGCCAGACCATGTCGTTCGACGGCGGCGGCAAATGCGTGGCCGGCTGCTAGACTGACGCCGGAGAAGGTCGAAAAGGGCGCCTTCGGGCGCCCTTTTTCGTTTCAGGAGGAACGATGCGCCTGCTGCTGCTCTGGCTGATCAACGCGGTGACCCTGCTGCTGATCCCGTATCTCATGCCCTCGGTGAGCGTGAACAGCTTCTACACGGCGCTGATCACCGCGCTGATCCTGGGGCTCGTGAACTCCGTGATACGTCCCATCCTGGTGCTGCTCACGCTGCCGATCACCATCGTCACGCTCGGGCTGTTCATCCTGGTGATCAACGGCCTCATGTTCTGGTTCGTCGCCTCGTTCATCGAGGGCTTCCATGTCGCCGGATTCTGGTCGGCGTTCTGGGGCGCGATCGTGTACGGGATCCTGTCGACGGTCTTCACGGCGATCCTGCTGCCGCGCGACCACCCGCAGCCGGTAAGGCGCGAACCCTAGATCAGGATGACGTCGAACTGCTCGGGGGTGTAGCTGGTCTCGACCTGCATCGACACCGGCTTGCCGATGAAGTCGCCGCGCATCGCCAGCGCTTGCGATTCCTCCTCGAGGAACAGGTCGATCACCGACTGCGCGGCGAGGATGCGGTACTCGCGCGCGCTGAACTGCCGCGCCTCGCGCAGGATCTCGCGCAGGATCTCGTAGCACACGGTCTGTGCGG
>DASRFB010000064.1:0-55127 GCA_035651815.1 Burkholderiales bacterium | reverse complement strand
TCTATTTCACTCCCCTCCCGGGGTTCTTTTCGCCTTTCCCTCACGGTACTGGTTCACTATCGGTCGATCACGAGTATTTAGCCTTGGAGGATGGTCCCCCCATCTTCAGACAGGATTTCACGTGTCCCGCCCTACTTATCGCAAACTTAGTTCCACCGCCACGTTTTCGCCTACGGGGCTATCACCCGCTATGGCCGGACTTTCCAGACTGTTCGGCTAACGTGATGGCTAAAGATTGCTGGCTGATCCGATTTCGCTCGCCACTACTCTCGGAATCTCGGTTGATTTCTGTTCCTCCGCCTACTGAGATGTTTCAGTTCGGCGGGTTCGCCTCCGCGGCCCTATGAATTCGGACCGGGATGACCCTTGCGGGCCGGGTTTCCCCATTCGGGAATCTGCGGATCAAAGCCTGTTTGCCGGCTCCCCGCAGCTTATCGCAAGCTGCTACGCCCTTCGTCGCCTGTGATCGCCAAGGCATCCACCATATGCACTTAGTCGCTTGATCCTATAACGCTGGGCCCTCGAGCTCGGGCTTGCGCCTTCGCACGAAGAGCTTCGGTTACGGGAGATCTCACGCTTGTGTCGATCTCACCTGACTGAGGCGAGATCGAATGCAATCGCAACCCATGCATCGATCTTGGGAGATCGATGCACTTGTTTCTTCCGAATTGTTAAAGAGCAGAACAGCCGCTCCGGTCAAAAGACCAGAAGGAAGCCGCGTGGCTTGCTTGTGATCTCTCGCGATGCTGATCAGGCGGGGACTCCGTACATCATGTGTTTGCTGCTTCTCTCCTTCTAATGTTGGTGGAGGTGAACGGGATCGAACCGATGACCTCCTGCTTGCAAAGCAGGCGCTCTCCCAACTGAGCTACACCCCCGACAAGAACCTGGTGGGTCTGGATGGATTTGAACCATCGACCCCCGCCTTATCAAGACGGTGCTCTAACCAACTGAGCTACAGACCCTGAACCTTGATTCAGGATCCAGAACGCAGAGCGGATCCTGCTTCGCTGCAAAACAACCGATAGGTTGTGGACGCTGAAATGAAGCTTGCTCTAGAAAGGAGGTGATCCAGCCGCACCTTCCGATACGGCTACCTTGTTACGACTTCACCCCAGTCATGAATCTCACCGTGGTAGGCGCGCTCCTTGCGGTTACGCTACCTGCTTCTGGTGAAACCCACTCCCATGGTGTGACGGGCGGTGTGTACAAGGCCCGGGAACGTATTCACCGCGACATGCTGATCCGCGATTACTAGCGATTCCGACTTCATGGAGTCGAGTTGCAGACTCCAATCCGGACTACGACGCACTTTCTGAGATTTGCTCCCCCTCGCGGGTTGGCAGCCCTCTGTATGCGCCATTGTATGACGTGTGTAGCCCTACCCATAAGGGCCATGAGGACTTGACGTCATCCCCACCTTCCTCCGGTTTGTCACCGGCAGTCCCATTAGAGTGCCCAACTGAATGTAGCAACTAATGGCAAGGGTTGCGCTCGTTGCGGGACTTAACCCAACATCTCACGACACGAGCTGACGACAGCCATGCAGCACCTGTGTCCAGGCTCCCTTTCGGGCACCCTCCCATCTCTGGAAGGTTCCTGGCATGTCAAGGGTAGGTAAGGTTTTTCGCGTTGCATCGAATTGAACCACATCATCCACCGCTTGTGCGGGCCCCCGTCAATTCCTTTGAGTTTTAATCTTGCGACCGTACTCCCCAGGCGGGCGACTTCACGCGTTAGCTGCGTTACTAAGGGAGTTCATCCCCCAACAACTAGTCGCCATCGTTTAGGGCGTGGACTACCAGGGTATCTAATCCTGTTTGCTCCCCACGCTTTTGTGCATGAGCGTCAGTACTAGCCCAGGGGGCTGCCTTCGCCATCGGTGTTCCTCCACATATCTACGCATTTCACTGCTACACGTGGAATTCCACCCCCCTCTGCCGCACTCTAGCCCGCTAGTTACAAGCGCAGTTCCCAGGTTAAGCCCGGGGATTTCACACCTGTCTTTGCGAACCGCCTGCGCACGCTTTACGCCCAGTAATTCCGATTAACGCTCGGACCCTACGTATTACCGCGGCTGCTGGCACGTAGTTAGCCGGTCCTTCTTCTTCCGGTACCGTCATCCACGTCGTGTGTTATGCGACGCGATTTCGTCCCGGCCGAAAGAGCTTTACAACCCGAAGGCCTTCTTCACTCACGCGGCATGGCTGGATCAGGCTTGCGCCCATTGTCCAAAATTCCCCACTGCTGCCTCCCGTAGGAGTCTGGGCCGTGTCTCAGTCCCAGTGTGGCTGGTCGTCCTCTCAGACCAGCTACGGATCGTCGCCTTGGTGGGCTTTTACCCCGCCAACTAGCTAATCCGGCATCGGCCACTCCTATAGTGTGAGGCCTTGCGGTCCCCCACTTTCATCCGAAGATCGTATGCGGTATTAGCCTCGATTTCTCGAGGTTGTCCCCCGCTACAGGAAATGTTCCGATGCATTACTCACCCGTTCGCCACTCTACTCGGGGTTGCCCCCTTTCGCGTTCGACTTGCATGTGTAAGGCATGCCGCCAGCGTTCAATCTGAGCCAGGATCAAACTCTTCAATTCAAATTTGACCTGATCAATCGCATTGCGATTGTTGCGGACCTCGCTTCCTCGTCTTGCGACTCGGAAGCCACCGGCCCGCAGCTCACTCAAAGTCATTGCAAAGGTTGTTGAAAACCTTGCTAGACCTCGGCGTGAGCCTAAGTGTATGTCTGTGTCGCCCGCATGCTTGCGCACGCGGAACGCCACTGGCTTCACCCAGCGCCCACACCTATCGGCTGTTCGATTTGTTAAAGAGCGATCTGCACGACTTGCTTGCACTTGCCCGGATTCAGCCTGGAAAGGCTGGTTGCGGGGATAGGATTTGAACCTATGACCTTCGGGTTATGAGCCCGACGAGCTGCCAGACTGCTCCACCCCGCGCCCGTGTCGTACAGAAGCGGGATTATAGCTACCCGCGTGGACTACTGTCAAACTTTTGACGCGTCGCAACAGGATTTTGGTTCAGACTCTCTCGGTCTCGCCCGATCGCGGCTGCCAGACCATCAGGCGCCGTTCGGCCAATCCCACCAACCCGTCCAATATAAGCGCGAAAACGGTCAGGAGCAAGACTCCCGCGACCACGGTGTTCATGTCGAACACGCCCTCCGCCTGGAGGATGAGGTAGCCGACACCCCGCGCGGAACCGAGATATTCCCCGACCACCGCGCCCACGAACGCAAGCCCGACCGAATTGTGCAGGCTGGCGAACACCCAGCTCATCGCGCTCGGCAGATACACGTGCCGGAGCAATTGTCGACGCGTCGCCCCGAGCATCCGCGCATTGGCGAGCACCACCGGGCTCACCTCGCGCACGCCCTGGTACACGTTGAAGAACACGATGAAGAACACGAGCGTCACGCCGAGCGCCACCTTCGAGCCGATGTCGAGGCCGAACCAGATGAAGAAGATCGGCGCGAGGATCACGCGCGGCATCGCGTTCGCCGCGGTGATGTACGGCTCGAAGATCGCCGACGCGGTCGGCGACAGCGCGAGCCACAGCCCGAAGATCACGCCCAGGATCGTCCCGATCGCGAACGCGAGCAGCGTCTCGACCAGCGTCACCCACAGATGGATGTAGATCTCGCCCGAAGCGAACCACTTCCATAGCCGGCCCGCGACCTCGAGCGGCTCGCCGAAGAGGAACGCGGCCTGCTTCGGATTGGAGAAGTAGAACGGCGGCAGCAGCGTCGGGCTGGTGAGGACGTACCACGCCGCGAGCAGCAGCGCGAGGAGCACCGCCTGGTACACGCGCAGCCGCCAGCGGGCGCGGCCTTCAGTGCCGTTGCTGCTGCGCATAGCCCTTCAGCACCTCCTCCTTCATCACGCCCCAGATGCGCGTATGCAGCTCGATGAACCGCGGCGTGAGCCGCACGTCGGCGACGTCGCGCGGGCGCGGCAGGTCGACGGCGAACTCGCCGATCGGCCGCGACGCGGGTCCGGCCGAGAGCACGACGACGCGGTCCGACAGCGCGATCGCTTCCTCGAGATCGTGCGTGATGAACACGACCGATCTGCGGTTCGCCGACCACAGCTCGAGCAGCTCGTTCTCCATCAGCTGCCGCGTCTGGATGTCGAGCGCCGAGAACGGCTCGTCCATGAGCAGGATCTGCGGATCGAGGATCAGCATCTGCGCGAGCGCGACGCGCTTGCGCATCCCGCCCGAGAGCTGGTGCGGATAGCGGTCCTCGAAGCCGCCCAGGCCGACGCGCTTCAGCCACTCGCGCGCGCGCGCCTGCGCCTCGGCACGCCCGACGCCGCGGAACTCGAGGCCCGCCGTGACGTTCGCGAGCGTGTTGCGCCAGGGCATCAGCGCCTCGCTCTGGAACATGTAGCCCGCGCGCGCGTTGACGCCGCCGAGCGGCTCGCCGTGCACCTTCACCCCGCCCGCGGACGGCGCGAGCAGCCCGGCGGCGATGTTGAGCAGCGTCGACTTGCCGCAGCCGGTCGGCCCCACCACCGACACGAATTCCCCCGCGCGCACGACCAGCGTCGTGTCGCGCACCGCCGTGTAGCGCCGCGACGGATCCTCGCGCGACGCGAAAGTGCAGGTGACGCTCTCGAGGGCTAAGGCCGGGGTCATGGCGGCGGCGGCGTCATCCTGAGCGAAGCGAAGGATCTGCTTTTGCGCTGTCAGAAAGCAGATCCTTCGTCGCGCCTGCGGCGCTCCTCAGGATGACGCCGCATTCGCGGCGTCACTTGTACTTCGCGTTCGCCTTCTTCACGAAGTCGTTCGTGTAGGTGAGGTCGAGCTTGATCTCGTTCGCCTTCACTTCCGGGTTGAACGACGGGATGACCTGCAGCGCCGTCTTCGCGCCCTCCGGCGAGATGTAGCCGTCGGGCGAGATCGCCTCCTTCACCTTCGTGAACGAGGCCTCGTACAGCGCCTTGTCGCCGAGCGAGTACGACTCGGGCACCGTGCGCAGCACGTCCTGCGCCGACGCCGAATGGATCCACTTGTCGGCGCGCACGATGGCGTTGGTGAGGGCCTGGACGGTCTTGGGATTCTTCTTGATGAAGTCGACTGGCGCGTACAGGCAGCCCGCGGGCATCGGCCCGCCGAGCACGTGCTCGGTGCCCTTCATGGTGCGCGTGTCGGCGATGATCCGGACGTCGCCGTCCTGCTCGAGCTTGGTCATCACCGGGTCGGTGTTCGAGATGGCGTCGATCTGGCCGCTCTTCAGCGCGGTGACGGCGGTGGCGCCGAGCCCGACGCCGATGATCGACACGTCGGAGGGCTTCAGGCCGTCGGTCGACAGCAGGTGATTGAAGATCATGTGAGTGCTCGAGCCCGGCGCCGACACCCCGACCTTCAAGCCCTTCAGGTCCTTCGGCGACTTGTACGCCCGGGACTTGGCGATGCCGATCGCGATCTGCGGCGCCCGCCCCTGCTGCACGAAGCACTGCAGGTACTGGCCCTTCGGCTGCATGTTGAGCGTGTGCTCGTAGGCCCCGGACACGACGTCGGCGCTGCCGCCCACGACCGCGCGCAGCGCCTGCGAGCCGCCGGCGAAGTCGCTGATCTGCACGTTCAGCCCTTCGGCCTTGAAGTAGCCGAGCTGCTCCGCGATCGTGAGCGGCAGGTAATAGAGCGAGGCCTTGCCGCCGACCGCGATGTGGACGTCCTTCTTCTCCAGCGCCTGCGCGTGCACTGCCGTCGCCGCCACCGCGGCGGCGAGCGCAACCAGAATCCGTCTCATGGCTTTCCTCCTCGTGAGGTCGAACGAGGGCAATATTACACGGCGCCGCCGCCGACGGAGGGACTGTACACTTATCCAGTCCCGGCGTAACATGAATGCCATGCCCCGCAACCCCGCCGATTTCGACGCGCGCCACCGCGGCGCGCGGTCCTTCGTCCCGGGCCGCTTCGAGAAGGAGGCGCGCGAGGCCTTCGACGACGGCTGGACGCCCGGGGAGCGCGAGGCGACGCGGCTCAAGACCACGGTCACCGAGGAGCGCGCGCGCTCCATCCTCTCGCACAACGACTCGCCCGACGTCGGCTTCTCCACCTCGCTCAACCCGTACCGCGGCTGCGAGCACGGGTGCATCTACTGCTACGCGCGGCCGAGCCACGCCTACCTCGAGCTCTCTCCCGGTCTCGACTTCGAGTCGAAGCTGTTCGCCAAGACCAACGCGCCGGAGCTGCTGCGCGCCGCGCTCGCCAAGCCCGGCTACGTCGCGAGCCCGATCGCGCTCGGCGCCAACACCGACTGCTACCAGCCGGTCGAGCGCCGCTACCGCATCACGCGGCAGATCCTCGAGGTCCTCTCCGAATGCGAGCACCCGGTGACCCTGGTGACCAAGTCGGCGCTGGTCGAGCGCGACCTCGACCTGCTCGCGCCGATGGCGGCGAGGAACCTGGTCAAGGTCTTCGTCTCGATCGGAACGCTCGATCGCGAGCTCGCGGCGAAGCTCGAGCCGCGGGCGGCGACGCCCGCGCGGCGCCTCGCGATCCTCGAGTCGCTCGCCGCCGCCGGCGTGTCCTGCGGCGTGATGATCGCCGCGCTCATCCCGGCGCTCAACGACCGCACGATGGAGCAGGTGCTGGAGGCCGCGGCCGCGGCCGGCGCGCGCGAAGCCGCGTACGTGATCATGCGCCTGCCGCACGAGCTGAAGGACCTGTTCAAGGAATGGCTCGCCGCGCACTACCCCGAGCGCGCCGAGCACGTCGTCAGCATCGTGCGCCAGCTGCGCGGCGGCCGCGACAACGATCCGCGCTTCGGCACGCGCATGACCGGCGTCGGCAATTACGCGGAGCTGATCGAGCAGCGCTTCGACATCGCGTGCCGGCGCTTCGGTCTGAACGGCCACGGCGCCGGCCGCAAGCCGGCCGAGCTCGACTGCACGCGGTTCAAGCCGCCCGCGCGCCGCGACGACGCGAAGCAGCTCGGCCTGTTCTAGAGTCCCTGCGGCGCCGGGTGCAGGTCGGTCGCCTTGCCGGCCTTCGCCACCTGGCCCGGGAGATCGTGGCCGACGATGTCGACCAGGCGGCGCGACGCCGCGAGCAGCCGGTCGAGGTCGACGCCGGTGCCGTAGCCCATCGCCTCGAGCATGTGCACCAGGTCCTCGGTGCAGATGTTCCCCGTGGCGCCGGGCGCGAACGGGCAGCCGCCGAGCCCTCCGAGGCAGCCCTCGTAGCGGCGCACGCCCGCCGCGAGACCCGCGAGCACGTTCGCGAGGCCCATGCCGCGGGTGTTGTGGAAATGCAGCGCGACCGCGAGGTCGGGCCAGCGCTCCCTCACCGCGGACGCGAGCGACTCGACCTGGCGCGGGTTCGCCATCCCGGTGGTGTCGGCGAGCGTGACCGCGTCGACGCCCAGGTCGACGTAGCGCCGCACGAGCTCCAGCACACGCTCGGGTGCCTGGTCGCCTTCGAAGGGACAGCCGAACGCGGTCGAGAGCGATCCCGTGACGCCGATGCCCGTTCCGTCCAGTGCGCGCAGGATCTCGGCGAACCCGTCGAACGACGCGTCGGTCGAGCGGCGCACGTTGGCCCGGTTGTGCGTCTCCGACACCGAGACGACCAGGTTCACCTCGTCGACGCGCGCGGCCGCGGCGCGCTCGACGCCCTTCGCGTTGGCGATGAGCGCGACGTAGCGCACCGCGGGATTGCGCGCGATGCCCGCCATCACCTCCTCCGCGTCGCGCAGGTTGGGCACCGCCTTCGGCGAGACGAACGAGGTCACCTCGATCTTCGCGACGCCCGTTCCGGAGAGCGCGTCGAGCAGCTCGATCTTGCGCTCGGTCGGGACGAACTGCGGCTCGATCTGGAAGCCGTCGCGGGTCACGACCTCGTGGATGTAGATGTGCTGCATGCCTCGCCTCCTCGCGCGGCTTTCAGACCGCGCGGCGCTCGCGCAGCCGCGCGATCTCGGCCGCGCCGTAGCCGTGATCGGCGAGCACCGCCTCGGTGTGCTCGCCGAGCCGCGGCCCCGGCCGGCCGATGTCGCCCGGCGTCGCCGAGAGCTTGGGCACGACGCCGGGCACCTTGACGCGCGCGCCGTCGGGCAGCGCGATCTCGCGGATCATCTCGCGCGCCAGGTATTGCGGATCGCGCGCGATGTCGGCGACGCTGTAGATCTTGCCGCTCGGGACCTTGGCCTCGTTCAGCATGCGCAGGACGTCGTCGGCGCCGTGGCGCGAGGTCCACTCGCCGATCACCGCGTCGAGCTCGTCGGCGCGCTTCGCGCGGCCGGCGTTGTCGGCGAGCGCCGGGTCGTCGGCCAAGTCCGGCCGCCCGATCAGGTTCATGAGGCGCTTGAAGATGCTGTCCGCGTTCGCGCCGATCACGACGTGGCGGCCTTCGCGGGTGAGGTAGGTGTTCGAGGGCACGATGCCGGTGAGGTTGCTCCCGGTGCGCTCGCGCACCTCGCCGAAGAGGTCGTACTCGGGCAGCGTCGACTCCATCATGTTGAACACCGCTTCGTACAGCGCGACGTCCACCACCTGGCCCTTCCCGCCCGCCTCGCGGTGGCGCAGCGCGGCGAGCGTGCCGATCACGCCGTGCAGCGCGGCGAGCGCGTCGCCGATCGAGAGATTGGGCCGCACCGGCGGCCGGTCGGGGAAGCCGGTCACGTAGCGAAGCCCGCCCATCGACTCGCCGATCGCGCCGAAGCCGGCCTGGTCGCGGTAAGGCCCGGTCTGGCCGAAGCCCGAGAGCCGCAGCATCACGAGGCCCGGGTTGGCGCCGGCGAGCCGCTCGTAGCCGAGGCCCCATTTCTCCATCGTTCCAGGACGGAAGTTCTCGATCACGACGTCGGCGTCGCGCGCGAGGCGCCGCACGACCTCCTGCCCCTCGGGCAGGCGCAGGTCGGCCGTGACCGACTTCTTGTTCCGGTTCTGCACGTACCACCAGAGCGACGTGCCCTGGTGGAGCTTGCGCCACTTGCGCAGCGGGTCGCCTTCGGGCGGCTCGATCTTGATCACCTCGGCGCCGAGCTCGGCGAAGAACTTGCCCGCGAACGGCCCGGCGATCAGCTGGCCGAGCTCGATCACCTTGAGGCCGGCGAGCGCCCCGGGCGTCATGGCTCGACGGGCCGCCGCTCGGTGTACGCCTGCGCGAGCGTGCCGGTGTCGACGTACTCGAGCTCGCCGCCGACCGGGATTCCGCGCGCGATGCGCGTGATCTTCAGCCCGCGGTCCTTCAGCATCTCGCCGATCGTGTGCGCGGTCGCCTCGCCCTCGTTGGTGAAGTTGGTCGCGACGATCACTTCCCTCACGATGCCGTCGCTCGCCCGGCGGTGCAGCACGTCCAGACCGATCTCGCGCGGCCCGATGCCGTCGAGCGGCGACAGCCGCCCCATGAGCACGAAGTACAGGCCGCGGTACGCGAGCGTCTGCTCCATCATCAGCAGGTCGCCCGGCGTCTCGACGACGCAGAGCTGCGCCGCGTCGCGCCGGTCCGAGGCGCACAGCGCGCACAGCTCGGTCTCGGTGAAGCTGTTGCACCTGGCGCAGCGCCGGATCGCCTGCGCGGCGCGCGCGAGCGTCTGCGCGAGGCGCTCGGCGCCCGCGCGGTCGTACTGCAGCAGATGGTAGGCGATGCGCTGCGCCGACTTGGGCCCGACGCCCGGCAGGCAGCGCAGGGCCTCGATCAGGTCTTCGAGCGAGGTCGGCGGTCTCAAAACGGCAGCTTCAGTCCCGGCGGCAGGCCGAGCCCGCCGGTGAGGGCCGACATCTTCTCCTGGACCGCGGCCTCGGCCTTGTGCGCGGCGTCGTTCATGGCCGCGGCGACCAGGTCCTCCAGCATCTCCTTGTCGTCCTTGAGGAGCGAAGGGTCGATGGTCACGCGCTTCACTTCGTGCTTGCAGGTCATCGCGACCCTGACCATGCCCGCTCCCGACACGCCCTCGACCTGCATCGAGCCGAGCTCGTCCTGGAGCTTCTTCATGTTGTCCTGCATCTGCTGCGCCTGCTTCATCAGCCCGGCGAGCTGGCCTTTCATCATGTCCGTTCTCCGTTCATCGATTCGGCTTGATGGACGATTCGACAATGGTCGCGTCGAAATTCTCCATCAGGTCCTTCACGAACGCGTCGCCGCTGATCGACGCGCTCGCCTTGTCGCGCGCGGTGTTGCCCGCGGTCTCCCCCACCTTCACGGCGAGGCGCACCGGCCGGCCGAAGCGGGACTCGAGCGAGGCGCGCAGCTTGTCCTGGTAGGTCCTCTCCGCGAGGTGCTTCGCCGAGGGCGGCACCCGCAGCTCGATCTCGCCCTCGGAGGCGCGCACGAGCTCGCTCGCCAGCGCGAGCTGGCCCGCGAGCCCGGTGAGTCCGAGCGAGCGCACGAGATTGGGCCAGTCGGCCTGCGTCGGCGGCGTCGCGGCGCGCGCGGCCGGCGCGGCGGGCGCCGCAGGCGCGCGCGCGGGCCTGGCGCCTTCGCCTTCGGCCGGCGGCCGGCCGCCCTCGGCCGCCTCGGCGCGGAACGCGAGCATGCGCATCAGCGCCATGGTGAAGCCCGCGTACTCGTCGGGCGCGAACGGCAGGTCCTGGCGTCCGTGGATCGCGATCTGGTAGTAGAGCTGGACGTCCTCGGGATCGAGCGCCTGCGCGAGCTCGATGACGCGCTCGCGCTCGCCGCCTTCGTCCGCGAGCGCCGCCGGCGCCGTCCTCGCGAGCGCGATGCGATGGAACAGCGCCGCCAGCTCGCGCAGCGCGCCGTCGAAGGAGACGTTGCGCTCCTGCATCGAGTCGGCGGCCGCGAGCGCGCCCTTGGCGTCGCCCTGCGCGAGCGCCTCGGCGATCCGGAGCAGGAACTCGTCGTCGATCGCGCCGAGCATCGCGCGCACCTCGAGCGAGGCGACCTTGCCGCCGCCGTGAGCGATCGCCTGGTCGAGCAGCGACAGCGCGTCGCGCATGCTGCCGCGCGCGGAATGCGCGAGCAGCCGCAGCGCCTCCTGCTCGGCGGGGATTTTCTCCTCGGCGAGGATATGCGCCAGCCGGCCCGCGATCGCCGGCGCCGGCATCTGCTTCAGGTTGAACTGCAGGCAGCGCGACAGCACCGTCACCGGGATCTTCTGCGGGTCGGTGGTCGCGAGGATGAACTTGACGTGCTCGGGCGGCTCCTCGAGCGTCTTCAGCATCGCGTTGAAGGCCGACGTCGACAGCATGTGGACTTCGTCGATGACGTAGACCTTGAAGCGGCCGCGCGTGGGCGAGTACACGGCGTTCTCGAGGAGCTGCCGCATCTCGTCGACCTTGGTGTTGGTGGCGGCGTCGACCTCGATCAGGTCGACGAAGCGGCCGGCGTCGATCTCGACGCACGCCGAGCACTTGCCGCAGGGCCTGGACGAGATCCCGGTCTCGCAATTGAGCGATTTGGCGAGGATGCGCGCGAGCGTGGTCTTGCCGACGCCGCGCGTGCCGGTGAAGAGGTAGGCGTGGTGCAGCCGCTTCTGGTCGAGCGCGTGCGTGAGCGCGCGCACGACGTGCTCCTGCCCGACCAGCGACTCGAACGTCCGGGGACGCCACTTGCGGGCGAGAACTTGATACGACATGCCCCGATTTTAGCAGCCGGGAAACGATCGGGCCTCGCGGGCGCCGATCCGGAATGGGGTGGCGAGCCTTGCCCCCGGCACTTGCAGTGAATAGCTGTGGCTGCTTCCTTCCGGACCTGACCAGGTTCACTACGCTGCAATGCGGGGAGGCCCGCCGTGGTGAGCTCAGTCTAGCACAGCCAGCCGAGCCACCGGCACAGCGCGCGGCCCATGATCTCGTCCTTTTCGCGCGCGCCGAGCCACGGCATCTCCTCGGCGAACATGGCGACCGCCTGGCGATAGCTGCACGGCAGGCGCGAGAGATCGGTGCCCCAGAACACGCGCTCGGGCCCGAACGCCGCGACCGCCCGCTCGATGTACGGATGCAGCCGGCGATACGGATAGGCGTCGCTCGTGTAGCACGGCAGCGCGCTCGCTTTCACCGCGACGCCCGGAAGGCGCGCGAGCGCGAGCAGCTTGTCGAAGTCGCGGAACGCCTCCTCGTCTTTCGTGCCGGGCAGCAGCCCCAGGTGGTCGAGCGTGAGGCGCAGCCCCGGATGGCGCTCGGCGATTCTCTCCAGATGATGGAGGATCGCGTGCGGGCACGTCAGCATCACGGGAATCCCCAGCCGCTCGGCTTCGGCCCACACCCAGTCGGCCCGGCCCTCGGTCAGCAGCGGCTGCAGCGACGGACGGTGGAACGTGAAGCGCAACCCGAGCATCCCGGGCTGCGCGCGCCATTCGCGCAGCGCCGCGCGCGACTGCGGCGCCTCGGGATCGAGCCGCCCCATCACGGCGAAGCGCTCCGGATGCGCGCGCGCCGCGGCGAGCACGACGTCGTTGCGCTCGCCTTCCCACGAGGGCGGGACGAGCACGACGCGGTCGACGCCCGCCGCCGCCATCTCGCGCAGCAGATCGTCCGCGGTGATCGGCTCGGGACGATGCGGCTCGTGGCGCGCGGGCCACGGCCGCTCGGGCGAATCGGCGGCCCAGATGTGGACCTGCGAGTCGACGATCGGCACGACCGGCTAGATCTTGCCTTTCGCGAGCATCATCGCGTCGTCGACGACCTTCATCGGGTTGCCGCCCCACAGCATGAAGCCGTAGAACGGCTCGATCAGCTTGACGTGGTTGAGCGCGCGCCACTGGTACTGGTTCAGCCGGATGATCGCGCCCGTCATGCCGAGGTCGGTGATGATGCTGAACGAGGCCTCCATCACGTCCTTCTGCGGCGGCTTGTCCCACCTCACCGGATCGACGCGCGAGATCGACTTCGGCGTCGTGCCCGGGTACGCGTCGTAAGTCCCGATGCAGCCGTCGATCGTGCGCAACGCGCATGCGAGCCGGTTGCCGCGCGGTTCCATGCGGTTCTCCTTCGATCGAAAGCCGGTCGGCAAATTCTAACGGCATGGCGGAGAGGGTGGGATTCGAACCCACGGTACGGCTTTTGACCGTACACGCGCTTTCCAGGCGCGCACCTTCGACCGCTCGGTCACCTCTCCGTCCGGAACGCCCTGCGTCCCGTCCTCGATTCTACCGTAAGGCACCCGGGCGCCTTCTCGCCGGCCGGCCGCTAGTGATAGAGTTACGCGGACCTTGCAACAACTGCAGCGAGGGGCCGTCGAGGAGGGGCGCTCGTGGGAAGCGGAACGTTCAGGACGTCGGACGGCTGCATGCTCGCGTTCAGGGTGCATCCCGCGCCCGGCCCGCGCGCCCCGCGCGTCGCGCTGCTCCATTCGCTCGGACTCGACCGCAGCATGTGGGACGGCGTGGTCACCGCGCTCAAGGAACGCGCCGAGGTGCTCACCTACGACAGCCGCGGGCACGGGCGCTCGGAGCGCCGCGCGATGGCGTACACGCCGCAGCTGCTGGCGCGCGATCTCGCCGAGCTGCTCGATCACACCGGCTGGCCCTCGGCCGCCGTCGCGGGATGCTCGCTCGGCGGCTGCGTGGCGCAGGCCTTCGCCGCGGAATATCCGCCGCGCGCGTCGGCGCTCGGATTGATCTCCACCACCGCGTGGTACGGCCCGAAGGCGCCCGCAATCTGGCACGAGCGCGCCGAGATCGCGAAGACCCAGGGCCTGCGCGCGCTGGTCGACTCGCAGCTCGAGCGCTGGTTCGGCGAGTCCTTCCGCAAGCTCGACGACGCCGCGGCCGCGGCGCTGGTCGATTCGCTGCTCGCGAACGACGTGCAGTGCTACGCCGCGGCGTGCGAGATGCTCGGCGCGCTCGATCTGCGGCCGGCGCTCGCGGCGATCGCCGCGCCGACCGCGGTGATCGTCGGCAAGGAGGACCAGGCCGAGCCGCTGAAGATGGCGAAGGCGCTGCACGAGGGGATCGCCAAGTCGAGCCTCGTCTACATCCCGAAGTCCAGGCACCTGACGCCGGTCGAGCGGCCCAAGGAGACCGCCGAGGCGCTGCTCGACCTGCTCGAGCCGCGCCGCTGAGCGCTACGTCGCCTGCTTCAGCTGCTCGAGGATCGCCGGGTTCTCGAGCGTCGAGACGTCCTGCTTGATCTCCTCGCCGCGCGCGATCGCGCGCAGCAGGCGCCGCATGATCTTGCCCGAGCGCGTCTTCGGCAGGTTCTCGCCGAACCGGATCTCCTTCGGCTTCGCGATCGGGCCGATCTCCTTCGCCACCCAGTTGCGCAGCTCGTCGGCGACCTTCTTCGCCTCCGCGCCCGAGGGGCGCTGGCCCTTGAGCACGACGAAGGCGACGATCGCCTCGCCGGTGAGCTCGTCGGGCCGGCCGACGACCGCCGCCTCGGCGACGAGCTTCGCGTTGGCGACGAGCGCCGACTCGACCTCCATCGTTCCGAGCCGGTGGCCCGAGACGTTGAGCACGTCGTCGATGCGGCCGACGATGCGGAAGTAGCCGTCCTGGTCGATGCTCGCCCCGTCCCCGGCGAGGTAGAACTTGCCCTTGAAGTCCTCGGGCCAGTACGTCTTCCTGTAGCGCTCGGGGTCGCCCCAGATCGTGCGGATCATGGAGGGCCACGGCTTCTTGATCACCAGGATCCCGCCCTTGCCCTTCCCGACCGGGTGGCCGGTCTCGTCGACGACGTCGGCGGCGATGCCGGGAAGCGGCGTGGTCGCCGACCCCGGCTTGGTCGCGGTGACGCCGGGCAGCGGCGTGATCATGTGCCCGCCCGTCTCGGTCTGCCACCAGGTATCGACGATCGGGCAGCGCTTGTTGCCGACCGTCTCGTGGTACCACATCCACGCTTCCGGGTTGATCGGCTCGCCCACGGTGCCGAGGATGCGCAGCGACGACAGGTCGTACTTCTTCGGCAGGTCGCCGCCCGCCTTGATGAGCGAGCGGATCGCCGTCGGCGCCGTGTAGAACACGTTCACCTTGTGGTCCTGGATCATCTTCCAGAAGCGGCCCGCGTCGGGGTACACCGGCACGCCCTCGAACACGACCGCGGTGGTGCCGCAGCCGAGCGGCCCGTAGACGATGTAGCTGTGCCCCGTGACCCAGCCGACGTCGGCCGTGCACCAGAAGATGTCGGCCGGCTTGTTGTCGAACACCCATTTCATCGTCAGCACGCACATCAGCTGGTAGCCGGCGGTCGAGTGCTGCACGCCCTTCGGCTTGCCGGTCGATCCCGACGTATACAGGATGAAGAGCGGGTGCTCGGCGTTGACCCACACGGGCTCGCACGTGTCGGGCTGGCCCTTCACCACGTCGTCCCACCATTTGTCGCGCGGCGACTGCATGTTCACCTTCGTGCCGGTGCGCTTGTAGACGACGACGTTCTTCACGCCCTCGCAGCCGCCGAGCGCGAAGGCCTCGTCGATCGCCGGCTTGAGCGGGATCTCCTTGCCGCCGCGCATCTGGCCGTCGGCGGTGATGATCGCGACCGCGCCGGCGTCGATCACGCGCTCCTGCACGCTCTTCGCGGAGAAGCCGCCGAAGACGACCGAGTGCGTCGCGCCGATGCGCGCGCACGCGAGCATCGCGGTCACGACCTCGATCGACATCGGCATGTAGACGATGACGCGGTCGCCCTGCTTGATGCCGAGCGACTTCAGCGCGTTCGCGAACCGGCAGACCTTGTGATAGAGCTCGCGGTACGTGATTCTCGTGACCTTGCCGTCGTCGGCCTCGAAGATGATCGCGGTCTTGTTCCCCTGGGTCTTCAGATGGCGGTCGAGGCAGTTGTACGACGCGTTGATCTCGCCGTCGTGGAACCAGCGGTAGAACGGCGCCTTCGACTCGTCCAGGATCCTCGTGAACGGCTTGTGCCAGTCGAGGTGCTCGCGCGCGAGCCGGCCCCAGAAGCCGGCGAAGTCGCGCTCG
Source organism: Burkholderiales bacterium (assembly GCA_035651815.1). Classification (GTDB taxonomy): domain Bacteria; phylum Pseudomonadota; class Gammaproteobacteria; order Burkholderiales; family SG8-39; genus VBDM01. The sequence goes on along the minus strand of DASRFB010000064.1, from coordinate 39,285 downwards.
GCCTCGTCGCACAGCGCCTGGTACGCGGCCATGCCGGAGACGTTCGCCTGCTTGACGAAATCGGGCGACGGCGGGAACAGCCGGTCTTCCTGGAGGACCGACTCGATGTGTGCTGCCATTGGCTGGCTCCTGTCGGAAATGCGGATGCGGTTCGATCTGCGCGGGCGGGCCCCGGACGGCAAATCAAAGCACCGAATTCACGGTTTGTAAAGTTGGGAAGTGGATTGCCCGATATCGCCGGCCGGGTCGTGCGCCGCATCACGTATTCTACGCAGGATGACGACACCGAGCCTCGTACGCCGTGAATGGCCCCTCGTTCTGACGTTGGCGAGCTTCGCGCTGTTCCTGCGCTTCGGCGAGGCGTGGGCCGCGGACCTGTCGCGTCCAGCATGGTTCGCCTTCATTTTCCTTTGGCTGATCGGGGTGATCCTGCTCTCGGTGTTCGCGGTCGTCCGCCACGCCGAGGGCCTGGCCGGCCTGCTGGGCGAGCCGCTGGGGACGCTCGTCCTCACGCTGTCCGTGACGGGGATCGAGGTCATGATCATCGCGGCGTCCATGGCGACGCCGCACGGAAGCCCCACGCTCGCGCGCGACGCCATGTTCGCCGTCGTCATGATCGTGCTCAACGGCATGGTCGGCCTGTCGCTGCTCCTCGGCGGGCTGCGCTGGCACGAGCAGAGCTACAACCTCCAGGGCGCCAACGCCTTTCTCGCGATGATCCTGCCGCTCGCGGTGCTGGGATTGATTCTTCCCCGATTCACCGAGACCTCGCCGGGGCCGACCTTCTCGCCGGTCCAGGCCGGCTTTCTCAGCTTCATGTCGATCGGGCTGTACTGCGTTTTCCTGGCGGTGCAGAACGTCATTCATCGCCGCTATTTCGTTGCGGTGGACGACAAGGGCGCGCAGCGGCCCGCCGCCCCGGCGCGCGCAAGGACGCACTCGCTCGCGTATCACGCGGCCCTCCTCGTCGCCTACCTGCTGCCGATGGTGCTCCTGTCCAAGCAGCTCGCGGTGCCGATCGACCACGGGATCTCGGTGCTCGGCGCTCCCGCCGCGCTGGGCGGATTCCTCGTCGCCGCGCTCGTGCTCTCGCCCGAATCGGTGAGCGCGGTCCGCGCCGCGCTCGCGAACCAGCTGCAGCGCTCGGTCAACCTGCTGCTCGGCTCGGTGCTCGCGACGATCGGCCTCACGATTCCGGGGGTGCTCACCATCGGGCTGCTCACGAAGAAGAACATCGTGCTCGGGCTCGAGGTGCAGGACATCGTCCTGCTCTCGCTCACGCTCGTCCTCAGCACCCTCACCTTTTCGAGCCGACGCACCAACGTCCTCCTCGGCGCGGTGCACCTTCTGCTGTTCTTCGCCTATCTCCTGCTGATTTTCCAGAGGTAAAGCGCAGTCGGGTCCCGGCGCGATGATAGAATTGCGCCCTTCCGATACCGATCGAAGCTCGATCTCGTTCATGACCACGATCAAGCACCAGGACCTCGTCCAGAGCGTCGCCGACGCGCTCCAGTACATCAGCTACTACCATCCGAAGGACTACCTCGAGCACCTCGCGCGCGCCTACCAGCGCGAGCAGTCGCCCGCGGCGAAGGACGCGATCGCGCAGATCCTCACCAACTCGCGCCTTTGCGCCGAGGGCCGCCGGCCGATCTGCCAGGACACGGGCATCGTCAACGTCTTCCTGAAGATCGGGATGGACGTGCGCTTCGAGGGGTTCGAGGGCTCGGTCGCCGACGCGGTCGACGAGGGCGTGCGCCGCGCGTACCTCGACCCCGACAACAAGCTGCGCGCCTCGGTGCTCGCCGATCCGCAGTTCGCGCGCAGGAACACGAAGGACAACACGCCGGCCGTCGTCACCATGGAGCTCGTTCCCGGGAACACGGTCGACGTCACCGTCGCCGCGAAGGGCGGCGGGTCGGAGGCGAAGTCGAAGTTCGCGATGCTGAATCCCTCGGACTCGGTCGTCGACTGGGTGCTGAAGACCGTGCCGACCATGGGCGCCGGCTGGTGTCCGCCCGGGATGCTCGGCATCGGCATCGGGGGCACCGCCGAGAAGGCGATGAGCATGGCGAAGGAGGCGCTGATGGAGCCGATCGACATGTCCGACCTGCTCGCCCGCGGCCCGCGCGACGATTACGAGAAGCTGCGCGTCGAGCTCTACGAGAAGGTGAACCGGCTCGGGATCGGAGCGCAGGGGCTCGGCGGCCTGTCGACGGTGCTCGACGTGAAGATCCGCGCTTTCCCGACGCACGCGGCGAACAAGCCGGTCGCGATGATCCCGAACTGCGCCGCGACGCGCCACGCGCATTTCGTGCTGGACGGCTCGGGGCCCGCGGAGCTCGAGGCGCCCTCGCTCGAGGACTGGCCGAAGGTCGCGTGGACGCCTTCCGCGCAGTCGCGCCGCGTGAACGTCGATACGCTCACCCGCGAGGAAGTCGCGGGCTGGAAGCCGGGCGAGACGCTGCTGCTCTCGGGGAAGATCCTCACCGGCCGCGACGCCGCGCACAAGCGCATCGAGGACATGCTCTCGCGCGGAGAAAAGCTTCCCGTCGACTTCACCAACCGCGTGATCTACTACGTCGGACCGGTCGACCCGGTGCGCGACGAGGTGGTCGGTCCCGCCGGACCGACCACGTCGACGCGCATGGACAAGTTCACCGAGACCATGCTCGCGAAGACGGGCCTCATCGGCATGATCGGCAAGGCCGAGCGCGGGCCGCTGGCGATCGAGGCGATCCGCAGGCACAAGGCCGTCTATCTCATCGCCGTCGGCGGCGCCGCGTACCTCGTATCGCGCGCGATCCGCAAGTCGCGCGTGCTCGCGTTCGAGGACCTCGGCATGGAGGCGATCTACGAGTTCGAGGTCAAGGACATGCCGGTCACCGTCGCCGTCGACGCGCGCGGCGCCTCGGTCCACGAGAGCGGGCCGCGGGAGTGGGAGAAGCGCATCCGCGAGCTCAAGATCCCGGTGACCGTCGCTTGAGTCCCACCCACACGGGCGCGCTGCTGCTCAAGTGCGTCGGCAAGCTTCCGGCGCGCGAGTCGCTGGCCGGACCGCTGACCGAGCTCGCGGTGGAATGCGTGCCGCTGGTCGTCGGCATCGCCGCGCACGCGGCGCTCGAAGGCGACGAAGCCTGCCTGTACCTGTACACGCGCGAGTTCGGCGTATTGAGCCCGGCCCTGCTCTCGCGCGCACCCGAGCGCGCGCGCTCGATGCCGGCGTTCGCCGGCGTCGCGATCGCGGCGGCGCGGCTTTCGCCGATGTGCGACTGCCCCGGGGCCTCGCGCAACGAGACGTCGGCCTTCCACTACGTCGTCGAGACCGACGTCGACGACGACGCGAACGACGCCGATCTGAACGCGTGGTACGACACCGAGCACATGCCGGGCCTCGCCGCCTGCCCGGGCACGGTGCGCGCGCGCCGCTTCCGCAATCCCGATTCCTCGCCGCGCTACCACGCCTGCTACGACCTCGTGACGAAGGAGACGCTGGGCAGCCCGCGCTGGCTCGCGGTGCGCAACAGCGCGTGGAGCGACCGCGTCCGGCCGCACTTCCGCAATACCAGGCGCACGATGTTCCGGCGCCTGTTCCACGTCGAGCTTTGACCGCGCTGCCCCGCTGGCTGAGCGTCGCGCTGCTGCTCGCGATCGCGGCGAGCTTCGGCAGCAACCACATCGCCGCGCGCGTCGCCTTCGACCACGGCGCGAACGTGATGACGGCGGTCGTGTTCCGCTCGATCGGCACGGGGCTCGCGGTGCTCGGCGTGCTGCTCGCGCTGCGCGTGCCGCTCGGGCTGCCCGCGCGCACGCTCGGGCGCGCGCTCATCATCGGGCTGGTGATCGCGGCGCAGAGCTGGTTCCTGTACTCGTCGGTCGCGCGGCTGCCGGTCGCGCTCGCGCTGCTCACCTTCAACAGCTACCCGATCCTGTACACGCTGCTCGCCTGGGCGACCGGGCTCGAGCCGCGGCCGCCGCGCGCCGCGCTGCTCGCGATGCCGGTCGCGCTCTTCGGGCTCGCGCTCGCGCTCGACGTCGTCGGCGGCGCCGAGCGCCTGTCCTCGCGCTGGGCCGAGATCGGCGCGGGCGCCGCGTTCGCGGTCGCCGCGTCGATCGCGTTCGCGCTGGTGCTGTACCTGAGCGCGCGCTGGATGAAGGGCGTCGACGGGCGGGTGCGCAGCTGCTACGGCATGGCGGGCTGCGGCGTCACGGCGCTGATCGCGGCCGGCGCCACCGGGACGCTCGTCCTTCCCGCCGACGGCCCCGGCTGGCTCGGCCTCGCGCTCCTCACCCTGTTCTACGGCTCGTCGATCACGGCGCTGTTCGTGCTCCAGCCGCGCATGCGCGCGGCGAGCGACGTCGCGGTGCTCAACTTCGAGCCCGTCGCCGTGCTCTTCCTCGCCTGGGCCATCCTCGGCCAGGCGCTCGCGCCCGAGCAGGTGGCGGGCGCGCTGATCGTGATCGGCTGCATCGTGGCGATCGGCACGGCCAAGCGCTAGGATTAGGCCCATGGCGACCATCCTCGGCGGCATCGGCACCTCGCACGTCCCCACGATCGGCGTGGCCTGGGACCGCAAGAAGCAGAACGACCCCGACTGGGCTCCGCTCTTCAGGGGCTACGAGCCCGTCGCGCAATGGCTCGCGCAGAAGGCGCCCGACGTGCTGGTGTTCTTCTACAACGACCACGCCACGACGTTCTTCTTCGACCACTACCCGACCTTCGCGCTCGGCGTCGGCGAGACCTACGCCATCGCCGACGAAGGCCTGGGCCCGCGCCCCATCCCGCCGCTCAAGGGACACGCCGGGCTCTCGCGCCATCTCGCCGAGAGCCTGATCGAGGACGAGTTCGACATCGCGACCTGGCAGGACCTGCCGATCGACCACGGCTGCCATTCGCCGCTCACCATGTTCTGGCCGCCGCAGCCCGACTGGCCCGGCCGCATCGTGCCGATCGAGATCAACGTGCTGCAGCACCCGATCCCGACGCCGATGCGCTGCTTCAAGCTCGGGCAGGCGGTGCGCCGCGCGGTCCTGTCCTATCCCGAGGACCTGAAGGTAATGATCGTCGGCACCGGCGGACTCTCGCACCAGATGAACGGCGAGCGCGCCGGCTTCAACAACGAGGAATGGGACTTGAAGTTCCTCGACCTGATCGAGCGCGACCCGCGCGCGCTCACCGCGATGCGCCACGCCGATTACATCCGCCTCGGCGGCACCGAAGGCGCCGAGATCATCATGTGGCTCGCCATGCGCGGGGCGCTCTCCGAAGGCGCGCGCAAGATCCACCAGAACTACTACCTGCCGATGACCTCGGCGATGGCGGTCGCCGTGTTCGAGGAGCCGAGGTCGGCGGCGCGCGACTCCCGCGGCGTCGCGCTCGCGCGGGAGCGCGAATGAGCCGCCAGCTCCAGGGCGTCGAGACGCTCGAAGGCACGTATCTCTTCGACCTCGCGCGCAGCTCGGGGGCGATGCGCCTCAACCGCTTCCTCCACGGGCTCACGCGGCCCGAGAACCGCGACCTGTTCAAGAGCGACCCGGACGCGGCCTTCGACAAGGCGCGCCTCACCGCCGACGAGCGCCGCATGGTGCGCGATCTCGACTGGGCGGCGCTGATGCGTTATGGCGCGAGCTTCTTCTGCCTGGAGAAGCTCGGGCGCGTGCGCGGCGTCTCCAATCCCGAGATGGTCGCCGGCTTCCGCGGCGAGACGCTGGAGGAGTTCCTGAAGACGCGGCGGGTTCCCGGCGCGCGCTGAGCGCGCCCGCGGCTCAGGCCTCGAGCGCGGCCTTCACGCGCTCCGCGCCGAGCGGCAGCTCGCGGATCCTGGCGCCGCTCGCGTCGGCGATCGCGTTGGCGAGCGCCGCGGCCGCCGGTCCCTGCGCGGCCTCGCCCGTTCCGAGGAAGGGCTCGCCCGGGCGGTCGACGACGACGACCTCGACGGCGTCGGGCACGCCCGGGAAGCGCAGGATCGGATAGCCGGCCCAGTCGCGGCTGGTGACGCGCCGACGGTCGAAGCTCACCGACTCGAACAGCGTCCAGCTGAGCGACTGCACGATGCCGCCCTCGACCTGGTTGCGGATGCCGTCCGGATTCACCGCCTCGCCGCTGTCGATCGCCGCCACCGCGCGCTCGACGTGCACGCGGCCGCTGTCGCGGTCCACGCGCGCCGCGAGCGCGACCGCGCAGTACGCGGCGAGATTCTTGTAGCGCGCGAACGCGAAGCCGCGCCCGCGGCCCGGCTGCGGCCGCCACGACGACCAGCCGAAGCGCTCGGCCGCGGCGCGGATCACGTCGCGCGCGCGCGCGTCCTCGAGATGGCGCAGCCGGAACTCGACCGGGTCGGCGCCCGCGGCCTTCGCGAGCTCGTCCATGAAGCTCTCGATCGAGAACACGTTCATGTACGCTCCGAGCGAGCGCAGCGCCGACACGCGCAGCGGCATCTCGGGAATGAAGTGGTGCACCACGCGCGCGTCGGGGATCCGGTACAGCGGAATCGCGTTGCGGTCGCCGCCGCCCTCGGGCTGCGGGATGGCGCGCGGCGGCGGCGGCGTGAACGGCGTCGCGAGCCGCTGCGCGGCGGCGAGATTGCCGGCGGCGCCCGGACGCGTCGAATGCGTGTTGCTCCAGACCTCGTACTGCCACGCCGCGATCCTGCCCGCGGAATCGAGCGACGCCCGGGCGCTCGTCACCATCGCCGGCCCGTAGGGCTCGCCCGCGTGCTCGTGCTCGCGCATCCACTGCACGCGCACCGGGCGCCCGGGGAGCGCGCGCGCGAGCAGCGCGGCGTCGGCGGCGACGTCGTCGGCGCCGTTGTGGCCGTAGCAGCCGGAGCCCTCGAGGTGGATGCAGTGCACCGACTCCTTCGGCAGCTTCAGCATCTCGGCGAGCGCGTTTCGCAGCGGGTACACGCCCTGGCTGTGCGTCCACACCGTCACCGACCCGCCCTCGAGCCGCGCGACCGCGCACGAAGGACCGATCGCACCGTGCATCTGGTAGGGCTTGCGGTACTCGGCCTCGACCGTGCGCCCGGCGAACGCGGGCTGCGTCGCGCCGCCGTGGATCACCGTATCCTGCGTCTTGAGCCCGAGGAGAGCCGAATAGAGCTCGTCGCGCTTCGGCAGCTGCTTACCCTCTTCCCACTTGGCCGACAGCGCGAGCGCGCGCATCGCCTGGATCGCCTGCCATTCGCGCCCGGCGATCACGCCGAGGAAGCTTCCGTCGCGCACGACCTTCAGCACGCCCGGCATCCTGCCGGCGGCGGCGACGTCGGCCGAGACCAGCTTCGCGCCCTCGGCCGGCGGCGGCACGACGCGCGCGTGCGCCATGCCGGGCGGGCGCAGGTCGTGCACGTAGCTCGCGCCGCCGGTGACCTTCGAGGGAATGTCGACCCGCGGCGTCGACTTCCCGATGACCGCGTGCCGCCCGGGCGGCGTGAGCTTCGACTGCATCTGCGCGCTCACGTGCAGCGCCTCGCCGGCGACCAGATCGCCGTAGGTGATGAGCCCGCCGTCGGGCGCGCCCACCCCGCCGTCGCGCGCCTGCAGCCGCCCGGGCGCGGTCCCGAGGCGCTTCGCCGCGATGCCGATCAGGATCTCGCGCGCCTGCGCCGCCGCGTTGCGGATCGCCGTGCCGCTGTCCTGCATCGAATGGCTGCCCGCCGTGTAGCCCTCGTTCGGTGTCGTCGCCGTGTCGGCGGTGACGATGGCGACCACGCCCGGATCGACCGCGAGCTCCTCCGCGGCGAGCTGGATCAGCGCGGTCTTGATGCCCTGGCCGAGCTCGGCCTTGCCGGTGAAGACCGTGACGCGGCCGTCGGCGCCGATGCGGATCCACGAGTCGAGCAGCGGCGAGTCCTTCAGGCTCCCGGGCAGCGGGGGCTTTTTCCCTTCCTGCGCCAAGGCGCCGGGGAGGAGCGAGAACGCGACGATCAGCGCGCCGCCGCTCTGGAAGAACTCGCGGCGCCTCATCGGCCGTCCTTCATCGCGCCCGCCGCGCGGCGCACGGCGCGCAGGATCCGGACGTGCGTGCCGCAGCGGCACAGGTTCGGGCTCATGTGCTCGCGGATCTCGGCGTCCGAGGGCGACGGGTTTCTCTCGAGCAGCGCCTGCGCGCGCAGGATCATCCCCGGGATGCAGTATCCGCACTGCGCCGCCTGCTCCTCGATGAAGGCGCGCTGCACCGCGCCGGGGCTCTCGGCGGTGCCGAGACCTTCGAGCGTTCGGACCTTGCGCCCGGCGAGCACCGAGACCGGCGTCAGGCACGAGAACGCCGCCTCGCCGTCGATCAGCACCGTGCACGCGCCGCATTGCCCCAGCCCGCAGCCGAAGCGCGCGCCGTTCATCGCCAGCTGGTCGCGCAGCACGTAGAGGAGCGGCGTCGCCGGATCGGCGTCGACCTCGCGCGCGCGGCCGTTGATGTCCAGGGTGATCATTCGCCTCCTTTCGCGACCTCGCGCACCGCGGCGCGCACGTCGCTCCACGCCGGCCGGTCGGTCAGCGAGCGCAGGTATGCGACCAGGTCGGCGAGCTGCGCGTCGCTGAGCGCGCCGGCGTAGGCCGGCATCCAGCGACCGCGCTCGCCCTCTCCCGGCACGATGCCGTCGCGGATGATGCGGATCAGGTTGCCCGGCGTGGGGATGGTGAGCCCGGTCGCGAATTCCAGCGGCAGCGCGCCGCCGTCCACCCCGCGGCCGAGATCGTGGCACTCGGCGCACGCGCCGGCGTAGACCGCGTGGCCGGCGTCGCCCGCGGCGTCGGGCGCCTTCGCGCGCCCCGCGGCGGCGAGCGCGCTCGCCTGCGCCCGCTCGCGCTCGGCGCGCGGGCGCGTATCGAGCGAGGCGACGTAGGTCGCGATCGCGCGCACGTCCTCGGCCGGCGCGCCGGCGAGGTTGTGGACCACGTCCGTCATCGGCCCGGCGGTCATCGCGTGCGACTCGGCGAGGCCCTCGCGCAGGTAGGCGGCGAGCGCGTGCGCCGTCCACGGCACCGGCGACGGCGAGTCGGCGTTCAGCGCCGGCGCGTGCCAGCCCTCGGCCTCGCCGCCCGCGAAGTCGTGGTCCTTCTGCTCGGCACCGAGGCCGTTCCTGGGCGTGTGGCACGCGCCGCAGTGCGCGAGTCCGCGCACCAGGTAGGCGCCGCGGTTCCACTGCGCGCTCTGCGACGGATCCGCGCGGAACGGCCCGGTGCGCAGGTAGCGCGATTTCCACACGCCGATCAGCGGGCGCAGGTTGTACGGGAAACGAAGCGCGTTCGGCGGCGTCGCGGCGCGCACCGGCTCGCGCGTCATCAGGTACGCGTACAGCGCGCCGATGTCCGCGTCGGTCAGGATCGTGAAGTGGTCGTACGGGAACACCGGGTAGAGGTTGCGGCCGTCGCGGTCCACGCCCTCGCGCATCGCGCGCGCGAAGTCGGCCTGCGACCATTGCCCGATCCCGGTCTCGCGGTCCGGGGTGATGTTGGTGCCGTAGATCGTGCCGAAGGGCGTCTGCAGCGCGCGGCCGCCGGCGTAGGTCCTTCCCGCGGGCGCGGTGTGGCAGCTCGCGCAGTTGCCGAGGCTCGCCAGCCGGGCGCCTTGCGCGACCCGCGGGGCGTCGAACGACGCCGGGCGCGGGACGCCCTCGGGGACGGCGGACGGCCCCGAGGCGCAAGCCGCGACGGCCGCGAGCGCGCCGGCGACGGCGGCGCTCGCCGCGCGTCGTCGCCAGGCGCGTCGGGCCATGATGATCTGCGAGCTCGGTGGAGGGCCTCGCTGAGTGCGATTACCGGAGCCGGCTCAAAGTTCCTGCCGCCCGCTCACTTCGCCTGCCGCGTGATGATGTCCTCGTAGAGCTTTTCCCACTTCGCGTTCTGATCCAGGATCATGGCCGGGTCGACGAACTTGAGCTTCAGCTGCGTCAGCTTCGGGTCGACCCCTTGGGTCCGGGTATTGGTCGGGACGTAGTTGCCCTTCACCAGGATCGCCTGGCCCTCGGGGCTCAGCATGAAGTCGTAGAACAGCACCGCGGCGTTCGGGTGCGGGGGTTTTCGCGACAGCGCGATGCCGTTCACGCGCGCGATCGCGGGCGGGATCGAGAACCAGTCGATCGGCGCGCCGCGCTTCTTCAGCTTGTTCGCGTTGTGGTTGTAGACCGTCAGCGTGAGCGGCACCTCGCCCGAGGCGACCAGGCCGGCGAGCAGCGAGTGGCCCTTGCGCACCGAGAGCCCGTTCTTCGCGACGATGTCGCGGAACAGCTGCAGGCCCTTCTGCTCGCCCATCGCCGTCACCAGCGTCGCGAACCAGTCGATGTCCTCGGCCTCGACCCCGAGCTTGCCCTTCCATTTCGGGTCGAGCAGGTCCTGATAGGTCTTCGGCAGATCGGCCGGCTTCACGAGGTTCGTGTTGTACGCCTGGACGAAGATGTTGAGCCGGTCGCCGATCCACTCGTGGTGCGGGCGGATCGCGTCGGGCAGCAGGTCCTTGAATAGCGGCGAGCTCGCCTGCTGCAGCAGCTTCTCGCGGTGCAGCGACTCGAGCTCGGGCCCGTTGGTCTCGATCACGTCGACGTCGAAGCGGCCCGCGCGCGCCTCGGTGACCGAGCGCTGCACGACCTTTTCCGACCCCGCGCGCCAGTAGTTGACCCTGACCCCGTACTTCTTCTGGAACGCCGACGCGAGCGCGGTCAGGTCCTCGACGACGAGCGACGAGTACAGCGTCACCTCGCGCTCCTTCTTCGCGGCCTGCGCGAGCTTCTGCTCGCGGTCGGGCCCCGAATACTGCGCGAGGCTCGCGATGTCCGCGTTCTGCGCGCGCAAGGGACCGGCAGCGAGCGCGCACAGCGCCGCCGGCAGCAACCACCGGTAGATGCTCTTCATGTCTCTTTCCTCTTCCTTTCCTCGTTTGCGATTTATGTTTTTTGTGACTCTTCAATATCAGCCGGACGCGTCCGGCGTCAATCCCGCCTGCTGGATGCCGTGGACGCAGGCGTCCTCGTCCTCCTCGCCCGTGCCGCCGCTCGCGCCGGCCGCGCCGAGGATCTCGCCCTGCGCGTCCTTGATCAGCACGCCGCCCGTCTGCGGCAGGAACTTGCCCTTCGCGGTCGCCGCGAGCGTGACGAAGAAATTGGGATTGTCCTTGGCGCGCTTCAGCAGCGCGCGGCTGGAGGCGCCCATCGCCACCGACGCCCACGCCTTGCCCAGGGCCACGTCGAACCGGAACATGCTGGCGCCGTCCTCGCGCTGCGCCGCCTTCACGTTGCCCGCGTCGTCGAGGACCACCACGGCGAGCGGCTTGATCTTCGCCTGCCGCGCCCGCTCGAGCGCCTTGTCGACGATGAGATTGGCCTGCTTCAGGGTCAGCTTCGACATTTCCTCGATTCCTCCATGTTGAACGTCCGCCCACATTATAGGGAGCCGCCCGCTGTGACGCCGTGCGCGCCGGTCCGCTACAATCGGCCTGTCTCGGACCCTCAGGAGGAGAAGACATGAACCGCACCGTCACCGCAGCGCTGGGCGCGCTCGCGTGCCTCGCCGCATCCGGCGCGCTCGCGCAGCAGCCCGTCCGGATCGGTTTGATCATGGAGTACTCCGGCCCGTTCGCCGACGCCGCCGCGCAGATGGACAACGGCGTGAAGCTGTACATGAAGGAGCACGGCGACACCGTCGGCGGAAGGAAGATCGAGGTCATCCGCCGCGACACGGGCGGCCCGGCGCCCGACGTGGCCAAGCGGCACGCGCAGGAGCTCGTCGTGCGCGACCACGTCGACGTCCTCGCCGGCTTCGTCCTCACGCCGAACGCGCTCGCCGCGGCCGACGTCTCGGCCGAGGCGAAGAAGTTCACGGTGGTGATGAACGCCGCGACCTCGATCATCACGACCAAGTCCCCCTACATCGTACGAACGTCGCTCACCATTCCGCAGGTGGTCGAGCCGCTCGGCTCCTGGGCCTACCGCAACGGCGTGCGCAAGGCGTACACGCTCGTCTCCGACTACGGCCCGGGGATCGACGCCGAGGGCGCGTTCCAGCGCGCGTTCAAGGCCGCCGGCGGCGAGATCTCGGGCTCGGCGCGCACGCCGCTCGCGAACCCCGACTTCTTCCCGTTCGTGCAGCGCGCGAAGGACCTCAACCCCGAGGCGATGTTCATCTTCGTGCCCGGCGGCGCGCAGCCCGCGGCGCTCGGCAAGGCCTTCGTCGACCTCGGGATGGACTCGAAGAAGACGAAGATCATGGGCCAGGGCGAGATCACCGAGGAGAACGCGATCAAGGTCATGGGCGACGCCGCGCTCGGCCTCATCACCTCGTTCCACTACGACTACAACCACAAGTCCGCGATGAACGCCAAGTTCGTCAAGGAGTACAACGCCGCGTTCGGCCGCAATCCCGACTTCTTCACCGTCGGCGGCTACGACGGCATGCACCTGATCTACGAGGCGCTGAAGAAGACGCGCGGCAAGACCGAGGGCGACGCGCTGGTCGCGGCGGCGAAGGGCATGAAGTGGGAGAGCCCGCGCGGCCCGATGTCGATCGACCCCGAGACGCGCGACGTCGTGCAGACGGTCTACATCCGCCGCGTCGAGAAGGTCGGCGGCAAGCTCGTCAACGTCGAGATCGACAAGATCGAGAACGTGAAAGACCCGGTGAAGGAGCGGATGAAGAAGCAGTAAGGCTCCACGCCGATGTACAACCCGTTCCAGGAGATCGAGCGCGTCGAGGTGAAGCCCTTCACCTCGGTGCCCGCGAAGCTCAGGAAGAAGGGCCGCACCGCCTGGTCCGATCCGAACCGCGGCGGCGCCGAGGTCGACAGCTTCCTCGAGGGCCCGTCGTTCGACCGCGACGGCAACCTGTGGTGCGTCGACATCCCCTTCGGGCGCGTCTTCCGCATCGACCCGAAGGGCGAATGGGACCTCGTCGTTCAGTACGACGGCTGGCCGAACGGGCTGAAGATCCACAAGGACGGGCGCATCTTCATCGCCGACTACAAGCGCGGGCTGATGCTCCTCGACGCGAGGAGCGGCCGCGTCGAGCCCGTCGTCGAGACCGCGTTCAGCGAGAGCTTCAAGGGCCTCAACGACCTGCACTTCGCGGACAACGGCGATCTGTACTTCACCGACCAGGGGCAGACCGGGATCGCCGATCCGACGGGGCGGGTGTTTCGCCTCCGCGAGAACGGAACGCTCGAGCGCATCGTCGACAACGCGCCCTCGCCGAACGGCATCACGCTCAACAACCGCAACACGCAGGCCTACGTCGCGGTCACGCGCTCGCAGCAGATCTGGCGCCTGCCGCTCATGCCCGGCGGGTCGCTCTCGAAGACCGGCGTCGCGATCCAGCTCTCGGGCGGCCATGCGGGCCCCGACGGCATCGAGATGGACGAATCCGACGGCATCGTCGTCTGCCATCTCGGCGTCGGCATCTGGCGCTTCGACTCGAACTGCCTGCCGACGCGCCTCGCGCACGCCGGGAAGCAGCACCGGCTCCTGACCAACATCGCCTTCGGCGGACCCGAGCGCAAGACGCTGTACGTCACCGACTCGCTCAACGGCGAGATCGTCACCGCCGAGATGCCGGTCGCCGGGAAGAAGATGTTCGCGCATCGCTGAGAGAGGAATCATGAAGCCCCTCGTTGCCCTTCTCGCCGCCGTAGCCGCCTTCTCGGCCCAGGCGCAGCCCCATTCGACAAGCTCAGGGCAGGCATACCCCACCAAGCCGGTGCGCGTGCTGATCGGCTACGCCGCGGGAAGCTCCACCGACATCGTCGGCCGCGTGATGGCGGACCGTCTCTCGGCGCACTGGAAGCAGAGCGTCATCGTCGAGAACCGCGGGGGCGCCGCGGGCAACCTCGCCGGCGAGGCCGCGGCGAGGGCCGCGCCCGACGGGTACACCCTGCTGTTCGCGCAGAACGGCCTGGCGATCAGCGCCGCCGCGCTCGCCAATCTGCCGTACAAGCCGGAGACCCAGCTGCTGCCCCTCGCGCCCGTCGCGGCGACGCCGCACATCCTCATCGTGCGCCCGGATTTCCCGGCGAAGACGCTGCGCGACCTGATCGCGCTCGCGAAGAAGGAGCCGGGGAAGCTCAGCTACGCCTCCTCCGGCGTGGGCAACTCCGACCACCTGTGCGGCGTGCTGTTCAACCTCCAGGCGGGCATCGAGGCGGTCCACGTCCCGTACAAAGGCGGGGCGCCCGCGGTGCAGGACCTGCTGCCCGGCCGCGTCGACTACTACTTCGCCGGGATGCCGGTCGGGCTGCCGCTCGTGAAGTCGGGGCGCGCGCGGACGTTCGGCGTGACGAGCAAGAAGCGCTTCGAAGGCGCGCCGGAGATTCCCACGATCGCGGAGCAGGGCCTGCCCGATTACGAGGCGACGCTGTGGCAGGGCTTCTTCGCGCCGTCGGGCATCGACCGCGCGCTCGCCGCGCGCATCGCGAAGGAGATCGAGTCGGTCGTCGCCCAGCCCGACACGCAGGAGAAGCTGCACAAGGCGGGCGTCTCCGTGTTCCGGGACAACCAGGCGAGCTTCGAGCGCTATTTCCACTCGGAGATCGCGAAGTGGCGCGACGTCGTCGCCAGGACCCATCTCAAGCTGGACTGACTCGATGAAGATTCTCCTCACATTGCTGATCGCCGCGTTGCCCGTCGCCGTCGCGGCGCAGCAGGAGCTCGGCCCCGACGAGCTGGTGCGCAAGGTCACCTCCGAGGTGCTCGACGCGATCCAGCGCGACAAGCAGCTGCAGGCCGGAGACCGCAAGAAGGCGCTCGCGCTCGCGGAGGAGAAGATCCTGCCGCTGGTCGACTTCCGCGAGGCGGCGCGGCTCGCCGTCGGGCGGCCGTGGAACACGGCGACCCCGGAGCAGCAGGAGCGCATCACGCGCGAGTTCCGCACCCTGCTGGTGCGGATCTACTCGAACGCGATCGGCGTCTACCGCGGGCAGACCATGCGCGTGCAGCCGGCGAAGATGGCGCCCGGGGCGACGCAGGTGACCGTGCGCAACCAGTACCTGAGCCCGGGCCGCCCGCCGACCTCGGTCGAGTACGCGATGCACAAGACGCCCGAGGGCTGGAAGATCTACGACATCACCGTCGAGGGCGTGAGCCTCGTCCTCACCTATCGCGGCGAGTTCGAGCAGGTCGTGCGCCAAGGCGGCATCGAAAGCCTCATCCAGCGGCTGGCCGAAAGGAACCGGGAACCCGTCCGGTGAAGCTCGAAGCGCAGACCGATCTCCGGCGCCGGCTCGAGCAGCTGGAGGGGGACGGCCTGATGCGCCGCCGCCGCGTGGTGCAAGGCGCACGCGGCGCGTGGCTGAACGTCGACGGGCGGCGCGTCCTCTCCTTCTGCAGCAACGACTACCTCGGTCTCGCCTCGCATCCGGACCTGGTCGCCGCGGCGCAGCGCTCGCTCGCCGAGTCGGGCGTCGGCGCGGGCGCCTCGGCGCTGATCAGCGGCCACGACGCGCAGCACGAGCGGCTCGAGCGGCGGCTCGCCGAGCACGTCGGCGCGCCGCGCGCGCTGTGCTTCTCGACCGGATACATGGCGAACCTCGGCATCGTCGCGGCGATGGCCGGGCGCGGCGACACGGTGTTCTCGGACGCGCTGAACCACGCGAGCCTCGTCGACGCGGCGCGCCTCTCGCGCGCCGAGGTTGAGGTCTACCCGCACGCCGACCTCGAAACGCTCGAGGCGCGGCTCGCGCGCTGCGCGAGCGCGGTCAAGCTCGTCGCCTCAGACACGGTCTTCAGCATGGACGGCGATCTCGCGCCGGTGCGCGGGCTCGTCGCGCTGTGCGAGCGCCACGACGCCTGGCTGCTCCTCGACGACGCGCACGGCTTCGGCGTCCTCGGCCACGGTGGACGCGGCGCGCTCCCGCACTTCGGCGTGCGCTCGCCGCGCGTGATCTACATGGCGACGCTCGGAAAGGCGGCCGGCGTGTTCGGCGCCTTCGCCGCCGGCGAGGCCGACGTGGTCGAATGGCTGATCCAGCGCGCGCGCAGCTACGTGTTCACGACCGCGTCCCCGCCCGCGCTCGCCGCGGCGCTGCTCGAGAGCGTGCGGCTGATCGAGCGCGACGAGTGGCGGCGCGCCCGGCTGCGCGACCACGTCGCGCGCCTGCGCGCGGGCCTTCGCGGCCTGCCCTGGACGCTCGCGCCGTCGGAGACCCCGATCCAGCCGCTGATCGTGGGCGACAACCGGATCGCGGTCGAGCTGATGGACGCGCTGCTCGAGCAGGGGCTGTGGGTGCCGGCGATCCGGCCCCCGACCGTGCCGGCGGGCACGGCGCGCCTGCGCATCTCGCTCTCGGCCGCGCACGAGGCAGAGGACGTCGACCGCCTGGTCGAGGCGCTGCGCGCGCTCGCCGCCCGGCGCAGCCCGCGCGCCGCGCTCGCGCGCTAGACGCGCGCACGCCCGTGAACGAGCGCCGCCCTTCCGAGCGCAGCCTCGCCGCGGTCTGGCACCCGTGCACGCAGATGAAGGCGCACGAGAAGATGCCGCCCGTCGCCATCGCACGCGGCAGCGGCGCCTGGCTCTACGACTTCGAAGGCCGCCGCTACCTGGACGCGATCAGCTCCTGGTGGGTCAACCTGTTCGGCCACGCCAACCCGCGCATCAACGCGGCGCTGCGCGACCAGCTCGAGCGCCTCGAGCACGTGATGCTGGCGGGCCTCACGCACGAGCCCGTGATCGAGCTCTCGGAGCAGCTCGCGGCGCTGACCGGCGCGCGTCTCGGCCACTGCTTCTACGCGTCCGACGGCGCCTCCGCGATCGAGATCGCGCTGAAGATGAGCGCGCATTACTGGCGCAACCGGGGCCTGCCGAGGAAGCACCGCTTCGTCGCGCTGGCCAACGGCTATCACGGCGAGACCCTCGGCGCGCTCGCGGTCACGGACCTCGGGCTGTTCAAGGCCCCTTACGCCGACCTGGTGACCGATGCGGCGAAGGTGCCGAGCCCGGACTGGCGCCTGGCCGAGCCCGGCGAGACCCCCGCCGACTACGCCGGGCGCTGCGCCGCGGCGCTCGAGTCGCACCTGCAGCGGCATCACACCGAGATCGCGGCGCTCGTGGTCGAGCCGCTCGTCCAGTGCGCGGGCGGCATGGCGATGTACCACCCCGAGTACCTGCGCCGCGCGCGCGCGTTGTGCGAGCGCTTCGCCGTCCACCTCGTCGCCGACGAGATCGCGGTCGGCATGGGGCGCACCGGCACCCTGCTCGCGTGCGAGCAGGCCGCGATCACGCCCGATTTCCTGTGCCTGTCGAAGGGGCTGAGCGGAGGATACCTGCCGCTCTCGGTGGTGCTCACGAGCGACGCGGTCTACCGCGCCTTCTACGACGACGACCCCGCCCGGGGCTTCCTCCATTCCCATTCGTATACAGGGAACCCGCTCGCCTGCCGCGCCGCGCTCGCGACGCTCGCCATCTTCCGCGACGACGACGTGATCGCCGCCAACCGCGCGCGCTCGGAGAAGCTCGGCCGGATGCTCGAGCCCCTCGCCCGGCACCCGCGCGTGCGCGCCTTCCGCAACACCGGCATGATCTGGGCCTTCGAAGTCGACAGCCGCGATCCGCAGTTCGCGCGGAGCTTCCACGCCGCCGCGCTCGAGCGCGGCTTGCTGCTGCGGCCGCTCGGCAACACGGTCTACCTCATGCCGCCCTACGTTCTCGACGACGAGCAGTGCGAGCTGCTCGCGTCGGCAACGCTCGCGCTGGTCGACGCGGCGGGATAGCGCGATGCCGGGCTTCTTCGTCACCGGCACCGACACGGGCGTCGGCAAGACGCTGGTCGCGTGCGCGCTGCTGCGCCGCCTCGCCGCGGACGGCGCGACGGCGGTCGGCATGAAGCCGGTCGCGGCGGGCCGCGAGGAAACGCCGGCCGGCCGGACGCACCCGGACGTCGAGGCGCTGATCGGGTGCAGCACGGTGCGGGCCGAGCGGGCGCTGGTCAACCCGTACGCGCTCGAGGAGGCGATCGCCCCGCACATCGCCGCGGCGCACGAGGCGGTCCGCATCGACCTCGAGCACATCGTCGCCTGCCATGCCCGTCTCGCCGGGATCGCCCGCTGGACCGTCGTCGAGGGCGTCGGCGGCTTTCGCGTCCCGCTGAACGATTCCCAGGACGCGGCCGATCTCGCGCGGATGCTCGCCCTGCCCGTGGTGCTCGTCGTCGGCATGCGCCTGGGCTGTCTCAACCACGCCCTGCTGACGCAGGAGACCGTCCTCTCGCGCGGGCTGCGCCTCGCGGGATGGGTCGCGAACCGGATCGACCCGGACATGGCTCGCTGCGCGGAGAACATCGAGTTCCTCGCGCGCGCCGTCGCGGCGCCCTTGCTCGGCGAGATCCCGTTCGTAGCCGACGGTGGCGACGCGCGGGTGCGCGCCGCGGCCGACCGTCTGCGGCTCCCGGAGTAGAAAGCCGCGTCCGATCGCATTTCGGTGTGCTATCTTTCGCCGGACGGGAGGATGAATGGCGACGGAAGAAGAGCGCCCGATATTTCTGTCGACGATGCCGGCCGAGCCGCGGGAGCGGCGACTGGCGCTCGCCGTGGTCGTCGCCTCGCTCGCCGTTTTCGCCGCCGCCGCGCCGTTCGCGCGCGAGCGGCTCGCGGCGGCCTGGGCCTTCCTCCCGGTCTACCAGTCGGCCCTGGTCGTCAACGACCTCATCACCACGGTCCTGCTCCTCGGCCAGTTCGCGATCCTGCGGCTGCGCGCGCTGCTGCTCCTCGGAGCCGCTTACTTCCTGAGCGCGCTCATGGCGGTCGCGCACGCCCTCAGCTTCCCC
Organism: Burkholderiales bacterium; assembly: GCA_035651815.1. Lineage (GTDB taxonomy): Bacteria > Pseudomonadota > Gammaproteobacteria > Burkholderiales > SG8-39 > VBDM01. The sequence goes on along the minus strand of DASRFB010000064.1, from coordinate 20,549 downwards.
GGGCTCTTCGCCGAGACGGGCCTGCTCGGCTCGGGGCCGCAGACCACCGCATGGCTGTATTTCCTGTGGCACGCCGGATTCCCGCTGCTCGTGATCGCGTACGCGAGAACGAAAGGCGCGCCGCTGCGCGCGCGCGGCGCCGCGCTGCCGGTGCTCGCGACGCTCCTGGCGGTCGCGCTGGCGGCGGGCGCGCTGACGCTGCTCGCCACCTCCGGGCAGTCGCTGCTGCCGGTGATCATGGACGGCAACCGCGACGCGCCGGCCAAGCTCGGGGTCGCGACGGCCTGCTGGATGCTGAGCGTCGTCGCGATCGCGGCGCTGTGGCGGCGCCGGCCGCTCACCGTGCTCGATCTCTGGCTCATGGTCGTGATGTGCGCCTGGGTCTTCGACGTCGCGCTCGCATCGGTGCTGAACGCGGGGCGCTTCGACGTCGGCTGGTACGCCGGACGGGCCTACGGGCTGCTCGCGTCGAGCTTCGTCCTCATCGTGCTGCTGCTCGAGAACGGCGTGCTTTATGCGCGGCTCGCGGAGGCGCACGCCGGCGAGCGCCGCGCGCGCCGGCGCGTCGAGGAGAAGACCACGGAGCTCGTCATCGCGAACAAGGAGCTCGATGCCTTCTCGCACTCGGTGTCGCACGACCTGCGCGCCCCGCTGCGCACGGTCGACGGCTACGCGCGGATGCTCGAGGAGGACTACGCCGCGCGGCTCGACGCCGAGGCGCGCCGCCTGATCGGCGTGCTGCGCGTCGCGAGCCAGCGCATGGGACGCATGATCGAGGACCTGCTCGAATTCTCGAAGCTCGGCCGCCATCCGCTCAGGACCCAGCCCGTGCAGATGAACGACCTCGTCGCGAGCATCGTCGCGGAGCTCCGACCGGGCGCGGCCGGGCGCGAGATCGACTTCGCAATCGGCGAGCTGGGCGTCGCGCAGGCAGACCCGAGTCTGCTCCGGCACGCGCTCACCAATCTCATCGCCAACGCGATCAAGTACACGCGCAAGCGGGACCACGCCACGGTGGAGATCGGGCGGACCGGCACGCCCGAAGGCCCGGTGTACTTCGTGAAGGACAACGGCGCCGGGTTCGACCCGCGCTATGCCGACAAGCTGTTCGGCGTGTTCCAGCGCCTGCACGGCGCCGACGAGTTCGAGGGCACGGGCGTCGGCCTCTCGATCGTGCGCCGGATCGCCGAGCGTCACGGCGGGCGCATCTGGGCCGAGGGCCGGCCCGGCGAGGGCGCCACCTTCTACTTCACGCTGAACGCCGGCGCCGAAGCGCCGGCGCCGATCACGACTTGAGGTATCGCTCGAACCAGTCGAGCGTCTCGTCCCAGGCGGCCTTCGCGGCGACGGGGTTGTAGCGCTCGCCGGTATCGTTGTGGAAGGCGTGATCGGCGTCCTTGTAGATGATCTTCCGGAACGTCTTCCCGTTCGCCTTCATCGCCTCCTCGATCGCGGGGATGTTGGCGTTGACGCGCTGGTCGCGCTCGCCGTAGAGCGCGAGCACCGCGGCGTTGATCTTCGGCACGTCGGGCGCCTGGACCGGGACGCCGTAGAAGGGCACCGCGGCCCGCAGCTCGGACACGCCCGCGGCGACGCGCCAGGTGACGCCGCCGCCGAAGCAGAAGCCCGTCATGCCGACGCGGTCGCCGCGCGCGAACGGCTGCGATTTCGCGTACCCGAGCCCGCTCGCGAAGTCCTGGACGTGGCGCTGCGGCGAGGCCTTGGTCAGGATCCCGGGGATGGCCTCGTAGTCGTGGCTCGCCGTCCCGCCCTCGCGCGAGAGCAGGTCGACCGCCATGCCGACGTAGCCGGCCTTCGCGGCCCGGCGCGTGACGTCCTCGATGTGCGGCGTGAGCCCGCGGTTCTCGTGGCACACGAGCACCACGGGGTAGCGGCCCGGCTTCGCCGGGTGCGCGAGGTAGCCGCGCAGCTGGCCGCCGTCGGCGCCGGGGAACGGCACGTAGCGCGCGACCACCGACGGATCGTTCGCCGCAACGCTGTACGGCGATCTCGCCGGCGAATAGCCCGACTTCATCGCCGGCTGCTGCGCGCGCGCCTCGAGCATCTGCGCTGCGGCGGCCGCACCCGTGATGCCGGCGATCATCCGCAGCGCGCCGCGGCGCGAGAGGCGCCCTTCCTCGAAATCCTCGATCGCTTCCTCGACCAGGTAGCGCCGCAGGTCGTCGTCGGGCTCATTCATCGCTCTCTCCTTTGCCCGCGCCCTCGAGATCGCGCACCTCGGTGTTCATCTTCACGTCCTTGCGGCGGCGCTTGGCGATCAGCTCGCCCGTCTTGAAGTACTCGCCCTTCACCGCCCGGTCGGCGGCCTGCTGCAGCTCGTCGCTCCACTCGCCGAGCGAGTAGCCGTACCACGGCGACTCGGGCTTGAGCTTCGGCAGCTCGAGCTCCTCCCAGATCTTCCTCGCGCGCTCCATGTACTCGCGCTTCGGGAGCGAGATCGGCGGGAAGTTCTCCTTCAGCGTCGCGTCGATCAGGACCGAGGCGTCCTCGCCGTGGTTGCGCTTGCTGCGCGGTCCGTGTCCCTGGTCGCGGTGGTGCAGCAGCTGCAGGTCGAGCGCGGGGTTCGCGCGGTACGACATCGCCCAGAAGATCGCGTCGGCGTTGTCGGGATCGATGTCCTCGTTGACCGCGACCACGTACTTGCCCGCGGCGCGGTTCCAGGCCGCTGCGCCGTAGAGCGCGCGCCAGACCTCGGTCCGCGGCGCGCCGCGGTCCATGACGATCACCACGAGCTTCCGGAGGTTGGTGAGCGGCTCGTGCATCGACACCTTCTTCACGCCGTGGATGCCGAGGCCGCTGCGCAGGTGGTGCGTGAAGACCGGCTCGAGCGCGACGCGCTTGATCAGGCTCGATTCGCTCGGAGTGACCTGGGAAATGATCGACGTCAGGATCGCGTCCTTGCGCCGCGTGATGCAGGTCACCTCCATGAACGCGTTGTACTCCTGCAGGTTCACGTGCCCGTGCGACTCGCCGAAAGGCGCCTCGGGCTCGAGATATTCCGTGTCGATGTAGCCCTCGACGACGATCTCGGCCTCGGCGGGCACGAGCAGGTCGACGGTCTTCGCCTTCACCACGTTGATCGGGGCCCCGACCAGGCCGCCCGCGACGTGCAGCTCGTCGAGCGTCTCGGGAACCTTCTGCGCGGAGGTGAACGCGACGCAGGGCGGACAGCCGAGCACGACGGCGGCCGGCAGCTTCTGGCCGCGCTTCCTCATCTTCTCCCAGTGGATGTAGATTCCGGGCCGCAGCTCGAGCGACGGGTTCATGCCCAGGCGCTTCGGCGCCTTCAGCATGCCGCGGTAGATCCCCATGTTCTGCACGCCCGTGTCGGGGTCCTTGGTGATGTACTGGGAGAGCGTCGTATACGGCGCGATGTCCCAGCCCGGGGTCGAGATCGGCAGCGGGATCGAGTCGAGCGCGTTGCCGGGCTTGTCGAGGTCGCGGCCCATGATCACGATCTCGTGGCAGGGCGCGTCCTCGACGATTCGCGGGGCGATCGGGTTGGCGATCGCGCGCGTCCAGGTCTCGTTGATGCTCTCGAGCGGGCAGCCCATGCCGAGGCGGTAGATCTCGCGGTTCGCCGCGAGCGCGCCGACGACGACCGGGATGTCGTACTTCTTCCCCTTCGCGTCGACGACGTTCGTGAACAGGAAGGCCTTGCGGTCCTTCTCCTCGATGCCGCCGCGGAACTGCCAGCGCACCAGCGGGTGCATCTCGGTGTCCTTGTCGATGCGGCGGTCGACGGTGACGAGCAGCCCCGCCCGGTCGAGCGCGCGCAAGTGCTCGTGCAGGTCGGCGTACGGGAGCTTCGCCGCGGCTCCGGCGGGTCGCGCCGGGCGCTTCGGTTTCGGAGCGGTGGTGGAGGTGATCTTGGTTTTTCGGGCGGCCATGGTCCGCCGATGCTATAGGGCCGGTCGCGCGCGTGTCAATGCGGGACGCGGGGCGCCGAAAAAAATACGGCCGCCATGAAACGGCGGCCGTACGGGTCTCCTCGGGAGGACCGGTCCTTGCGCAGACCGCGACCCCGCGAGACCGGGATCAGTAGAAGACGTAGACCGGATAGATCGCCGACAGCGCGACCAGGGCGCCGGTGAAGAGCCAGAACAGGTGGCGGGCGAGCGTGTGATCCATGCCGCCAGCGTAGCGCGCGCATGTTACGGCGCCCGCCGCGGCGGCGTCGCTCGAAAGGCTCACCTCGACGAGCTCACTGCGGCGCGGCGGCGAGCCAGGCCCGTGCCTCCTTGATCATCTTTTTTTGCGACTCGGCGACGCCGGTGGGCAGGGCGGGATCGACCTTCGCGCCCGCTTTCGTCTGGACGTAGGCGAGATGGCGGTAGCCCTCGGGGAAGCGCTCGAGCAGCGCGCGGTCGAGCGCGAGCCGCGTCCCGGGCTCGACCGGGTCGATGCGGTCCTGCTCGTAGATCACGCTGCGCCGCGCGATGCGCCAGGCGCTCGCGCGCTTCTCGACGCGGTCGAAGAACCGGCCGTGGCAGCTGACGTCGGCCTCGACGCCGTCGAGCGTCGTGCGCACGCGGATGGTCATGCGGGTCTGGGCGATGGCGCGCGAGCGGTTCAGCTCGATCGTCGTGCCGCCGAGCGCGTGGTGCGAGCTCGAGCGCTCGCGCCACGACGCCTGTGCCGCGTCGATGAAGTCGTCGAAGCGGCCGTGGAACCAGGTGGCCGTCATGGTCGCGTCGGGATGCACCGTGGTGCGCAGCTTGTCCCAGTCGCCCGTGTCGCGCCACAGCGCCCAGTTCTGGATCAGCGTGACGATCTCGAGCCGATCGAGCCAGTCCTGCATCGTCACTCCGGCGTGATGCCGGCCTTGCGCACGAGCGCGATCCAGCGCGGGACCTCGGCGCGCACGAAGGCCTCGGTCTGCGCCGCGCCCATGCGCAGGCTGCGCCCGCTGCCCTGCTCCAGGCGCTTGCGCACCTCGGGCTGGTCGACCGCGCGCTCGATCTCCGCGCGCAGGCGCGCGACCACCGGGCGCGGCGCGCGCGCGGGCGCGAAGAGGCCGAACCAGGTCTCCATCTCGAGGTCGAGCAGCCCGGTCTCGCTGACCGTCGGCACGCGGGGCAGCGCCGCCACGCGCTCGCGGCTCGACACCGCGAGCGGCTTGACCTGTCCCGCCTCGATGTAAGGCGCCGCCGTCGTCGTGTTGTCGAAGAAGAGGTCGATGCGGCCCGAGAGCAGGTCCTGGTACACGGGCTGCGCGCCCTTGTACGGCACCTTCTGGATGTCGACGCCGCCCGCCGCGATCAGCAGCGCGGCCAGCACGTACTGGCCCGTGCCGGGGCCGCTCGTGCCCATGTTCAGCTTCCCGGGATTGGCGCGCGCGAAGTCGATCACCTCGCGCAGCGTGCCCTGCGGCAGGTCCTTGCGGCCGACGAGCGTATACGAGTGGCTCACCACGAGGCTCACCGGCGCGAGGTCGGCGAGCGAATCGTAGCCCGGCGCCTTGTACAGGCCCATGTTGAGCGCGATGTTCGAGAGCCCTCCGACCAGCAGCGTGTAGCCGTCGGGCGCCGCGCGCGCGACCAGCTGCGAGCCGACGAGCGTGCCGGCGCCGGGACGGTTCTCGACCACGAAGGGCTGCCCGGTCTGCTCGCCGAGCTTCTGCGCAAGGACGCGGCCGACGAGATCGAAGCCGCCGCCGGGCGCCGACGGCACGACGACGCGCACGGGGCGCGCCGGATAGTCCTGCGCGAACGCTCCCGCGCACGCGAGCATCGCAAGCGCGATGCTTCGCCAGCGCTTCATTCGCGCGATTCCCGCCAGAACCCGAGCGCCTCCTGCGCCGCGCGGTCGGAATAGCCGAAGAGGACAGTTTCCGCCGCGGCGTCGAACCGGCGCGCTTCCCACGACGGCACGACGAAGACGTCGTGCGGCGCGAACTCGAACGACTGCTCGCCGATCTTCACGCTGCCGCGGCCTTCGAACACGCAGAAGACCGCGCCGTCGGTGCTCCGGCACTGCCGCCCCCGGAATCCGGCGGGCAGGTGCTGCATGAACACCGCCATCGTCGGGAACGGATCGCCGCCCGTGTCGGGGCGCGTGTAGCGCAGGCGGTAGCCGTGCGCGGGATCCGGGCGTCCTTCGCGCGCGAGCCGCGCCAGCGCCGCGCGCGTGCGCTCGTAGGGGTAACGCAGGAGCGACGCCTCGTCCTCGCGCGCGACCGGCTGGCGCTCCTCGGGATGGTCCTCGCGGAAATGCGCTCCCAGCAGGTTCGCGAAGGCGGTGTCGAGGCCGTCGAGCCAGACCACGGGCTCCGAGCCCGCGTTGCCGTGGTCGTGCCAGGTCCAGTTCGGCGTGACCACGAAGTCGCCGGGCCGCATCGCGACGCGCTCGCCGTCGACGGCGGTATACGCGCCCTCGCCCTCGATGATGAAGCGCAACGCGTTCGGCGTGTGTCGGTGGGTGGGCGCGATCTCGCCGGGGAGAATGATCTGGAGCCCGGCGTAGAGCGTCGTGGTGATGAACGTCGTCCCGCGCAGCGCCGGGTTCTCCAGCATCAGCACGCGGCGCTCGGCTTCCTTCGCGGTGATCAGCTCGGAGGCTCGCGCCAGCCGCGGCCGCAACTGCGCCCAGCGCCACATCGCCGGAACCGCCGCGGTTCCGGGCTCGAGCCGCATCACGCGCTCCCACAGCGGGCGCACGTCGAGCGCCTCGAGCTCGCGCGAGAACGCCGCGCTGTCGGGCTTGACGACGGCGGCCACGGCGCGCCTCAGTCGACCTTCGCGCCGGAGACCTTCACCGCCTTGGAATAGCGCTCGTCGTCGGCGCGCAGGTCGGCGGCGTATTCCTCCGGCGTGCTGCCGATCGGCTGGATGTCGAGGTTGGTCAGACGCGTGACCACCTCGGGCACCTTCACCGCTTCGGCCACGTCCGAGGCGATCTTGCCGATGATGTCCTTGGGCGTTCCCGCGGGCGCGAACACGCCGATCGTCGGTGAGAAGTTGAACCCGGGAATGATCTCCGAGACCGCCGGGAGATTGGGCGCCGCCGGCGTGCGCTTGAGCGAATTCACCGCGAGCAGCTTCAGCCGCCCGTCCTTCACGTAGGCGGCGAGCGAGGGATAAGCGGACCACGCCATCGCGACCTGCCCCGCGACCAGAGCCGGAATGCTCTGGCCGGTGCCCTTGTACGGCACGTGCGTGATCTGGAGATTCAGGGTCGCGTCCATGAACTCCTGGCACAGGTGGTGGGTGCTGCCGATGCCCGAGGAGCCGTAGCTGTACTTGCCGGGGTTCGCCTTCACCAGGTCGATCATCTCCTTCAGCGAATTGGCCGGGAACGACGGGTGCGCGGCGAGGTACAGCGGCGCGCGCGCGATCATCGACACGGGCGCGAGGTCCTTCGCCCTGTACGGCAGCTTCTTGTACAAAAAGGGATTGATCGCCGTGGTCGAATTGTCGGTGACGAGCAGCGTGTACCCGTCCTCCGGCGACTTGATCACGACCTCGGCGCCGAGGATGCCGTTCGCGCCGGGACGGTTCTCGACCACCGGCTGCTGGTGCCAGCGCTCGCCGAGCGCCTGGCCGACGACGCGCGCCACGGTGTCGGGCAGGCCGCCCGGGGCGTATCCGACCACCAGCTTCACCGGGCGATCGGGATAGTTGCGCGCACTCTGCGCCAGCGCCTCGTTTCCGGACAGCGCGGCGATCAATGCCGTCCCGGCGACGGCGGCCAGCAGGCGAACGACGAATTTCATGGATCCTCTCCTGACGTATGGGGCTTTCGCCCGGGATTCTACGTCAGGCGGCGAGCTCGCGGTTCCTCCCGAACTCGTCGACGGTGTGCAGACGCACGGGCCGCCGCCACACCCGCTGGATGTACTGCAGCACTCGCGCCGCGCGGTCGAGGTCGAGGCCGCGCCCGTCGCCCGCGTTGTCGTGCGCGAGGACCAGCGTCCCGTCGTGGCGCAGCTCGGACACCGCGATGCGCGGCGCGCCGTAGTTGAACTTGGGCGCGAGGATCGCCTCGCGCAGCTGGTTGATGTCGCGGCCCGCCACGCGGATCTCGCCGTCGGCGTCGGCCTCGAAGACGAAGAGCTTCAGCTTCTCGGCGAGGTCGCGGTCGAGGTAGTTGCGGATGAAGCCGAAGTCGTCCTCGTCGCGGCAGATCTCGCGCGCCTTCTCCATGCCCTGCGTCTGCACGAGGTGCTCCCAGATCGAGAACCCGAGGTGGTACGGGTTGATCGCGAGCGCCGTGTTCTGGTTCGAGGCGAACGGGCGCACCACGTCGGAGTGCGACTTGAGCGCCGACAGGTAGAGGTTGTGCGGGAGGAAGTCGGCCTCGCGCAGCAGGCGCGCGTGCCAGTACGAGGCCCAGCCCTCGTTCATGATCTGGCACGCGAACACGGGATAGAAGTACATCGACTCCTCGCGCACCGCGAGGAAGACGTCGCGCTCCCACTGCTCGAGCTCGGGCGCGTACTGCGCGATGAACCAGAGGAGGTCGTACTCGGGCCGCGGCGGCACGGGCAGCCGCGGCGCCTGGCGCGGCGCCTGCTGCGGCTCGCGCTCGCCGGGCAGGCGGTTGAAGCGCTCGTGGAACATGTCCGCGGGCACCTGCCCGGCCTCGGTCCCGCGCTCGGGATAGCGCTCGCGGTGCATCTCCTGGTCGATGTCGACGTGCGCCTCGAGTGCGAGCGCCGCATCGAGCGTCGCCTCGACCGTCTGCAGCCCGAACTCCGAGACCGCCGATTCGATCCGGTGCGCGTGCGCCGCCGCCTTCTCGACGATGTTGCCGCCCGCCATGCGGTGGTAGCGCGCGAACAGCTGGTTGTTCTTGGCGAAGTCCGCGTGCCCGACCACGTGCGCGGTCACGAGCGAGTTCTCGGCCACGGTGTTCGTGTCCATGAGATAGGCGTAGCACGGGTTCCCCGGGAACATCACCTCGAAGATCTTCGAGTGCCCCATGCTCTGGCGCACGAGCTGGTGGATGTAGCGCACGCCGAAGGACCAGTGCGGCATGCGCACCGGCAGCCCGTAGGCCGCGATCTCGATCATGAAGCTCGACGGCGTGACGTTGAAGTCGACCGGGTAGTAGTCGAGCCCGAGCTCGCGCGCGAGCTCCTCGATCTTGGACGCGTACTCCTGGAGCTGCGTCACGCGGTCGCCTCGGCCTGCTCGCTGAAGAACGTGCGGATCGCGCGCCACACGTCGTCCTGGCGCGCGATGGTGGCCATCGCCGCCGGAAATCCTCTTCCCTGCAGATCCGTGAACAAGGCGCCCAGCGGCGTCTGCCTGAGGCGCGAGCCGGTGACGCCGATCTCGGCGTACCCGGCGTAGTTCAGCCGCCCGGCGAGGCGCTCCATCGCCGCGGCGGCGGGCTCCTGGTCCTCCGACGCGTTCTCGCCGTCGGAGGCGTAGAAGAGATACGCGTTGTAGCGCGAGGGATCGAAGCGCGCGTTCAGCGTCTCGATCGCGAGGCTGAAGAGGCTCGACGACACGGTGCCCCCCGAGCCGCTCACCTGGAAGAACTGGTCCTCCGGGAACTCCCACGCCTCGACCGAGTGGGCGAGAAACACGGGCTCGACGTTCGCGTACTGCCGCCGCAGGCCGTGCAGCGCGAAGAAGAAGAATGTCTTCGCGAGCTTGCGCTCGGCCTCGCCCATGCTGCCCGAGACGTCGAGCCCGAACATCACCACCGCGTTCACCGCCGGGCGCTGCCGGCGCACGAGCTGGCGGAAGCGCAGATCGTCGTTCGTGAACGGGATCTCCTTCCGATCCTCGCGGTACTGGATCGCGCGGCGCTTCACCGCTTCCTTCACGGTACGGCGCCGGTCGAGGCGCGCGCGCGGGCCGCGCTTGTCCCAGCCCTCGCGCACGAGCTCGTCGTCCTGCATGTTGGCGCTCGTGCGCGGCTTCAGATCGGGGAGCTTGAGCTCCTCCCAGAGCCAGTCGAGGATGTCGTCGACCTTCAGCTCGAGGACGAAAGTCAGCTCGCCCTCGCCGGTGCCGCCCTGGCCTTCGCCCGCGTCCTCGCCGTGCTGCTGCGCCGGGCGCAGCACGTCGCCGGGCTCGCCCTGCCCCTGGCCCGCGCCCGTCCGCGTCTGCGCCTCGCGCAGGCGGAAGCGCGAGTGCTCGAGCAGCTTCACCGGCACGAGCACGGTGCGCCCGGTCGGCTGGGTCAGGATGTCGGATCCCGAGAGCAGCTCGGGGAGGTTGCCGGTGACGGCCTCGCGGACCTTGTCGTTATGGCGCAGCCAGTCGCGCGCGCCGCGCGAGAACAGCTCGTACCACGGCGTCTCGGCGGCGATGCGCGTGCGCGGCGCGGCGGGGTCGAGCGGATCCATGTCCGGCGCGGCGCCTCATTCCTGCGCGAGCAGCGTCGTCACGTAATTGAGCGCCTCGCGCGCGCTGTGCGGATCGTAGCCGTACTCGTCGACCAGCCGCTTCTCCACGACCGAGATCTTCTGCTTGACCTCCTCGTCGGGGCGCGCGGCCGAGCTCACCAGGCGCAGCACGTCGCGGCGCTGCTCGAAAAGATACTGCTTCACCGCGTCGTGGAGCTGGGCATGGCTGTCGAGCGAGAACTTCTCGCCGCGCTTGTACGAGCCCATCGCCTTGCGCACCACCTCCTGGCGGAACGAGAGCTTGCCCGAGTCGGAGATGTGGATCTTCTCCTCGACCGAGCGCAGGAAGCGCTCGTCGGGCCGGCGCTCGTCGCCGGTCATCGGATCCTTGACCTGGCGGCTGTCGAGCATCGCCTCGACCTCGTCGAGGTACTTGTCGAGCAGCTCCTGCGCCTCCTGCTCGAAGGACACGAACAGCGCCTTGTGCACGTCCTCCTTGACCCAGCGGTTGTAGAACTCCTTGCGCGCGACGACCAGGAAGTCGACCCACTTGCGCTTCTTCTTGCCGTCGATGCGCGCGTCGGACTCGATCGAGTCCTTGAGCGCGAGCAGCACCTCCATGCTGGTGAGGCTGCGGCGGTCGGACTGGATGATCGCGTTCGAGAGGGCGTTGATGACGAACCGCGGAGACACTCCCGAGAGCCCCTCCTCGCCCGCCTTGGCGCGCTGCTTCTCGGCGTCGGAGCGCGACACGCCCTCGACGTCCTCGCCCGCGTACACGCGCACCTTGCGCACGAGCTCGGCTTCCTTCTCCTCGCCTTCCTGCAGCCGGGTGAGCGTCGCGAACACGGCGGCCACGTGCAGCGCGTGCGGGTCGAGGTGCACTTCCTTGAACGCCTGCGCGCCCGAGGTGAGCTTGCGGTAGATGCGCGCCTCGTCGCGGTACGAGAGCGTGTACGGCACCTGGATGATGACCATGCGGTCGAGCAGGGCCTCGTTCTCCGCCTCCTGCAGGAACTTGCGGAACTCGGCGAGGTTGGTGTGCGCGACGATGGTCTCGTCGAGGTAGATCAGCGGGAAGCGCGAGACCTTGACGTTCTTCTCCTGCGTCAGCGTCAGCAGCAGGTACAGGAACTCGCGCTTGACCTTGAGGATCTCGATCATCTCGAGCAGCCCCCGGCTCGCCGCGTACACGGCGCCCGACCACGACCAGGCGCGCGGGTCGCCCTCGTCGCCGTACTCGGCCACCTTCGACAGATCGACCGAGCCCACGAGGTCGGCGATGTCCGCGGTGGTCGGGTCGTGCGGCGCGTACGTGCCGACGCCGACGCGGCCCGCCTCGGAGATGAACACGCGCTGCACCGGCATCTGCATGAAGTCGCCGCCGTACTGGTGTCCCAGGCGCGCGGCGCAGTACGGGCACAGCTCGCCGGTGATCTCGACGCCGTAGGACTCGCGGAACGACGGCCGCAGCGTGTGCGGCACCAGGTGCAGCGGCGACTCGTGCACGGGACAGCCCTGGATTCCGTAGATCGCGCCCGCGTCGGTCAGGCTGTACTCCTCGAGGCCCCGCTTGAGCAGGATCACGAGCGAGGACTTGCCGCCCGAGGGCGGGCCGAGCAGCAGCAGCAGGCGCCGGCCCACCTCGGACCCCGCGCTCGCGGCCTTGAAGTAATCGATCAGGCGCTCGAGCGTCTCGTCGATGCCGAAGAGCTCGTCCTCGAACAGCTTGCAGCGGAACTTGCCGTCGGAGTCGTCGTAGCCCTCCGAGCGGATCATGTCCCAGATGTACTCGTGGCTGCTGCGCGCGACGGCCATCGGCGCGGCGGGCAGGATGCTGTCGAGGAACTGCGCGAGGGACCCGGACCAGCGCGCGGCGCGATGGTCCTTGCTGAAGCTCACCAGCGACTGGAGAAACTTCTCCCTGCGCTCGGCATGTCCGTTGCTTGCCAGCTCGTTCATGACGTTGCTCCGTTTCGGTGCCGCGCCTCCTCATCCACCGATCGCCGAAGCCCCGGGCCTGCCACGGATTTCGTCACCCCGCGCTCGATGCCGCACCCAGCGTGGATGGGGAGCCCAATGTTTTCAATTGCCTAACCATTCCGTTGCGCCACTCGCTCGCGGCGCCCACCAAACATGTCCCGGCACGCATATGGACATGGGCGGCAACGCAAACGTTCCGCGCTCGGTTTCAGCTTACACCGTGCATCACCTTGCGCGCGCAGCGTTACATTTTGGTGAAACGCCCGGCCGATTCGCGCGTTGACGACGCGCGCGCTGGAGGCTGCGCGACGCGCGCGTCGTGGAAGCACGACAAGAGGAAGCGCCGCGCGCCGCGGCGCGAAGCGTCAGCCCGCGGGAGTTCCCGCGCGGAACCCGGGTTGTCCCGGCACGATCTGGAAATTCCCGCTGCGCACGGCGCGCAGCCAGCGCGCGCAGCGCAGCAGGCCGCCGAAGGTGTAGAGGTGCACGCCCGCGAAGCGCGCCTCGCCGGCTTCGGCGCCGCGCGCCAGGTCGCGGATCACGGTCTCCGGGCCCGCCTCGGTGATGAGGCGGATGATCGAGTCGCTGCGCGATCTCAGCACCCGCACCGAGTTGCCGATGCCGCAGCGCGCCGCGAACTTGAGCAGCGTGGTGATGCTCGCGGGTCCGGCGAGGCCGACGCGCACGGGGACGCCGAGCGCGGCGACACCGCGGGTCCAGGCGACGATGGGCGCGGCGTCGAAGGCGAACTGCGTGACCACCTGGAGCTCGAGGCCGTTCTCGCGCGCGAGCTCGCGCTTCGAGCGCAGCGCGTCGCGCAGCGCCTTCGGGCCGATCGCGGGGTGGCCCTCCGGGTATCCCCCGACGCTGAGCTTGCGGATCCCGTGGCGCTGCAGGGAGCCCGTGCACAGCACGGCGAGGCTCGAGTCGAAGGGTCCCGCGGGCCGGTCGCGGTCGCCCCCGACGACCAGCACGTGCTCGACGCCCGCCTCGCCCGTCGCGCGCGCGAGGTAGTCGTCGAGCGCCGAGACGCTGGCGAGCGCGCGCGCGGTCACGTGCGGCACCGGGCGGAAGCCGGCGCGGCGCAGGCGCGCGGCGAGCGCCACGGCGCCGTGGTAGGGCTGCCCCATCGGCTGGCTGATGAAGATCTCGGTCCCGGGATCGAGGTAGCCCGCGCACTCGGCGATGTCGGCGGCGTCGTGCGCCGCGATCTCGAGCGAGGCGCCTTCGAGCAGCGCGGCGATGGCGCCGCGCTCGGCCTGCGATTGCTCGGCGCCGGGGGAACGGTCGATCACGGAGGTAGGCATGGGGCGCTTCTTTCGCATCAATCGCGGGATTTAATCGCGCTTTCGTGAAACGACGAACGATTCGTCGAGAAACCACAGTCCGCCGTGGCGGTGCAGCACCTCGCTCGTCGCATCGAGGTAGCGGCGGTCGCCCATCACGTCGGCGAGGCGCGCGTCCTCGATCTGGTTGACGTAGATCGCGGCATTCCACGCGGCGAGCAGCGTCGAGGTGCCGATCGTGTCGCCGATCTCGCTCGGCAGCGTGTGCATGTCGTAGCGGAAGAGCGACCGGTTGTCCGCGTAGGCGTTGAAGTTGAGGTCGCGGCCGTCGTTGCCGAGCTCCGCGCGCGTCGCCTTGAGCAGCGCGTGGCGGTCGTGCTGGAACGGGTTCTCGCCGGGCCAGATCTTCTGCGCGATCTCGAGGCCCGGGTCGGCGCCGTGCGAGTGGATCGCGAGCAGCCGCCCCGCGGGCGCGAGGCTGCGCGCGAGCGGCGCGAGCACCGCGCGCGCCTTGAACTCGAGCGGCGCGCGCAGGCGGTACGGCTGCGAGGCGATCACCAGGTCGTAGTCGGCGCGCCCGTGGCCGCGCTGCGGCCGGACGGTGTCGAGCAGGAAGCGGTAGTCCTCGCGGTAGATCACGAGAACCACGGGCTTCTCGTACACGGGGTTGCCCGCCTTCCCGATCGCAGCGCGCCAGTTCTCGGCGAGGAAGCCCTGCAGGTCGGTGATCTGCTCCTCGAACTCGCTCGCGGTGTTGCCCGTCAGCGCCAGCTCGCGCCACACCATGCTGGTCGCGGCGGTGACCGAATTCGGGGTCAGCCACGGCGCCTCCGAGTAGCGCAGGTTGGTGATGACGAGCACGGTCGCCGGGTGCTCGTAGAAGCGGTCGGGCATCTTCTCGAGCGCGAGCCGCACGTCCTCGAGGCTGATCTCCTTGCCGACGATGTAGAACGGCATCGTCGGAAAGCGCGTGTGCATCGAGCGCATGACGCGCGCGAGCACCGTGCCGTCGCCGACGCCCGCGTCGAACAGCCGCACCGCCGGCGGCCGCGGGTGGATGCTCGCGAGCTCCATGCCGACGCGCTGCGCGACCACCCATTTCTCGCTGCAGGTGTTGACGAACAGCAGGTACTTCTGGCGGTTGTCGTAGAAGCGGAAGTTGTGCGCGCCGTTCACGGGCGCGGCCGCGGGAGCTTGCGCGGCGGCCGCGGGAACCGCCGCCGGGCGCAGCTCGCCCGCGGCGGCGCGCAGACGCGCGAGGCTGCGGCCTTCGAGATTCGGGTTCTGGCGGATGAAGGAGCGCACGCGCTCGGCGGTGTCGGTCGTGATGCGCCCGCCGATGCGCAGGCGGCTGACGAGCTTGCCGTCGTTGACCGCGCGCCGGCCGAAGGTGGACTCCGCCATGCCGACGCGGCGGCAATAGTCCGAGATCTCGGTCAGAAGCTGCTCGGCTTCCACGGGCGCTCCATCCTCCAGCCCCATTAGAGGCCCCTGGAGCGGAAAAGGTCAACCACATTCGGTCCCACCGCGAGAGTGGGACGTTCAGTGGGCGACTCCCTATATCACCTTGAATGGACTACGTTAAGACCACAATGATGGCGCACAGCCGAGCGCCAAGTCCCTGAGAAAGAGGCGTTTCCCACGCTCGGCGCGATCAAACGTGGGCAGTTTCGGGCAGCGGCGTCGCGCCCGCCACCGCCACGCGCATCGCGTCGTCGACGTGCTCCAGCCATACGAACTCGAGCTTCTCCTTCGCCTCCGCGGGTACCTCGTCCAGGTCCTTGCGGTTGCGCGCGGGCAGCATGACGGTGCGGATCCCGGCGCGCATCGCGGCGAGCACCTTGTCCTTGATGCCGCCGACCGGCAGCACCAGCCCGCGCAGGCTGATCTCGCCCGTCATGGCCGTGTCGCCGCGCACCGGCCGGTCCGCGAACAGCGACGCGAGCGCGATGAACATCGCGACGCCCGCGCTCGGGCCGTCCTTCGGGATCGCGCCCGCCGGGACGTGGATGTGCACGTCGGTCTTCTCGAACGCCGCCGGGTCGATGCCGAGCCGCGCCGCGCGCGACTTGACCAGCGTGAGCGCGGCCTGCGCGCTCTCCTTCATCACCTCGCCCAGCTGCCCGGTGAGGATCAGCTTGCCGCCGCCCGGCGTCCGCGTCGCCTCGATGAACAGGATGTCGCCGCCGACCGGCGTCCACGCGAGCCCCGTCGCGACGCCGGGCGATCCGGCGCGCAGCGCCACCTCGTTCTCGAACCGGGCGGCGCCGAGGATCCCCGCCAGGTCGCCCTCGTCGACGCGCACGCGGGCCGCCTTGCCCTCGGCGATCGTCACCGCGGCGCGCCGCGCCACCGCGCCGATCTGGCGCTCGAGCGAGCGCACCCCGGCCTCGCGCGTGTAATCGCGGATGATCGCGCCGAGCGCCGCGTCGGTGATCTCGAGCTGATCGGCTTTCAGGCCGTTCTCCTCGAGCTGGCGCTTGAGCAGATAGCGCCGCGCGATCTCGCGCTTCTCCTCCTGCGTGTAGCCGTTCAGCTGGATGATCTCCATGCGGTCGCGCAACGGGCCGGGGATCGTGTCGAGCACGTTCGCCGTCGTGATGAACAGCACCTTCGACAGGTCGTACGGCACCGCGAGGTAGTTGTCGCGGAACGTGTTGTTCTGCGCCGGGTCGAGCACCTCGAGCAGCGCCGCCGACGGGTCGCCGTGGATGCCGGCACCGACCTTGTCGATCTCGTCGAGCATGAGCACGCAGCCGCGCGTGCCGCATTTCTTGAGCGCCTGGACGATGTTGCCCGGCAGCGCGCCGATGTAGGTGCGCCGGTGCCCGCGGATCTCGGCCTCGTCGTGCACGCCGCCCAGCGACACGCGCGTGAACTTGCGCCCGAGCGCGCGGGCCACGCTTTGGCCCAACGAGGTTTTCCCCACGCCAGGGGGGCCGACAAAGCACAGGATCGGCCCGTGCCCGGTCGGGTTCAGCTTCCTCACCGCGAGGAACTCGAGGATGCGCTTCTTGATCGCCTCGAGGCCGTAATGGTCCTCGTCGAGGATGCGGCGCGCCTCGGCCATGTCGATCCGGTCGGGCCCGGGGTCCTTCCACGGCAGCTCGATCAGCCAGTCGAGGTAGGTGCGCACCATCGAATACTCGGCGGACGATTCCGACATGCGCTCGAGTCGCTTCAATTCCTTGGTCGCCTGCTTCTCGACCTCCTCGGGCATGCCGGCATCGGCGATCGCCTTGCGCAGCTCGGCGATCTCGGCGGCGGTGCCCTCCTCCTCGCCCTCGCCGAGCTCCTTCTTGATCGCCTTCATCTGCTCGCGCAGCAGGTACTCGCGCTGGCGCTCGTCGATGCTCGCCTTGGTGCGCTCGTCGATCTGCTTCGAGAGCTTGAGCACCTCGATGCGGTTCGCGAGCAGCTGCAGCACGGCGTCGAGCCGCCGCTCGAGGTCGACCGTCTCCAGCACGCCCTGCTTCTCGGCGGGCGTCGCGTCCATGAAGCCGGCGACCAGGTCGGCGAGCGTCCCGGGCGACTTCATCGTCTGCACGGTCGCGACGAACTCGGGCGGCGTCTGCGGCAGGAGCTCGAGCGCCTCGGCCGCGCGCGTCTTCAGCTGCAGGAAGCGCGCCTCGATCTCCTTGTTGCTCTCGGCCGGCTCGGCGATGCGCTGCACGCGCGCGGCGAGGAACGGGTAGCCGAACAGGTACTCGAGCACCTGGAAGCGCGACTGGCCCTGGCACACGATGTGGTGCGAGCCGTCGGGCGTGGTGACGTAGCGCAGGATCCCGGCGACGGTGCCGACCCGCGTGAGATCGTCCGCGGTCGGACGCTCGGCCTCGGGGTTGCGCTGGAGGACGAGGCCGACCGGGCGCTCCGACTTCATCGCCGCCTGCGCCGCCGCGATCGACGCCTCGCGCCCGAGCGACACCGGCAGGATCATTCCCGGGAACATGACCAGGTTGCGCACCGGGACCAGGATCAGCGCGTCGTCGGGCAGCGCGAGGCCGGCGCCGGCGTCGCGCGCTCCGGGCGCGGCGTTCACGCCTGCGCCCGTGACGGGCGGATTCGATTCCAGGGCGGAGTTGATCTCGTTCATGTGAGCTTTCTCAGGCCGAGGACGAGGCAGCCGTTCTCCACCACCTGCTGCAGCACCTGGTAGTGCCCGGCGGGCAGCGTAATGCGGCGCTCGAAGCGGCCGTAGGGAATCTCGAGGCGGTGGATGCTCGCGCCGCGCGCGGGCGGCGGCAGCGGCCGCTCGCCGCGGACGATGAGCATCGCGCCGTCGATGACGGTCTCCATGTGGTCGGCGGGCACGCCGGGCAGCGCGAGGAAGATCCACAGGTCGTCGCCCGCCTGATAGACGTCGACGGGCGGCTCCCACGGCGCGTCGGCCGCGCCGACCTGGAAGAACTGTCGCTGGAGGCGCTCGGCGGACTGCAGCATCTCCAGCGCCTCGGCCCACATCCAGGATCTCGGATCTCGCGAGCGCATTGCCAGTCTATGACCCCCGGGTTCTCCGGAAATTCATGCACCGCGGCCCATCCGCGGATCGGTCCGGATCAAGGGTCTAAATGGGGACGAAAAAAGCCCCCACAAGCGCCGCTCAGCCGGCGCGGCCGATCATGTCCTCGGGACGCACCCATGCGTCGAACTGCTCGGGGGTGAGGTAGCCGAGCGCGAGCGCCGCTTCGCGCAACGTGGTGCCCTCGGCGTGCGCCTTCTTGGCGATCTGCGCGGCCCTGTCGTAGCCGATGTGGGGATTGAGCGCGGTCACGAGCATCAGCGAGCGGCGCATCAGCTCCGCGATGCGCTCGCGGTTCGGCTCGATGCCGACGGCGCAGTTCTTCCCGAAGCTGTCGCAGCCGTCGGCGAGCAGGCGCGCGCTCTGGAGGAAGTTCTGGGCGATGAGCGGCTTGAACACGTTCAGCTCGAAATTGCCCGATGCGCCGCCGATGTTGATCGCGACGTCGTTCCCCATCACCTGGGCGCACAGCATCGTCATCGCCTCGGACTGCGTGGGGTTCACCTTCCCCGGCATGATCGAGCTGCCGGGCTCGTTCTCGGGGATCGAGATCTCGCCGATGCCGCTCCTCGGCCCGGACGCGAGCCAGCGCACGTCGTTCGCGATCTTGGTCAGCGACGCGGCGAGCGTCTTCAGCGCGCCGTGCGCGTGGACGAGCGCGTCGTTGGCCGCGAGCGCCTCGAACTTGTTGCGCGCCGGCACGAACGGGATCCCGGGCGTGAGGCCCTGCAGCGCCTTGGCGACGCGCGCGCCGAACTCGGGATGCGCGTTGAGGCCGGTCCCGACCGCGGTGCCGCCGATCGCGAGCTCGCACAAATGCGTGAGCGAGGCCTGCACGTGCGCGACGCCGTGATCGAGCTGCGACACCCATCCGGAGAATTCCTGGCCGAGCGTGAGCGGCGTCGCGTCCTGCAGGTGCGTGCGCCCGATCTTCACGATGTCCTTGAACTCGGCGGATTTCGCCGCGAGCGTCTCGCGCAGCGCGCGCACCGACGGGATCACGCGAGCGTGCAGCGCCTCGACCGCGGCGACGTGCATCGCCGTGGGAAAGACGTCGTTCGACGACTGGCCCTTGTTCACGTCGTCGTTGGGATGGACGAGGCGCTGCTCGCCGCGCTCGCCGCCGAGCAGCTCGCTCGCGCGGTTGGCGAGCACCTCGTTCATGTTCATGTTGGTCTGCGTGCCCGAGCCGGTCTGCCAGACGACCAGCGGGAACTCGGCGTCGTGCCTGCCGGCGAGCACCTCGTCGGCGGCGGCGACGATGGCGTCGGCCTTCTTCGCGTCCAGCGCCCCGAGGTCGCGGTTCACCGCCGCGCAGGCGCGCTTCACTTTCGCCAGCGCGCGGATCAGCTCGATCGGCATGCGCTCGCCGGAGATGCGGAAGTTCTCGAGCGAGCGCTGCGTCTGCGCGCCCCAGAGCCGGTCGGCGGGAACTCGGATCTCGCCGAAGGTGTCGCGCTCGATGCGGTAGTCGGGCATGGTGATTGGGTTATGCTACGCCCAAATCGATCCAGCCGAGAGAGGACTCCGTGGAACGCAAGATCGACATCTACAACCACGTCATGCCGCAGAAGTACCTGGAAATGATGAAGCAGAACTCCAGGGACCCCGGCATCGTCAAGCGCATGACCGGCCTGCGCATGCTCTGGGACATCGAGGCGCGCGTGAAGATGCTGGACGACAAGTTTCCCGACGTGCAGCAGGTGCTGACGCTGTCGCTGCCCTCGCCCGAGCTCGTCGGCGGGCCCGAGCTCTCGCCCGAGCTCGCGCGCATCGCCAACGACGGCATGGCCGACATGGTGGCGAAGTGGCCCGATAAATTCCCCGCGTTCGTCGCCTCGCTGCCGATGAACAACGTCCCGGCGGCGCTCGAGGAGATGGACCGCGCGATCGGCAAGCTCGGTGCGCGCGGAGTCCAGATCGCGACCAGCGTGAACGGCAAGCCGCTCGACGACGCCGAGTATTTCCCCGTGTTCGAGCGCGTCACGACGAAGCACGACCTGCCCATCTGGATGCACCCGGCGCGACCGGCGACGCGCGCCGACTACGTCAACGAGCCGAAATCGAAGTACGAGATCTGGCAGGTGCTCGGCTGGCCGTTCGAGACCAGCGTCGCGATGTCGCGCATGGTGTTCTCGGGCTTCTTCGAGCGCCTGCCGACGATGCGCCTGATCACGCACCATTGCGGCGCGATGATCCCGTTCTTCGCCGGCCGCGCCGAGACGCTGTGGGCGCAGCTCGGCAGCCGCAGCGCCGACGAGAATTACGAGGAGCTGCTCGCGTCGATGAAGAAGAAGCCGATCGAGTACTTCAAGATGTTCTACGCCGACACGGTGCTCGGCGGCTCGGCGTCGGCGCTGCGCTGCGGCCTGGACTTCTTCGGCGTCGACAAGGTGGTGTTCGCGAGCGACTGCCCGTTCGATCCCGAGGGCGG